>NZ_JBFWVQ010000001.1:0-169029 GCF_050246655.1 Pseudonocardia sp.
GGCCATCGCGTGGCACCTCTCTACGAGTTCCTTGGCGGGATCACGCAGAGACTCACGCGATGGCCTCTCCTACGCGCTACGACGCGCGGAACCGGCCCGGACTTACACCACCAGCAGGGACGTCACCCTTCGCGAGCCCCGCCACCCCTCGCAGACCCCCGACGCGCTTCGCAGAGCCCCGCCACCCCTCGCAGACCCCCGACCACCCCTTCGCAAAGCCCCGCCACCCCTCGCAGGCGCCGCAGCCCCTGCGAGGCGCGCCCAATCCCTGCGAACCGCGAGCCGCGGGGCGGCGACCCGAAGCGGGCCTGGCACGCCGAGCGGGACGGGAGCTGCGCGAGCCATCCGGCGCGGGCCGCAGGAGCCACCGGAACGGCGGGCCGGACAGCGAGGCCCGGCACTCCCCGCCGCTGCGGCAGGCGCCGAGCCGGCGGGCCCGGCCGGCGACCCGCTGCGCCGCCGCGGTGATCACCGAGCACAGCAACCCGTGATCACCCGGGTGGATCGACCCAAGTGATCACCCTGGGCGACGACCCGGGTGATCACCGAGCACGGCGACCCGGTAAGCACCGAGCGGGCCGACCCAGGTGATCACCGGGTGAGCCGACCCAGGTGATCACCGGGCAGGACGACATCCGTGACCACCCCCGCCGATCATCGGCGTGCGGCGACAGTCTCCGCGATCTCGTAGGTGTTGAGCGCTGCCCCCTTGCGCAGGTTGTCCCCGCACACGAACAGCTCCAGCGTGTTCGGGAAGTCCAGCGCCTGGCGGATCCGCCCGACCCAGGTGGGATCCCCACCGACGACGTCCGCGGGCGTCGGGAACTCGCCTACCGCCGGGTCGTCGCGCAGGACGATCGTCGGCTGGGCCGCGAGCACCTTGCGGGCCGCCTCCACCGAGACCTCGCGCGCGAACGTGGCGTGCACCGCCAGAGCGTGCGTGGTGACGACGGGGACCCGCACGCACGTGGCGGACACGCGCAGGTCCGGGATGCCGAGGATCTTGCGCGACTCGTTGCGGACCTTCAGCTCCTCGCTCGACCAGCCGTCGTCCTTCAGCGAGCCCGCCCAGGGCACGACGTTGAGCGCCAGCGGCGCGGGGAACGGCGAGCCGGCCGGCAGGTCGGCCAGCGCATCGCGCACGTCGCCCGCCCGGTTGCCGACGTCCTTGCCCGCGACGGCCGAGAGCTCGGCCTGCAGCCGGTCGATCCCGGCCTGCCCCGCCCCCGACGCGGCCTGGTACGAGGCCACGACCAGCGCCGTGAGTCCGAACTCGCGGTGCAGCGCACCCATCGCCGCCATCATCGACAGCGTCGTGCAGTTCGGGTTGGCGATGATCCCCTTCGGCCGGTCCGCCGCGGCCTCGGCGTTGCACTCGGGCACGACGAGCGGCACGTCCGGGTCCATGCGGAACGCGCCGGAGTTGTCGACGGCCACCGCGCCGCGGGCGGCCGCGACCGGCGCCCACTGCGCGGAGACCTCGTCCGGGACGTCGAAGAGCGCGATGTCCACGCCGTCGAACACCTCGGGCGCCAGCGCCTGCACGGTGACGTCCGCGCCGCGCACTTTCAGCACCTTGCCTGCCGAGCGCGGGGAGGCGATCAGCCGGATCTCGCTCCACGGCACGGACTCGCGCGCGTCGATGATGTCGATCATCGTCGTGCCGACGGCTCCGGTGGCGCCCACGATCGCCAGCACGGGCCCTCCGCTCGCGCGCTCGCTCATCGGCCGGTCCCCGCGTACACCACGGCCTGCTCCTCGCCGCCGAGCTCGAACGCCGCGTGCAGGGCGCGCACCGCGTCGTCGAGCTGCTCCACACGGCAGATCACCGAGATCCGGATCTCCGACGTGTTCATGGTCTCGATGTTGATCCCCGCGTCGGACAGCGCCTCGCAGAAGGTGGCCGTCACGCCCGGGTGGTTGCGCATGCCGGCGCCGACGAGGGAGACCTTGCCGACCGAGTCGTCCAGGATGAGGTCGGCGAACCCGATCTCCGCCTGGACCGCCCGCAGCGCGTCCACGGCGCGGGGGCCGTCCGAGCGGGGCAGCGTGAACGTGATGTCCGTGGTGCCGGCGCTACCGACGCTGATGTTCTGCAGCACCATGTCGATGTTGATCTCGGCGTCGGCGACCGTCCGGAAGATCCGCGCTGCCATGCCGGGGGTGTCCGGCACGCCGGTCACGGTGATCTTGGACTCGGACCGGTCGTGCGCGACGCCGGTGATGATCGCGTTCTCCAACGGGATCTCCTCGATCGAGCCGGTGACGAGCGATCCCGGCCTGTCGTTGTACGAGCTGCGCACCCGCAGCGGGACGTGGTAGCGGCGCGCGTACTCGACCGCGCGCAGGTGCAGGATCTTCGCCCCCGAGGCCGCGAGCTCCAGCATCTCCTCGTAGGTGACGGCGTCCAGCCGCTGGGCGTTCGGCACGATCCGTGGATCGGCGGTGAACACGCCGTCCACGTCGGAGTAGATCTCGCAGACGTCGGCCTCCAGGGCGGCGGCCAGTGCGACGGCGGTGGTGTCCGAGCCGCCGCGGCCCAGCGTCGTGACGTCCTTGGAGTCCTGGCTCACGCCCTGGAAGCCCGCGACCAGCACGATCGAGCCCTCGTCCAGCGCCGAGCGCAGGCGCTGCGGGTTCACGTGCACGATCCGGGCGTCCCCGTGCTTGGACGTGGTGACCATGCCCGCCTGCGACCCGGTGAACGACCGCGCCTCCACGCCGAGCGCGTGCACGGCCATCGCGACGAGCGCGTTGGAGATCCGCTCACCGGCGGTGAGCAGCATGTCCAGCTCGCGCGGCGGCGGGGCGGGGCTCACCTGCTCGGCGAGGTCGAACAGCTCGTCGGTGGTGTCACCCATCGCGGAGACCACCACGACGACGTCGTTGCCCTCCTTGTGTGTGCGGACGATCCGCTCGGCGACCTTCTTGATGCGGTCCGCGTCCTGCACGGACGATCCGCCGTACTTCTGGACGACGAGGGCCACCGCCGACCTCCTGCTTCCCGGCCCGTTCAGCACGGCCCCCCGCGCCGTCGGGCGTTCCTCGCCCGGGCGCGGGCGCTGGTCGGAAAGCCACAGTACCTGTGCGGGCCCGGTCGACCGAAGGGATTGCCGGAGGCCCGGCTGTGGCGGCCGTCTCGGCGCGTTCGTCGCGCGACAGGCGACGGTCACCGACACCACAGCCGCTCGACGCAACCTTTCGACGCGTTACTCGTCCGTGACCTCCCATTCCCGGCCGCTCGTCGCACAGGGCCACGGAGAGGCATCGGAGGACACTCGATCGTGGCTAGTTTCGGTGGCCGGTCCGCTCCCCCCGACGGACCGCGCCCGGCCGGTCCCCGCCTGCCACCGGCACTCCCCCGGGCGCCCGCTCCCCCCTCGGGCAGGCGGAGACCACAGGGAAGAACATGCCCGCACACCGAGCCCGGCACCGTGCATCGACGCCCGCGGTCGACGCCGCCGGTTCCCTCCTCGACGGCCCCACCGACCAGTGGGTCCCCGTCCAGCGCGACCGTGCGCTGCGCAGGCTGACCTACGTCTCCTGCGGCCTCGCCGCCGGCACCGTCCTGGTCACCGCCGGGATCACCGCGGCGATCGCCGACCTCCCCGCACCGGCCACCACCGTGGCGGTCGATCCCGCGGCCGCGGCCGCGCAGCTCGGTACCCCCGCACCCGCCGCGCCCGCGGAGCGCGCGACGACCGCGACGCCGCCGCCGAGAACCGAGGCCAGGCCCGTCCCGGCGCTCACACCGCCGCCCGCCGCACCCGAGGCCGTCCCGTCGCGGAAGGCGGGCGAGCCCACCGCCACGGCGACGCGCGCGAAGCCCACCGCCGCCGAGGACGCCTCCGACGACTCGGACTCCGCCGACACCCGATCGAGCGGCTCGTGACCCGGCAGGCCTCCACGTTTGGGGCTGCGGCCTTCCCAGCACTCGGCACCACCGCCGAGATCCTCGTGACCCGCCCCGGGGCGCTCACCGCCGCCGTCGCGCTGCTGCGAACCGAGCTCGCCGCCCTGGACCGCGCGTGCAGCCGCTTCCGTCCCGACTCCGAGCTCGTCGCGGTCAACTTAGGCGCGGGCTCCGCGGTCCCCGCGGGGTTGGTCCTGCGGCGCGCGGTGCGGGTCGCGCTGGTCGCGGCCGTCCAGACCCACGGCGACGTCGATCCCACGCTGGGCCGCTGCCTGCGGGACCTGGGCTACGACCGCGCCTTCGCCGACCTCCCCGCCGACGGGCCCGCGCGCCCGGTCGCGCACGACCCCGGCGCGTGGCGCCACATCGACCTGGACGACCGCGCAGGCACGATCACCGTTCCCGAGGGTGTCGAGCTCGATCTCGGTGCCACCGCCAAGGCGTTCGGCGCGGACCGCGCCAGCGCGCTCGTCTCGTCCGTCCTCGGCACCGGCGTGCTCGTCAACCTCGGCGGCGACATCGCCACCGCCGGGCCCGCCCCGGCGGGCGGCTGGCGCGTCCGGGTCGCCGATCATCCGCAGCAGACCCGACCGGGCGACCGCGAGCAGACCGTCGCGATCCGCGGTGGCGCCCTGGCCACGTCGTCCACGACGGTCCGCACCTGGACCCGCGGCGGCGTCCGCCACCACCACCTGCTGGATCCCCGCACCGGACGGCCCGCCGCCCCAGTGTGGCGCACCGTCACCGTCACCGCCGGGAGCTGCGTGGACGCCAACACCGCCGCCACCGCCGCGATCGTCGCGGGCGCCGACGCACCCGAATGGCTCGCCGCCGTCGGGCTGCCGGCCCGCCTCGTGTCCGCGGACGGCGCCGTCGTCACCCTCGGCGGCTGGCCCGCCGACGACGTCTCCTTGGCGGCCTGATGGGAGCGCTCCTCGCCGACCCCGGGCTCCTCTGGTACGTCTCCCGCTCGACCGGCGTCGTCTGCCTGATGCTGCTGACGGCCACCACCGCGCTCGGGCTCGCCTCCTCGGGGCGAGTGCGCACGCCGTGGCCCGGGTTCGTCACCCAGTCGCTGCACCGCACGCTCTCGCTGCTCGCCGTGCTGCTCCTCGCAGGCCACATCGCGGCCGTGGTGATCGACGGCACCGCCGCGATCCGGCTCGTCGACGCGTTCGTACCGTTCGTCGGCACCTACCGGCCGCTGTGGCTCGGCCTCGGTGCGATCGCGGCGGACCTCATCCTGCTCGTGGTCGTGACCAGCCTGGTGCGTACGCGGCTGCCGCACGCGCTCTGGCGCGGCGTGCACCTCACCGCCTACGCCCTGTGGCCCGTGTCGATGCTGCACGCGCTGGGCACCGGTTCGGACCCAGGTCGCGTGTGGTTCACCGCCCTCGCGCTGGTGTGCGCGGCGGTCGTCACCGGCGTGCTGCTGTGGCGGCTCACCGCGGCCACCGCGCGACCGGTCGCGTTGCGGGTCGCGGGGGCGGTGATGATCGCCGCGGCGCTCGCGGGCATCGCAGGCTGGGCCGAGAGCGGGCCGATGCGGCCCGGGTGGAGCGACCGCGCGGGCACGCCGGTACCAGCACCCGCTCCCGTGGACCCCGTGGCGGTCGAGGTGGGCGGATGAGCCGGTCGACACCCCCGCCGATCCCGGCCGACACCACCCGGCCGCTCCCGGTGCTCCGGGAACCCGGTCGGCACCGCGATCGCCGTGGCGACGGCGTCCCGCGCCCGCGGGAGGCCGCTCACAGCGGCGGGCTCCCCGCGGTCCGCCGGCACGAGGCGCCCGGCAACGGCCCGGCCGGCCCGGCCGGCCCGGCGACCCGGACCGGCGGCCACCGCGTGGCCGACGCCCCGCGGCACGCGGCGGCGCCGGGGCGGCCCGCGACGCGGACGGGCGAGCACCCCGTGGCGCGGCAGGCGGCGGCACCGGACCGGCCGGTCACGCGGACCGGCGGGCACCCCGTGGCGCCGGCGGTGGCTCCGGTCGCCGGGCTCACCGCGTTCGAGGGCCCCGTGACCGAGCGCCGCGGGGCACCCGACGGACCGGCATCGCGGACGGGCGGGCACCCCGTCCATCCGGGCGCGCTCCCGCTCCCCGACGGCCCGACCGGCACCGGCGGCATCCCCGCCCGCACCGGCGAACACCGCGTCCCCCGGCCACCCGGCGACCGGCTCCACGGACCCGTCACCCGCACCGGCAGCCACCCCGTCGCACCCCGCCCCGCCACACCTCCCGACCGGCCGGCCACGCGCACCGGCAACCACCCGCTCCACGCGCCGGTCGACGGACCGGGATCACGGACGGGCGGCCACCCCGTCCACCCGGGCGCGCTCCCGCTCCCCGACGGCCCGACCGGCACCGGCGGCATCCCCGCCCGCACCGGCGAACACCGCGTCCCCCGGCCACCCGCCGACCGGCTCCACGGACCCGTCACCCGCACCGGCAGCCACCCCGTCGCACCCCACCCCGCCACACCTCCCGACCGGCCGGCCACGCGCACCGGCAACCACCCGCTCCACGCGCCGGTCGACGGACCGGGATCGCGCACGGGCGGGCACCCCACCCACGCCGGGAGCCACCGCGTCCCGCGACCCGCCGACCGGCCGCACGGCCCCGTCACCCGCACCGGCAGCCACCCTCGCGTCCAACAGGTCGATCCCGACATCCCGACGCCCGCCCACGGCGTGGAGCAGGCCCCGCCGGAGACCGCGGGGCAGGAGACCGACCCGGCGCCGTCCACCGGGGTGGTCCGGACGTGCGGCTGCGAACCGGTGCTGACGGCCTCCTTCCGCACCGACGGGACGGCGGCCTCGCTGGCCGAGCACCGCGAGATCCACGGCGACCAGCCGCGGATGCGCCGCGGCGAGCTGACCGACCTCGTCGAGGCCGCGCTGATCCGCGGCCGGGGCGGCGCCGGGTTCCCGCTGGCGGACAAGCTGAAGGCAGCGGCCGGAGCCCGCAAGGCGCCGGAGGTCCTGGTGAACGGCGCGGAGAGCGAGCCGGCGAGCGTCAAGGACCGCATGCTGCTCAGCCGCGCCCCGCACCTCGTGCTGGACGGTGCTCAGCTGCTCGCCGACGAGATCGGCGCCCGGGGCATCACGGTGTGGGTGCACGACTTCGCGGCCGCCGACACCCTCGGCCAGGCGATCGGCGAACGCGACGACCCCGTGCCCGTCACGGTCGTCCGGGCCCCGGACGGCTACCTCGCCGGGGAGGCGACGGCGGCGCTCGCCCATCTCGGTGGCCGCGCGGCCGTGCCGGCGTTCACGCTGCGCCCGGCCGCGGAGCAGGGCCCCTACGGGCGGCCGGTCGTGGTGTCGAACGCGGAGTCGGTGGCAGCCGTGGCCGCGCTGGCGGCCGACGGCCTCGAACGGCACCGGTCCTTCGGCACGCCCGACGAGCCGGGCACCCGACTCCTGACGGTGCACCGCGCGCCGGGTGACCCGGTGCTGGTGGAGGCCGCGACCGGGGTGACGGTGCTCGACGCCCTCGCCGCGGCGGGCGCGCCGACAGGCGTGGCGGCGGTGCTGGTCGGCGGCTACTTCGGCCGCTGGCTGGACCCGGCCACCGGCCTGAACGCACCGCTGTCGCACGCCGGTCTCGGCGCGGCGGGCGGGACTCTCGGCGCCGGTCTGGTCATCGCCCCGGAGCCGGGGTCGTGCCTGCTGGGCGAGGTCGCGGAGGTGGTCGACCACCTCGCGGGGCAGAGCGCCGGCCAGTGCGGCCCGTGCCTGAACGGGCTGCCCGCACTCGCCCGGACCATCGATGCCATGGTGGCCGGGGACGCCGGCCCGCAGGAGGTGCGCAGGGTGCACGAGCTGGCCGCGACCGTCGCCGGGCGGGGCGCGTGCAAGCACCCGGACGGCGTGACGATGTTCGCGGCGAGCGCGGTGGACGTGCTCGCCACCGAGGTGGCGGCGCACATCGCCGGGAGCTGCACGTTGCCGCAGCGTGGCTGGCTGCCGCTGCCGGAGCCGTCGGAGGTTCAGGAATGAGCGGCAGGTTGGTCGTCGACCCGGTCCGGTGCACGGCCGCCCGGCTGTGCGCCGAGCTGCTGCCCGAGGCGGTCTCGCTCGACGAGTGGGGCTACCCGGTGGTGGACGGCCGCGCGCTGGACGGCCGCACCCTGCGGCTGGCGCGCAAGGCGGCCGCGGCGTGCCCGGTGCGGGCGCTGCTGCTGCTCGACGTGCCAGCGCCCCGCGCGGCCGCGGACTGACCGACCGCTGCCCACCACCCGCGCGTCCCTTCCGAGCGAACGGGGACGGCAGGTGAGGTCAGAAGCGCCGCACGAGCCGCGTGACCACCGTCGTGATCACGAGCCAGACGACGGCCGCGATGCCGTAGTTGAGCGCGACGGCGACCTTGGGATCGGGCTGCACGAACAGGTCGGACAGCCCCAGGTCGAACAGGTTGGCGAGGTAGGTGACCGCCTGCGTCAACGGGTTGGCCGGGTTCGCGTCCAGCACCGTCAGCACGATGAAGAGCACGAGCACGGCCACGATGAACAGCCCGATCGCCCGAAGCAGGCTCGCCAAGACGGGTCCGCCCCTGGTCGCCACGGCCACAGATCACCTCCGTCGGGGGGATGCCCGCCATCCTGGCATGCAGCGGGTGACCGCGCTCGGCACGACGTCTCACCCGATCGGGTGTCGTCTATGGACCTCCGCGCCCCCGAACACGATGTTGTCAGCCCGTCCGGCCGCGGCGTAGCGTCGGCTGTCCACGCGGCGCCGGAGCCGCCCGGGCCGCGCAGGCACCAAGGGGTCTGCCGCATGTCCGTGAACGCCGACGCGATCTTCGTCCAGCACCGGCGCAAGACCCCCGTCGTCTCCCGGTCGGCGTACGTCGCACCGAACGCGGTGCTCTGCGGTGACGTCGTCGTCGGCCCGCACAGCCGGATCCTGTTCGGCGCGGTCGTCACGGCCGAGGGCGGCCAGGTGGAGATCGGCGCGAACTGCATCGTGATGGAGAACTCCGTGATCAGGGGCGTGCCGGGCCATCCGGTGCGGCTCGGTGACCATGTGCTCGTCGGCCCGCACGCCGCGCTCACCGGCTGCCGGGTGGAGGGCGAGACCCGCATCGCGACCGGCGCCGTCGTCTTCAACGGCGCCCTGCTCGGCCGGGGCGCCGAGCTGGATTTCCACTCCGTCGTGCACGTCGACACCCAGGTACCGGCCGGGACGAGGGTGCCGATGGGCTGGTTCGCGGGCGGCGACCCGATGCAGCTCGTCCCACCCGGAGACGCGGAACGGATCGCCGAGATCGTGGGTACCTCGGGCTGGGAGGGCATCGTGTTCGGGGTGGGCCGGGGTGAGGCCGGAGCGTCGATGCCCGACATCACCAGCCGCTACGCACGCGGGCTCGCGATCCACGCCCGCGACCGGGTGCTCCCGGCGCGCCAGCACGACATCGTCCCCGAGCCTGCGGCGAGCGGCTGAGCACGCTGGACCCGGGGCCGCGACGCCTCGGGTGTGGCCTTCCCGACACCGCCTCGCGGAAAGGGCGGTTGCGGACGGCCCCCGCCGAGGGGCTACCCTCGGGTGCGTGGTGCACCTGCTCCTTCGCCGCCGCGGCGGGGTCTGACCGACCGGCCCCTCGTCGCGGGTCCTGGCGTGCGCCGGTCTCCCGCACCGGCCCACCCACAGGAGCACGAGCAATGACGACGTCCTCTGACGCGTTCACGTCCACCGCGGTCACCCGCCTGCACACCCCGTCCCGGCCCGCGCCGGACGACCAGCCGCCCTGGAACCGCCAGCGCGGCTCGCACATGGCCGTCCACCGCTACCGCCCGTTCCACGAGCTGGTCGAGCCGGTATCCCTGCCGGATCGCACCTGGCCCGACAAGCGGATCACGAAGGCGCCGCTGTGGTGCGCGGTCGACCTGCGCGACGGCAACCAGGCTCTGATCGACCCGATGAGCCCCGCCCGCAAGCGGCGGATGTTCGACCTGCTGGTCCGCATGGGTTACAAGGAGATCGAGGTCGGCTTCCCGGCAGCGAGCCAGACGGACTTCGACTTCGTCCGCGAGATCATCGAGCAGGACGCCATCCCGGAGGACGTCACGATCCAGGTCCTCACCCAGGCCCGCCCGGAGCTGATCGAGCGCACGTACGAGGCGTGCGAGGGCGCGCCGCGCGCGATCGTCCACCTCTACAACTCGACGTCGATCCTGCAGCGGCGCGTGGTGTTCCGGGCCGACCGCACGGGCATCGCCAAGATCGCTACGGACGGCGCCGAGGACGTGCTGCGGTTCAGCGAGAAGTACCCGCACACGGACTGGCGTTTCGAGTACTCCCCGGAGTCCTACACCGGCACCGAGCTGGAGTACGCCGTCGAGGTCTGCAACGCGGTGAGCGCGATCTGGCAGCCACGCCCCGAGTCGCCGATGATCGTCAACCTGCCCGCGACGGTCGAGATGGCCACCCCGAACGTCTACGCGGACTCCATCGAGTGGATGCACCGCAACCTGGAGCGCCGCGACGCCGTCGTGCTCTCGCTGCACCCGCACAACGACCGCGGCACCGCCGTCGCCGCCGCCGAGCTGGGCTTCCAGGCCGGGGCGAACCGCATCGAGGGGTGCCTGTTCGGCAACGGCGAGCGCACCGGCAACGTCGACCTGGTGACGCTCGGGATGAACCTGTTCACCCAGGGCATCGACCCGCAGATCGACTTCTCCGACATCGACGAGATCCGCCGCACCGTCGAGTACTGCAACCAGCTCGACGTCCACGAGCGCCACCCGTGGGGTGGCGACCTGGTGTTCACCGCGTTCTCCGGCAGCCACCAGGACGCGATCAACAAGGGCTTCGCAGCGATGCAGGCCGCGGCGTTCGACGCGGGGATGGGCGTCGACGTCTACCCGTGGGAGGTGCCGTACCTGCCGGTGGACCCGAAGGACATCGGCCGCACCTACGAGGCCGTGATCCGGGTGAACTCGCAGTCCGGCAAGGGCGGCGTCGCCTACATCATGAAGACCGAGCACCAGATGGACCTGCCGCGCCGGCTGCAGATCGAGTTCTCCCGGGTGATCCAGGAGACCTGCGACGCGCAGGGCGGCGAGGTCTCGCCCAAGGAGATGCACGACACCTTCGACGTCGAGTACCTCGGGCGGGTCACCCCGCTGAAGCTGATCCGCCACCGCCTCACCAGCGACGGCGAGGGCACCGACGAGATCGTCGCGACCGTGCGCGTCGAGAACGACGTGCACGAGATCCGCGGCAGCGGCAACGGCCCGATCGCCGCGTTCGTGGACGCGCTGGCCGGCATCGGCTTCGACGTGCGGGTGCTCGACTACCACGAGCACGCGCTGTCCTCCGGCGACGACGCCCGCGCCGCCGCCTACGTCGAGTGCGCGGTGGAGGACACCGTGCTCTGGGGCGTCGGGGTGGACTCCTCGATCGTCAGCGCCTCGCTCAAGGCCGTCGTGTCGGCGGTGAACCGGGCCATGCGCTGACCGCCGCCCGCACCCGGTCTCGCGCGAACGGCACGTACGGGAGCTAGGTTCTCCCGTACGTGCCGTTCGCGCGGTGTGGCCGGCACTCGGCACATGCGCATCGCTGTCCACCTTCCGAGGGTCACTCGATAGAGTCCGCCCACGTCACATCGGGCTGGGAGGGCGCCGTGGGGCCGATCGACTGGGGCAGCGAGTGGCTGACCAGCCTGCTGTGGATCTTCGAAGTCACGGCATACGTGCTGATCGGCTTCGTCGTCGTGGCGTGGATGCTGGTCACGCGCACTAACTGGGGCCGCCAGTTCTGGCGGATCTCCGGCGCCTACTTCACCCTGGACCGGCGGGACCCGTCCACCTGGCGACCGCTGCTGCTCGTGGCACTGCTCCTGCTGTTGACGGTGGCGTCCGTGCGCCTGGACGTGGTGCTGTCGTACTCCTCCAACGGCCTGTACACGGCGCTGCAGCAGCTCGATCCCGAGTCGTTCTGGCTCTACGTCGGCATCTTCTGCGTGCTCGCGACGATCCACGTCGTCCTGTCGCTGGTCACGTTCTACTTCGCCCAGCGGCAGATCCTGCAGTGGCGGGAATGGGTCAACGAGCGGATGCTCGACGACTGGCTGGCGGGCACCGCCTACCACCGCGGCCGCTTCGTCAAGGATCCGGTGGACAACCCGGACCAGCGCATCCAGGAGGACATCACGTCCTTCGCGAACGTCTCGCAGTCCCTCGCGCTGGGCGCCGTGTCGTCGATGGTGGCGCTGGTGTCGTTCACCTTCATCCTGTGGGAGCTCTCCGGGCCGCTCACGATGCTCGGTGTCGAGATCCCACGGGCGATGGTGTTCATCGCCTACATCTACGTGATCATCGCGACGGTCATCGCGTTCCGGATCGGCAAGCCGCTCATCCGGCTCAACTTCCTGCAGGAACGGCTGAGCGCGATCTACCGCTACTCGCTGATCCGGCTGCGGGAGAACTCCGAGAACGTCGCGTTCTACCGTGGCGAGCGCGTGGAGAACGCCGGCCTGATGTCGCGGTTCGCGAACGTCATCGCCAACGCGTGGGCGATCGTGTTCCGGAGCCTCAAGTTCCAGGGCTGGAACCTCGCGGTCAGCCAGGTCGCGGTCATCTTCCCGCTGATCATCCAGGCACCGCGGTTCTTCGCCCAGCAGATCACCCTCGGCGACGTCACGCAGACGGCCACCGCGTTCGGCCAGGTGCAGGCCGCGCTGTCGTTCTTCCGCACCGCCTACGACGACTTCGCGAGCTACCGCGCCGTCCTCATCCGCCTCACCGGCCTGCTCGACGCCGACGAGCAGGCTCGCGCCCTGCCCGGCGCGGACGTCACCGAGAGCGACGACGGCCTCGGTATCGACAGCCTCACCGTCAACCGCCCGGACGGCGCGCCGATGATCTCCGACCTGGACCTGACCGTGCCCTCGGGCTCGTCGCTGCTGGTCAAGGGCCCGTCCGGGTCCGGCAAGACCACGCTGCTGCGCACCCTCGCGGGGCTGTGGCCCAACGCGACAGGCACCATCGCGAAGCCGAGGGACGCCGTCCCGCTGTTCCTGCCGCAGCAGCCCTACCTGCCGCTCGGCACGCTGCGCGCCGCGCTCGCCTACCCCGACCCGGCCGGCGAGCTGGACGACGACGCCGCCCGCGCGATGCTGCGCGACGTCGCCCTGCCTCATCTCGTGGACCGGCTCGACGAGGAACGGGACTGGGCGCGCACGCTCTCCCCCGGCGAGCAGCAGCGTCTCGGGTTCGGCCGCGTGCTGCTCACCGAGCCCACCGTGCTGTTCCTCGACGAGGCCAGCTCCGCCCTCGACGAGGGCATGGAACGCACCATGTACGACCTCGTGCGTGATCGGCTGCCGGAGACCACGATCGTCAGCGTCGGGCACCGCACCACCCTGGAGGCGATGCACGACCAGCAGCTCGCCCTGCTCGGCGAGGGTCGCTGGGAGGCCTCGGCCATGACGCACTGAGCCGTGGGCCCGGCAGGTGGCGACACGTCCCCTGATCAAGCCCGCGGTAGCGTGCGCGCCGTGGCCGCGGACTACGAGTTCCTGACGGTGTGGCGGGTCGCCGGGACCGTCGACGAGGTGAAGGCGGTGCTCGGCGACGGCGCCTCGCTGCCACGTTGGTGGCCCGCGGTCTACCTCGACGTCGAGACCCTCGCACCGGGCGACGAGGACGGCCTCGGCTCCACCCTCGACCTGCACACCAAGGGCTGGCTGCCGTACACGCTGCGGTGGACGCTGCGGATCACCGAGCCGATCACCGACGCGGGGTTCGCGCTGACCGCGACCGGCGACCTGAACGGCACCGGGCGGTGGACCTTCGAGCAGGACGGCCCCGAGGTCGTCATCACCTACGACTGGCGGGTCAGCGCGGACAAGCCACTCCTGCGGCGGCTGACGTGGCTGCTGCGCCCGGTGTTCGCCGCCAACCACCGGTGGGCGATGGATCGCGGCGAGGAGAGCCTGCGGCTGGAGCTGCGCCGCCGCCGGGCCACGTCCGACGCCCGGCGCGACCGGGTCCCTCCCTCGCCCCCGGCGACATTCGCCTGGTTGCCGGGGGGTCGGCGGCCCGCCTGACCCGTGGCCCGGGTGCGGTCGGGCACGCGCAGACCCACACCCCGCCCCGCCCCGCCCCACCCCGGCCCGGCCTGGCCCCGGCCCCGGCCCCGGAGGCTCGAACACATGTGCGAGTGCCGACCCGACCTCGCACACACCGCACGGTGCTCACACACACCGCCGGCGGTATGTGCGAGTACCACGAGACATGTGCGAGCACCGAACACATGTGCCAGCGCCGACCCGGGAACGCACGCGGGCGCCGCGTCGGACGCGGGCCCGCCACCGCCACCGGCACGTTCGCCGGGCTGGCGTGTCGGCGTCCCGCCGAACCCGCGGCCCGGGCGCCGGTCGGGCACGCGGCGCAGACCCCGGGGCCCTCGCACACACCGCATGGTGTTCGCACATACCGCCGGCGGCATGTGCGAACACCACGGAACATGTGCGAACACCACGGGACACGTGCCAGCACCGAACACATGTGCGAGCGCCGACCCGAGCGCGTCCCGGAAGCTCCAACGTATGTGCGAGCGCCGTCCCGACCTCGCACACACCGCACGGCGCTGGCACACACCGCCGGCGGCATGTGCGAACACCACGGGACATGTGCCAGCACCGAACACATGTGCGAGCGCCCACCCCGGCACCCGCCACGGGCGTCCCGCACCGCACAGCGGCCCGCACCGCACAGCGTCCCGCCCGCCGGATCGGCCCACCCGCCGGATCGGCCGCCCGGCCTCAGCCCGCGGCGGCGCGCCCCTCGGCGAAGAACGCGGCCACGGCGTCCGCGTCCGGTAGCTCGGTCAGTGGGCGCAGCGCCCCGAACGGGGCGTTCCAGAAGCCGCCGCTGCGCCCGGTCATGTCCCAGGGGCCGACGTAGGCGTACGGTGCCGGATGGCCGGCGTCGCCGGGCGAGACACCGTAGTTGACCTCGTCCACCGCGATGCCGACGTCGAAGTGCTCGGGCCACAGCACGGGTGTCTCGGACGGGGCGAAGGCCCGCATCGCCGCGTCCCCCCGGGCGAAGGCGTCCTCGATGACGGCCGCCGCGGCGGCGTCGACGGCCAGCTCGTGGTCGGCCGGCAGGTTCGGCGAGTCGTGGTAGTTGCCGGACGTGCCGAGCTCGACCCCCGCCGCGGCAGCGAGCGCCCCGAGGGTGCCGGTGAGCGGGGCCCGGCCGCCGTCCCACACCAGGTCGGTCCCGTCGACCCGCAGCGGCAGCTTCACCCCGCCGAAGCCGCCGGGTGTGACGGCGAGCCGGATCGTGCCGTGCGCGCGGTACTGCGGTCCGGCGATCACGCTCTCGCCGACCCCGTGCAGGGACAACCGCGTGGCCGTGAGGGTGTGCTCGTCCATTTCGCACCTCCGTGTAACGCCGGGCGGGCGCCGCGGCACCGACATCGCGCAGGAGCCGTGTCACCGAACCCCCGGAGCGTTACATGGAACCCCACCACATCCCGGTCGCGCGCTGGTCCGAGATTCCCGACTCGACCCCGACGGGCGCCGAGGCGGACGGGATCGACCTGGTCGTCGTCCGCCGCGGGAGCGAGGTCTCGGTGTTCGAGGGGCGCTGTCCGCACCGCGGCGCGCTGCTGGCCGACGGCCGCGTCGAGGGCGAGAACCTGATCTGCGGTGTGCACGGCTGGGACTACCGGCTCGACTCCGGGATCAGCGCCTACAACCCGGCCGAGCGGCTGCACAAGTTCACCGCGCACGTCCGCGACGGCGAGGTGTGCGTCGACAAGGCCGAGCTCGCCGACTACCGCGCCGTGCGGCCGGAGCGGCGCGTGAAGTCCACCTACGACCGGCTGTTCGACGACCCCCACCAGGACACCGCCGAGGAGCCGTTCGTCTCCGAGATCCACGCCCTCGCCAAGCGTGGGCTGGTGGGGGCGCACGGGAAGGTCGCGGCGATGGGCGTGCCGCGCACCGAACTCCCGACCTGGGACGACCTGCAGGTCCTCACCGCCCAGTTGCACCGCTTCCCGCTGCTCGACGGCGCCCCGGTCGACACGTCGGTGGTGATCGGGCCCGTGGCCGCACGGCCGCTGCGGCTGGACATCCCGATCTTCGTCTCGGACATGAGCTTCGGGGCGCTCTCGGAGGAGGCGAAGGTCGCGCTCGCCCGCGGCGCCGAGGGCGCGGGCACGGCGATCGCGTCGGGCGAGGGCGGGATGCTGCCCGAGGAGCAGGCCGAGTGCACCCGCTACTTCTACGAGCTAGCCTCGGGCCGGTTCGGCTGGGACGAGATGCACCTCGACCGCGTGCAGGCCCTGCACCTCAAGCTGGGTCAGGGGGCCAAGACCGGTACCGGCGGGCACCTGCCGGGCAACAAGGTCGTGGGCCGGATCGCGGAGGTCCGCGGGCTGCCCGAGGGCACCTCGGCGGTGTCCCCGCCCCGGTTCGTCGACTGGACCACGCTGCTGGACGCGCGCGCCCTCATCGACCGGGTCCGCGAGCGCTCGGGCGGCATCCCGGTCGGGGTGAAGATGTCCGCCCAGCACGTGGAGGCCGATCTCGACGCCGCGCTCGACCTGGGCGTCGACTACGTCATCCTCGACGGGCGCGGCGGCGGCACCGGGGCCGCGCCGACGATCTTCCGGGACACGATCAGCGTGCCCACGATGGCCGCACTCGCCCGCGCCCGCCGCCACCTCGACCTCGCCGGTGCCCGGGACGTGACGCTGGTGGCCACCGGCGGGTTCCGCCGCGCGCAGGACATGGTCAAGGCCCTCGCCCTCGGCGCGAACGCGATCGCGGTGTCGAACGTGGCACTGCAGGCGATCGGCTGCGTCGGCATGCGCGCCTGCCACACCGACAACTGCCCGATGGGCATCGCGACGCAGAAGCCGCACCTGCGCGCGCGGCTGCCCGTCCAGCGGGCGTCCGAGCAGCTGACCCGCTACCTCGGGGCGGTCACCGAGCTGATGGTGGTGCTCGCGCGCGCCTGCGGGCACGACTCGCTCGGCCACTTCACCCCCCGCGACCTGACGTCGTGGAAGCGCGAGGTGGCCGAGCTGGTCGGCGTGAGCTACGCCGGCGTGCGGTAGTGGGCTACCGCCCGTACGGGTGCGGCCACAGCGGGATGCGCTCGCCGACGACCGGGATGACCGCAAGCGCCCAGGACAGGTAGAGCGCGACGATGCCGTCGAGGATCAGGACCCAGCCGCCGGCCAGCGCGAGCCCCGCCGAGCCGGTGAACTGGGCGAGCCCCAGCAGCAGGTACGCGAGCGCGAGCAGGGCGAAGGCGAGGAACGCCGGCATGTTGACGTGCCAGGCCGCCCAGGACAGACCCACCGTGAAGACGAACCAGAGCAGCAGCCACGTCCCGAAGGCGGGCGCGAAGTCCGCCCCCATCGGCTCGGCGTAGAAGCGGAGCATGATCGCGGTGGTGAGCAGGAACGCCGAATAGGCCAGCGCGAACGTCCCGCCGAACACGTTGTTCGCGCGAAGCTCGTACAGGCCCCCGATCCCCAGGCCGAACGCGCCCGTGCCGAACGCGACGGCCGCGAAGATCGCGGCCGCGCCCGGGGGGATCAGCCCCGCGGTGGGGAACCCCAGCATCAGTACCGCGAAACCGAACCCGCCGACGGCGAGCGGGGTGCCGATCCCGGCCTGGGGCGCGAACCCGGCGGCGGGCGCCGCCTCGGCCGGAGCGGCATTCGTGGACTCGGTCGACATGGCAGTCCTCCTAGCTGTCCAGAAGCTCCTTGAGTGCGGCGTCGATGAATGCGGTGTCGGCCGGGTTGGCCCCGCCCCCGGCGAAGTGGCCCCACACGCCGGGGATGACCCGCAGCTCGGCGTTCGGCATGTGGGAGACGGCGAACTCCTCGTCCTCCGGCGGGAAGTAGAGGTCCTTCTCCGCCGGCATGACGATCGCCTTGGCCCGGATCGAGGCGAGGGCCTTGACCTGGTCGCCGTCGAACCCGGGGGTCTTGCCGATGTCACCCTGCTGCCACGTCCACAGCATCGTGAGCAGATTGTTGGCGTCCTTGGCCAGGAAGAAGCCCTCCCAGAACCCGACGAGGAAATCCTCCAGCGTGGCGAAGTCGAAGGGGTCGCGCTTGTAGAGCTGCTGCCAGTAGAAGGCCTGCGAGAGCCCCCAGCCCGCGTACACCCGGCCCACCGCGCGCAGCCCCTTCACCGGCTGCTTCTCATACATCCCGTCCTGCCAGGCGGCGTCGGTGATGATCGCGTGCTTCACACCCTCCAGGAACACGATGTTGTGCTCGGAGGTCTTCGACGAGCCGCAGAACGGCATGATCCGCTTGACCATGTCCGGGAACGTGACGGCCCACTGGTAGGTCTGGCCCGCACCCATCGACCAGCCGGTGACGAGCTCGAGCGTCTCGATCCCGAACCGCTCGGTGACCAGCCGGTGCTGCTGGCGTACCTGGTCGTAGAACGTCACGTCCGGGAAGCGCGGCCCGTTGTGCGGCGGCGGGGTGTTGCTCGGTGACGACGAGAGCCCGTTGCCGAGCATGTTCGGGACGATGATGAAGTACTTCGCGGGATCGAGCGCCATCCCCTCGCCGATGAGCCACTCGTTGTCGTAGTGCTGCCCCGAGTACCAGGTGGGATAGACGATCGCGTTGGAGCGGTCCTCGTTGAGCGTGCCGTAGGTCTTGTACGCGAGCGTGGCGTCGCGCAGCGTCTGCCCGGTACTGAGCCTGACGTCGCCCAGCGGGAACAGCTCGTAGTCCATGATCAACCCCTCCACGTGGCTCGCTGCCGGATCGTGGCCCGGACGTCGACGGCTCCCCGGCTTGGATTCTGCACGGTTAAGATTCCGACGGGAATAGTTTTCCTTGAAACAATTCTCTGTCAATCCGCCTCCGGGCGTAACGCCGCACGGCATGGCCGACACCACGCAGGCATGACGACACGCTGGCACCGGATCGACGGGGAGCTGGACGACGGCCGCGTCCGCACCGTCGTGGTCAACGGCCGCACGATCGCGCTCAGCCGCTGCGGCGGGCGCTACGGGGCGCTGGACAACCACTGCCCGCACCAGGGCGGCCCGCTGGGCGAGGGCTCGATCGAGAACGGGTGGCTGCGCTGCCCGTGGCACGGCTACGACTACTCGCCACTCACCGGGCGCCCCCCGGAGGGCTTCTCCGATGCCCCGGACGCCTATCCCGTCGAGGAGCGCGTTGACGGCGTGTACGTGGCCGTGCCCGACCTGGACCCCCGGCCACACACTGTCTCCGACGTGCTGGTCGAGACCCTCGTGGCGTGGGGGATCGACACGGTGTTCGGGATGGTCGGGCACTCCAACCTCGGGTTCGCCGAGGCGCTGCGCCGCGCGGAGGAGCGCGGCGACCTGCGCTACGTCGGCATCCGCCACGAGGGCGCGGCGGCGTTCGCGGCGTCCGCGTACGGCAAGCTGACGGGCCGGCCTGCGGCGTGCGTCGCCATCGCGGGGCCGGGTTCGACGAACCTGCTCACCGGCCTCTACGACGCGAAGCTCGACGGTGCGCCGGTCGTCGCCGTCTCGGGACAGGTGCCGTCGTCGGTGCTGGGGCGGGGCGCGTTCCAGGACCTCGACCTGTCGGCCGTGTTCCGCGACGTGTCGGTCTCGACGGTCACCGTGCACGCCGGCTCGAACCACGCCGAGCTCGCCGCCACCGCCGTCAAGCACGCGATCGACGGGCGCGGCGTCGCCCACCTCGTACTCCCCGACGAGGTGCAGGACCAGCCGTCGGACGGCGCGGCGATGCAGCCGTCCGGGCGGCGGGCCGACCTGCGCACGAGCCCGTCGCGGGAGTCGATGGACGCGGCGCTCGCGAAGCTCGCCGCCGCCCGCCGGCCCGTGATCATCGCCGGTCAGGGCGCGCGCGGAGCGGTGGCGGAGCTGCGCGCGCTCGCCGAGCACCTGAACGCGCCCGTGATGACGACCTTCCGCGCGAAGGGCCTGGTCCCCGACACCCACCCGCTGGGCGCGGGCGTGCTCGGCCGCTCCGGCACGCCGGTGGCGTCCTGGCTGATGAACGAGGCCGACCTGCTGCTCGTCGTCGGCGCCTCCTTCGCCAACCACACCGGGATCGCGCCGTACAAGCCGATCGTGCAGGTCGACGACGCGCCGTCGGCGATCGGGCGGTTCCACGGCGTCGAGGTCGGCGTGCTGGGCGATGCGGCGGTCACGCTGGCGGCACTGCGCTCCGGGCTGGGCGCGACGGCCGCCGTCGACCAGCGCCCGGACGTCGCGGCCCGGCAGGCGATCTGGCGCGCCGAGAAGGCCCGCCGCGCCGCCGACGACCGCGGGCGCGGGGTGGCCTCGGCCGCCGTCTTCGCCGCGCTCTCGGCGCACTGCCCGGCCGACGCGGTGATCGCGGTCGACGTCGGCAACCACGCCTACTCGTTCGGCCGGTACTTCGAGAGCGCCGGCCAGCCCGTGCTGATGTCGGGTTACCTGGGCTCGATCGGGTTCGGCTACCCGGCCGCGATGGGGGCGTGGTGCGCCCTGCGCAGCGCAGGCGGAGCAGGCAGCGACGCGGACCCGGCGCCGGTCGTGGCCGTGACCGGCGACGGCGGGTTCGGCCAGTACCTCGCCGAGGTCACGACGGCGGTGAAGTACGGGATCGGAGTCCGCCACGTCCTGCTCGACAACGGCGCCCTCGGCAAGATCTCGAAGGAGCAGCTGGCCGGGCGCCTGCCCGTCTGGCAGACCTCGCTGGTCAACCCGGACTTCGCCGACTACGCGCGGCTGTGCGGGGCCACGGGGATCTCCGTGCGCCGCGCCGACGAGCTCGACGACGCGATGAAGGCACTCTTCGCCGCGGACGGCCCCGCGCTGCTGCACGTGCACGCCGACGGAGAGCTGGTGTGAGGTGTCCGGGTCGCTCGTGACGGTGCTGGCCGTCGCCGCCCTCGTCCCGCTGCTGCTCGGACTGGTCCCGCGGCTGCCGCTGCCCGGGCCGCTCGTGGAGATCGTGGCGGGCGTCGTGCTCGGGCCGTCCGTGCTGGGCTGGGTGCACGCCGACGAGACGGTGTCCGCAGTCGCCCTGCTCGGCCTGTCGTTCCTGCTGTTCCTGGCGGGGTCGGAGGTGGACCTGCGTCGGTTCCGCGGGACGACCGGGCGCCGCGTGGCGTTGTCGCTGCTGATCTCCGTCCTGGCCGCCGGGCTGGTGTCCGGAGTGCTCGTCGCGCTGGGGGTGGGCGGGGCACCGCTGCTCGGGGTGGCGCTGCTGGCCACCTCGCTCGGGCTGGTCGTGCCCGTGCTCGCGGACGCGGGCCGCCTCGCCGACCCCGTCGGCAGGCTCACCATCGCGGGGGCGTCGGCGGGCGAGATCGCGGCGGTCGTGCTGCTGTCGGTGGGGCTCGCCGGGATGGACACCCCGCTGGCCGGACGGCTGCTGCTGCTCGCGCTGCTGGTCGTGGCACTCGCGGCGATCGGGCTGACAGTGCTGGGTGCCGAACACTCGATGCGGATCACCGCGCTGATCGAGCGGCTGGCCGACACCAGCGCCCAGATCCGTGTCCGGCTCACCGTGCTGCTCGTCGCGGGGCTCGCGTTCGCCGCGGCGGCGCTCGGCTTCGAGGCGATCCTCGGCGCGTTCCTCGCCGGTGTGCTCGTGCGCGCGCTCGACCCCGAACCGGAACGGACCCACCCGCTCTACCCCGTCAAGCTCGACGCCGTCGGCTACGGGCTGCTGGTCCCCGTCTTCTTCGTGACCAGCGGGCTCACCCTGGACCTCGGCGGACTCGTCGAGCACCCGACCGCGCTCGCCCTCGTGCCGGCCTTCCTCGCCGCGCTGCTGCTCGTGCGGGGGCTCCCGGCGCTGGCTCTGCGCGGGCTGCTGTCCGGGCGCGAGACGGTCGCGGTCGCGCTGCTGCAGGCGACGTCGCTGCCGTTCCTGCTCGCGGCCACGGAGATCGGGGAGCGCACCGGCGTCCTCGATCCGGCCGTCGCCGCCGGGCTCGTCGCGGCGGGGCTGGTGTCGGTGCTGGTGTTCCCGGCCGCGGCGCTCGCGCTGCTCGCGCGCTCGCCGCGGGCCGCAGCGCCTGTCGGCGGACCGTAATGTCCGCCGCTGCGGGTCTGGCACCGAGCGGCAGTACGGTGCCCCGGTGCTGCCGCAGGATGCGGATCTGGTGGTCCGGTTGCAGGACGGGGACGAAGCCGCGTTCGTCACGGTCGTGCGGGCCTGGTCGCCGGCGATGCTGCGCGTGGCCCGCGGCCACGTCCGCACCCACGCCTCCGCCGAGGAGGTGGTGCAGGAGGCGTGGCTCGCCGTCGTCCGGGGGCTCAACGGGTTCCAGGGCCGTGCCTCGCTGCGCGGCTGGGTGCTCACGATCGTCGCCAACATCGCCCGCCGCCGCGGCCGGGCCGAGGCCCGGATCATGACCCTGGAGCACGAGCTGGCCGTCGACCCGTCCCGGTTCCGCGGGGAGGACGACCCGTGGCCCGGTCACTGGCGCGACGAGGCTGCGCCCATCGAGTGGGGACCCGAGCCCGCGCTGCTGTCCGCCGAGTTCCGTGCTGTGCTGGAGACCGCGCTCGCTGCGCTCCCGGCCCGGCAGCGCAGCGTCGTCGAGCTGCGCGACGTCCACGGCCTGGATGCGGAGGAGGTGTGCACCCTGCTGGATCTCAGCCCCGCGAACCAGCGTGTGCTCCTGCACCGGGGTCGATCCCGGCTGCGGTCCGCGCTGGAGGCGGTGATCGCATGACCGGTACTCGCGACGTGGCGTGCCGCGAGCTGGTCGAGCTGATCACCGAGTACCTCGAAGGCGCCCTGCCCCGCGACGAGGTCGCGGCGATCGAGGCCCACCTCGTGGACTGCCCCGGCTGCCAGGCCTATCTCGCCCAGATGCGCACGACGATCGCGGCGACCGGCAGCGTGGAGGTCGAGACGCTCCCCGACGACGTCGTCGACGCCCTGCTGCGCGCCTTCCGCCGCTCCCGCGACTGACCCGCGAGTTGCGCATCTCGTCAGCGCGAGTTGCGCATCTCGTCAGCGCGAGTTGCGCATCTCGTCAGCGCGAGTTGCGCATCTCGTCAGCGCGAGTTGCGCGTCCTGCCGCCGTCCTCGACCCGATCGAGGGCCGCTACGGGTTCAGGCCGCGAGTGCCGCCCGGACCTCCGCGGCCGTCGCGACCCGCCCGCCCGCGTCCTCGATCCGCCGTGCGGCGTCCCGGACGAGCTGCTCGTTGCTCTCCGAGCAGCCGAACGGCGCGTCCTCCAGCCCCACCCGGACGTGCCCGCCCAGCTCGACGGCGTCCGGGATCAGCGGGCGCACGTCCACCGCGAGGCCCGCGATCATCCACTGGGCCCCGGCGGCCGAGTCCGCGAGCAGCCGGCGGTGCGCCTCCAGCGCGTAGCGCCGCGGCGGGAAACCGAAGTGGAAGCCCTCGGTGAACATGAACCGGTAGACCGGCTCCGGCAAGCCGGGCACGGCGGCCGCGATCGCCGCGCCGAAGCGGGTGAACCCCGGTTCGTAACAGGCGTATGCGGGTCGCACCCCGGCGGCGGCGACCGTCGCCAGCCCGAAGCGGACGTGCGCGTCCGGGTTGAGATAGACGAACCCGTCGCGGCCCGCCGCGAGGTCGTCGAGGTGGGTGAGCGTGGTCGTCCCCGGGTCGACGACCGCCCATTCCAGCAGGCCACGGCGGCACAGCTCGGCAACCGCGGCGAAGCGCTCCTGCGGCGCCATGGGTTCGGGGGCGTCCGGGCTGCCCGCGAGCGGCAGCGTCGGGTAGACGACGGCGTCCACCTCGGCGCGGATGCCCTCGATGATCGGCTGGTAGATGTCGGGATCGTCGCGCTGGCGGCCGGTGGCGACGTCGTAGGGGTGCACGTGCACGATCGCCGCGCCCGCGCGGGCGCACGCGATCCCGTCCGCGACGATCTCGTCGACGCTGATCGGGATCCCCGGCTGCCGGGCCCGCGACCACGGACCGTTCACCGCCGCCTCGAGCCACACCGCCCGTGCCGCACCGCTGCCCGCCATGGGCCGATCCTGCCGCGCCCCGGCCCACCCCCGCGAGTTGCGCAATCCACCCGCGCGAGTTGCGGAAACCGTCAGCCCGCCCCGCGCAACGCCGCGAGCCGGTCCAGCTCCCGCAGCACCGCGTCCGTCCCCCGCCCGTCCCGCCCGGGCTCGGTCTCACCGAAGTCGGGGAGCTCGAACAGCACCCGGTCGAAGCCAGCCGCGGCGTACGACTCCAACGCCTGCGGCTTCGCCGCCGCCCCGTAGATCGTGACGGGCAGGTGCCCGCGCCCGGTGTCGGCGGCGCGGTGGCGCAATTCCTCGATCCGCGCACCGAAGACGTCCAGCTCGCTCGCCCGCACCCGCAGCGGGATCCATCCGTCGCCGTGCGACAGGACGCGGTCGAGCACCGTCGGCCCGGCCCCGGCGATGAGCACCGGCGGCACGCGCACGGGCTTGGGCCAGCACCAGATCGGATCGAAGTCGACGAACTCGCCGTGGAACTCGGCCTCGTCGTTCGTCCAGATGGTGCGCATGGCGTCGACGTGCTCGAGCATCCGGGCGGTCCGCCGGTCCGCGGCGCCGTGGTTGGCCGCCTCCTCGACGTTCCACCCGGGGCCGATGCCGAGCTCGAACCGCCCGCCCGCGATGCGGTCCAGGCTCGCCACCGCCTTGGCCTGGACGATCGGATCGTGCTGGGCGACGAGCGACACGGCCGTCCCCAGCGCGATCCGCTCGGTGACGGCGGCCATCGCGGCGAGCGCGACGAACGGGTCGAACGTGTGGGCGTACCGCTTCGGCAGGTCCCCGCCCGCGGGCCACGGCGACTCGCGGGAGGTGGGGATATGGGTGTGCTCGGTGAGGAACAGCGAGGAGAACCCGCGCTCCTCGACCGCCCGGGCGAGGACCACGCCGTCGATGCCGTAGTCGGTCAGGAAGGTCACGACGCCGTGCTCCATGACGCAGATCATGCCGCGCGGCACCCGTGCCCGGCCACAGCCGGGTCAGGAGGGGGCCGCGAGCCCGCCGTCCCGCAGCCGGCGGCGGGCGTGGTGGGCGGCGACCTTGCTGCGGTTGCCGCAGAGCTCCATGCTGCACCAGCGCCGGGTGTGGCTGCGCGAGGTGTCGAGGAACATCAGCACGCACGTGTCGCAGTTGGCACACCGCCGCAGGCGCCCGGCGTCCTCGCCCGCGAGCAGCGTCGCGGCCGCGTCGGCGAGCAGCCACGGCAGCGGTCCGGCGTCCGCGGCGAGGTCCACCCGCAGGACGTGCCGCAGGCCCTCGGGTCCGGACCTGCGCAGCTGCGAGCCCGGAGCGTTGCGCAGGATCGCGTTGAGCGTGGCCACCGTCGCGTCCGGTACGGGCTCCCCGACGACCAGCGCGTCGAGTCCCGCCTTCAGCGCGCCGCGCAGGCCGATCGCCTGGGCGTAGACGGCGGGCCCGATCGTGTCGGGCGTCCCGTACCGCGGCCCGAGGTCGGACACCGCGACCCAGGCCGCGAGGTCCCCTGGGGACGTGAGCCGGTCCACGACCTCACCGTTCTCGACCATGACGGTGTTGACGAAGTCCAGCGCGACGTGGCCCCCGAGGAAGAGGAACCGACGCTCGGCGGCGTCTCCGGCTTGATGCTCCACCCTTTAACCTGCAATAGTTCCTGACGACGGTTAACGGCCTCACTCGCGAATCTGGAGACATCATGGCACTCCGCACCGGGCACGTCGGCGTGAACGTCACCGATCTGGACCGCTCGCGCGCCTTCTACCAGGAGGTCTTCGGCCTGGAGCTGCTCGGACAGTCCACCGCCGATGGGCGCAGGTTCGCGTTCCTCGGCAACCCGGACGTCGCGTCGGACGACTTCCTCGACAAGCTCGCGATCACCCTGTGGGAGCAGAGCACGGGCGAGTTCGCCACGGCCACGCCGGGCCTGCACCACCTCGCGTTCCACGTCGGCTCGGTAGCGGAGGTGGAGCGCGTCCGCGACCGGGTACGCGACCTGGGCGCCACGCTGCTCTACGGCGGCGAGATCGTCCCGCACAGCGCCGAGTTCGAGTCGGGCGGCTTCTTCTTCCTCGACCCGGACGGCATCCGGCTCGAGATCTGCGCGCCCGCAGGCGTGGCGCGGGAACGCGCGGTCGCGGGCGCCGCGCCGTCCTGCGGCTTCTTCGCGTAGTCCCGGCTACGCACCGCTGCAGATCTGCGCCAGTACGTCGAACTCCAGCCCGTCCGCCCGCGCCAGGTAGATCCGCTGCACCAAGTGGCGGTCGCGGACGCGGACGACGCCGCGGGGGCCCTCGTAGCAGACGGTGTCGGCCACCTTGCTCATCCGTGGCACGTCGGTGGTGCGGGCCGCGGCGGCGAGCTGCGCGAACAGCGCGAGGCCCTCGTAGCAGGACTCCCCGGGCGAGGTCAGCGCCGGGGCACACGGGCCCATCACATCCACGTAGCGGCGCTCGAAGTCCAGGCCGTGGGCCGTGCCGAGGGTCTCGAAGTAGCCGGCGGCGGCGTAGATGTCGTGGATGTTGGCCGCACCGGTGGCCATGAGCATGTTCTCGTCCATCAGCGGGCTGAACCGGATGCAGCCCTCGTGCAGCCGCTGGTCGGTGAAGGCCCGGTTGAACCGCACCGCGTCCGATCCGAGCAGGAGCATCAGGACACCCTGGACGCGGGCCCGCCGGATCCGTTGCAGGACGTGGTCGAAGTCGGTGGCGGCCAGCGGGACGAACATCTCGTCGCGGATCTCGGCACCGACCTGGCGCGCGTAGCCGCGCGCCGCCCGGGCCGACGCCCGGGGCCAGACGTAGTCGCTGCCGACGACGGCCCAGGTCCGTACGCCCAGCTCGTCGGCCATCCAGCGCATCGCGGGCAGGATCTGGTCGACGGGCGTCTCCCCGGTCAGGAAGAGTCCTGGCGCGCGCTCGCCACCCTCGTAGACGGCGGTGTAGACGTACGGGACGCGCCCACGCAGGCGCGCGGCCAGCTGCCTGCGGACAGCGGAGGTGTGCCACCCCGTGACGGCGTCGACGAGCCCCCGATCGACCATCGCCTCGACCTGCTCGGCGACGCGGGCGGGATGACAGCCGCCGTCGACGGGGTGCAGTCGCACCTCGCGGCCCAGTATCCCGCCGGTCTGGTTCAGCTCGGTGGCCGCGAGCCGGCCGCTCGCCCGGCACGACGGCCCGTAGATGCCCGACGGGCCGCTCGACGGCACGACGAACGCGATGTCGATGACGTCCGCGGCCATCCGGTCCTCCCGTCTCCGGCCCCTGCCGGCATCCGCGGATCGGCGGCGACCGCTCCGATCCGCGTCCCACCGGCGTCAGGGCCATGGTCGGGCCTCGCGGCATGCGGCACAACACACGTCGTCTACTAACCTTTGTATGGCTATGATGACGGTTAGCCGACGAGCGGAGGTTCGACATGGTATTCGCCCGCGGGTTCCGCGCGTAGGCGGCGCGACGTGTCCTCCACCGGGGCCTTCCACGAGGGCGAGCTGCTCGTCCAACGTCGCGCCGAACTCACCGCCGAGGCGGCCCGCCTCGCGGGAATGCTGGGCCCGCCCGACCTCAACGGCGCGATGGGCCGGTTCGCCGCCGAGCGCAGGCTCGCCCTGCTCACCTCCCGGGACGGCGACGGGCGGCTGTGGACGTCAGCCGTCCACGGGCCGCAGGGCTTCCTGCGCGCCCGCGCGGCGACGCTCACCGTGGCCGCTCTCCCGCTCCCGGGCGACCCCCTGCACGAGCTGCAGGAGGGCGAGCAGGCCGGGCTGCTGCTCGTCGACTTCGACCGGCGCAGGCGCCTGCGCGTCAACGGCGTTCTGCGCAGGGTCGACGGCGACGGGTTCGAGGTCGCCGTCGACCAGGCGTTCGGCAACTGTCCGAAGTACATCCAGCAACGGCAGATCCGCGAGACCGCCGCCGTCGCAGAGGCCCGTCCCACCGTCACCCGCCATCGCGAGCTCGACCCCGCGCACGTCGCGCAGGTGCGGCGAGCCGACACCTTCGTCCTCGGCACCGCGCACCCGACGCGCGGCGCGGACACGTCCCACCGCGGCGGGGCGGCGGGGTTCGTCCGCGTCGAGCGCGACGGGCTGTGGTGGCCGGACTACCCCGGCAACAACATGTTCAACAGCCTGGGCAACATCGCGGCGAACCCCGTGGCGGCGCTGCTGTTCCTGGACTTCGGATCCGGGACGAGCCTGCAGGTGTCGGGGCCGGCGCGCCTCGACTGGACACCGCGCGGGGTCGGCGGCGACGACGGCGGGACCGGCAGGCGCGTGCACGTCCGCCCGGAGCGGGTCGTCCACACCGCGGGCCTGCCGATGCGGCTTCTCGCCCACCAGCCCTACGCGGGCAACCCGGTGCTGACCTGAGCGCCGAGGGCTAGGTTCGGCCCATGCGCGCCACACCGCCGTTCCGCGCCGACCACGTCGGGAGCCTCCTGCGCCCACCCGAGCTGCTCGCCGCTCGCGCCGCCCACGCCGAGGGCCGGCTCGATCCCGACGGCCTGCGCGCCGTCGAGGATGCCGCGATCCGCGACGTGGTGGCCGCCCAGGAACGGATCGGGCTGCAGTCGGTGACGGACGGGGAGTTCCGCCGCGCGTCCTGGCACATGGACTTCATCTACCGGCTGGGCGGCGTCGTGCAGACCGACCAGCGCATCGAGGTCCGGATGCGCAGCGACCGCGGCGAGACGGCGTTCACCGCCGCGGGCCTGGCCGTCGCCGAACGGGTGCACCTCGCCGAGCCGATCTTCGCCGAGGACTTCCGCTTCCTCGCCGCGCAGGCGAGCAGCGCCCTCCCGAAGCTGACGATCCCCTCGCCGAGCATGGTCCACTACCGCGGTGGCACGGCCGCGATCGACCGCTCCGTCTACCCGGAGATCGACGGCTTCTGGGACGACCTCTCCGCCGCCTACCGCGACGAGCTCCACGCCCTGTACGACCTGGGCTGCCGCTACCTGCAGCTGGACGACACGAGCCTGGCCTACCTCAACGACCCCGCCCAGCGGGCCGCGTTCGCCGCGCGGGGCGAGGACGCCGACGCCGCCCACCTGCGCTACATCCGCCAGATCAACGCCGCGATCGCGGACCGCCCGGCCGACATGGCCGTCACCACCCACATGTGCCGGGGCAACTACCGCTCCTCGTGGGCCGCGGAGGGCGGCTACGACTTCGTCGCCGAGGCGCTGTTCTCCGAGCTCGCCGTCGACGGCTTCTTCTGCGAGTTCGACGACGAGCGCTCGGGCGGGTTCGCGCCGTTGCGGTTCGTGCCACCGGGCACGATGGTCGTCCTCGGCCTGGTGACCACGAAGAACGGCCGGCTGGAGGACCCCGACGTGCTGAAACGACGCATCGACGACGCGGCTAAGCACGTCCCGCTGGAGCAGCTGTGCCTGTCGCCGCAGTGCGGGTTCTCCTCGACGGTCGAGGGCAACGTCCTCACCGCGGACGAGCAGTTCGCCAAGCTGCGGCTGATCGTCGAGGTCGCGCGGGACGTGTGGGGATGACCGACGGGCCACGCGGCTGGGGCCTGCCCCTGCACACCCACGTCCTGGACGTCACCGGCACCGGCGCGGGCACCGCGCTGCTGGACATCGGGTGCGGGCGCGGCGCGTTCGCGCGCGCGGCCACGGACCGGGGGGCGTCGGTCATCGGGATCGACACCGATGCGGACGCCGTCGCGGCGGCGGCGCGCGACGTGCCCGAGGGGGTGTTCCGAGTGGGTGACGCGGCCGCCCTCGGTGGCCCTGAGGCGGCGTACGACGTCGTCGCGGCGGTGCAGCTGCTCACCCACGTGCCGGATCCGCTCGCGGTGCTGCGCGAGGCGGCACGCGTCGTGCGTCCGGGCGGGGCGGTCGCCGTCACGGTGTGGGGGCGCGAGGACGAGTGCGACGTCCGCGCGTTCGGGGAGGCCCTCGGACGGTGGCTGCCACCGCGCCCTCCGGTGGGCCCGTCCATCAGCGATCCGGATCGGCTGCGCGGCCTCGCCGAACGCGCGGGCCTGACGGTGCGCGGCCTCGACGAGGTCGTGTGCCCGTTCGACTACCCCGACGAGGACGCCGTCATCGGGCCGCTGTTCGCGTCCGGCCTGGCGCGGATGGTGGGCCGGCAGGCGCATCCCGCGGCGGTGCGCGCGGCCGTGCTGGAGCGGTTGGAGCCCCTGCGGACGGTCGGGGGCGGGTACCGGTTGCGCAACCTGTTCCGGGTGCTGGTGGCCTACCCGACCTGACGAAAGGCGCAACTCGCGGACGCGGGATGCGGAACTCGCCGGCGCGGAATGCGCAACTCGCGGACACGGGATGCGGAACTCGCGCTGATGAGATGCGCAACTCGCGGATCTGGAACGGCGCGCCCGGGGAGCCCCCACACCCCGGGCGCGCCCCTCGCTCGGTGGGGAGCGGACCGGGCACCGGGGACGCGCACCGTGCGGCGCCTGCGGTCACCCGGGTCAACGCCGCGGTCCGCCGCTGGTCACTCCCCCGACCAGGGAGACCCCGACCGCACGCGGCCGGTCAGCGGTCCGCGTCCCGCGTCCAGCTGTGCTCGACGTCCAGACCCCGCGCCTGCGGCAGGCCCGTGGGCTCCGGACCGAGCAGCCGCCCGAGCGCGGGCGGGAGCTCCTCGGTGAGGAACCGCCGGGCGTCCTCGCGGGAGTCCCAGACCGCGACGATGCACAGTTTGCCGTCCACCGTGCCGGCGTAGCGGGCGACGAGGCCGTCCGGCTCTGCCGGGAACCCGGCCATCAGCTGCTCCAGGTTGGCGATGGTGCGCACGGGTGCGTCGTCGACGACGGTCACGTAGGTCACGGTGTCCTCCTCGGGTTTCTGGCGGCCGTCGGTGACCGCGGGAGGAACGCTAGGTCGGGGGGAACGGCCGCACATGGGGTGAACTGCTCATCGCGCTACCCGTCCGTCTCCCGGCGTGCGTTCCACGCCGCGATCTGACTGCGAGAGCTGAAGCCGAGCTTGGTGAGGACGTTCTGGACGTGGTTGCCCGCGGTGCGCTCGGAGATCACGAGACGCGCGGCGATCTGACGGTTGGTGAGGCCCTCGCCGACCAGCCGCGCCACCTCGCTCTCGCGGACGCTGAGCCCGCCGTCGCCGCCGCCGAGCCTGCGCCGCAGCTCCGCGCTCGCCCCGAGGTACGGCTCCATCCCCAGCGCCCGTAGCACCGGGTCGCTCTCCGCCGCCGCGCGCCGGGCGCGGTCGCGGTCACCGGGCGCCGCGCGGGCGAGCAGGGCGGCGGCCAGCAGGTGGCCGGCTTCGGCGGCGAACCCGGGCGCCGCGGCGCCGCGGGCGCGATCCAGCGCGACGACGAGGTCGTCGACGGCGGCGTCGAGCTCGCCCAGGGCCAGCGCGCCGAGGCCGAGCGTCAGCTCGACCGGGCCGTGGTAGTTCACCCCGCCGCCCGCGACGTGCTGACCGCGGAAGGCCGCGAGACCGGCCCGCGCGGCGCGCAGGTCTGCCGGTCGGCCGAGCCCGGCGGTGAGCAGGACGGCCAGAGTGAAACCCTGCGCGACGTAGAAGACCGGCCATGTCCAGGACTCCGGGGCGCCTGCCTGCACGTAGCGGGCGGCGGCCTCCTCGGCCCGCCCGGCGCGCAGCAGCAGGAAGGCCCGTGCCAGCTGCGCCAGCGTGACGAACCGGGGCGGCGGCGTCGCGGCGCTCAGGGCGAACCCCAGGCCGGCCTGCGAGGTGCCCGCATGCCGGGCGAGCGCGCTCAGCTGCCCCAGCCGGACGCCCAGCGCGGCGGCGGGCTCGATTGCGCGCATCCGCTCGAACGCCCGCGCCGACGACGCCTCGGCGTCCGCGAAGCGTCCCTGGGCCTGCGCGACGCAGCCGGCGACGCGGTCGCGGTGCCAGGCCGCGACCGGACCGCCCACCCGAGCGGCCGCCCGCCCCAGCGGCGCCACCTGCTCGGCAGCCGACGCGACCGCGCCCGCCTCCATGAGGGCGTCCACCCGCCACAGCCGGGCCCACAGCGCCGGGTAGGCGCCGCCGGTCCGGTCCGCGACCCCCGCCATCTCGTCGGCCAGCCGCAGCCGCTCGCCCACCCCCGCCACCCCCGGGCAGGCGTCGAGACGGGCGCGCAGCGCGGCGACCAGGGCCTCGTCGTCGCCCGCTGCGCGGGCCAGTCGCAGGGCCTCCGCGCTCGCCGTGGCGGTCGAATCGCGATCGCCCGCGTAGAAGGCGAGGCTGCTGCGCAGGGCCAGCAGCCGAGCCCGCGGTGCAGGTGCGTCGCCCGCGACGGCGAGCGCTTCCGTGCACAGCTCGGCGGTGGCGGCGTTGACGGCCGGGTCCGTCACCGCGTCGAGGACGAGCGCGGCCTCCGCGAGCAGGTCGGGCCGCGCGGCAGCACGTGCGGTGCGGGCCGCGGCCGCTGCGGCGGCCACGGCCGCGTCCAGATCGCCTGCGAGGTAGGCCGCGCGGCCGAGCGCGACCTCCGCGCCGTGGCGCTGCACGGGATCGGCCCAGGCGGCGGGCAGGGCGAGAGCCGTGCTGTACTGCCGGGCGGCCTGGTCGAAGGCGAGCCTGCGAGCCGCTTCCGTGGCGGCCCGCAGCACCCACTCCCGCGCGGTCTCCGCCTCGCCGTAGCCGGCCAGGGCGAGGCGGTGACGGGCGATCTCGTCGAGGTGGTCGGCGACGTCGCCCGCGTGCCGCGCCGCGAGCGCCTCGGCGGTCGCGCGGTGCAGGGCGAGCCGCTTCGCCGTGGGCACCGCCGCGACGACGGCGTCGCGGGTGAGCGCGTGGACGAACCGCAGCTCGCCGGTCCCGCCGTCGCGGTCGAGCAGACCCCGGGCCACCGCCTCGTCGACGTCGGCGCCGTCCAGCGGCCCGCCGAGCACGGCCGCCACGAGCGCGGGCGGGAAGCGCGTCCCGACGACGGCCGCGGCCTGGACGAACTCGCGGCACCCCGCCCCGAGCCGGGCCATCCGGGCCGCGACGACGTCGCGGACCGACCGCGGCACCCGGTCCTCGCGCCACGTGCCGTCCGCGACGGCACGGGCGATCTCGCGGACCAGCAGCGGGTTGCCGCCGGTGGCCTCCAGCACCGTCGCGGCCGCCACGCCGTCCGCCGCCCCGAACGCGTCGAGCTGCTCCCGCACGGCCGCGAGGTCCAGCCCCCGCACGTGCAGCTCCTCGGCCCGGGGCGCCCGCAACAGATCGGGGAGCAGCCCGGGAGCGTCCGGCTCCGTGTCGCGCCAGGTCGCACACACCAGCACCGGCACCGTGTCGAGCCGGTCCGCGAGATGACGCAGCACGGCGAGCGACGGCTCGTCGCACCACTGCAGATCGTCCAGCACGACGAGCAACGGCCTGCCGAACCCGGTCACCGCCTCGGCGATGCCGTCGCGGACCCGGAAGCGGTCCTGCGGCGATGCCGCCGGGACGGCGGCGAGCGCCGTCAGCGCGCCGCCGTCCACCGTGCGCAGCACCTGCTGCCAGGGCCAGTACGCGGGCGCACCCTCGTCCTCGACGCACCGGGCCCACGCCACAGCCGTCCCCCGCGCGAGGGCCGCGGCCGCGAGCTCCTGAGCGAGCCGCGTCTTGCCGATCCCCGGCTCACCCGAGCACACCAGAAGCCGGCCGTGGCCGCGGCCGGCCGACTCCAGCCGATCGCGCAGGACGGCGGTCTCCACCGCCCGCCCGACCAGCGCGTCCGGGCCCGGTTCGCTCACGCGCCAGAGCATCCCGCCTGCCCACCGCACAGGACCAGCCCACATGCGACGACGGCCGTGCCCCGTTGCCTGGGGCACGGCCGTCGGGCAGGTCGCGGCGTCACCGCGCCGTGGCGGCCTCCGAGTACCTGCTGTGCAAGAGGCTCTTGCAGTACTCGCCGTTGGACTCCATCCCGATGCGGGTCACGCGGGCCCGGCGCAGGTGCAGCGGCACCTGGGCGGAGGTCACGCGGGAACCGTCGGCGTGGATGAGCAGCGGCGCGTCGTCGTCGTGCGGGAGCCCCAGGGCCGACCGGCGCTGGCGCAACCGGTCGAGATCCTTCGACGGGGGCAGCGTGCCGAGGGTGCGCTCGGCGAGCTCCTCCGGGCCGACACCCGCGTCGACCAGCGGCCGGGCCACCCGGTCCTGGCCCGCGATCGCGGCCTTGGACAGGAACAGCTCCCGCAGCCCGTCGAGCTCTTCGACGGCCTCGCCCGCGAACGTCTGCACGAAGCCGGCGTGCGCGGCGACACCCCCGTTGATCTCGGCGGACGCGTGGTGGTCGGCGAGCTCCACCTCCGCGCGCGCCACTCCCGGGACCGCCGACACCGCGTCGTAGGCGTCGGCGACCATCAGGAAGGAGAAGTTCGGCGCGCAGAAGAAGGTGGGCAACCGCAGCCGGACGGCCGCCACGCCCTCGTCGTCGACGACGTAGGACTCGACGAAGTCCAGGTCGGTGATCGGCTCGTCGATCTCCGGATCGAGCACCGTGCCCAGGGCGGCCCAGACGGCGTCCTGCAACGCCGTCCGGCCCGCCTCCGGAGCGCGGGACTCGGTCACGCCTCCACCAGTTGCTCGCCCGGCGCGGACGGCGTCTCCACGGGCAGTCGGCACTCCGCCGGGACATCGAGGTCGTAGAGCTTGGCGGCGTTCAGACCCAGGATCTTCTTCTTGGTGGCGGTGGTCAGCCGCGGGTAGTCGGCGAACTGGTCGTCGTCGGGCATCTGGTAGTCCACGAAGCCCTCGACCTGCCACTTCGGCGTCCAGATGTTGTAGTCCGAACCGAAGGTCAGCCGGTCCTCACCCACCCAGAACAGCAGCTCGCCCAGCACCTTGGCGAAGAACTTCGGACGGGCGTGCATCAGCCCGCCGATGACCACCGAGCAACCCGCGTACACGTTGGGCTCCTGCACCGCCATGAAGCAGAAGTCCTCGATCCGCGGAATGCCCGCGTGCTCGATGATGAAGTTGAGGTCCTGGAAGTCGGTCGCCGCAGCGTCGACGTCGTCGGCGGAGAACGCGTCCTTGTTCAGCGGCCAGATCGTCGGGCCCTTGTGCGCGTGGATGTTCTTGATGCCCAGCTCCTGGGCCTTCTCCAGGAACCGGTAGGCCTCGGGGTCGGTCAGCTTGTAGCCGCGCGAACCGTTCTCGTGCCACTCGGCGGTGTAGAGCTTGACGCCCTTGAGCCCGTACTCCTTGGCGTCACGCTCCAACCGCTGCAGCCCCGCGTCGCCGTCGCGCGGGTCGAACGCCCCGTTGGCGATCAGCTTGTCCGGGTGCTTGCGGGCCAGCGCGCCGTTGCGCTCCAGCGTGTTGAAACCCTCCGTGTACCAGTACTTCAGGTACGTGGACTGGAAGATGGCGACGTCGACGTAGCCCTCCTCGAACACGTCCCGCATCAGGTCTTCCTCGGAGACCTTCAGGTAGTGCTCGTAGTCCCAGTGCGTCTCCGGCGGGGCGAGCTGGTGGTAGCCGTAGAAGCAGTCGATCCAGCCCTTCGCGTACTGCTCGCGACCCTCGCGCCAGTTCTCGCGGCTCGCGTCCCAGAAGTGCATGTGGGCGTCGACCACGAAGTACTTCTCGCCGTCCTTCTCGTACATGTGGTGGGCCTTTCGCGTCGATGCGACGTCGTTATCGCTGTCGGTTTCCGGTGTCGTTTCGAGTGAAGATCAAGGGACGAGGATCGCCCGCCCGCGGACGCGGACCTGGTCGAGATCGTGGAACGCGTCCAGGGCGTTCTCCAGCGAGTACTGCTTGGTGTGCAGGGTGACCTTGCCGGCCTGCGCCAGCACCATCAGCTCGGACAGGTCGGCGTAGGTGCCGACGATGTTGCCGATGACGTTCTTCTCCCCCGCGACGAAGTCCAGCGTCGGCGCCTTGAACTCGCCGCCGTAGCCGATCACGTACATCGAGCCGTCCGGGGCGGTCATCTGCCAGGCGTCCAGCTCCGCACCCTGCTCGGCCACGAAGTCGAACACCACCGTCGCACCCGCACCGTCGGTGAGGTCCTTGACCGCGTCCACGTGGTTGCCGTCAGCCAGCACGGTGTGGTCGGCGCCGATCTGCTTGGCCAGCGCCAACGCGTCGGCGTTGCGGTCCACGACGATGACGTCGGTCGCGCACAGCGCCTTGAGGCACTGGATGCCGATGTGCCCCAGGCCGCCCGCACCCTGCACCACCGCCGAGGTGCCCGGGTAGAGCCGCGGCACCGCCTTGCGCACCGCGTGATAGGCGGTGATACCCGCATCGGCCAGCGCGGCGACGTCCTGGGGCTTGGTCTCCGGCTTCAACTTCACACACGAGCGGGCACTCGTGCGCAGGTACTCCGCCATCCCTCCGTCGTTGTTCGACAGGCCCGGGAAATAGGCGTCACTGCACTGCATGTCCTTGCCGCGCCGGCACGCCGGACACAAACCGCAGGTCGCCAGCGGGTGCAGGATCACCGTGTCCCCGACCGCGACATTGGTGACCCCCTCACCGACCTCGGCGATCCAGCCCGCGTTCTCGTGCCCGATCACATACGGCAGAGCGGGGTCCATCGCCTCGGCCCAGTCGCCGTTGACGATGTGCAGATCGGTGCGGCACAGCCCGGCACCGCCCACCTTGACGATCACATCCAGTGGGCCTTGGAGCTTCGGCTCGGGAATGTCGTCGATCTGCGGATCCTGGTGGTACGCGTGTACCCGGACGGCCTTCACCGGCATACCTCCTCGACTGCGTTGTACGGCCCCGATCTCAACCCCGGGTGTCGGGGCTCACAACCCACCGGATTCCACGGAGCGATAAAACGGGCAGCTTCGGCGCACGACACCGTCGGCCACCCCGCTCACCTGCGGAGATGTGGCCGGCGCCGTCGTCGCCGTCTCAGATCGAGACCGCGCGAAGGGCTTCTCAGGCGGCCTGGGTGAGTGCTGCGGCCAGCCCGAGCGTCGCCGCCATGACCGCCACCTCCACCGGCGCCCACCGCAGCACGGGGGCCCTTCCGGCCGTGAGCCGTCGCCGCGCGACGCTCCCGAACGCCGCCGCGACGAGCAGCCCGGCCGCCTTGGCGAGCACGAGCGCGCCGTAGCCGGTGGTCCACAGGTCGGTCCACGACGTCAGCCGGACGGCCGCGCTCACCACCCCCGTCACGGCCACCGCGACGAGGCACGCCCCCGCGAGGGCCGAGTAGCGCGGCAGCACGGCGGCGAGGAGCTGGCGGCGCGCCGCGACGAGCACCAGCACCGCGCCCAGCCCACCGACCCACAGCGCCGCCGCACCGGCGTGCAGCGCGATCGCGATCACCGCGACCTGGTGGTCCGGCGAGGCGCTGGCGTGACCCGTGACCGCGGGCATCAGCACCCCCAGCAGGGCGGCCACCAGGGGCGCCCGCGCCGACACCCGCTCCGGGTCCCGCAGGCGGACCGCCACGCATCCGGCGACGACGAGCGCGCAGCACGCGGCGAGCAGCATCCCGCGACCCGCGGCGAGCTGGGTGCTCCAGCGCAGCAGCTGCGGAGCGGCCAGCTCCGTCACCGCGACGCCGTAGGCGTCGGCGGCGCGGAACGCGATGCCGACCAGCACGAGCGCCACCCAGACGCCTGCCGCGACGAGGACCGCCCGGTCCGCCCGAGCGCGCAACACCGCCGACTCCCGCCCACCCGGCAGCAGCACCCCCACCAGGGACAGGCCGACGCAGGCGACCCCCACCGCCGTCATGCCCGCCCGGCTCGACGCCGTGCCCAGCAGCACCCAGACGTCCGTGCCGGCGAGCGCACCGGCGGCGACGCTGGCCACGACGGCCGTCACGAGGGTGAGGAGGAACCATCCCGCGGGGACCCACCGCTCCCCCGTCGGCCGGGGTGCCGTCGCGCGCGTCACGTCAACGGGCCCCGTGCGGGACCGACACCGGCTGCGCGTCCACCGTCACGGGCATGACGGTATCCCTCGCCGTCGGGCCCGGGCACCACGGCGGGTGACGCGATTCTCAGGTGTCGACGCCCAACTGGGTGAGCAGGTCCGCCTCGATGCGGTCCAGCTCGTCACCGATCGCCCGGAACGCGGTGCGCCGCCGGGCGCTCGGCATCTGCTCCGCCGCGCGGACGGCCACCGCGAGATCGGCCAGCCGCGGACGGACGTCCGCCGCGAAGCGGCGTGCCTCGTCGCCCCGCTCGTCCAGCGCTGTGAGCGTCTCCGCGATCCGTGACAGCCGCGCGTGCAGCGCACCCCCGCGGCTGGCGTACGACACCAGCTGGTCCGGGGGCACGCCGAGCCGGGCCGCACGGTGGGCGTCCCAACGGGCCCGCGCGGCGCCCGCCGCGGCCATCGCGTACGGGGCGATCAGCGGTGCGACGGCCGTGCCGACGCCGATCAGCCGCTTCGCCTTCGCGGCGGTGAGGGGTTTGCGCTCCCTCGCGGGCTTGGACGCGCCGACGAGATCGGCGGCGGGGGGCCCGGCACCGAGGCTGCCCTCCGTACCCGGGTCGGGACCGGCGCCGTTCGCTCGCGATCCGGCACGTCGCCGCAGCCCCATCGTCCCGTCCTCCCCGTCCTCGCCGGTCCGGCAGCCGGAGCCTAGTGCAGACGCGGGTCCCGGCGCCCGGGCCGTGGCCTGCCCGTTCGGCGCGTCCTGCCGGTCGGACCCGCCGTGTGGACCGTGAGTTCGACGACGTTGTCGGTGCCGGTCATTACGCTCGCGGCGTGACGGCAGTGACGACGGCGACGGCGGGGGCGACGGCGGGGGCGACAGCGGGGGCGACAGCGGCGGTGCGGGAGCCCTCGAACCCCGCGGCGGGAGGTGCAGGGCGGGCCCGTCCCGTGTCGCTCGACGCCGCCGCCACCACCCGCTGCCGTCGGCGCGTCCACCTCGACCACGATCCGGCGGCCGTCGCCGCGCCCCGGGCGCTCCCCGATCCCGCGCTCGAGCAGCGCCGGGCCGACGCCGCGGCGCACCGCGAGCGGATCGCATCGCGGCTGGCCGAGGCGGTGGGATCCGGCTGGTACGCGGTCCCCACGGCGGGACCGCCCGCCGAGCGGGCGGCGGCCACGGCGGCCGCGGTCGCCGCGGGTGCGCCGCTGATCTGGGGCGGCGCGCTGCCCGCGTACGGGACCGGGGACGCGCCCGGGACGCCGGGAGTCGGCAGGCGCGGGTCCGCTGAGCTGCTCGTGCGGCTGCCCGACGGCGGCTACCTGCCCGTCATCGTCGTGCACCACCGGATCACCGATCCCGGGTCCGGGGCGCACACCACGCCGCTGCCGGACGTCGCGCCACACCGCGCCGGGCCCGACGGCGAGCGGCGGGTCCGCTCCCACGCGCGGGACCTGCTGCGCCTGGCCCACCTGCACCGGATGCTGCGGGCCTCGGGTTGGGCACCCGCCGAGGAAGCGCCCTTCGCCGCCCGCGCCGGTGTGATCGGCCTGGACGCGGACGTCGTCGTGTGGCACGACCTCGCCGCCGAGCACTGGCCCGGCGGGCGCACCACGATCGAGGAGTACGACCTGCGGTTCGCCGACCGTGCGGCCGTCGCGCTCGCCGCGCGGTCCGGTGGCCCGGCGCTCGCGGCCCCGTCGCGGATCAACGAGTGCCGGCGCTGCCCCTGGTGGCCCACCTGCGAGGCGGAGCTGTCGAGTGTGCAGGACGTCAGCCTCGTCGCCCGCGGCGAGTCGGCGGCCGCGCTGCGCGATCTCGGGGTGCGCAGCGTCCGGGAGCTGGCGGAGATCGACCTGGAGGTGCCGCCCGGGCCCGTGCCGGGGCCCCCGTTGGGCGATCTCGTGGCCCTCGCCCGCGCATGGCTGCGCGGCCTCGCCGTCGTCCGGCGGGTGGATCGGGTGCCGGTGCCGCGCGCCGACGTCGAGGTCGACGTGGACATGGAGAGCTTCGGCGAGTCCGGGGCGTACCTCTGGGGGGCGCTGCTGCGCCATCCCGGTGGGCACCGCGACGGCGACGAGGCGGACGGGTACCGCGCGTTCGCCACCTGGGAGCCGCTGCCGACGCGGGACGAGGCGCGCTCGTTCGCGGAGTTCTGGGCGTGGTTCCGCGGTGTGCGGCGGCGCGCCCACGCTTCGGGGCGCACGTTCGCGGCGTACTGCTACAACGCCGACGCCGAGAACCGCTGGCTGCTCGGCTCCGCCCGGCGGTTCGCGGGCCTGCCGGGCGTGCCGCCGGTCGACGAGATCGAGGAGTTCATCGGCTCCCCGGAGTGGGTGGACGTGTTCGCACTGGTCGGCGAGTGGTTCCTGTGCGCGCACGGCAAGGGGCTCAAGGTCGTCGCACCCGTGGCCGGTTTCGCGTGGCGTGATGCGGAGGCCGGCGGGGAGAACTCGATGCGCTGGTACCGGGACGCCGTCGGCGCGGACGGTGCGCCGCCCGACGCCCGGCAGCGGCAGCGGCTCCTCGACTACAACGCGGACGACGTGGCCGCCACCCTGGCGCTGCGGGAGTGGATGTGCTCCCCCGCCGTCGAGGCGGTGCCGCTCGCCGCCGAGCTGTAGCGGCGGGCTCTTACGCCCCCGACGCAACGAGCGGCGCGTTCGTCCAACTCAGTGGGACGAACGCGCCGCTCGTTCGCCCGGCACGGCGGCGGGCGGGGCGTGCGCGGCGGCCCCGGGGCGCGAAGGATCGGCCCATGGCACCCCGCACCCACGAGCGGCGCGGCCCGCACGGCGCAGCGTCCAGCACCCATCACCTCGCCACCACCACCGCGATGGGCGTCCTGGCCCGTGGCGGTAACGCGTTCGACGCGGCGGTGGCGGCGGGGTTCGTGCTGCAGGTCGTGGAGCCGCACATGTGCGGGCCGGGCGGCGAGGTCCCCGTCCTGTTCGTCACCGCCACGGACCCGGCACCGCGGGTGCTCTGCGGCCAGGGCCCGGCCCCCGCCGCGGCGACGATCGAGCGGATGCACGACGAGGGGGTCACCGAGGTACCGGGCACCGGCCTGCTCGCGGCCACCGTCCCCGGCGCGTGGGACGCGTGGCTCGTGCTGCTGCGCGACCACGGGACCTGGGAGCTCGCGGACGTCCTCGCCCCGGCCCTCGGCTACGCCGCGGGCGGCTTCCCGCTGGTACCGCAGATCGCGGCAGCGATCGGCGCCGTGGCCGGGCACTTCCGCACACACTGGCCGTCGTCGGCGGCGACCTGGCTGCCCGGCGGCGACGTTCCCACCACCCGGCACGCGCTCCCCGCGCTGGCCGCCACCTGGAAGCGGCTGCTCGACGCCGCCCGCGGCGCCACCCGAGAGCAGCGCATCGATGCTGCGCGGGACGCCTGGTACCGCGGGTTCGTCGCGGTGGAGATCGGCGCGTTCTGCGCCGGACCGGTCCGCGACGACACGGGCGCCGAGCATGCGGGCCTGCTCACCGCGCAGGACCTGGCGAGCTGGTCGGCGAGCTACGAGGCGCCCGTGCTCGTCGACGCGGGCGGCGGGTGGGCGCTCGCCAAGCCGGGCCCGTGGTCGCAGGGGCCCGTGCTCGCCCAGTCCGTGCAGCTCGTCGGGGAGCTCGGTGTGGACGCCTACGCGGACGGGATCGCCGCCGCGGACACCGTGCACCGGGTGGTCGAGGCCGCGAAGCTCGCGTTCGCCGACCGCGAGGCCTGGTACGGCGACACCGCACCCGTGCCGATGCAGGAGCTGCTCGATCCGGCCTACGCGGCGGCGCGGCGGGCGCTGATCGGGGACGACGCGTCGTGGGAGCTGCGGCCGGGTGCTCCCGGCGGGCTGCAGCCGCGGGTGCCCGCCGCCGCAGCAGCCTCCCCCGCGCGCGAACGGCACGTACGGGAAGACCTATTTCCCGAACGGGCCGTTCGCGCCGCGGGCGGGGCCGGCCTGGGCGAGCCCACCGCGACCACCGCCCCTGCGCGCGAACGGCACGTACGGGAAGACCTACTTCCCGAACGGGCCGTTCGCGGCGGGGGCGGGGGCGGGGGCGAGGGCGAGGGCGGGGGCGGGGGCGGGGGCGAAGTCGGGGGCGAGGGCGGCGGCGACCCGCTCCCCGAGCCGGACGGCCGCCACCGCGGCGACACCGTCCACGTCGACGTGGTGGACGCCGCCGGGAACATGGTGTCCGCGACGCCGTCGGGGGGCTGGCTGATGTCGTCGCCGACGATCCCAGCGCTCGGGTTCTGCCTGGGTACGCGCGCGCAGATGTTCTGGCTGGAACCGGGGCTGGCGTCGTCGCTCGCGCCGGGCCGCCGTCCCCGCACGACGCTCTCGCCCACCCTCGCCCTGCGCGACGGCGAGCCGTGGCTGGCCTTCGGCACCCCTGGCGGGGACCAGCAGGACCAGTGGCAACTCTGCTTCTGGCTCGCCCACACCGCCGGCGGGATGGACCTGCAGGCCGCGATCGACTCTCCCACCTGGCACACGACGGGCTTCCCCTCGTCGTTCGCCCCGCGCGGGTGGAAGCCGGGCGGCCTGGTGGTGGAGTCGCGGCTGGGGGCCGAGACACTTGCCGCGCTGCGCCGTCGCGGGCACGCCGTGACGGACGCGGGGCCCTGGGCGCTGGGCCGGTTGTGCGTCGTGGGCCGCGGCGACGGCCTGCTGCGGGCGGCCGCCGACACCCGCAGCGGGACCGGCGCTGCCGCGGCATGGTGATCGCCGGAACCGTCGGCCACCCACCCCTCAGCCTTGGCTCGCCACCCACTGCGCGAGCCGCTGCTGCGCCTCCTCCCTCGGCACGTCCTCGACGCGCGTCATGATCGCCCACCGGTGCCCGAACGGATCGACGACCGAGGCGAACCGGTCGCCGGTGACGAACGTGCTCGGCTTCTCCCGCACCGTCGCCCCGCGCTCGACCGCCGCAGCGAAGGCGGCGTCGACGTCGGGCACGTACACGCAGGTCGAGGAGCTGACGCAGGCGCGGTCGCCCTCCGGAGCCACCAGCCCGTACTCCGACGAGGGGTCGCCGAGCTGGAGGCGCCCCACCCCGAGGTCGAGCTCGGCGTGCAGCACGGTCCCGTCGGCGCCGTCCATCCGCTCGACGACGGTGGCGCCGAAGACGGCGCGGTAGAACTCGATCGCCTCGGCCGCCGGCCGGCACACGAGGAACGGCGTGAGCGTGGTGTAGCCCTCGGGCCTTCCTTCGATGATCGCCATGGCGTCCAGCGTGGCTACCTGCCGGTGTGGCGTCTTGGACGAACACGACACCGCCGCCCCTTTCCGCCTGCGCGAGTACGGGCGGGCCGAGGCCGTCGCGCGACACCGGGAGTGGCTGCTCGCCGATCCCGAACGGGTCGCGGAGGTCCGCCGCGAGCTGCGCGGGCGGGATCTGGCGTGCTGGTGCCCCACCCGCCCGTGCACACCGTCGGGTGCCGGCACACACCGTGGGCGGTCTGCACGGTGCCGCCGCGGTATGCACGCCCCGGAACGTGTGTTCGAGGCCACCGGGCGGGGCCGTGCGCCAGGATGGGCGTCGTGACGCGGGACGTGGCGTGGGGCCCGGTCGGTGCGCTCGCGGCGGCGTCGACGGCGGTCCTGCTCGCGACGGCGAGCCGCTACGGCTACCACCGCGACGAGCTCTACTTCCTGGAGGCGGGTCGGCATCCGGCGTTCGGCTATGTCGACCAGCCGCCGTTCACCCCGCTGGTCGCGCGGGTCGCGACCGAACTGTTCGGCGAGTCGCTGGTCGGGCTGCGCCTGTCCCCGGCGGTGGCGGCCGGGCTGACGGTGCTGGTGACAGCCCTGATCGCCGGCGAGCTGGGGGCGGGACGGGGCGCGCAGGCGTTCGCCGCGGCATGCACGGCGGCGGCGGCGTTCCCGCTCGCGGTGGGGCACCTGCTGTCGACCTCCACGTTCGACCTGCTCGCCTGGACGGCCGTCTGCTGGCTGGTGCTGCGCGCGCTGCGCGGCTGCTCGTGGCTACCGGTGGGGCTCGTCGTGGGCGTGGGCCTGCAGAACAAGGCGCTGCTGGCGTTCCTGCTCGCCGCGCTGCTGGCGGGGCTGCTGCTCGCCGGGCCGCGCTCGGTGCTCCGCTCGCCCGGGCCATGGCTGGCCGGGCTCGTGGCGCTGCTGCTGTGGACGCCGTTCCTCGTCTGGCAGGCGCTGCACGGGTGGCCGTTGCTGGAGCTGTCCTCGGCGATCGCCGAGGGGAGCTCGGGGTCGAGCGAGCCGTGGTGGCTGTTCGTGCCGTTCCAGCTCGTCCTGGTGGGCCTGCTGCTGGTGCCGGTGTGGGTGACGGGCTGGTGGCGGCTCGCCCGCGAGCCCGATCACCGCGCGTTCGCGGTGGCGTACGTCCTGCTCGCCCTGGTGTTCCTGGTGACCGGCGGAAAGCCCTACTACCTGGCCGGGATGTACCCGCTGCTGCTGGCGGCCGGGGCGGAGCCGGTACTCGCGTGGCTGCGGCACCGCTGGGTGGCGTGGACGGCGGTGGCGGTGACGGCGGTGGCGTCCGCGGTGCTGATGCTGCCGCTGGTACCGGCCCGCGACCTCGCGGCCACGCCCGTCCCGCAGATCTACGGGGAGGCGGGCGAGCAGGTGGGCTGGCCGGAGCTGGCCGCGACGGTCGCGGCCGTGCAGGCGGGCGTCCCGGGCTCGGTCGTGCTCACCGCCAACTATGGCCAGGCCGGCGCGGTGGACCGGTTCGGGCCGGGCCCTGCCTACAGCGGGCACAACGCGTACGCGGACTGGCGCGTGCCGCCCGAGGAGGCGCGGTCGGCGGTCGTCGTCGGGTACGACGAGGCGGGGCTTCGACGATGGTGCGGCGTTGTCGAACCGGCCGCCCGGATCGACAACGGCGTGGGCCTGGACAACGACGAGCAGGGCACCCCGGTGTGGATCTGCCGCGAGCGGGTCGCGCCCTGGGCGCAGCTGTGGCCGCAGGTCCGCCACATCAGCTGAGCAGGCCCGCGAGTCCGTCGAGCAACCGGGGCAGGCCGAAGGCGTAGGCGCGCTCCGGGTCGTACATCGCGTCCTGGGCCTCGCCCGCCGCGGCGCCGATCCGCACCGCGCGCGGGTACGCCGCCGCGTCCAGCACCCGCGCCAGCAACGGGGCGTTCGCAGCCCACCACTGCGCGTCGGTGGTGGCCGCGGCCTGGCGGACGGCGCGCGCGTCGGCGGCGTCACGCGCCAGCGCGCGGACGAAGTTGAGCAGGTGGGTGAGCGCGGCGTCGACCGCGACGTCGTCGAGGCCGAGCCCGTCGAACACGGCCAGCTCGTGCTCGTACTTGGCCATCAGGCCGGGCCCGAGCGGCGGGCGGACGGTGGCGACGGTGGCGGCCCACGGGTGCGCGTCGTAGAGGGCCTTGTTCTCCGCGGCCACGGCCTCGGCGCGCTCGCGCCAGGGGCGGCCGGTGGTGTCGGAGCGCGGCATCGCGAGCAGGACGGCGTCGAGCATCAGGTCCAGCAGCTCGGCCTTGCCCGGGACGTAGGTGTAGAGCGTCATCGGTGCGACGCCGAGGTGGTCGGCGACCCGGCGCATCGTGACGGCGTCCAGGCCCGCGGCGTCGGCGATCGCGATGCCCGCGTCGACGACGGCGTCCACGCTGAGCCCGGGGCGCGGTCCGCGGCGCGTCCCGGCTCCCTCGCGCCAGAGCAGTCGCAGCAGGTCGTCCATCGCCGCCCTTTCTCTGTACTATGTACAGAGTACAAGGTACAAGGAAGGAGTCTCCGTGCAGATCACCGCGTCCGCCGTGTCCCTGAACGTCGACGACGTGCCGGCGTCCGCCACGTTCCTCGCCCGGCACTTCGGGTTCACCGAGCAGATGGCCGCCGACGGGTTCGCCTCGCTGACCCGGCCCGATGCCGGCATGAGCGTGGTCTTCCTGCGCCGCGGCCTGCCGACGCTCCCCGCCGACCAGCGCGACGACCACGCGTCCGGGCTGATCCTCGCGTTCGTCGTCGAGGACCTGGAGGGCGAGCTGGCGCGGCTGCAGGCCGAGGGCGTCGCGATCACGATGCCGCTCATCGAGGAGGAGTGGGGCGAGCGCGCGTTCCAGGTGCGCGACCCCAACGGCGTGATCGTGCAGCTCGTCGACTGGAAGGGGGCCGCCGCGGGCTGAGCAGATGCGCAACTCGGCCTGACGGAATCCGCAACTCGCGGCGGCGAGATGCGGAACTCGCGGGTAAGACGGCACCGTGGACATCGACGTCTTCGATCCCCGTGTCTTCGCCCGCGGCATCCCGCACGACGCCCTGCGCCGCCTGCGCGACGCCGATCCCGTGAGCTGGCAGGACGAGCACGAGGTCGGGAGCTGGCCCGCCGGGCCGGGGTTCCACGCCGTCACCCGCTACGACGACGTCCGCCGTGTCCTGCGCACCCCGCAGGACTTCTCCTCCTGGCTCGGCGCCACCCAGATCCGCGACCCCGACCCGGCGGACCTGCCGTTCATCCGCCGCATGATCCTCAACATGGACCCGCCGGAGCAGCTGCGCCTGCGCAGGCTCGTCACCCCGGCGTTCACCCGCCGCCGCCTCGAGCGGTTCGCGGGCACCGTCCGCGACCGCGCGCGCACGCTGCTGGAGGCAGTGCGCGGGCGCCCGTTCGACCTGGCGAGAGAGGTCACCGACGACCTGCCGCTGCAGAACCTCGCCGACCTGCTCGGCGTCCCACCCGCCGACCGGGGCCTCCTCCTGGAGTGGACCAACCGGGTCATCGGCTACCAGGACCCCGAGCACGCGGTGCCCGTCCACGACGCTGGCGGGAGGCCGGTCAACCCGCGCTCGCCTGCGCAGCTCGCCGACATGTTCGGCTACGCCCGCGAGCTGACCACGCGCAAGCGCGTCGAACCCGCCGACGACGTGTGGACCGCACTCGTCCACGCCGAGGTCGACGGCGAGCGCCTGTCCCCCACCGAGCTGGAGATGTTCTTCTTCCTGCTGGTGGTCGCGGGCAACGACACCGTCCGCAGCGCCCTGCCCGGCGGGGTGCTGCTGCTCGCCGAGCACCCCGACGCCGACCGGCGGGTGCGCGCCGACCCCCGCCTGCTGCCGTCCGCGATCGAGGAGATGCTGCGGCTGCACCCGCCGGTGCTGACGTTCCGCCGCACCGCCACCCGCGACGTCGACCTGGCGGGCACACGGATCGCCCGCGGCGACAAGGTCGTCGTCTACCACGTGTCGGCCAACGTCGACGAGCGCCACTTCGCCGACCCGTTCACGTTCGACCCCGCCCGCGAGCCCAACGACCACCTCGCGTTCGGCCAGGGGCCGCACCTGTGCCTCGGCGCGACCTTCGCGCGGATGCAGATGCTGGCGTTCTTCGCCGAGCTGCTCGCGCTCCCGCCGGTGGCGCTGCACGGCACCCCGCGCCGGCTCACGTCCAACTTCATCAACGGGCTCACCTCGCTGCCCCTGACCTGGGCGCGCTGAGCCGCGCCGGCACCCGTCCCGGCCCCGGTTGTGCCAGAGTGGAAAGGTCCGGCCGCCGCGGCCGGGCACGAGACGCGGACGGCGAGAGAAGAGATGTCCCGCAAGGTCTTCGACCTGTACCGGCGCGAGTGGATCCTGCGTCGCAGCATCGAGTGGCGTCCGCCCTACAACGAGGCGGAGCAGTTCGAGCACGACGTCGACGGCGGCCGCGGCGCCGCCATCTTCATCCTCTCGTCGCTGCTGCTCATGTGGATCGTGTTCTTCTTCTGGCTGCCGCAGAACGCCCACTTCCCGTGGTTCTTCTGGCTGATCATCATCGTGATCATCGGGTTCTTCCCGGTGCGGTGGGTGCTGCGGCGGCAGTGGAAGGTCGTCGCCGAGACGGTGGGCGCCTACGACCAGCCCGCCGAGCGCTGGCAGGGCCTCGTGCGCGGCTGGACCCGCTCCAACGACGAGATGAAGATCATCAAGCGGCAGCTCGAGACCCAGGGCACCCCGGGCCACACCGACAGCCCCCTGCAACCCATGAACTAGCCATGCCCGAGCTTCCCGAGGTCGAGGCCCTGGCCCATCACCTGCGCGAACACGCGATCTACCGCCCGGTCGCGCGGGTCGACATCGCGAGCATGAGCGTGCTCAAGACCTTCGACCCGCCCGTCACGGCGCTGGCGGGGCGGGTCGTCACGGGCGCGGCGCGGTACGGCAAGTTCCTCGCCGTCGAGTTCGCCGACCGTCCGGCCGATTCGCTGCACCTGATCACCCACCTCTCCCGGGCGGGCTGGCTGCGCTGGCACGACCAGGCCGCCGCCACCCCGCCGAGGCCGGGGCGCGGCCCGCTCGCGCTGCGCGTGCACCTGGACTCCGTCGGCGGGCCGGGGTTCGACCTCACCGAGGCGGGCACGCAGAAGCGGCTCTCGGTCTACCTCGTGGCGGACCCGCAGGAGGTCCCCGGCATCGCCCGGCTGGGCCCGGACGCGCTCGCGCTCACCCGCGACGAGTTCGCCGCGCTGCTGCACGGGCGCACCGAGCGGATCAAGAACCTGCTCACGGATCAGACGGTCCTCGCGGGCATCGGCAACGCCTACAGCGACGAGATCCTGCACACCGCGAAGCTCTCGCCGTACGCGGTCGCCGGGCGCCTGGACGCCGAGCGCGTCGATGCGCTCTTCGCGGCCACCCGGGACGTGCTCACCGACGCCGTCGAGCGCTCCGTGGGGATGCGTGCCGCCGAGCTGAAGAGCGAGAAGCGCTCGGGCCTGCGCGTGCACGCCCGCGCCGGCCTGCCCTGTCCCGTCTGCGGGGACGTGATCAGGGAGGTGTCGTTCGCGTCGAAGTCCTTCCAGTACTGTCCCGGGTGTCAGACGGGGGGACGACCGCTGGCGGACCGGCGGCTGTCTCGCCTGGTCAAATAGGTCGCAGAGCCCTGGACGAGGAGGTCGGCGGATGGGCGGGCTGATCGCGTCGCCGGTCGCGCTGATCGTCCTGGTCGGCCTGCTGGTCCTCGTGCTCGTCCTGGGCGTACTGCTGCTGCGCACCCGCCGCCAGGCGTTCGGCACGCCGCTGGAGCGGGCCACGTTCGGCACCCTGCACACCGTCTCGCTGGCCAACCCGGCGCTGCGCGAGGGGCTCTCCCGCTCCTCGGCGGAGGCCGCGCTGCCGTACCTGCGCACGCTGCTGGAGGCGAGCGCCCTCGCGATCACCGACGACAAGGCGGAGACGCTCGGCTGGGACGGCGATGCCGACCAGCACCAGCCCGACGTGCGCGCGCTCGCCGAGGACGTCATCACGACCGGTCGCCAGCAGGTGCAGTCGCACTCCCAGCTCGGCCGCTGCGACCACCCGAACTGCGAGGTCAAGGGCATCGTCGTGGTGCCGCTGGAGAACCAGGACAGCATCATCGGCACGCTCGCCGCCGTCGCGAACTCCACGGCGGGGCCCACCCTGCTGCGGGCCACCGCCGAGGTCGCACGGTACGTGTCGGGGCAGCTGGAGCTGGCCGAGCTGGACGAGTCGCGGGCCCGGCTCAACCGCGCCGAACTGGTCGCGCTGCGCGCCCAGATCTCGCCGCACTTCGTCTACAACGCGCTCACGACGATCGCCACCTTCATCCGCACCGATCCGCACCGCGCGCGCGAGCTGCTTCTGGACTTCGCGGACTTCACCCGCTATTCGTTCCGCACCGCGGGTGAGTACACGACGCTCAAGGACGAGCTCGACAACATCAACCGCTACTACCGGCTGGAGAAGGCCCGCTTCGGCAACCGGCTCAACATCAAGCTGCAGGTCGCGCCCGAGGTGCTGCCGGTCGTCCTGCCGTTCCTCGCGCTGCAGCCGCTGGTGGAGAACGCGGTGCGCCACGGCCTGTCCGGCAAGCCCAACGGCGGCACGATCACCATCACTGCCGAGAACGCCGGGTCCGAGTGCGTCATCGTCGTGGAGGACGACGGGGTCGGCATGGACCCGGCGCGGCTCACCGAGGACCTCGACGACGCCCACCTCTCGGGCGCGCACGTCGGCCTCGGCAACGTCGACGACCGGATGCGGTCGGTCTTCGGCGCGGACTTCGGCCTCGTCGTGGACACCGCTCCCGGGCACGGCATGAAGATCACTCTTCGGGTGCCCAAGTTCCGCGCGGGCGTGCGCGCGTCCTGAGCGGCCCGTGATCGCGGTCCACGCGTAACGTGCAGGCCATGACGTCCCTGCGACTGCCCGATGCGCTCTCCTCCAGGCTGCCCGGCGGCCTCGGGGAACGCGACCGCCCGGTCGTCTCGATGGTGAAGCTGCACGGGGTGATCACCCCCATCACCGGGCCCGTCCCGCGTTCGGTGATCAACGCCTCGGTGGTCGACAAGGTGCTGGAGCGGGCGTTCGCCCCGTCGACACTCGCCGCCGTCGCGCTGCTGGTGAACTCCCCCGGCGGCTCGGCCACCCAGTCCGCGCTGGTCGCGGACCGGATCCGGGGCCTCGCCGCGGAGAAGGACGTGCCGGTGCTCGCGTTCTGCGAGGACGTCGCGGCCTCCGGCGGGTACTGGCTGGCCTGCGCGGCGGACGAGATCTACGCCCACCCGACCTCGATCGTCGGCTCGATCGGCGTGATCAGCGCGGGCTTCGGCCTGGAGGGGCTCATCGACCGGCTCGGCGTGCAACGCCGCCTGCACACCGCGGGCGCATCGAAGTCCCGGCTGGACCCGTTCCTGCCCGAGAAGCCCGAGGACGTCGCCTGGCTGCGCGGGCTGCAGGACCAGCTGCACGTCCTGTTCCAGGAATGGGTGCAGGAGCGCCGGGGGGAGCGCCTGCGCGGGACCGCCGAGAACCTCTTCACCGGCGAGGTGTGGACCGGCGCCGCCGCGCTGGAGCTCGGGCTGATCGACGGGCTGGGCACCCCGCGCGGCATCCTGAAGGCGCGATTCGGTGACGCCGAACTCGTGGGGGTGGAGGGACGGAAGCCGCTTCTCGCTCGGCTGGGGCTGGGCGCCGCCCCTGCTGCTAGACGCTCCGTCACCGACAGCCTCCTCGACGTCGCCCAGGCGGCTGAGATCAGGGCCACATGGGCAAGGTACGGTCTGTAGTTCCACCGTCGGCGGCGGACCCGATCGGTGCCGGGCCCTGGCACTCGCTCGGTTTCCCCGCCACGATGGTCGTCGGGACGGCATCCGGCTCGGCGTGAGTTCGTGTGACAGATGAGGGGATCGTGGACACCAACGACAGCTCCGGTCTGGTCGTGCTCGCAGTGGACGACGAGGAACCCGCCCTCGAGGAACTGGCCTACCTGCTGGGTGAGGACCCTCGGGTGGGCGTGGTCCTCAAGGCGTCCGACGCCACGGATGCGCTGCGGATCCTCAACGGGCGCCAGGGGGTGCGCGGCCCCGCAGCCGCCGCCCACCAGAACGGCAGCGCCCGCGCCACCGCCGTCAACCCGATGACCGGCACGAGCGTCGTCGAGCGCACCGACGTCGACGTCGTCTTCCTCGACATCCGCATGCCCGGGTTGGACGGGCTGGAGCTCGCGCGCGTCTTCTCGTCGATGGCGGTCCCGCCCGAGGTCGTGTTCGTCACCGCGCACGACGACCGCGCCGTGGACGCCTACGAGGTCGGGGCGAAGGACTACCTGCTCAAGCCGCTGCGCGCCGAGCGGCTGAGCGCCGCCATCGACCGCATCCTCGCCAACCGCACCATCCATGCCGCAGAGCCCGCCCGCGAGGAGGGCAGCGAGGACGAGGTCATCCCCGTCGAGCTGGCCGGCACCACCAAGCTCGTGCCGCGGTCGGCCGTGCGCTACGTCGAGGCCCAGGGCGACTACGCGCGCCTGCACACCCACGAGGGCAGCCACCTCGTCCGCATCCCGCTGTCGGTGCTGGAGGACCGCTGGCGCGACGCCGGGTTCGTCCGCATCCACCGGTCGTTCCTGGTCGCGCTACCGCTCGTCACCGAGCTGCGGCTCTCCGGCTCGGGGTACGTGGTGCGCGTGGGCAGCGGGCCGGACTGCGCGGAGCTCCCCGTCAGCCGCCGCCACACCCGCGAGCTGAAGGACCGTCTCGTCCGCGCCACCAAGCAGGCCTGGAGCCAGCGTTGACCCTGCCCCCGAGGGCGCGATGAGTACCGACACCGACGGCGCGCCGTCGGTGTCACCCCCGGATCCGGCCGATCGGCACGGATCCAGCGGGCCACGGATGCCGGACGCGCGGGGCGAACCCGCGGGCCGGCCGGGGCCACCGCCACGACGCCGACGACACGGCGACGGCAACGGGACGTCCGCGTGGCTGCGCAAGGAGATCGAACGACGCATTGCCGAGAACCGCGCCGCCGAGAGCCGCACCGCCGGCCGCGGTCGCCACGCGGCGCCGGACGCGGAGCAGCATGCGGGTGGGCCGCTTCCGCCCGCCGAGCGCACAGGCGGCGCACCGGCCGCCGGTCCGGGTGATCTCCCGCCATCGGCGGGAACCGTACCGCGCTCCGTCGCCGGCCCCCCGTTGGGTTCCACCCCACGCCGTCCGGCACGGGGTCCTGCCGCACCGGGACATCCGGTCGACGCGGACGGCCCCCGGCCCGCACCGGCCCCGCCGCCGCCCGGGGCGCCCGCGCCCCCGCCGCCCCTCGGCGGACCCGCCCCCGGCGCCCCGCACGTCGCCGCACCCGGTGTGCCGGCAGGCCCGTCGCTCCCGCCGAGGCGTATGCGTCGCCCGGTCCGCGGCGCGGGGCAGGCCGCGCGCAGGCTCGGCACGCCGCCCAGGCCGCTGCGGACGCCGGGGGCCGCCCCGTCGACGTGGTTCGCCCCCACGGGCCCCACCGACACCGGCAGCGAGGCGACCGCCGTCCGGCCCCCGCTCAGCGCGCTGTCCGCGCCGCGGGATCCGCGGGCGGGAACGTCGAACGTCGGCCTCGCGCCGGTGGCGCTGCCCGCGTCCGCCCCGTCGCGGCCGCCAGGCGCCGGAGGTCCCGGGCCGCTCACGGGTCCCTTCGCCGAGCCGCAGCAGGCCGCCCGCCGTCCGGGCGACGTGGCGGACCCCGACACATCGGCCCCGGCCGGGGAGCGGGTCCGGGTGGTGCTCTCCGAGCGCAGGCGCCCGCGGACGCCGGTCCGCACCGTGGAGATCGTCCAGGAGGGCACGGGCGTCGGCAGGCTGCTGCGCAGCAGCCTCATCCGCTCGCAGCTCGTGATCGCGGTGGGGTTCGCCGCGGCCGCCGCGCTCACGCTGGGCGCGCTGCCACTGCTGTTCGTGCTGTTCCCCGTGATCGGGCGCGCCGAGGTGTTCGGGCTGCGCTTGCCGTGGTTGATGCTCGGGTTGCTCGTCTACCCGTTCCTGCTCGGCCTCGGCTGGTGGCACACCCGCACCGCCGAGAACGTGGAGCAGAACTTCGCCGACCACGTCCAGGACTGACATCCGGTGCATGTGGCCAGCGACAGCCGCCGAACGGCGGTACGCCCGTTGCTGCGCGTGACGCGCGGCGCTGCGGGGACCAGACTGTCGCCCGTGGACGGGCCGCACGGTGTGACGCGGGAGATGTCGTGAGCATCGCCGCGATCGTCGCGCTGTCGGCGATGGCGGGGGTCGCGGTCGCCACCGTGGTACTGGGCGCTCTCGCCCACCGGGCGCGCAGCACGTCGGACTTCCTGGCGGCGGCGCGGCCCGTCACCGTGGTCGCCAACGCGCGCGCGATCTCCGGCGAGTACCTGTCGGCCGCGTCGTTCCTCGGGGTCGCCGGGCTGATCCTGCGCGACGGCGCGGACGCGCTGTGGTATCCGGTCGGGTTCACGGGCGGCTACCTGGCGTTCTCCCTGTTCGTCGCCGCACCGATGCGCCGCTCGGGCGCGTACACGGTCGCCGACTTCGCCGACGCCCGGCTGGCCTCGCCGCCGCTGCGGCGGGTGTGCACTGCATTCGTGCTGATCATCGCGCTGCTCTACCTGCTGCCCCAGCTGCAGGGCGCGGGCCTCACGGTCGCGACGATCAGCGGGCTGCCCTCCTGGGTGGGGGTCGTGTCGGCCGCGGTGGTCGTGGCGGGCACGGTCGTCGCGGGCGGCATGCGGTCGGTGACGTTCGTGCAGGCATTCCAGTACTGGCTGAAGCTCACCGCGCTCGCGGTGCCGGCGATCCTGCTCATCTCCTACTTCTTCACCACGAACCGCACCCTGGAGGCGCCGCAGGCGCCGCAGTTCGTGGAGCGCACGGTGGTGGACGTCCGCACCGACGTCGTCCTGGAGGTCACGGAGGCCGTCTCGCTCGTCGCGACCGGGGTCGTGGACGGCCTCGTGGTCCACGCCACCCCGCTCACGTGGGTGCCGGGCGAGCACCGCGTCGAGGGGGGATCGGAGCTGGTCTTCGAGGCCGGCGACCCGGTGCCGACGGTCGCGGGCGCGCCGTCCACGGACGCGGCGTGGGTGGCGCCGCTGTCGACGCCCGGCGGCTACGGGCTGCTCGAGACGTACTCCTTGATCATCGCGCTGTTCCTCGGCACGATGGGCCTGCCGCACGTGCTGGCGCGCTTCTACACCAACCCCGACGGGCGAACGGCCCGCCGCACCGCGGTGGGGGCGCTCGCATTCGTCGGCGGCTTCTACATCGTGGTCGTGCTGTTGGGGGCGCTGTCGCGGCTCTACACCCCGCACCTGCTCGTGAGCGGCGACACGGACGCGGCGGTGCTGCTGCTCCCGTCGGCCGTGTTCGGCAGCGGGTGGCTCGGAGCCACGCTGGCGGCGCTCGTCGCCGCGGGTGCCTGGGCGGCGTTCCTGTCGACGTCGTCGGGGCTGCTCGCGAGCGTGGCCGGGGTGATCTCCACGGACGTGTTCGGCAGCGGCAAGGTCCGGGACTTCCGCATCGCGGCGGCGGCGGCGTGCGTCGTGCCGCTGTTCCTCGCGCTGACGGTGACACGGCTGGACTTCTCCGAAGCGGTCGCGCTGGCGTTCGCGGTCGCCGCGTCGACGTTCTGCCCGCTCCTCGTGCTGGGCATCTGGTGGCGAGGCCTCACCGATCACGGCGCGGTCGCCGGCGTGCTGGTCGGCGGGGTGCTGTCCGCGGGTGCGGTGGCGATCGCGATGACCGGGATGGTGGACGAGCAGACCTGGGTCGGGGTGCTGCTGAACCGGCCGGCCATCGTCAGCGTGCCGGCGGCGTTCCTGGTCATGGTGCTGGTGAGCCTGCGGACGGCGCGGCGGCGGCCGATGAGTGCCGAGCAGGACCTGCTGCGCCTGCACGCGCCCGAGCGGCTGGGGCTGAGCCTCGGCAAGCCGCCGGGCACCGCGCAGCGGCGGGCGTGAGGATCTGCCACCCACAAGGGTGTACACCTCGCCACCCTGACGGTACGGCGGTGACGCACAGCGATCGCGGCTGACCGATCGACCGCTCGTCGACCGTTCGTCGTGTTTACCTACCGTTGAACTGCCTCCCGTCCACCCTCCGTCGAGGGATCCCGCCGCTCACGGACGAAGTACCACCCGTCGCTCCAGTCACCGTTTGGTGGTGCGCCTCGTTGGTCACCCGACCGGTCACACCCGAAGGGAGAGTGGACGCGCGATGAGCACCACGGGCGAGCGATCGACGGCAACCATCTACGAAGAGGTCCAGGCGAGCGAGGAGTTCGCCGACCTGCGCTCGCGGCTGCGCAGGTTCGTGTTCCCGATGAGCGCGGCCTTTCTGATCTGGTACCTCGCCTACGTGCTGCTGGCGTCCTTCGCGCCGTCCTTCATGGCGATCAAGCTGTGGGGCAACGTCAACGTGGGGCTGGTGGTCGGGCTGCTCCAGTTCGTCACGACCTTCCTCATCACGACGCTCTACGTGCGCTACGCGAACAACCACCTCGACCCGGCCGCTGAGCGGCTGCGAGAGCGGATCGAGGCGGAGATCTGATGCTCCCGCTCGCCCAGGCCCCTACCACCGCGATCGGCAACCCCACGCTCAACATCGGCATCTTCGCCGCGTTCGTGCTGGTCACACTGTATTTCGTCTACCGGGCCAGCCGCACCAACAAGACCGCGTCGGACTACTACGCCGCGGGGCGCGCCTTCACCGGCCCCCAGAACGGGGTCGCCATCGCAGGCGACTACCTGTCCGCCGCGTCGTTCCTCGGGATCGCGGGTGCCATCGCCATCAACGGCTACGACGGCTTCCTCTACTCGATCGGCTTCCTCGTCGCCTGGCTCGTCGCGCTGCTGCTGGTCGCTGAGCTGCTGCGCAACACCGGCAAGTTCACCATGGGCGACGTGCTGGCGTTCCGCATGCGCCAGCGCCCGGTCCGCGCGGCCGCGGCCACGTCGACCCTCGTGGTGTCGTTCTTCTACCTGCTCGCGCAGATGGCGGGCGCGGGCGGCCTGATCGCGCTGCTGCTGCAGATCCCGAACTCCAACCGCCTCGGCCAGAGCGTCGTGATCGCGATCGTCGGTGCGCTGATGATCGTCTACGTGCTCGTCGGTGGGATGAAGGGCACCACCTACGTGCAGATCATCAAGGCCGTGCTGCTGATCGTCGGCGCCGCCGTGATGACGTTCTGGGTGCTGGGCAAGTTCGGCTTCAACCTCTCGGCCCTGCTCGGCCAGGCAGTGGCGCAGAGCCCGAAGGGCGAGGCGATCCTCGCGCCCGGCCTGCAGTACACGAACAAGATCGACTTCATCTCGCTGGCCCTCGCCCTGGTGCTCGGCACGGCGGGCCTGCCGCACATCCTCATGCGCTTCTACACCGTGCCGACGTCCAAGGAGGCGCGCCGCTCGGTGGTGTGGGCGATCTGGCTGATCGGCCTGTTCTACCTGTTCACGCTCGTGCTGGGCTACGGGGCCACCGCGCTCGTCGGGCCAGCGGCGATCAGCGCCGCACCGGGCGGGCAGAACTCGGCCGCCCCGCTGCTCGCCTTCGAGCTCGGCGGGGAGCTGCTGCTCGGCCTCATCTCGGCGGTCGCGTTCGCGACGATCCTCGCCGTCGTCGCCGGGCTCACGATCACGGCCTCCGCGTCGTTCGCCCACGACGTGTACGCCAACGTCCTGCGCAGCGGCACGGTCGAGCCGGACGCCGAGGTGCGGGTCGCGCGGATCACCGCCGTCGTCATCGGCATCGTCGCGATCGCGGGCGGCATCCTCGCCAACGGCCAGAACATCGCCTTCCTCGTCGCACTCGCGTTCGCGGTCGCGGCCTCGGCGAACCTGCCGACGATCCTCTATTCGCTGTTCTGGAAGCGGTTCAACACCACCGGCGCACTCTGGAGCATCTACGGTGGGCTCGCGATCTGCGTCGTCCTGATCGTCTTCTCGCCCGCGGTGTCCGGCAAGCCGGTCAACCCGGCCACCGGGCGTAGCACGTCGATGATCCAGGGCGTGGACTTCCACTGGTTCCCGCTGGAGAACCCGGGCCTCGTGTCGATCCCGGCGTCGTTCCTGCTGGGCGTCATCGGCACCTACATCGGCGCGCGGCGTCCGGTCGACAGCGCGAAGTTCGCCGAGATGGAGGTCCGGTCGCTCACCGGCGCCGGCTCGGAGAAGGCGATCGTGCACTGATCGCTGCGCAACGAGCGGCGCGTTCGTCCAGCTGAGTTGGACGAACGTGCCGCTCGTTCGCGAAGCTGACGGACGCCTGATGCCGGGCGTGACAGGATGCCGGCCATGAGTTCCGTCCCGTCCGTCGCCGTCGCGGACCTGCCCGCCGACGCCTTCCTGCTCGACATCCGCGAGATCGACGAGTGGAACGCAGGTCACGCCCCCACCGCGCAGCACCTCCCGATGTCCGAGCTCGTCGCGCGCATCGCCGAGGTCCCGCCCCAGGACCCGCTCTACGTCATCTGCCGCTCCGGGGCCCGCTCCGCGCGGGTCGTCGCGTACCTCGGACAGCAGGGCGTCCCCGCCGTCAACGTCGACGGCGGTATGCGGGCCTGGGCCGATTCCGGCCGCGCGCTCGCCGCCGAGGGCGCCGCCGCGCCGCAGATCGTCTAGCGCTGCCCCGTGACCTGCGCGCGCTGCGGGTACAGCTCGCCCCCACCCGCCGGGCCGTTCTGCTCCCATTGCGGGGCGCAGCTGTCCGTGCTGCGCTGGGTGGCGGAGCCGCCGCCGTCCACGCAGCGCCCGCCGGAGCCGCCGCGCCCGCGCTACACCGGCCCGCCCCGGTACCCGGTGCCGCAGCGCTGGGGGTTCCCGCCGTTACCGTGGCGACCCCCCGGCGCGGGCGGTCCGCCGCGCCCGGACCCCGAACACGGGGTCGCCGCCCTCGCGGTCGTACTCGTGCCGATGCTGTGGGCCACCGCCGCCGTCGCCGTCACGGCCGCGTTCGCCGAGGCGTGGCGCTACGGGCTCCTGCTCGCGAGCCGCGAGGGGGCGCTCTCGGCAGAGGTCGTCACCGCATCGGACGCGCTCGTCGCGGCCGCAGGCGCGCTCGCCCCGACGCTCGGCGCGCTCGCGGGCCTCCTGCTGGTGCTCTGGACGGTTCGGGCCGCGCCCGCCGCCGCGGCGATCGCCGGGGTCCGCCCCGCGCGCACGACGCGGATGATCGTCGCGGGCTGGCTGGTCCCCGGTCTCAACCTCGCCGTCCCCGGCTCGGTGCTCGCGGAGACCGAGCACGCGGCGCTGCGCCGCCCGGTGGGCGAGCGGCCCCGGCCGTCACGGCTCGTGCTGCTGTGGTGGCTGCTGTGGGCGGGCGGGGTGGTGTTCGCGACGGTCGTCCTGCTGTGGTCGCTGCGCGAGGGCGTCCAGGCGCAGGCGGACGGCGTGGTGCTGCACGCGCTGCTGGACCTGCTCGCCGCGGCCACGGCGGCGGTGACGGCCGTGCTCGTCACCCGGTTCACCCGGCTGGTGGGGCCCGTCCGGGTGCGGCCACGGGAGATCGTGGTGGCGCTCGGCAGCCGATCGGCGACCGGCTCGGCACCGGACACGACACGGGACTCGACCTGCGACCCGGCACCGGTGGGTGGCCGCGACGTCACGCCGCCCGCTACCCCGCCACCGGAAGCTCCCGCAGTCCCCGCATGACGAGATCGGGGCGTCGCACCGGCTCCCCCGCCGGGCCGTCCGGTCTGCGCAGTCCGGGCAGCCGCCGCCGCAGCGCGTCGAGCGCCGCCGCCACCTCGAGCCGGGCGAGCGGGGCGCCGAGGCAGTAGTGCACCCCCATCCCGAAGCCGAGGTGCGGGTTGGGGTGGCGGGCGAGGTCGAGCGAGTCGGGCGAGTCGAACACCGCCGGGTCGCGCGCCGCCGCGCCGAGCAGGGCCGCGATCCTCGTCCCCTCCGGCACCGGGTGGCCCGCGACGGCGGTGTCGCGCACCGCGGTGCGCTCGAAGAGCTGCAGCGGCGGGTCGTAGCGGACGAGCTCCTCGACGGCGGGTTCCAGCGCCGCCCCCGCCACCAGCGCCGCCCACTGCCGCGGGTGATGCAGCAGCGCGAGCACCCCGTTGCCGATCACGTTGACGGTGGCCTCGTGCCCGGCCATGAGCAGCAGGGCCGCGGTACCCACCAGCTCGTCCGGGTCGATGCCCGCCGACAACAGGTCCGAGACGAGGTCGGCGCCGGGGCGGCGCGCGCGCAGCGCGGCGAGCTCGCGCAGCGCCGTGACGAACCCGGCGGACGCCCGCTCCGCGGCTGCGCGCCGGGCCTCACCGGGATCGGGCTCGTACATCGCGACGATCGCCGTCGACCAGCCGCGCAGGAGCGAGCGTTCCGGTTCGGGGACGGCGAGCAGCTCGGCGATCACCGCGATCGGCAGCGGCGCGGCGAGCCCCTCCATGACGTCCGCCTGACCGTGCCGCTCGATCGCGGCGCACATGTCCCCCACGAGGCCGTCGGCGAGATCGCGGACGGCCGGGGCGAGCCGGGCGGTGTGCCCGCGGCCGAAGACCCCGGCGACGAGCGCCCGCAGCCGCGCGTGGGACGGCCCCTCGCGCTCCAGGAGCGAGTTGCGGTGCAGCAGGTTGAAGGCCGGGAAGTCCGCGGGCGGCTGCGCGTCGACCCAGATCCGGCCGAGGTCGCGCGAGCGCAGCACCTCGGCGCACGCGGCGTGCGACACGGCGACGGGCATCTCGAGCCCTGGGTGGTCGTGCACCGGTGAGCGGGCCCTGAGCAGCGCGAACACCGGATACGGATCCGCGAGGAACGCAGGGTCGGCGGGATCGAACACCGGCGAACTCCTCTCGACGGCGTGACCTTCGAACGGATGCCGTCGTTAGCCCGAACGTGCGAACGGCCCGGATCGGGCCACACGCGCATCGTGCACCGAGGAGGACCAGCGTGCTGCTGCTCGCGCAGTCTGGAGCCGATCCGATCGGCAGTCCCGTCGTCAACATGGCCGTGTTCGGGGCCTTCATCGCCCTGACACTGATCGTCGTGTTCCGGGCGGGCCGTTCGAACCGGACCACCGCCGACTACTACACCGCAGGTCAGGCCTTCACGGGTCCGCAGAACGGGGTCGCGCTCGCCGGGGACTACCTGTCCGCGGCGTCGTTCCTCGGCGTCGCCGGGGCGATCGCGCTCTTCGGCTACGACGGGTTCCTGTTCTCCGTCGGTGCCCTCGTGGCCTGGCTGGTGGCGCAGCTGCTCGTCGCGGAGCTCATGCGCAACACCGGCAGGTTCACGATGGGCGACGTGCTGGCGTTCCGGATGCGCCGGCGCCCGGTGCGGGCCGCCGCCGCGATCTCCACCCTCGTCGTGTCCGTGATCTACATGCTCACCCAGCTCGTCGGGGCGGGCGGGCTCATCGCGCTGCTCCTGCACATCCCCAACTCGAACCGGCTGGGGCAGAGCCTGGTGATCGCCGCGGCCGGCGGGTTGATGATCCTCTACGTGCTCGTGGGCGGCATGAAGGGCACCACGTGGGTGCAGATCATCAAGGCGGCCCTGCTGCTGGTCGGCACTGGTGTGCTCGCCGCGTGGGTGATCGGGCGCTTCGGGTTCGGCATCTCCGCGCTGCTCGGCGCGGCGGTCGAGGGGAGCCCGAAGGCAGGCGAGCGGCTGCTCGCTCCCGGCCTGCAGTACGGCGCGAGCACGCTGACCAAGCTCGACTTCGTCTCCCTCTGCCTCGCGCTCGTCCTCGGCACGGCGGCCCTTCCGCACATCCTCATGCGCTTCTACACGGTGCCCGACGCCCGCGAGGCGCGCCGCTCGGTGCAGTGGGCGATCTGGCTGATCGGGATCTTCTACCTGATGCTGATCATCGTCGGCTACGGCGCCGTCGCGCTGGTCGGCGCCGAGACGATCGCCGGCTCCCCCGGATCCTCGAACTCCGCCGCGCCGCTCCTGGCCTACAAGCTCGGCGGCGAGCTGCTGCTCGGGATCGTGTCCGCAGTGGCGTTCGCGACCATCCTCGCCGTCGTCGCCGGGCTCACGATCACCGCATCCGCGTCGTTCGCCCACGACGTGTACGCGAACATCGTCAAGAAGGGGCGGGCGACCCCCGAGGCCGAGGTGCGCGTCGCCCGGCTCACCGCGGTCGGGATCGGCGTCCTCGGCATCCTCGGAGCCATCGCCGCCAACGGCCAGAACGTCGCGCTGCTGGTCGTGCTCGCCTTCGCCGTGGCCGCGTCGGCCAACCTGCCGACGATCCTGTACTCGCTGTTCTGGAGGCGGTTCAACACCGCCGGGGCACTGTGCAGCATCTACGGCGGCATCACGGTGTGCGTCGGCCTGATCCTCGTCGGGCCGGGGGTGTCCGGGAACCCGAAGGCGATGTTCCCCGACCTGGACTTCGCGTACTTCCCGCTCGCCAACCCCGGCCTCGTCGCCATCCCGGTGTCGTTCCTGCTCGGCGTGATCGGCACCATCCTCGGCGGGCGACGGGAGGACGCCGACCGGCGGTTCGCCGAGATGGAGGTCCGCGCCCTCACCGGTGGCGTCGCCGTCGAGCGGCCCGCGTCGGCGTTCGCCGAGCCGCGCAGGCGCCGTCACGCGGCCGAGGACTACGCCGAGCGGCGCGCCGCCGCGAAGCTCGTCGTCAGCCGGACGGGCAACGGGACGGCGCAGCACGCCGCGCACCGCCCGCGGCCCACCCCCGCGCCACGCCCGACCGAGCACGCGGACCCCGCCGACTCCCCGCGTCCTCGGCCGACACCCGGACCGCGCCCCACCGAGCAGGCCGACCCCCGTCCCCGGCCCACGTCCCGGCGCCGCTGAGGGTCCGGATACGGTCGTCCCCGCCATGGCGAAGAAGACACGGACCCGCGCCACGACCGCGGGCGACAATCCCCGCCGTCCCTGTCCCTGCGGCTCGGGCAGGCGCTACAAGGCCTGCCACGGGGCGGGCGACGACGTCATCGTCACCCGGCCGTTCGCGGGCCTCGCGGCCGAGTGCGACCTCGTGGCGATGCGCGAGTTCCTCCCGTCCGCCACCGCGCCGCTGCCGCTGCGGGACGCGGGCGGGCGCACCGTCACGTTGGCGACGGTGTTGCCCGGCGCCTCGGCCGCCCTCGTGCGCCCGGACGGGGAGATCCTGCTCGGGATGCAGGTCCAGACCCGCTCCGGCGACCTGTCGTCCGATCTCGCCCGCGCCCTCACCTGGGGGCTCGCCGCCGAACCCGGCGCCGCGCTGCCCGTCGTCGGCCCCGGCCTGGCGGCGGACCCCACCCGCCTGCAGGACGTCCTCGACGCGGACGCCGAGCTCGATCTCACGCTGCACGCCGACTTCAGCTGGTGGTCCGCCGAAGCCGAACCGTCCGCCGAGGTGTCGGCGACGCTGGAGCGGGCCAACTCCGCGATCGTCCCCACCGAGCCGATCACGGCCGACGGGGTCCGCGCCGCCTACTGGGTGGACACCGGCACCAAGGCGCACCTGCGCTGGGTGCGTCCGGAACCCGAGGAGCGGCTGCTCGCCGCCCTGGCCCGGCTGCACGCGCGCGGCGAGCTCGGCCTCGGCGAGGACACCCGCTACGCCGGCGCGTTCCGGGCGCACGGCCTGCTCGTGCCCGTGTGGGACGTCGACCGCGACCTGCACCCGAAGGAGTGGGCGGGCCCCGCGGCGGCGTTCGCGGCGCGGCTGAACGCCGCCCTCGGCGCCGACGCCCCGCTGACGGACGCCGAACGGCGGGCCCGCGACGCCCTGTCCGGCAAGCAGGTCACCCTGCGCTGATCCGCACCGGAGTGTGCTTCGCGGATCCCGGACCGGTGATCGAAGCACGCTCCGCAACCGTGCCCGTCGAGGGAAGCGTGTTCCGTACCCACACCCCCGTGTTGCGCAAGCCCCTGCGGCTCACGGGTCGTGACGCCGAGTGGCGAGACCTCGCCGCCTTCGCCGCCGGCTCCGGGCCGCGTGTCGGGCTCGTCGCCGGCCGGCGCCGGCAGGGCAAGACGCTGCTGCTCGAAGCGCTCGCCCGCGCGACCGGCGGCCTGCACCTCACCGTGCCCCAGGCCACCGGCACCGAGGCGTTGCGGCTGCTCGCCGACGAGGTCGGCGCCTGGACCGGCGAGCCCGTCGCCGAGCCCAGCGGGTGGGCGGGGTTCCTCTCGCGGCTCGTCGGGCTCGCCGCGCGCAGCGGGCGTCCGGTCGTCCTCGACGACGTGCCCCACCTGCTGCGGATCGTCCCGGACCTCGCCGGGATCCTCGCCACGGAACTCGACGGGGCGAGCGGCGATCCCGCGCTGCTGCTCAGCTCCTCGGTCCCCCCGGTCATCGCGGCGCTGCGCACCGGGCCGCTGCGCGGCCGCGTCGCGCTCGACCTCACCGTCCGCCCCCTGGACCACCGCGCGGCCGCCCGGCTGTGGAACGTCGACCACGATCCCCTCCTCGCCGTCGACGTGCACGCCGTCGTCGGCGGCACCGTCGCCTACCACCGCTTCGCCTGCGCCGACTCCCCCGCGGACGCCGCCGACTTCGACGCGTGGGTGCAGCGCACCGTCCTGGAGCCCACGGGCGCGCTGTTCCGCGAGGCCCGCTACCTCACGGCGGCGGCCGACGTCCGCGACCCGGCGCTCTACCACTCCCTGCTCGCCGCCGTGGCCGCAGGCACCGGCGTCCGGGGCGCCATCGCCGACCACGTCGGCCGCCGCTCCGCCGACATCGGCCACCACCTCAACCTCCTGGAGGACGCGGGCCTGCTGCGCCGCGAGCCGGACGTCTTCCGCGCGGGCCGCACCAGCTACCGCGTCACCGATCCGCTCGTCGCCTTCCACCACGTGGTCATGCGGCCGCGCTGGGCACAGCTCGAATGCGGGCGCGCCGCCGAGGTGTGGAAGGACGCGCACGCCCGGTTCGCAGGCCACGTCGCCGCGCACTTCGCGCAGCTGTGCCGGGAACACGCACCCGCGCTGGTGAGCGGCCAGGTCGGGCACGTCGGCGCGGGCGTCGTCGCCGACACGCGCGACGGGGCGATCCCGGTCGACCTCGCCGTCCTCGCCCCGGCGGTCCCGGCGGAGCCGCCGCGCATCCTCGCCCTCGGCGTCACCTCCCTGACCCGCCCGCTCGGTGCCACCGACGCCGCCCGGCTGCACCGCGCCCGCGCCGTGCTCGGCGAGCGCGGCTACGACGTGCGCGACGCTCGGCTCGTCTGCGCGGGCGGCGCGGGGGTCGAGGCGTGCGACGGCGTGCTCGCCGTCCGGCCCGCCGACCTGTACGCGTGCCCTTGACCACAGGGGGCGCGGAGAAGTTACCGACCGGTCATATAGTCCCGACCATGGGACTTCTCGATGGCAAGGTCGTCATCGTCACCGGCGCCGGTCGGGGCATCGGCCGGGGTGAAGCGCTCGAATGCGCGACGCAGGGTGCCGCGGTCGTGGTCGCCGAGTTCGACCAGGACGCGGGCGACACCGTGGTCAAGGAGATCGACGAGCTCGGCGGGCGCGCCGTCGCGGTCTCGGGCGACGTCGCGGACGAGGCGGTCGCGGACACCCTCGTGCAGACGGCCGTCGCGGAGTTCGGCGGCCTGGACGCGCTGGTCAACAACGCGGGCATCCTGCGCGACCGCACCATTGCGAAGCTCGACGCCGACGACTGGGACGCGGTCGTGCGCGTGCACCTGCGCGGCCACTTCCTGCCCACCCGTGCCGCCGTCCGCTACTGGCGGGAGCAGCAGCGGCCAGGCCACGTCGTGCACACGTCGTCCACCTCGGGGCTGCTGGGCAACTTCGGCCAGGCCAACTACGGCGCCGCCAAGGCGGGGATCGCCGCCTTCTCCACCATCCTCGCCATGGAGGGCGCCCGCGCCGGGATCACGTCCAACGCCATCGTCCCCACCGCGATGACCCGCATGACCTACGACCTCATGCCGGCGGAGTTCAAGGCCAGGCGCGAGGCCGCGATCGAGCGTGGCGAGTTCGACTTCTTCGCCCCGGAGAACATCGCCCCGCTCGTCGCGTTCCTCTGCTCGGACGCCTCGGCGCACATCAGCGGCAAGGTGTTCGGCGTCCAGGGCGACTCGATCGAGATCTTCCAGCCGTTCACGTCGGTCGCCGAGATCACCAACGGTGGCAGGCGGTGGGACCCCGAGGACATCCCGGGGCGGATCGACGAGCTGTTCTCCGGCACCGGGGTGGACGCGGCGGCGGAGAACATGATGCAGCGGATGCGCTACCAGATCCTCGACATGTGACGCCGGCGCGGCGCGGCTCCTACGAGAGCCAGGAGACGCGGCCCGCGAGCAGCGCGTAGCCGGTGAACGCCACGATGTCGATCAGACCGTGGGCGCCGACCAGCACCCACAACCGGTTCGTCCGCTGCCAGACCCGGCCGAACACCAGGCCCATCACGATGTTCCCGACGAAGCCGCCCAGTCCCTGGTAGAGGTGGTAGGACCCGCGCAGCAGGGACTGGGCGAGCAGCGAGTGGTTCTCCGACCAGCCCAGCTGGCGCAGCCGCGTGATCAGGAACGCCACCATCACCACCTCCTCGGCCCACGAGTTCGCGAGCGCGGAGAGGATCAGGACGGGCAGCGTCCACCACGTCTCCGTGAGCGTGGACGGTGCGATCTGCAGGCTCACGCCGAGGGCGCGGGCCACGAAGTACAGGCCGAGGCCCGGGATGCCGATGAGCGCGGCGAGTCCCGCCGCGCCCAGTGCGTCCCGCCCGGGGCGGGTGGCGTCCAGGCCGACGCGGCGCAGCGCGATGCCGCCCCGTACCAGCAGGTACGCCCCGAGCACACCCCAGCCGACGAGCTGGAGGACCCGCGTGAGCTGGTAGGCCAGGTCGACCAGCCCGACCTGCGCTGCGGGTGCGTTGAGCGCCACCTGCTGCTCGGCGAGCGGGACGGGCTGCAGCAGCGCGTCCAGCAGGCTCAGCCCGCTGCGCAGCGCGGAGAGCCCGAGCGTCACGGCGAGGACGACGAGGATCTCCAGCCGGAGCACGCGCCGCTCGCGGGGATCGGTGACCGGAGCGATCGGGGACGGCGGGGGGCGCAGCCAGGCACGGGGACCGTCCATCACGCACCGACGCTATCGGGTATCGCGGCGGCTACCCTGGACGGCGTGCTGCGGCTGGTGTTCTCCCCTCGCTGGCTGGTCTGGCACGTCCTCACGCTCGGCGCGATGATCACCTGCGGATTCCTGTCGGCGTGGCAGTGGCATCGCGCGGGCTCGGCCATGGGCAGCGCGCTGAACGTCGGCTACGGCATCCAGTGGCCGATCTTCGCGATCTTCTTCGGTGTGATGTGGTGGCGGTTCCTGCGGATGGAGATCCGCGCGCTGCCGCAGCGGGCGGCCGTGCCCCCCGCGCAGGCAGCACCCGAAGCGCCGCCGCGGCCAGAGGATCCGTCACCGTTTCGGCGCTCGCCCGTGAAGGCCACCTCGGTCACGGACGAGGAGGACCCGGAGATGGCCGAGTACAACCGGCTGCTCGCGGCCATCGCGGAGCAGGACGCGGCGATCGAACGGGCACAGGCGCGCCGGCTCAGCCGCTGAGCACGGCCTGCAGCCGGTCGAGGCGGCCCGCGGCGCGGGCCATGGCGACGTGATCGGCGTAGTCGTGGGACTCGACGATCAGCCCGTCGCGCACGCGGAGCACGAAGACGCACGGGATGTGGTGGACGGCGGCGCCGCGCTGGTGGCGGTAGCGGAACTCGGCGACGACGACCTCCGGGTCCGCGGTCTCGTGGACGGTGACGTCGACGGCGTCGAACCGGTCGGCGCCCGCCCGGGCGGGCCCTCGCGGAAGTGGTCGCGCAGCTCGTCGCGGCTGCGCAGCGGTGGGATGGGCTGTGGGCTCATCGGGTGCAGCACGAGCGTGGGCTCGGCGTAGAGCGCGACGAGCTGTTCGAGCCGAGTGCCGTCGCCGGACACGAGGCGGCACACGCCGTCGATCAGGGCCCTGGCGACCGCGGTGGGGGTCATGGGTGCTCCCGGTAGACTAACGGAGTGGTGACTCCGGATATTAGCGGAGCTGCCACTCCGTTTCCAGGAGGTGGAATGCGCGCCGACGCGGCCCTCAACCGGCGCAGGGTCCTCGCGGCGGCCGAGGAGGTCTTCTCCGAGCGGGGGACGGGCGCCTCGACCGAGGAGGTGGCCCGCCGCGCCGGCGTCGGGATCGGGACGGTGTTCCGGCACTTCCCGACCAAGCGCGACCTCGTCGCGGCCACCCTGGTCGCCCACCTGCAGGAGCTGGCCGCGGTCGCGGCGGACCTCGCCGGGACCGCCGACGCGACCACGGCGCTGCACGCCCTGCTGCGCGAGATGGCCCGCACCGGTCCGGCGAAGCTCTCGCTCTTCCGCCACCTGCTCGCGGACGGTGCCGGCCTCCCGGAGGCCGCCGCGACCGCCTCGGCGGCACTGCGGGACGGCGTGGCGGGCCTGTTGCACCGCGCCCAGGCGCAGGGCGGCGTGCGCCCCGACGTCGGCGTGGACGAGGTCTACCTGCTGCTGCGCGGGCTCGCGCAGGCGCAGGACGCACTGCCGGCAGACGAACGGGTCCTCGCCAGGGCGGTGGACGTCGTACTGGACGGGCTGAGCGGGTCGCCACGGCCGTCCGGGTAGCCTCGGCGACGTGAGCCAGCAACCAGGGGCCGACGCCGCCACGGAGATCGTCGAGGCCGGGACCCGCGGGCGGCTGCTGGCGTTCCGCATCCTCGCGTGGGTCACGGGCGTGGTCCTGCTCGGCCTGACCGCCGGCATGGTGCTGAAATACGTCTTCGGCGACCCCAGCCTGGTGGCGGCGATCGGGCCCGCACACGGCTTCCTCTACATGGGCTACATCGTGGCCGTGCTGCTCCTGGCCGAGCGGATGCGCTGGAAGCCGGCGAAGGCGGTGCTGGTGCTGCTCGCCGGCACGGTGCCGGCGGCGTCGTTCGTCGCTGAGCGGAAGGTCACCCGCGAGGTGCAGGGCCGTCTGGATCACAGCCGCTGATCCCTGGCGGGGTCGTCGAACGAACGGTGGCCGCCGCGCAGCTGAGGTTGACCAGGAGCCCGAGCTGGACGCGAAGGTCCTCCGGTGTGCGAGCCTCCTGCTGCCAGGCCAGCCGGACGTCGTGGTCGCGGTTCGGGGTCTCGATGCGCAGCCGCAGGCCGCAGCGGTCCACCCCGAGCGGACGGACGCGGGCTTCCGGGTGGTCGCGCAGCGTCGGTGGCAGGTGCCGGGTGAGCGACAGGAGCACCTCCGGATGCGCCTGCTCGAGGTGGGAGAGCCAGTGCGCCTCGGCGCGGAAGAACGGGTCCGGGCGCGCCGCGGCGAGCTCGACGGGGGTGAGCGCGGCGCTGCCCTCGGCGTCGGCGAGCACGACGGAGCCCGGCACGAGCTTGAGCAGGGTGGCGTCGCGACCGACGTCGAGCAGGGCGGGGTCCGGCCGGATGTCCGCGACGTGGACGGCGAGGCGCCGCGCGGACGCCGGGTCCGGCTCGTGCAGCCAGCCGGTGATCCACACGAGGCCGCGGACGGGTTCGCGCAGGTCGACCGGTGCGGGATCGGCGATCTCCAGCATGGCGGCGAGGCCTGCGGGCCCGGCGCCACGCACGTCCCGCAGGACGGGTTCGGTGTCGTCGAGGACGAGCACGGCGGAACCGTCGGCGCGAACGTGCTGCACCCTCGGGCGGGCGATGGGGCACCCGGTGCCGACGAGCGCGGCCGGGCCGCCGCGGGCGACGGCACTGCGGGCGCGTTCGGCGTGCGTCGGGGCGGGCGGGCGACGCAGGCGCGTGCTTCCCATCGGGCACCTCCTCTTAGGCAAGGCTAAGTTAGCTTTGGGTTGCCTGGATTGGCAAGACGCCCGGTGGATGCCGTCGGAAGGCCAACCGTTACCGTCTGAAGCGTGGCGGCAGAGCACGCGACGGGGAACGGCCCGGTGACCGTGCCCCCGCTCTTCTCCCATCTCGTGGACGACCCGAGCCTCCTGCGCCCGCGCAGCTCCGCCCCGGCCGTGGACACCGTCGTCGCCCGATATCTCCGGAACCGATCCGGCCCGCGCGGCGAGCTGGTCGGCCAGCTCCTCTGCCCGGTCTCCCGGCTGCCCGAGCTGGTCGCCGCGCTCGCCCGGGCACAACCGGAACGCCCCGTCGACATCTCCCTCGTCGTCGACACGGGGCTCGGCGCCGTCCCCAAGGCCCTCTCCACGGTGTTCTCCCGCTCCGCGATCGTCACCCCCCGCACGATCGAGACCGCTGCCCCGCCGGACGTGGACGCCGTCTGGCTGGAGCGGGTGTCGGAGTTCGTGCCCGAGGACGTCGTCGCCGTCGTCGAGCCGCGCCGGCCGCAGGAGCCCGACGGCACCGACGCCTGGCTCGCCGCCGTCCGCCGCGTCGCGGACCACGGCTGCGCGCCCAAGCTGCGCTGTGGCGGCCCCCGCCCGTCGGACGTGCCGTCCGCCGCCGAGGTCGAGTCGTTCGTGCTGATGATGGTCGAGACCAACAGCGGCTTCACCGCGCGCGGCCTCGCCCAGGCCGTCCGGCCGCCCGCCACGGATGCCAGCCGGCCACCGCACGGGATCGTCAACCTCCTGGCGGCGGTCGCGCGGGCGCTGAGCGGCGGCGACGTCCGCGGGGCACTGGACGCGGCGGACTCCGCGACGCTGGTCCGGGAGGTCGCGGCGTTGCCGGAGAAGGCGGCGCACCGGGTGCGCGGGCTGCTGTCGCGCTGCGGTGCGGACCCCGAGCCCGTCCCGGGCACCCAGCTGGCCGGGCTCGGGCTGCTCTGAGCCCGGAGGCCTCGCGGGCTCGCGCACACCCCGACGCGCTCGCACACACCGCAGACGGGGTGTGCGAGCACCACCGGGCATGTGTCAGCCGGTGGGCCCGCTCGTCGTCGTGGCCTATGAACCGGGGCTGGTAGCGCCGGGCGGCGGGGCTCCCACGTGCTCGTCCCACGCCGCGGCGACGTGGCTCGCGCACACCCGCGGGTGCAGCCCGCCGACACCCGTACCCAGCCCGGGCAGCGCGATCGACCGCACCGCCTCCCGGACCGCGGTGCCGTCGGGCAGCACGCCCTCGCGCCACAGCCGCAGCACCGCTCGCGCGGCGAGCCCCGCGTTCGCACCCTCGGGGTGCAGGGTCTCGCCGGGCCTGCGCATCGTCGGCGCGCTGACCAGCCACCCCGGGCGGACGGTGCCGGTCGGCACGATCACCGCCGCCCCGACCGGCAGGTCCCCGCCCGTGACGGCGCGGACGCGGTCGGAGATCCCCGGGAACCAGCGCGCGTACACCGCGTCGATCCCGCCGCCCATCACCCCCCACGAGTTCGCCGGGCTCACGACCGCGTCGACGTCCGCCTCCGTGACCGAACCCGCGAACACCTCCACCCCCGGCCGGTCCGCCACCTCGCGCCACGCGGCGGCCAGCTCGTCGTCGAACGCCACCAGGACCAGGGTCAGCTCCGCCATGGGACTAGGGTGCCCGGGTGCTGCGACTTGCCTTCCTCGGGCCGCGCGCCACGTTCACCGAGCAGGCGCTGCGGTCGATGCCCGAGGCGCGGGATGCGGAGTTCCTGCCCTGCAACGGGAGTCCCGCTGTGCTCGCCGCCGTGCGCGGGGGCAATGCGGACGCCGGCTGCGTACCGATCGAGAACTCCGTGGAAGGCGCCGTGGGCGCGGTCCTCGACGGCCTGGTGGACGACCCGCCGCTGGTGATCCGGCGCGAGGCACTCGTCGCCGTCCGGTTCGCGGTGATGGCCCGGCCGGGCACCGCGCTCGCCGACATCCGCACGGTCGCGTCGCACCCCCACGGCATCGCCCAGACGCGCGGCTGGATCGCCACCCACCTGCCGCAGGCCGACGTCCTGCTCTCGACGTCGACGGCCGAGGCGGCGGCGCAGGTCGCGCGCGGTGAGTTCGACGCCGCCATCGCCGCGCCGCTCGCCGCACAGCTGCACGGCCTGGAGATCGTCGTGGACGACGTCGCGGACAACCCTGGTGCGGTCACCCGCTTCGTCCTCCTCGGGCCGCCCGACGTCCCGCCGCCGCCCACGGGCACGGACCGCACCACGCTCGTCGCCACCACCGAGAACCGGCCCGGGTCGCTGCTGAGCCTGCTCACCGAGCTGTCGGTGCGGGGCATCGACCTCACGCGCATCGAGTCCCGCCCGATCAAGGACCGGCACGCCGAGTACTGGTTCCATCTGGACTGCACGGGCCACGTCGCCGAGCCGGCGATGGGCGAGGCGCTCGCCGCGCTGCACCGCCGCTGCGACCGCCTCCGGTTCCTCGGCTCGTACCCGCGCACCGCCGGTACCCCGAACGGCACCCCGGCCGCGGCACCCGGCGCGGTCGGTGGGGCGGGCGCGGCCGCGTTCGAGGCGGCTCAGGAGTGGCTCGTGGCACTGCGCGCGGGGCGCACGGCGTGATTGACTAGCGGGACGTGACGTCCTCTCGCCTGTACCTGATCCGCCACGGCCGGACCGACGCCAACGTCCGTGGCGCCCTGGACTCCGTCCCGCCCGGCGAACCGCTCGACGAGACCGGCCACGCCCAGGCGCACGCGCTCGCGGCGCGGTTGCGCGGCGCGCCGATCCGTGCCGTGTACGCCTCGCACGCCATCCGCGCCCAGCAGACCGCCGCCCCGCTCGCGGCCGCGCTCGACCTCGGGGTGCTGCTCCTCGACGGCATCCACGAGGTGTTCGTCGGCGACCTGGAAGGCCGCGAGGACCGGCCGGCCCGGGAGGCGTTCGAGGTCGTCTACCAGCGGTTCTGGACCGGCGACCTGGGTGCCAGGATGCCGGGCGGGGAATCGGCGGCCGAGCTGCGGGCCCGCTTCCTGCCGGCGGTCGACAAGGTCATGGACGGCGCCGAGGGCGACGTGGTGCTGGTCAGCCACGGGGCGGCGATCCGGCTGGCGGCGGCGGCCCTGCTCGGCGACACCGCGCTCACGTCGTACGTGCCGAACACGGGCGTCGTCGTCCTGCGGCCGGGCGGGCCGCGCTGGGAGCTGGAGCACTGGGACCCGGCGCCGCGGCGACCCCGGGACGTCACCGCGGGCGGCACCCCCGCCTGACCCGCGAGTTCCGCATCCTGCGGCCGCGAGTTGCGCGTTCCGCCGCCGCGAGTTGCGCATCTCATCAGCGCGTGTTGCGCGTTCCCCGGCCGCGAGTTGCGCATCTCATCAGCGCGTGTTGCGCGATCCACCATCGCGGGTCGGTGTGCCGGCGTGACAGCCCGTATGTCGGCCCTGACGAGATCCGCACCTCAGCCTGACGAAATGCGCAACTCGCCGCCGCAGGATGCGGAACTCGCCGCCGCAGGATGCGCAACTCGCCCACGCGGGATGCGCAACTCGCCGCCGCAGGATGCGGAACTCGCCGCCGCAGGATGCGGAACTCGCCCACGCGGAATGCGGAACTCGCCCACGCGGAATGCGGAACTCGCGGGTCAGCCCCAGCCGAGCCGGTGCAGCGTCTCCTCGTCGATCCCGAAGTGGTGGGCCACCTCGTGTACCACCGTGACCGCCACCTCGTGGACGACCTCGTCCGCGTCCGTGCAGATGTCGAGCAGGGCGTCCTGGTAGATCGTGATCCGGTCCGGCAGCACCCCGCCGTACTGCGAGGTGCGTTCGGTGAGCGCGATGCCCTCGTACAGTCCCAGCAGGTCCGGCTCCTCCGGGTGGCGAGCCTCCACCAGGACGACGACGTTGTCCATGGCCGCGGTGAGCTCCGGCGGGATGGTGTCGAGGGCGTCCGCGACCAGCTCCTCGAACCGGCGGCGGGTCATCTCCAGCCCCGTCACGTCTCCCCGGTCGGGGTCCCGGGCGGAGCCGGGAGCGTGGGGATGTTCTCCCCACTCGGGAACGGGACGGCCGGGTCCGCCGGGTTGCCCGAGTCCACCGGGGGCACCCCGCCCGGCGGTGCCGTGGACGGGGGCGCCGTCGGCGCCGGCTCGCCCTCGGGTTCGCCGTCCTGCGGCGGGTTCGTGGGCACCACGGGGGCGGGATCGGTGCTCTCCGGTGCGGGTGGGGCGGGCTGGTCGCTGACGACGGTGTTGGCGTCCCGCACCGAGCCCGTGACGGGCGCGAACCCGCTCCGGTCCGGCAGCAGAGCGGCCAGGTTGCAGTTCACCCGCCGGGTGCCGACCTTCCAGGACTCCTCGCCGAGGTTGTCCCAGTACACGGTGAGCTTCTTCGCGGCGATGGCGTTCGGGTCGCCCGCGTACTCCCCCGCGATCCGCGCGCACTCGGGCTGCAGGAACGCGTCCTGGTCCTCGACCTTCGGGTACCCGTCGGGGAACTTCGGCCCGAGGTCGACGACGCCGACCGTCTCCACCGCGTGCGGCAGCGCGCACGACACCGGGTCGCCGATCGTGCGCCCGTCGATGCCCAGGCAGCTGCCCGGCTCCTGGACGGCCGCCTGGTCGCTGTCCGCGACCTTGCCGGTGGTGGTGAACATCGCCCCGGACCGCGACGAGCTCTGCAGCCCGCAGCGCAGCTCCCGGTCCCCTTCGGCCCACTTCGCCGCGGACGGCTTGAGGGCACCGACGCGGAAGCGGCCGTCCGGGTCGAACCGGCCGCTGAGGTAGGTGACCACGACGGGCGTGCACCGCTCGGTGACGAGCTGGCGGAATCCCCGCTCGTCCGGCAGCACCGTCTGGTCCGTGAGCGACACGCTGCCGGCCTGCTCGAACAGGTGCGGTCGGGCGCACTCGACCACCTCGGCATCGGCGGCGTCGCCGCGCGTCCAGTTCAGGCACGTGCCCGGGGTGGCGGGTGGCGGTGGCACCTCGACGAACGCCGGTCCGCCCGCCCGCTCCGGCAGGGCGGCGAAGGAGCCCAACACGGGCACGGTGGTGTCGGCGACGGAGTCCAGCACCGCGACGCCCAGCATCGCGGCGGCACCGATGGCGATCCCGGCCGCGAGGCGGCGCACGGGTCCGCCGAGCGGGTCGGGCGTCCGGGAGGCACGGCCGGAATGCGGCCCGTCGGACGCCGGGAAACCGGGGGAGCGCGCGTCGGGGGGAGCGGGCGCGGTGAGCGTTCGGTCCATGGCGACCGTCATCATGCCGTGACCTTCGGCGGGCGCGCCCCGCAGCGACACGTGGACACGACCATCGGTCCGTTCCGTGCTGCGAGCGTCGCGTGACGCGCGCCCGACACATGCAGGTACCGTGCGCGCGGGGGTGACGACGATGACCCAGGACGACCAGCGCGGTGCGGCAGGAGACGGGCGGTCCGTGCCGCCCGGGCCGGGCACGCCGCCGGACCCGGCCACCGGGCCCGGCACACCGCCGGACCAGCCCCACGCCCCCGCCCCCGACGGGCCGACGGACCCGCGCGGCGTCCCCGCCTACCAGCCGCCGCCGGGCCACGAGCCCGGCCCTGCGCGGCCCGGGCGCATCCGCCACCAGGACGAGCACACGCGCCCGCGCGAGCCCACGCTCGCCGAGCGCCGCGCCCGCGACCAGGCCCGCCGCCGGGCCATCGAGGAGCAGATCGCCGCCGCGCAGGCCGCGGACACCAAGCGCAAGCGCAGGCGGATCCTGATCGGCACCGGCGTGACGGTCGGCGTCGTCGCCGTCATCGCGCTGGCCTACGCCGTCTCGGACGACGACGAGGTCGAGGCCCGCTGCGTCGACGAGAACAACGTGGTCGTCGACGACGCCAACTGCGTCACCCCGGTCGCGTCCGGCGACCAGTACCACGGCGGCGCCCTCGTCCCGATCTTCATCGGCGCGGGCGGCAGGCAGTACCACTACAACTACGGCGGCTCCGGGACGGTGGGCCAGCCGGTCAGCGGCGGCACGACGAGCGTGCCGAAGTCCAGCACCAAGGTCACCAGCGGGACGTCGGGCAAGACGCTCTCCGGTGGGAGCAGCTACTCCTACTCGGGCGGCTCGTCGAGCAGCTCCTCGGGAAGCGACTCGGTGAAGCGCGGCGGGCTCGGCGTGAGCGGCGGCGGCAGCAAGTCCGGCAGCAGCAGCAGCGGCAGCTGAGGCCCGCGTGCGCAGACAGACGGGCGAGCCCCGGCCGGGCTGGCTGAAGACGGTGGCGGACCAGGGCATGTGCTTCGGCACGCCCGGGCGCGGCATCGGCGGCGTCGAGCGCCCTTACTGGGACGAGTCGGTGCACTACACGTTCTCGATGGACGAGGTCCTCGCACTGGAGGCCGACGTGGAGCTGCTGCACTCCATGTGCCTGGCCGCGGTCGACCATGTCGTCACCACCGAACGATTCCACGATTTCGCCCTGCCCGAGTGGGCCCACGAGGCCGTCGCCGCCTCCTGGCGCCGCCACGACCCGCACGTCTACGGCCGCTTCGACCTGCGCTACGACGGCTCCGGCCCGGCCAAGCTCCTGGAGTACAACGCCGACACCCCCACGACGCTGCTCGAGGCGTCGATCCTGCAGTGGTACTGGCTGAAGGACACCCACCCCGACGACGACCAGTGGAACTCCCTGCACGAGGCGCTCGTCGCGCGCTGGGGCGAGATCCGCGAGCGGCTGCCGTCCGCCGAGATGCACTTCACCTGGTCCGGTGGCGAGGCCACCGGGGAGGACCACGTCACCGTCGGCTATCTGCAGGAGACGGCCGCCGAGGCCGGGCTGGACACCGTCGGGCTGACCATCGAGGACGTCGGCTGGGACGTCGAGCTGGACCGCTTCGTCGACCTCGAGGAGGCGCCGATGAACGCGGTCTTCAAGCTCTACCCCTGGGAGTGGGTGCTCGGCGACGAGTTCGGCCGCCACGTCGTCCGCAGCCTGCCCGCCACGCTGTGGGTCGAGCCGCTGTGGAAGACGCTGCTGTCGAACAAGGCGCTGCTGGCCGTGCTGTGGGAGCTCTACCCCGGCCACCCCAACCTGCTGCCCGCGTTCCTCGACCAGCCGGGGATCCTCACCGAGTACGTCCGCAAGCCCCGCCTCGGCCGCGAAGGCGCCAACATCTCGATCGTCTCGCCCGGCTCGGAACACCAGACGGGTGGCGTGTACGGCGAGGAGGGCTTCGTCTACCAGCTCTTCGACCCGCTCCCCGAGTTCGACGGCTACCGTCCGGCCCTGGGCGCGTGGATCGTCGGAGACACCGCCGCGGGCCTCGGCATCCGGGAGACCGCGGGCCTGGTGACCGACGACGGTGCCGCGTTCGTCCCGCACAGAATCCCCAGCTGATCCCCGCTCCCCCGGAGGTCCCCGTGGTTCCCGCGCTCGCACAGATCGCGCCCGACTTCTTCCCGTTCATCGGCGCAGGCGTCGGCGCGATCCTGCTCTACGCCGTCCTCGGCACGCTGCTCATGCTGCTCGGCTTCTACGCCGTCGACATCACCACACCCGGCAAGCTCTACCGGCTTGTGCAGGCGGGGCTGCCCAACGCCGTGATCGTCACCGCGGCGGGCATGGTGAGCATGGCGTTCATCGTGGTCGTCGCGATCTACGCCGCCAGCGGCTCGCTCGTCGAGGGCCTGCTCCAGACGCTGATCTTCGGCCTGGTCGGGATCCTCGCGCAGGTCGGCGGGGTGCGCCTGATGGAGTGGATCACCGGTATCGACATCGGTGCCGCACTGCACGCCGAAGGGGTGCGGGCGGAGACGTTCGTGGTGGCGGCGGCGCACGTGGCGTTGGGGCTCGTGGTGGCCGTCGCCGTGCTGTAGGACGGCGACGCCGCTGAATCGGGCGGACGAGAAGCCCGCCGAGGGCCGATGAGTTCCCACGCCGCGGTTCGTCCACATCACGAACCCACCGCCACGCGCTGAGGAGCCCACGATGACCGCCGCCACCGCCACCCCCGCCACCGGCCGCGCCGCGAACGTCGCCCTGTGGACGCTGCAGATACTGCTCGCCGCCGTCTACCTGTTCTCCGCCTTCGGCAAGCTCACCGCGGATGCGCAGAACGTCGCCGGGTTCGAGGCCATGGGCTTCGGGACGGTCGGCATGTACGTCATCGGCGCGCTGGAGCTGGCGGGCGCGATCGGCCTGCTCGTGCCGCGGCTGATGGGCCTGGCAGCCACCTGCTTCGTCGCCCTCATGATCGGCGCGGTGATCGCCACCCTCGCCGTCGGCGGCGGCGTCCTGGTCGTGATCCCGCTGACGGTCGGCGTCCTCGTCGCGATCGTCGCCTGGGGCCGCCGGGAGAACACGAAGGCGCTGATCGCCTCCCTGCGCTCCTGAGCTCGGGGGACCCGGCCCCACTCACCCGCGCGAACGGCCCGTACGGGAGGTAGGTCTTCCCGAACGGGCCGTTCGCGCGTGGGGTCGCGGGCGCACGCTTACGCTGGACGGCGTGCAGGCCCCCCGGCTCGTCGCCACGGACGTGGACGGCACGCTGCTGGACCCGGCCGATCGGGTGCCACCGCGGGCGGTGGCGGTGATCGAGCGGCTGCGGACGTCCGGAACGGAGTTCGTGCTGGTCACGGGCCGTCCGCCGCGGTGGATCCCGCCGGTCACCGAGCAGCTCGGCCGCGAGTGCCTCGCGGTGTGCGCGAACGGCGCGGTGCTCTACGACGGCGTCACGGACCGTGTCGTGTGGTCCCGGGCGCTGGACGTCGACACCCTGGCCACGCTGGCTGCGGCGGCCGCGGAGGCGCTGCCGCTGTCCGGTGTCGCGGTGGAGCGGGTGCCCACGCGGGCGTTCGACGAGCGGGAGACGTTCCTCGCCGAACCCGACTACCTGCACGCCTGGCCCGGCAGGCTGCACGTCGCATCGCGGGTGGAGGTCCTGTCCGAACCCGCGGTGAAGCTGCTGGTGCGCTGCCCCGGGCTGTCGAGCGAGGCGATGGTCGCCGCGCTCGCACCGTTGATCGACGGGCTCGCCGACGCCACGTTCTCGACCCCGAACGGCCTCGTGGAGCTGGCCGTGCCCGGCGTCACGAAGGCCACGGGGCTCGCCGAGGTGGCACAGCGGCTCGGCGTCGACCGCGACGAGGTCGTGGCGTTCGGGGACATGCCCAACGACCTGGAGATGCTGTGCTGGGCGGGGCACGGGGTGGCCATGGGCAACGCGCACCCCGCGCTGCTGGAGATCGCGGACGAGGTCACGGCACACCACGGCGAGGACGGGCTGGCGGTCGTACTGGAGCGCTGGTTCTGAGCGTCGTGGGTCACGGGCGTAGAGTCGGCCGCCGTATGCCCATCCACCGACCGGGCGCAGCGGTCCCCGAACCGGCGCCCCTGGAGGCCCCGCCCGTGGCCGTCGACTCCGCCGTCAGCACCGTCGTGCACGCCGCCGCCGAGATCGTTCCAGAGACGCCCGTGGAGATCCCCGCTCCCCCGGCCGAGGTCCGCGCACTGGCCGCGGTACAGCGGATCACCAACGACACCCCGCTGATCCCGGTCGCGAAGGGGATGTCGCGGTTCGGCGACCACGCGCTCGGCTGGCTCGCCCTCGGGGCCCTGGGGGCACTCGCGGACCGCCCGCGGCGCCGCCGGTGGCTCGTCGCCACCGCGGGCGTCGCGGTCGCGCACGGCGCGTCGGTCGCCGTCAAGCGGGTGGTCCGCAGGCCCCGCCCGGAGCACCCGGACGTCGTCGTGCACTGCGCCACCCCGAGCCGGCTGAGCTTCCCGTCCGCCCACGCCACGTCCACCACGGCCGCGGCGATGCTGTTCGGGACGCTGCTCGGCGGGGTGGGCGGCGGTGTCGCGGTGGCGGTGCTGGTGCCGCCGATGGCGGTGTCGCGGCTGGTCCTGGGCGTGCACTACCCGACCGACGTGGTCGCGGGCGCGGGCCTGGGTGCCGCGGTCGCCACCGTCGCCCGCCGCTGGGGGAAGCGATGACCGACACGACCGTCGAGCCCAAGGCTGCGACCCGCACGCCGGTGAGCGTCACCTGGGGCGTGGTCCGCACGATGCGGCCGCGGCAGTGGGTGAAGAACGTGCTCGTGCTGGCGGCGCCGTTCGCCGCGGGCATGCTGTTCTCCGGGGACACCGCGGCTGCGCTCGCCGTGGCGTTCGTGGCGTTCTCGCTCGCCGCGTCCGGGATCTACCTGGTCAACGACGCGAAGGACGTCACGGCGGACCGGGCGCATCCCACGAAGCGGTCCCGGCCGATCGCGTCCGGGATCGTGCCGGTGCCGCTGGCCCTCGGCGTGGCGACGGCGCTCCTGCTCGGCGCGCTCGGGGTGAGCTTCCTCGCCGGGCCGGACCTCGCGATCGTCGTCGCCGTGTACGTGGCGGTGCAGCTCGCGTACTGCTTCTGGCTCAAGCACCAGCCGGTGCTCGACATCTGCATCGTCGCCTCGGGCTTCCTGCTCCGCGCGATCGCGGGCGGCGCGGCCACGGGGATCGCGCTGTCGCAGTGGTTCCTGCTGTGCGCCGGGTTCGGGTCGCTGTTCATGGTCGCGGGCAAGCGCTACGCCGAGATGATGCTCGCCGAGCGCACCGGCGCGAAGATCCGCAGGTCCCTGGAGGGCTACTCGGCTTCCTACCTGCGGTTCGTATGGGCCTGCTCGGCCACCGTACTGATCATGACCTACTGCCTGTGGGCGTTCCAGATCCGCGAGGAGCAGCCGCACAACACGGTGTGGACGATGCTCTCGATCGTCCCGTTCGTGGTGGCGGTGCTGCGCTATGCGGTGGACGTGGACAACGGCAACGGCGGCGAGCCCGAGGACATCGCCCTGGGCGACCGGGTGCTGCAGATCCTCGCCGCGGGCTGGCTCGTCATGCTGGCGCTCGCGATCTACCTGTAGTCCTGGAGGGCGCGGCCAGGGTCGAGCAGGTCGAGCAGGTCGAGCATCGCCGCGTGGAACGCGGTGCGCCGCGGCTCGCTCCACCCGGCGGTGAGCCGGGGCCCGGTGGACCTGCGCCAGTTCGAGGGCGGACCGGAGATCGGGCAGCCGCAACGCCGCCGACACCTTCCCGCCGGTGACCCGGAAGACCGTCGCCACACGGGCCGGGGACGAGCTCTGCGGCCACACGGCGTCCTGCTCGACGACGAGGTGCTCGTCGACCGGATGCCACGACCGCGGGACGAGCCGGACGCCCGAGCGCCGCACCCAGCCGGCGAACTCGGACGGGGTGATCGGGCCTGCTCCGCGTCAGAGGTCCCGGACGCCCGCCAGCACATAGCCCGGCCGCTCCCGGGCGCCCCCGGTGCGCCACAGGTACTCGCCGAACCCACCGAGCGCCGACAGGTTGAGCCCGCCGACGACGAGCACGGACGCCACGACGAGCGTCCACGCCTTCACCTTGACCACCAGGCCCAGCACGGCCGCAGCGAGGCCGACCACCGCACCGAAGCCGGCGATCAGCAGCCCGGCGCAGAGCAGCAGCAGGAACGGCGCCGCGTAGAGCCCGGCGAGCCAGCCCAGCGTCCGGACGGCGCGGTGGCGCAGCGTGGGCACCGGCTCCTGCGCAGCGACGGTGGCGGTGGCCTGCCGCGTCCCGGTTCGCGCGATCGCGGCGACGATGTCCCGCGGCCGCCGCGGCAGCGCCTGCACGGCGTCCAGCACCGAGCGGTCCACGAGCAGCGACGGGCGCCGCTCCGCGGGCGTCACCGGCACCCCGGGAAGGCGATCCCGCACCCCGCGCCGGGCCGAGGCGGCCCAGACCACGTCGTGGCCGTCGCGCCACGGCGCCAGCACGGCTGCGACGACCGCGGCCGCGTCCGGGCGCGCCGCGTCCGCCACCACGACGGCGTCCCCCCGCGCGGTTGCGAGCCCGGCGCACAGCACGGCGTACGAGCCGAAGCGCCGCGCCAGCGTGGCCACCCGGACGGTCTCCCCCGCCGCAGGCGCGGGGAGGTCCCCGTGCTCGCCGCCGTCCTGCACCACGACCAGCTCGAACCGCAGGTCCGGGTGCGCCGCGGCGACGCTGCGCAGCAGCGGCAGGGCACCCTCCGCGCTCGCGGTCACGAGAGACACCAGTGGCACCGTGGTCCTCCTCCTTCGCACTCGCCCGACGGGGAGCCTACGTGGCCCGGCTCCGCCGCCGCGTACGCTGCGGCGGCGATGAGGGGTCGGCGATGAAGGGTGTGATCCTGGCGGGTGGCGCCGGGACGCGGCTGCACCCCGTCACCCGGGCCGTGTCGAAGCAGCTGCTGCCGGTCTACGACAAGCCGATGATCTACTACCCGCTGTCGGTGCTGATGCTGGCCGCTGTCCGCGACATCCTGGTGATCACCACCCCGGACGAGCAGGCGCTCTTCCGGCGCCTGCTCGGCGACGGCGGGGAGCTGGGCCTGCGCCTGTCCTACGCCGCCCAACCCCGTCCCGACGGCATCGCGCGGGCCCTGCTCATCGGTGCGGAGCACATCGCGGGCGAGCACTGCGCGCTCGTGCTCGGCGACAACATCTTCCACGGCCAGGGCTTTCGCCGGATGCTGCGCGAGTGCCGCGCGGGCCTCGCGAGCGGTGAGGACGGGGCGGTGCTGTTCGGCTACCCGGTCCGCGACCCGCAGCGTTACGGCGTGGGCGTCGCCGATGCGGACGGGCGGCTGGTCGACATCGAGGAGAAGCCTGCGCAGCCGCGCTCGAACCGGGCCGTGACGGGCCTGTACCTCTACGACGAGCACGTCGTGGACATCGCGTCGGGGCTGCGGCCCTCGGCGCGCGGCGAGCTGGAGATCACCGACGTCAACCGCGCGTACCTGGACAAGGGGCGCGCCCGGCTCGTCGATCTCGGCCGCGGCTTCGCGTGGCTCGACACCGGCACGCACGACTCGCTGCTGGAGGCCGGTCAGTACGTCCAGGTGCTCGAGCACCGGCAGGGGGTGCGGATCGCGTGCGTGGAGGAGATCGCGCTGGAGCAGGGCTGGATCGACGCCGACGCGTGCCTCGCGCTCGGGCGGGCGCAGGAGAAGTCGGGGTACGGGCGCTACGTCGTCGACGTCGCGCGCGCCCACGGAGCGGGAGGCTGACGTGCGGGTGCTCGTGACGGGCGGGGCGGGGTTCATCGGCTCGCACTTCGTGCGCTCGCTGGTACGGGGTCGCTACCCCGCGCTCACCGGCCACGTCGTCGTGCTGGACCTGCTCACCTATGCCGGCACGCTCACGAACCTCGCGGAGGTGCGCGACGGCGTCGAGTTCGTGCACGGCGACATCCGCGACGCCGCGACGGTCGCCACCGCCATGGCCGGCACGGACGTGGTCGTGCACCTCGCCGCCGAGTCGCACGTGGACCGCTCGATCGCCGCCGCAGCGGACTTCGTCACCACGAACGTGGTCGGCACCCAGGTGCTCCTGCAGGCCGCGCTGGACGCGGGCGTGGGCCGGTTCGTGCACGTCTCCACCGACGAGGTGTACGGCTCGATCGACGAGGGATCCTGGCCGGAGACCCACCCGTTGGAGCCCAACTCGCCGTACGCGGCGTCCAAGGCCTCCTCGGACCTGCTCGCGCGCGCGTTCCACCGCACCCACGGCCTGCCGGTGTGCGTCACGCGCTGCTCCAACAACTACGGGCCCCACCAGTTCCCCGAGAAGGTGATCCCGCTGTTCGTGACGAACCTGCTCGACGGGCGGCGGGTCCCGCTCTACGGCGACGGCGGCAACGTCCGGGACTGGCTGCACGTGGACGACCACTGCCGCGCGCTCGCACTCGTCGCGGAGAAGGGGTGCGACGGGGCGGTCTACAACGTCGGCGGCGGCACCGAGCTGACGAACCGGGAGCTCACCGGCCTGCTGCTGGACGCAGCAGGCGCGGGCCCGGAGATGGTCGAGCACGTGCCGGACCGTCTCGGCCACGACCGCCGCTACTCCGTGGACTGGTCCAAGATCGCCGCGGAGCTGGGCTACGCACCGTCGGTGCCGTTCGCGCAGGGACTCGCGGACACCGTGCGCTGGTACGCCGAGCGCCGCGACTGGTGGGAGCCGCTCAAGCCGCGCTGACGTACGCGGCGAGCCCCTCCCGCCACGGCGCGAGCGGCAACCCGGCCGCCTCGGCCCGGCCCAGGTCCAGGACGCTGTTGAGGGGCCGCGGCGCGGCGTGCGGGCGTCCCGCGAAGTACTCGGCGGTCGTCGTGTCGGCGACGGCCAGCGGGCTGCCGGCCAGCGCGAGGACCGCCCGGGCGACGTCGGCCCACGACGCGGGCTCCCCCCTCCCCGTGACGTGGTACGTGCCGTGCGGCACCCGCTCGTCCAGGAGCGCGACGGTGGCGGCGGCGAGATCGGCGGCGAACGTGAGCCGCCCGACCTGGTCGGCCACCACCGTCGGCGCGATCCCGCGCGCCGCCAGGCCCAGCATCGTCGTGACGAAGTTGCGGCCCTCCCCCACGACCCAGGTGGGGCGGAGGACGTAGTGCCGCTCGACCGAGGCGACCGCGAGATCGCCCGCCGCCTTCGACGCGCCGTACGCCGAGAGCGGCGCCACCGGGTCGTCCTCGGTGTACGGCTTCTCGGCGTGCCCGTCGAAGACGTACTCGCTGGAGTAGTGCACCACCAGCAGCCCGTGGCGGCGGGCGACGGCGGCGAGCGCGGCAGGCCCGGTGGCGTTGATCCGCCAGGCCGCCCGGCGCCCCTCGGATGTCTGGGCGCCGTCCACGTCCGTCCAGGCCGCGGCGTTGATCACGGCGTCATAGCCGCCCCAGCCGAACCCGGCCGCGTCGGCGAGGTCGAGCTGGGCGTGGGTCAGGGCGGTGGCCCCGGGAAGCAGCGCGGTGAGCGCCCGCCCCACCTGCCCGCCGGCCCCGGTGACGATCACCCGCACGGGACGATCTCCGCCAGCGGCGGGAGCGCGACGTCCTTCGCGGAACGGATCACCTCGTCCGGCCCGACCGGCCAGTCGATGCCCAGCGCCGGGTCGTAGGCGTCGACGTGCGTGTAGTGCGCGTCCGGCGACCAGTGCGCGTCCACGAGGTAGGTGTAGACGACGTCGGAGGTGCGGGTGAGGTAGGAGTTGCCGCACCCGCGCGGGACGAAGATCGCGTTGCCGGGGTGCAGCTCGATCGTCTCCACCCGCCCGAAGCCGTCCCCCGGGCGCAGGTCCACGATCGCGGCGAACGCCCGCCCGTGGGCGAGCGTGACGTACTTGTTCCACGGCTCGCCGTGGATGCCGCGCAGGACACCCGGCTCGGCGTTGTACGAGACGTTGCTCTGCACGATCTCGAACGGCGGGAAGCCCGCCGCGGCCAGCTTCGCCCGCTGGAACCCCTCCTTGAACCAGCCCCTGCCGTCGGCGTGGACGTCCAGCTCCACCCGCAGCAGGCCGGGGATCGAGGTCTGTTCGACGTGCATGCCGGCGAGTCTCGCACCCCGGACGTGCACGCCGGCGCGGGCAAGGCCACACTCGCCCCGGTGAGCCCCCGCGACGACGGAACCGTCGGAACCGAGCACTGCCGGACCGACGCCCCCGCCTACGCCGAGCGGCTCCGCTCGCTGGAAGGGGCCCGCTGGAAGCGCGTGCTGGACGTCCAGGCGCCCTACCGCTGGAACGTCCGGCGCCTGGGGCTGGGCCGCACGCTCGACGTCGGCTGCGGGCTGGGCCGCAACCTCGCCCATCTCTCGGGGGACGGGGTCGGCGTGGACCACAACGCCGCGTCGGTGGCCGTGGCGCGCGAGCGCGGGTTCCAGGCGTACACGCCGGAGGAGTTCACCGCTGCGTTCGCCGGGGCGCCGGGCTCGTTCGACAGCCTGCTGCTCGCCCACGTCGTCGAGCACATGCCCGAGGCGGACGCGCTCGCCCTGCTGCGCACCTACCTGCCGTACGTGCGCCCGGAAGGCAAGGTCGTGGTGATCACCCCGCAGGAACGCGGCCACGCCACGGACGCCACGCACGTCCGGTTCTGCGGGTTCGACGAGGTCGCCTCGCTGTGTGCGCGGGCGGGGTTGCGCGTGGTGAACGCCTACTCGTTCCCGTTCCCGCGGGCGGCGGGCGGGGTCTTCCCGTACAACGAGTTCGTGACGCTCGCCCGGACCCCCGCAGCGTCATGACAGCGCGGTGAAGATGGCGCGTCCCGCGGCGACGCGGTCACGGTCCGGGTCGCTGCCCTCGGCGGTGCATCTCGGCGCCGGCCTGGCGGTGCTGGGCGGGGCCGGGTACGCGTTCGTCGCGATCGTGGGCCACACGTTCGACACCCCGACCGAGGCGAGCGCGCTGAGCGCCCTGATCTCGCTGTACCTCCTGATCAACATCGTCGGCCCCGGTGTCTACGCCGGCCTGGAGCAGGCGACGAGCCGTGCGATCAGCGCGGCGGCCGCGCGCGGCGAGCCGATGCGGCCCACCGCGCGGCGCTCGGGGTCGCTCGCGGCGCGCTCGTTCGCGGTGCTGGCCGCGGTGCTGGTGGTGGCGTGGCCGCTCGGGCTCGACGACGTCCTCGACGGGCGGACGTCCCTGCTGGCGGCGCTGCTCGTCGCGGTGGCCGGCTCGGCCGCCGTGTACTGGACGCGCGGCGTGCTCGGTGGGCGCCAGCGCTTCCACGCCTACGCCCGCACGCTCTACGTCGAGGGCGCGGCACGCCTGCTCGCCTGCCTGGCGCTGCTCGGCCTCGCCACGTTCTTCGCGGTGGCCGGCCCGGGCGCGTTCGGGATGGCGTTCGCGCTGGGGTCGGCGGTCGCGGCGCTCAGCGTCGTGCGGGCGGTCCGGATCGACGAGCCGCCCGGAGGGGCGCAGCCCGAGCAGCTCGGCCGCTCCTTCGCCTACCTGACGGTGGCGATCGCGCTGTCCCAGCTCCTGGCCAACATCGGCCCAGTCGTCGTCAGCTACCGGCTCGGTGCGGACGCCGTCACGGCCGCGGTCTTCGGGGCCGCCTTCGTCCTGGCCCGCATCCCGCTGTTCCTCGTCTCCCCCGTGCAGGCGCTGCTGCTGCCGAAGCTCACCCGCGCGGCCGCCACCGGCGACGGGGCCGCGGTCGCCCGCCTTCAGGGCCAGGTGCTCGCGGCCGGGGCGGCCGTCGGCGGGCTGGGCGTGCTCGCCTGCTTCTGGCTCGGGCCGTGGCTCACCGAGGTGCTGTTCGCCGCGCCCCGCCGCCCGGACGCCGTCGCCGTGGGCCTGCTGGCCCTCGCCACCGCGCTGATGACCGCCGCGCTCGTGCTGCAGACCACGCTTGTCGCCCTGGGCCGCCAACGGCTCGTCACGGTGGCCTGGGTGGTGGGCACGCTCGTCCATCTGGTGGTGCTGGTGGCGCCCGGCGCGCCCGTGGGCGCGGCGATCGCGGCCCAGCTCGCCGGGCCCGGTACGGTCCTCGTCGTGCTCGGAGCCGGTGTCGCCCGCGCCCTGCGGCCCGCGGGACGGCCGGCGTGACGGGCAACGAGGACGTCTGGGTCGTGGTCCCGGTGTTCAACGAGGCGCCGGTGCTGGAGGGCGTCGTGCGCGAGATCCTCGACGTGTTCCCGAACGTGGTGTGCGTGGACGACGGCAGCCACGACGGCTCGGTGGACGCCGTGCTGCGCACCCGGGCCCACCTGGTGCGCCATCCCGTCAACCTCGGGCAGGGCGCGGCACTGCAGACCGGCCTGACCTACGCGCGCTCCCGTCCGGGGGCCGAGTACTTCGTGACGTTCGACGCGGACGGCCAGCACCGCGTCGAGGACGCCGCCCGCATGGTGGACGTCGCCCGCGCCGGGGACGCGGACCTGGTGCTCGGCACCCGGTTCGCCGACCGCAGGGCCGACGTGCCGTGGCGCAGGCGGCTCGCGCTGCGGCTGGCCGTACGGCTCAGCCCGGCCGGGCGCCGCCTGGGCCTCACCGACGCCCACAACGGGCTGCGCGTGCTGACCCGCCCCGCGGCCGAGGACCTGCACATCACCATGAACGGCATGGCGCACGCCTCGGAGATCATCTCCTGGCTCGCCAGGTCCCGCTGGCGGGTCCGCGAGGTGCCGGTCTCGATCCGCTACAGCGCCTACGCGCGCGCCAAGGGGCAGTCGCTGCTCAACGGCGTCAACATCCTGTTCGACCTGTCCGTGCGCGAGCGAGGGGGCTGACCACGGTGCTCATCCAGGCGATCCTGATCCTCGCCGTGCTCGGCGTCCTGTTCCTCACGGTGCGCGGCGGCGGCAGCCTCCACGTGGCGGCGAGCAAGCGGATCGGGCTGGTGCTCTTCGCACTGGGCTGCATCTACGCCGTGCTCCGCCCGGACGACCTCACCCTGATCGCGCACGCCGTCGGCGTGGGCCGCGGCACGGACCTCGTCCTGTACGCGCTGGTGGTGGCGTTCATGGCCGCGACCGTGAGCACCTACCAGCGGTTCCGCCACGTCGACCGGCGCTACACGGAGCTCGCGCGCACCGTCGCGATCCGGGAGGCGGAGATCGTCAACCGTGAGCGGGGGCTGTACGTGGCGCCCGCGGTGTCGATGGGCGAGCACGAGGCCGCCGAGGAGCAGCACCGGTGACCGTCGGGACCGTGGACGTGATGCTGCCCCACTACGGGCGGCTGGACCTGGTGCAGGAGACGATCCGCAGCGTCCTCGCGCAGGACGATCCGGCGTGGCGGCTCACCGTCGTCGACGACTCCGGGCCCGCTGCCGACGACGCGCTGGCCCGCTGGTGCGCCGCCCTGGGCGACGAGCGCGTGCGCTACCTGCGCAACCCGCACAACCTCGGCATCAACCGCAACTTCGCCCGCTGCGTGGAGCTGGTCTCCCACGAGCACGCGGTGCTCGTCGGCTCGGACGACCTCCTGCTCCCCGGATACGTCGCCACGGTGCGCGCCGCGTTCACCGCGCACCCCGAGGTGGGCGTCGTGCAGCCGGGCGTGGAGGTCGTCGGGCGCGACGGGCTCCCGGCACGCACGCTCGCCGACCTGAGCAAGCGGTGGATCTTCGCGCCCCGGGCGACCGGCGTCCTCGGCGGCGAGGATCTCGCGGTGAGCCTGCTGCGCGGCAACTGGCTGTACTTCCCGTCGCTGTGCTGGCGGTCCGGGCCGCTGCGGCGCACCGGCTTCCGCCCGGGCCTGCAGGTCGTCCAGGACCTCGCGCTGGTGCTGGACCTGCTGCTCGCCGGGGAGCGGCTGCTCGTCGTCGCGGACCCGGTGTTCCGCTACCGCCGCCACGAGGCGTCGGTGTCGTCGGCGCACGCGGCGGACGGGCGGCGGTTCGCCGAGGAACGCGCCTTCTTCCTCGACACCGCGGCCCGGTTGGACGCCCACGGCTGGCCCCGGGCCGCGCGCGCCGCCCGGCGCCACCTGGGATCGCGGCTCAACGCGCTCACGCGGCTGCCGGGAGCGCTGCGTGCAGGGGCGGGCGCGGGCACGCTCGCGCGGCACGCGTTCACCCGATGATCAGCCGATGACGTGGTCCGGCGGCAGGTCGTGTGCCGGGATCCGCGCCAGTACGGCGCCGCCGCTGTCCAGGCAGCCGCCGCGGCTGTAGTCCGCGCACGTCCCGTCGGGCTGGCGGACCATCTGGCTCACGTACGCGAGCATCCCCGGCCCGTTCTCCGCGCGCGGCATGTGCCGGTCCGCGATCGACGAGCCCATGGACAGGGCCAGGAGCAGCGCTGCGGCCAGCACTCCGACCGGCAGCAGGCGACGCGCATCCCGGGCCGCGACGGCCCGGGGCCCGCCCATCCGGCGTCCGCCGTACCGCGCGGCGAGCACGGCCAGCACCAGCAGGCAGAACAGGATCTGCGCGCTGGTGCGCGGGTAGAGCTGCACGGTCTGCGTCTCGTACATCCGCGACGCGAGCCACAGCCGCAGGACCCACGCGCCGGCGAGCAGCGCCAGGACCGTCCGCACGGACGTGCGCCGCCCGCCGAACGCGACGGCCGCACCGAGGCCGAGCACCAGCAGCAGGGTGAACACGCCGACCCCCGCCAGCTCACCGGGCGGGGGCCACGGGCCGTCCGCACCGAAGTCGTTGCGCCACATCGCGAAGTAGGCCGGATCGATGAAGGTGTCGAAGTAGAAGAAGTAGTCCCGGGTGTCGGCCGCCGCGCCGACGATCGCGACCAGGTGCCGGCCCGCGACGGCGGCGAGCGCACCGGCGGCCAGGACGCAGAGCGCGAGGCCGCGCAGCGGTGCCGCCCGCCACGGGAAGGCCACCAGCAACGCGACGACGGCACCAGGCAGCGACCAGAGGAACCAGCCGGTGTAGAGCAGCGCGAGCAGGCCCAGCGTCGCCCCGGCCGCGAGCCCGGTGACGGCGATCCGCGCCGTGCTCGCGTGCCCGGCCGCGGACAGCTCGCTCAGCAACCGCACGAGCACCGGGACCAGCACGACGAGCACGACCGTCGTGTAGGGCTTGTACGGCTCCAGCAGCGGAACGGCCGCGACGAGGGTGACGGCGAGGGCCCACAGCGGGGGTAGCACCAGGCGCCACGCGAGGTAGGCGACCGGGCCGAACACGGCGGTGCCGACGATGTGGATCAGCCGCAGCGCATCGACGGTGGACTCACCGGTCAGCTCCGCCGTCCACGCGATGAGGTGGATGACGCCCGGTGGGTACGCCACCGGGACGTCCCGGCCGGCGAGCAGGACGTCTGCCCAGGTCACGAGCGCACCGGAGTCCCCGCCGGTGGCGAAGAGCGGCCAGACCGTGCCCCGCAGCGCCAGCGCGATCCCCGCGCCCGCGAGACCCGTCGCCAGGCCCGCCATGGCCGCCGCCGCGACCCGGACCGCCGGCGCGGACCACCCGAACCGGACGGCGAGCGCACAGCCCAGCACGAGGACGAGCCCGACCAGGACGACCCGCAGGTCCAGGGCGGCCAGGGCGCTCACCTGGCTGACCCGGTCCAGGGGGTCGATCAGCAGGGTGGCCGCGAGCTGCAGCATGAGCAGTGCCGCACCGAACGCGGCCAGCACCTCCAACGCCACGGGCATCGCGCGGATCCCCGGCAGCGCGGCGATCCGCTCAGCGGTGGCCGACGCGGTGGCCGACGCCGCGGCCGACGTCGCGGTCCGCACCCGCCGCGGCAGCTCGTTCGGCGGGCCGATCCGCCGAAACGCCGTCACGAGCGAGTCCCGCAGCTCCTCCGCGACCGCTCCGGGCAGCTCCCGCCACAGCGACGGCGTCCGTACCGCGACGGCGCGCGCCGGACCGTCGCCGGCACCCTGCGCGACGGCACGCCGCGCCCGCCGCCCCGACTCCCACACCACCGCGGCGGGCGGTGCGGGTGGGGCGGGCGCGTCGGTCGTGTCCGTCACGTCGCCAGCCATCACCCAGACCCTAAGGTCAGACCCGGCTCCGCACCGACGACATCGCCCGTACACGCGCCGGGAACGGCACACGGGCGAAGGCGGTAGACCGTTGCGTCCTGGGTCTCGTAGACCTTCTGGAGCCACGGCCTGCCCTCCAGGTCCGTGAGCCCTGCGGAGCGGCCGTACCAGTAGCGCACGTAGCCCTCCGTGACGATCACAGTCGACACCCGCAGCCGGGCCACGGCCGCGCGCACCTGGGCGTCGTCGGCGTAGTCGTGGAAGTGCTCGGCGAGCAGCCGGGCGTCCGGACCGAGATCGGCGTCGGAATAGTAGCCGGCCACCGGCTGCACGCCGGCGAGCGCGTACAGCCAGACCGAGCCGTCGTAGCGGTCGTTGAGCACCCGCTCCCCCGGCGGGACGAGCCGGGCCAGCGCGCGCATCGCGTCCGCCTCGGAATGCGACACGACCGGGCCGTCCCGCACGCTGCGGTGCATCCGCTCGACCGACTGCCCGGCGTACAGCAGCTGGGTGGAGCTCAACACGAGGGCCGCGACCACAGCCCCGGCAAGGGCGACCGGGGCGCCCTCGCCGGTAGCGCGGGCGAGCAGGCGGTACAGCTCGGCGATGCCGTGCCCGGCGAGCAGGGCGACGGGCAGCACGCAGAGCCCGGCGAGCCGGTAGCGGTCGTTCCACCAGGGCCGGGTCAGGAGCGTCACCCACGGCGCGTCCGACGACGCGGCGAGCACGAAGAGGACGCCTACCAGCAGGCCGGCGACGGGCACCCAGCGCAGGCCGTGCAGCGTCGCGATCCGGACGATCCCGATCGCGGCCGCGACGACGAGCGCCCACTGCGCGGAGCCGGTGAAGTCCAGCGTCACGAGCCGCAGCGCGGCGTCGGGCACCGAGAACTCGGCGGGCCAGTCGAACGGCTCGCCCGACACGGTGCGCAACGACCCGAGCATCTGGGGGAGCACCAGCACCGCCGCTGCGGCCCCGGCGCCCAGCACGACGACGAGCTCCGGCCGGGCCACCCGCGGCCAGCGCAGCCACCGCTGCGCCACCGCGGGGACGGCGAACAGCACCGCGCTGAACAGCATCGCCGGGTTCAGGCACACCAGGCCCGCCAGCGCGACCGCGAACACGCCGCCCGCGACCCGGCGCGGGGCACCCGCGCGCGCGTCGAGCAGGTCGAACAGCAGCACGACGATCAGCGGCAGCAGGGCGACCCCGGTGACGAACGGGAACAGCGGGCCGCGCTCGAGCATGTCGTAGAACGCCGAGACCGCGACGACGCACGCTGCGGCGGCGACGGCCAGGACCGGGCTCCCGCGGAAGCGGTGCACCAGCGCGACGACGGCGAGCGCGGCCATCCCGGGCAGGAGCATCGTCTGCGCGTTGAGCACGCTCGGGACGTCCGCGCCGCTGAGCCGGTACACGACGGCCGCGACGAGGTGGTAGGCGTTCGGGTAGAACACCTCGACGCCCGTCTCGTACCAGTTGACCCGGCCCATCCCGGTGAGGCTCGAATCGCCGGTATCCGCGATCCAGCGGATCCCGTTGGCGTGGAAGGCGGCGTCCCAGTCCTGCGGGATCGCCGCGAGCCGCCCGATCCCCACCTGCACGACGGCGATGCCGAACGCCGCCACCGCGGCCGTGCCGGCGGCAACCCCGTATCCGGCGTGGCGGCTCCACGGCGACCGGGGCGGGCGCGCGCGCCGCACGGCCGGGTGCACCGCGGCGGCGAGCAGCGCGGCGACCCCGACGGCGGCCGCGGCCGACGCAGGCGACCACGGCACGCCCGCGGCCGCCAGCAGCGGCCCGGCGATCCCCGCGACGGCGTAGGTGAGCAGCGGCGCCGCGGCGGCGAGCGTCCACGACCGCACGCCGGCGAGCCACCCGAGCAGGAGCCCCGGCCCCCACAGGACGGCCGCGTAGAGCCCGACCAGCACGTCCGGACGCGGCTCAGCCGCTGCCCGAGGGCGTCTCGACGATCCGCACGACGACCTGCTCGTTGTTCGAGGTGTACGCCTCGTAGGCCGCGACGGTGCCGGTCGCCTCGCAGAACTCCTCCCAGGCCCGGTACTCGTGGGCCTCCCAGCCGGGGAAGTTGAAGAACTCGTCGAACACCAGGATCGAGCCCGGCCGCAGCCGCGGCCCGACCAGCTCCAGGACCGTCCTCGTCGAGGAGTACAGGTCGGCGTCGAGGTGCAGGAACGACACGTGTCCCGGGTGCTCGTCGAGGAAGCGCGGCAGCGTGTCGGTGAACCAGCCCACGACCAGCTCGGCGCCCTCGACCTGCGGGAGGGCGTCCACGGCGAAGTGGCCTTCCCGCAGGTGCGGGCGGTAGACCTCGGGCAGGCCCTCGAACGAGTCGAAGCCGTACACCTCGACGCCGTCGCGCGCCCCGGCGATCATCTTGAGCGACTGCCCGCTGAACACGCCGAACTCCAGCGCCATGCCCCCTGCCGGGGCGAGTTCCAGGGCGTGGGCGAGGGTGCTCCACGGGTCGTGGAAGACGCGCGCGGTGGGCATGCGGGCGGCGATGAACTTCGCCGCGGCGAGCGCCGCGTCCATCTCCCCCGCGGCGAGGGTGTCCCGGCGGGAGCGGAACTCGACGTCGTGTACGGCGCGGATGATCCGGTCCGCCTCCCGCCCGACCGCCTCGTCCACCCGGGACCGGGCCGCCTCGGCGAGCGGCCCCGCGAGGCGCTCGGCCACCCGGTCGGCGATCCGGACGGCGAGGGCGTCGAGGATCCGGGCGGCGTTACGGCGCACCACTCCTGGCACGACACTGGGCATGGACTTCACTCCGATCCGGCCGGGCTCACTTGCTGGTGTAGAGGCGTGTCCAGTTCTCCCGGCTGGTGAGCTCCGGCATCCGGCGCCGGTACTCGTCCCGGGCGCGCTCGCCCTCGCGGTGCAGCCGCCACAGCACGTGCGCCCCACGGCGGCCCATCTCGACCATGAGATCGCGGTCCAGGCGGTGTACGCGCACCCCCTCCTGCGAGGGGTCGGTGACGATCGCGGTCTGGAACAGCGACACGTGCCACCACTGGGCGTCCTGCGCCGCGATCGCGGCGCTCCCCGCGGGGCGGCGCAGGAGCTGGCGGGCGAGGCGCTTGGCCAGGACGGCCCGCGGGCGGCCCGGCGTCCCGAGCATCGGGGTGAGCCGCATCGCGTCGGCGTCCACGCCCGGGACGGCGTGGGCGGGGTGATTGGACGTCTCGGGGTACTCGGCCCGCAGCTTGCGCACCTCCGCGGCCGTCTCCCCGCCGCCGTCGGCGAGCACGTCCGGGCCGCGCAGGAAGTCCTCCACGGCGCGGATCATCGTGGCGGCGAGGCCGTAGCGCATCGACGTCAGGTAGTGCGACAGCTCCCGCGCGAGGTGGCGCACGATGCGCGTGCGGTCGAAGTCGCTGTGCAGCGCGCTCACGATGAGCGAGTTGCGGAAGGAGAAGTAGCGCGACCAGTCGTCCCAGTTCTTCCAGCCGAAGTCCGCGTGCCACACCCCCGCACCGGGCAGCGTGACGGTCGGGAACCCGGCGGCGCGGGCGCGCAGGCCGTACTCGATGTCGTCCCACTGGAAGAACAGCGGCAGCGGGTAGCCGATGGCGCGGATGACCTCGTGCGGGATCAGGCAGGACCACCACGCGTTGTACTGCGCGTCGACGCGCAGATCCTGCCGCTTGCGGGTGACGTCCGCGTTGGTGAGCGCCCCCTCCACCGGCAGGCCCGCGCGCAGGATGCGCAGGTCGGTCTCCTCCGCGCTCACGTGCAGCCGGTTCGGGTGCAGCAGGTTCAGCATCTGCCCGCCGACGATCGTGGGCCGCGCGGCGTGCCCGGCGAGCGCCTTCATCCGGATCACGCTGTCCGGTTCGAGCATGATGTCGTCGTCCATGAGCAGGACGTCGCTCTCTCCGGCGCCGGGGGCCGTGACCTCGTAGATCCCCCGGGTGAAGCCGCCCGCCCCGCCGAGGTTCGGCTGGCGGATGTAGCGGAGCCGCCCGCCGAGGGCCTCCTCGGTGGCGGCGAAGCCGGCGCGGGACTCGACCGGGTCGCTGCCCTGGTCCACCACGTAGACCTGCGCGACCGCGGCGAGCGCCTCCGGGTCGCCCGCGAGCGCACCGAGCGTGGCGAGGCAGTCGTCGGCGCGGTTGTAGGTGCAGATGACGATCGACGTGGTGCGCTCGGGACGCGCGGACGTCACCGTCCAGCGGACGTCGGCGACCTCCAGACCCTCGCGGCCGGTCTCCAGCTCCAGCCACAGCGCGCCGCCGTCGGTGAACCTGTCGATCCTCGCGGGCAGCCGCACCGCGAGCCCGTCCGCGGCCTCGACGTCGCGGCCGAGGACCGTGCGCGGGCGCCCGTCGGCGTCCGAGGCGACGAGGCGGATCGTCCCCGTGCCGGTGCACACCAGCTCGGCGACGACCTCGCCGACGCCGGTCCAGCGCTGCCAGTAGCTGGCGGGGAACCGGCCGAAGTAGGTGTCGGTGTTCACCAGGGCGTGCCCGTCGAGCGCCACCCGCCTCCGCCCGCGGACGGCGACGCCGTACTCGACCGCGCAGTACAGGTCGTCCGGCGCGACGGCGTTCGGCCCCGCGAACAGACCGCGCTGCACGAGACGCCGTCCGTGCTCCACCGGCTCGGCGGCCTCTGGCGTCGCCGGCGTCCCACCGTCGTGCGTCATCGGAAAAGCCTCGGCCCTCTCGTCGGCTGTGCGATCGGGTACGGATCCACCCCTTGCGGACGTCCCATGGAAACGGTACTGACCCGAACCGGCGTCGGGGTGACCGACCCGCGGGCGCCGGGCCGGGTCGCCGACCGAGCCGTCCCCGGCGACCCGCTGTCCGGCCGGTACCGTGCCGCGCGTGACCTCCACCGACGCGACCGTCCGGGAGGTCGGCGACCTCGACCCCTCCCCGCCGCCTCCGCCCGCCCCGCCCCGGATCGGACGGGGCCGCGCCCTTGCCTTCACCGTCGGAGTGGCCGCGCTGTGCGCCCTGGTGTTCTGGCTCGCGCACGAGAGCCTCGTCGACGACGCGTACATCACGCTGGCCTACGCCCGCAACGTCGCCGTCGACCTGCACTGGGGCCTGACCCCGCAGCAGGTCTCGAACACCGCGACCGCTCCCGGCAACGTGCTGCTGCTCGCCACCGTCACCGCGCTCACCGGCCTGTTCGGTGACGCGCGGCCGGTGCTCGCGCTGGGGATCGTGTGCGTGCTGTGCGGCGCGGCGATCGGCTGGGGCTGGGCCCGGGTCGGCCACGCCCTGCGGCTGCCCTGGTGGGCCGGTGCGGCCGGTGCGGTGCTCGTCGTCTGCAACCCGTTCCTCGTCTCGGCGCTGGGGCTGGAGGTGCTGCCGACGGCGGCGGTGCTGATGCTGCTGCTCACGGCCGCCGTGGAGCAGCACCGTCGGTACGGCCCGCTGGCGTTCGGGCTGCTCGGCGGGCTGGCCGTGCTGATCCGGCCCGACCTCGTCGTGTTCGTCGGCGTCCTCGCGCTGTTCACCCCGGCCGTGCTGCGGAAGCTGTACGTGGCGGTACCCGCGGCGCTGCTCGTCGGGGCGCCCTGGTACCTGTGGTCCTGGTTCTTCTTCGGGTCCGCAGTGCCGGACACCTTCGTCATCAAGACGCTGCAGCGGTCCTTCGACGGCGTGGACTTCGCGAACGGGCCGTTCGTGATGTTCGCGGACCGGCCGTGGCTGGTGCTGGTCTCGTTCGCCCCCGCCGTGCTCGGTGCCGTGCTCACGCTGGTCTGCCTGCTCGCCCTGCCGCTGCGGCTGCCGCGGCTGCGCGGCACGGCGGCTCCGATCGGGCTCGGGGTGGGCGCGGCGGTGTACTACGCCGTCTACTGCATCCTCACCGTGCCGCCGTATCACTGGTACTACGTGCCGCCGATGATCGGGCTCACGACCGCCGGTGCGGTGCTCGCGGGCCGGCTCGCCGCCCGCGCGGACGGTACCCCCACCCGGGCCGTGTCCCTCCCGTTCGCGGGGGCCGCTGGGGTGTTGGTCGCGGCCACCGTCGCGCTGCTGGGCATGCAGGGTGCCCCGTGGGTCACCCCGCCGGTCTTCGGCAACTGGGCCATCACCCCGGACTACGCCCGCGCGGGGGTGGCGATCGGCGAGCGGGTGGGCGACGACGTCGTCCGCAACCCCGGTGAGATCGGCGTGCTCGCCTACTTCTGCCGGTGCGCGATGGTGAACGACTTCACCGACCGCGGCGTCATCGTGCCGATGGTCGAGCAGCGCATCGCGCGCGCGGGCCCGGTGCTCGGCCCGCTGCTGCGGCTGAACTACCGCAACCTGGACCGCACGCGCCAGCCGCTGCAGGCCCGCTACGAGCTGCGCTACGAGCCGGGACCCGGTGTGGGACCGGACGTCTGGCCCGTGTGGGCACCCGGCCGCGGGGACGGGCACCTGCGCCTCGTGCCGCTGGGCTGATCCGGGGCGCCCGGCACAGGGCGGACCGACGCCGTTACCCTCGGCGAGCGTGACGTACGAGGGATACGACCTGATCGTCGTCGGTTCCGGCTTCTTCGGCCTCACCGTCGCCGAGCGCGCGGCCGCGGAACTCGACAAGCGCGTCCTCGTCCTGGAGCGGCGCTCACACATCGGCGGCAACGCCTACTCCGAGGCCGAGCCGGAGACCGGGATCGAGGTCCACCGCTACGGCGCGCACCTGTTCCACACCTCGAACAAGCGGGTGTGGGAGTACGTCAACCGGTTCACCGAGTTCACCGGCTACCAGCACCGGGTGTTCGCCCGCGTCGGCGACCAGGTCTACGCCTTTCCGCTGAACCTCGCGCTCATCAACTCCTTCTTCGGCCGCTCCCACACCCCGGACGAGGCCCGCGCGCTCATCGCCGAGCAGGCCGCGGAGATCGAGACCGCCGAGGCGCAGAACCTCGAGGAGAAGGCGATCTCGCTGATCGGCCGCCCGCTGTACGAGGCGTTCGTGCGCGGGTACACCGCCAAGCAGTGGCAGACCGACCCGACGGAGCTGTCCCCGGCGATCATCACGCGGCTGCCCGTCCGGTACGACTTCAACAACCGGTACTTCAACGACACCTACGAGGGCCTGCCGGTCGACGGCTACACCGCGTGGCTGGAGAAGATGGCCGATCACCCGAACATCTCCGTCCGGCTGGACACGGACTTCTTCGACGTCCGCGACGAGCTGCCGGCCGGTTCCCCGGTCGTCTACACCGGGCCGCTGGACCGCTACTTCGGCTACGCCGAGGGCGAGCTGGGCTGGCGGACGCTGGACTTCGAGCTGGAGGTCGTGCCGACCGGGGACTTCCAGGGCACGTCCGTCATGAACTACAACGACGAGGACGTCCCCTTCACCCGCATCCACGAGTTCCGCCACTTCCACCCCGAGCGGGACTACCCCACGGACCGGACGGTGATCGTCCGCGAGTACTCGCGCTTCGCCAAGTCCGACGACGAGCCGTACTACCCGATCAACACCTCGGACGACCGCGCCAAGCTCGCCCGCTACCGGCAGCTCGCGCGGGCGGAGACCGCGGAGCGCGCCGTGCTGTTCGGCGGGCGGCTGGGCACCTACCAGTACCTCGACATGCACATGGCGATCGGCTCGGCGCTGTCGATGTTCGACAACCGCATCGCGCCGTACTTCACCGACGGCACCCCGCTGTCCGGGACCGAGGACTGAGTCCCGGTGACCTCGGCGACCGAGGCCGCCCCCGTGCGCCCCGCGACCGGCGACCCGGCGCCCGCGCACCTGCTCCAGCGCGTCATCCTGCCCCGCGCCGGGGACCCGACGGCCGTCCGCTCGCTGTACGTCGACGAGCGGCAGGGCCTGCGGCTCTCGCCCGTGCCGCCGCTGCGCAACGCACCGCCGCCGCTGCCGGTGGAAGTGCGCGGCACGCTCGTCGGCCCGCGTCGGCTGCAGCCCACCTCGCGCACCACCGCCGTCGTCCCCGAGCAGAGCGAGGTGTCGTTCGGGGCGTACTTCAACGCGTTCCCCGCGTCGTACTGGCGCCGCTGGTCGGTGCTCACGGCGGTGCAGCTGCGGCTGGACCTGGAGGGTGAGGGCCGCGTCGACGTCTACCGCACCAAGGCGGACGGCGCGCAGATCTTCGAGGCCTCCGCGGTGCTGCAGGGCGGGCGTCAGGACGTCCTGCTCGACCTGGACCTGCGCCCGTTCGAGGACGGCGGCTGGTACTGGTTCGACCTGACGACCGACACCGGCGAGCTGACGCTGCACGGCGGCGGCTGGTACGCCGCCGAGGCGGGCCGCGGCCGCGCCGCCGTCGCGATCGGGATGCCGACGTTCAACCGGCCAGCGGATGCCGTCGCCACCCTCACGGCGATCGGCGCGGACCCGCTCGTCCTCGACGCCGTCACGGCCGTGCTCGTCGCGGACCAGGGCACGCGCAAGGTGCGCGACCAGGACGGCTTCGAGGTCGCCGCCGCCCGGCTCGGGGACCGGCTGCGGGTCCTCGACCAGGCGAACCTCGGCGGCTCGGGCGGCTACGCACGCGTGATGCACGAGGCGCTCGGGACAGCGTGCGAGCAGATCCTCTTCATGGACGACGACATCCTGCTCGAGCCGGACTCGATCCTGCGGGCCGTCGCGTTCTCCCGGTACTCGCGCCACCCGATGCTCGTCGGCGGGCAGATGCTCTCGCTGCAGCAGCGTTCGCAGCTCTCCACGATGGGCGAGGTCGTGGACCGCGGGACGTTCCTGTGGCGCAACGCCCCCGGCACCGAGCCGCACCACGACCTCGCCGAGCGCACCCTGCGCCAGACGCCGTGGTTGCACCGGCGCTGCGACGTCGACTACAACGCCTGGTGGATGTGCCTCATCCCCCGCGCCGTCGCCGAGGAGCTGGGCCTGCCGCTGCCGCTGTTCATCAAGTGGGACGACGCGGAGTACGGGCTGCGGGCCCGCGCCGCGGGCTACCGGACGGCCACGGTGCCGGGCATCGCGATCTGGCACATGTCCTTCCTGGAGAAGGACGACACCAGCGACTGGCAGGCCTACTTCCACTATCGCAACCGGTTCGTCGCGGCCGCCCTGCACGGCCCGGAAGACCCCGGGGCCATGCTGCGCGACACGTTCAAGCGCACGCTGCGCCACCTGCTGCTCATGGAGTACTCGGCCGTCGCGCTGCAGGAGATGGCGCTGCGGGACTTCCTCGCCGGGCCGGAGCGGCTCTTCCCGACGCTGCCCACGGCGCTGCCGACCATCCGGGAGGTGCGCGCCCGCTACGACGACGGCCGGCCGCTGGACTCGGCGACGCAGGTGCCGCTCTCGGAGCTGGACGAGATGGCGGCGCAGACGTTCCCTGAGCAGCCGCGCGGCGCCGTCGCGATTGCGAAGGGCCTGGCCCGCGGCGCGCTGCACCACCTGCGCCGCCCGGATCCGGCCCATCACGACGTCCCGCAGCGCAACGTGCCCGCCCTGCAGGCCCAGTGGTGGGTGCTCGCCGGGCTGGACTCGGCCACCGTGTCGACCCCGGACGGCCGGGGGGTCACCTTCCGCCGCCGGGACCCGGCGGCGTTCCGCGGGGGCCTGCGCCGCGTGGCCGCACTGAGCCGCGAGGTCGCGCGGGCGTGGCCGGAGCTGCGGCGCCGCTACCGCGCGGCGCTGCCGGAGCTGACATCGGCCGAGGCGTGGGCGCGGGCGTTCGACAGCTGATCCGCCGGTGCCGCTCACGGGGTTCACCGGCGGCGCGGGCCGGTTCCGCCGGGCGCCCGCACCGCCCGTTGTCCCACCAGCCTCGTCGCCCCGCTCCCGGGCCGCTGGGCCGCAGGGTCAGCCCGGCACGCAGAGGCTGCACCGGGCCTCGCAGGACCCCAGCCCCCCTCGCAGAACCCCAGCCCACCTCGCAGAGCTCCAGCCCACCTCGCAGAGGCCGCAGCCAGGCCTCGCAGACTTCCGGCACGCCTCGCAGAGCCTGCAGCCAGACCTCGCAGACTTCCGGCACGCCTCGCAGAGCCTGCAGCCAGACCCCGCAGAGCTCCAGCACGCTCCGCAGAGGCTGCAGCACCTGCGAAGCGTGTTCGTCCCCTGCGAAGTCCCGCCGCACGGCGCCCCGCCCACGCACTCACCGCCGGCGCCGGGCCGCGCCTGGCTCCTCGCGCCGGCCGTCCGGTCGCCGCCCACCGGTGGCCCACCGAGCTGTACCCAACCGCGCCCCGACCCACCGGCCTCGCCGCCCCGCTCCCGGGCTGCCGTGCCTCGCAGAGCTCCAGCCCCCTCGCAGAGGCCGCAGCCAAGCTTCGCAGACTTCCGGCACGCCTCGCAGAGCCTGCAGCCAGACCCCGCAGACTTCCGGCACGCCTCGCAGAGCCTGCAGCCAGGCCCCGCAGACTTCCGGCACGCCCCACAGAGGCTGCAGCACCTGCGAAGCGTGTCCGTCCCCTGCGAAGTCCCGCCGCACGGCGCCCCGCACCCACCGCTGGCACGCCACGCCGGGCTTGGCCCCGCGCGCCGGCCGTCCGGCCGCCCACCGACTGGCCCGCCACCCGTCGCACCACCGTCGGCCCGCCCAGCTGGCGCACCCGTTCCGCGGGCCGGCCATGCACTAACCCGCCAGCCTCGCCGGAGCGCCCGGACCGTGCGAAGTGCCCGCATCACCGGCAGGACCGCTCGAACGCACGCCGCAGCCGCGGGACGACGATGTCGTCGAAGCGGTCCAGCTCCGCCCACACCCACCGCACCACCTGCAGACCCGTGTCACGCAGGGCGTCCTCGCGGCGCTTCTCCGCGACGACGGCATCGCGCGGCGACTGCCCCGGACGCAACAGGCGGCCGTACTTCTCCAGGCCGTCGAACTCGCCGACCGTGCGCTGCTCCCGCCACCAGAAGTCCACGCGCCCGAGAGTTGCGCCGTCGGCCGCCCGCATCTCCTGCTGGAGCACCGGGAGCGGCACACCCGCCCGTGAGAGGGCAAGCCTGCTGCGGGACTCGCCGACGCTCTCCGCGCGCCCGTCGGCGGCCGCGATCACCCTGCGAGCCTGCGCCAGGCCCGGACGACCTGCGGCCCGGGTGAGCGCCTCCAGCAGCGCACCCTCGTCCACACCGCCCCGGCGCAACGCCGCGTCCGCCACCGCCACGGCGCGCTCGAAACCCACCGAGCGGGCGAGATCGACCACGGCGCGCGGCACGTCGGTCACCGCCACACCGTCGACGGCCACCAGCTCGCCCGGCGCGACGCCCGCCGCGTGAAGCACGACGACCCCGCTGCGCCGCGCGCCGGAGCGGCGGTTACGCGTGACGTGCACGCGGTCGAGCGGGATGTCCCAGGTGGGCAGGCCGTGCAGCACCGCGGCCGAGACGTGGCTGAACACCGACTCCGCATGGAGCCGGGGCGCCGTCGCATGAACCAGCAAGGCGTGGCGCGCCGTGGCGAGGGCCAACCGCTCGTCGGCCGCGTCGACGTAGGCACCGCGCCGCACGGCGGCCAGGCTGCCCGTGCGCAGCAGCCCGTCGAGCTCGCGGGCGGTGAAGCCGGCCGCGATGAGCTCCGAACGCTGCCGGGGTCGAAGGAGATCTGAGGACACGCTCAAGATCGTGCGCTGTGGGGGCGGGGATGCGGAATCCCGTTTTCGTCTCCTGTGGACAACTTCGTGTGATGTGGACAACCGCGTCACGCGTGCAGCGCCGCAGATCTCCGGCACACCTTGCAGAGGCTGCCGCGCGCCGTCGCAGGCATCGCACACGCCTCGCAGGGGCTGCGGCGTCTGCGAGGCGTGCCCGAACCCTGCGAGGCCTACCAGAGGGGAGCCCGCGTGGGGCGGGCGGCGGCGGGGCGGCCGGCGCGGCGGGGCGGCGGCGGGGCGACGGCCGGCGCGGCGACGCGGCGCCGCGGCAGCGCGCGCGGCAGGCCGGCCCGACGGCGGGCAGGATCGGACCATGACCGACGTCCTCCCCCTCACCCCCGACGAGCTCCTCACGACCACGCGCTCGGTGCGCAAGCGCCTCGACCTCACCCGCCCGGTGCCGCTGGACGTGGTCCGTGAATGCCTGGAGGTCGCCCGCCAGGCCCCGACGGGCGGCAACCGGCAGGACTGGCACTGGCTCGTCGTCACCGATCCGGGGCACCGCAAGCGGATCGGCGAGCTGTACGCCGAGTCGTTCGGCCGCTACCGGTCGAGCCGTACCTACGGCGCCACCCGCGGCGGCACCGCGGCGACGCAGACGCGGGTGAAGGACAGCGCCGAGTACCTGGCCGAGGTGATGGGCGAGGTCCCGGTGCTCGTCATCGGCGCGATCGACCTCGGCGGCGACGGCGAGCTGCCGCCGGGCAACCAGGCCGGGCTGTGGGGCTCGCTCCTGCCCGCGGCGTGGAGCTTCCAGCTGGCGGCGCGGGCGCGCGGGCTCGGCTCGGCGTGGACGACGCTGCACCTGCGCCACGAGCGGGAGATCGGGGAGCTGCTGGGCGTCCCGCCGTCCGTGCGGCAGGGGGTGCTGCTGCCGGTGGCGTACTACACGGGCGAGACGTTCCAGCCGGCGCCGCGCGGCCCCCTGGACGACGTGCTGCACATCGACGCCTGGTGAGGCGCTGTGTTCGAATGAGGTGATGGTCGCCACCGCGGAGCCGACCCGGCGCGAGACGAGCTGGGTCGTCTCGATGATCGTGCTCATCACGGGCATGTTCATGTCACTGCTCGACACGAGCATCATCAACGTCGCGCTGCCGACGATGGCCAACGACTTCGGCGTCGACATCGACGAGATCGAGTGGGTCGTCACCGCGTACAACCTGGCGCTCGGCGTGGTCGTGCCGCTGTCGGGCTGGCTCGCGGACCGCATCGGCCTCACCCGGCTGTACCTCTGGGCGCTGATCGCGTTCTCGCTGGTCTCGGCGTTGTGCGGGCTCGCGTGGAACCTGGAGAGCGAGGTCGCGTTCCGCATCCTGCAGGCGATTCCGGGCGGGATCCTGCCGGTGGTGACGCTGCTGATGGTCTACCGGATCGTGCCGCGGGAGAAGCTCGGCGCCGCGATGGGCATGTACGGCGTCGGCATCGCGGTGGCCCCGGCGATCGGGCCGACGCTCGGCGGCTACCTGGTCGAGTACGTGGACTGGCGGCTGGTGTTCTACATCAACGTGCCGGTCGGGATCGTGGGCGCGGTGGCGGCGTACCTGCTGCTCACGCCGATGCCACCCACGTCGCGCAGGCGGTTCGACACCTGGGGCTTCCTCGCGATCGCCTACGGCCTGTTCGCGCTGCTCCTGGCCTGCTCGGAGGGCAACGACTGGGGGTGGACGTCCTATCCGGTGCTGATCCTCGTCGTGTCCGGGGTCCTCTCCCTCGCGCTGTTCGTGGTCATCCAGCTGGAGCGCGACGAGCCGTTGATCGACATGCGGGTGTTCGGGCACTGGCCGTTCGTGAACTCGCTGCTGCTCATCACGGTGCTGTCGGTCGGCCTGTTCGCGATGCTCATCTACCTGCCGATCTTCATGCAGGAGGGGATGGGGATGGCCCCGCTGCGCACCGGCTTCCTCCTGCTGCCCGAGGCGATCGTGATCGCCTTCTGCATGCCGGTCGCCGGCCTGCTCTACGACCGGTTCGGGCCGCGCTGGCCCGCGACGATCGGGCTCGCGATCGCCGCGTACGGCACGTACCTGCTCTCCCAGATCAGCCCGTCCACCACCGAGGGCGAGATCGTCTGGTGGACGTGCGTGCGCGCCGTCGGCAACGGGCTCGCGCTCATGCCGATCTTCACGGCGGGCCTCGCGTCGATCCCGCAGGCGTACGCGAGCTCGGGTAGCACGATGAACAACATCGCTCAGCGGGTGTCGGGGTCGCTCGGGGTCGCGGCGCTGACGATCCTCGTGACGACGCAGCAGGACCAGCTGATGGCGGACCGGTCCGCACTCATGCCGGCGACCGATCCCGAGCTGGCGCCCTACGCAGCGGAGGGGTTCACCGGCGTGTACGGGCTGTACCACCAGGTGCAGGTCGAGGTCATGGCCTCGGCGTATGCCGATGCGTTCCTGGCGATGACGGTCCTGACGCTCCTCGGTGTCGGGCTCGCCCTGATGATGCCCAAGCCCGCGAACCCCAACGCCGGGATGGCGCCCCCGGCCGCCGTCACCGAGCCCGCCGAGGCGCCGAGCGAGCCGCCCGCCCGGGAGCCGTCCCCCGCCGGGAGGCCGTAGAAGTGCGCGCGGCCGTCCGGCGGTACGGCCGTACCCTTGCCCGATGGCGCTGGACTGGCCGCTGACCGGGCGGGACGCGGCGCTGCGGGCGGTCGACGGCGCGGTGCGCGGATCGGGCGGCGTGCTGCTCGCCGGCGCGGCCGGGGTCGGGAAGACCCGCCTCGCCAGGGAGGCGCTGCCGGGCGCGCGCTGGGTGGTCGGGACGGCGGCGGCGCGCGGCGTCCCGCTGGGAGCGTTCGCGGGCGTGGTCGACACCGGGGGCGGAACGTCGGCACAGGTCGTGCGCCGGGCGGTCGACGCGCTGGCCGGGACGGCCACCGTCGTCGACGACGCGCACCTGCTCGACGATCTCTCGGCCACCGTGGTGCACCAGCTCGTCGTGCGCCGCACGGGCGCCGTCGTCGCCACCCTGCGCACCGGCAGCCCGGCGCCGGACGCGGTGACCGCGCTGTGGAAGGACGAGCACCTGACCCGCGTCGAGCTGGGCGCGCTCTCCGCGGCGGACACCCTGGCGCTGCTCGAGGCGGCGCTGGGCGGCCCGCTGGACAGCGCCGCCGCGGCCCGGCTGTGGACGCTCACCGGCGGCAACGCGCTGTTCCTGCGCCGCATCGTGGACGCCGAGCTGGCGGGTGGGCGGCTGCGCCGGGTCGAGGGCGTGTGGAGCTGGTCGGGCCGACCGGCGATCTCGGGCGAGCTGGCCGAGATCATCTCCGGGCAGATGGGCGAGCTGCCCGGGCCGGTCCGCGACGTCGTCGACCTGCTCGCCCTCGGCGAACCCCTGCCGGCGTCCGCGCTCGGCGACCCGGTCGCCGTCGAGGACGCCGAGGCGCGCGGCCTGGTCCGGGTCGACGAGCGGCTCGACGTCCGCCTCGCCCACCCGCTCTACGGCGAGGTGCGGGCCGCGGGGCTGGGCAGGCTGCGCGCCCGGCGGCTGCGCGGGCGGCTCGCGCTCGGGACACCGGACCCGCTGCGCCGCGCCGTCCTCGCCCTGGACTCCGACCTCGACCCGGACCCGGACCTGTTCCTCGCCGCCGCCCGCGAGGCACTGCGGCTGTCCCAGCTGGAGCTGACCGAGCGGCTCGCCCGCGCTGCGGGCGACCGGTTCGACGCGCGGCTCGTGCTGGCCTACGCGCTCACCTGGCTCAGCCGGGGCGAGGAGGCGGACCGGGTGCTCGCCGCGCTCGGCGACGACGCCCGCGTCGCCCTTCCCCGCGCCGGGAACCTGTTCTGGACGCTCGGCCGCGCCGACGAGGCCCTCGCCGTGCTCGATGCCGTGCCGGACCGGGAGCACCCCATTGCCGCCGCGATGCGGGTCGCGTTCACCGCCTCCCTCGGGCGGCCCCGCGCCGCGCTCGCCGACGGCGCGCGCCTACTGGGACGCGAGCTCGACCCGGACGTCGCCGACCAGGCCACCGTGCTGCTCGCGTGCGGGATGTCCGCAGCGGGTGGCGTCCTCGGCCGGGTCGGCGACGTCCGGGCGGTCGCCCCGCTCGGCTACCGCGCAGCGCGCTCACCCGATGCGGTCATCGTCCGGTTCGGGGTCGCCGACTTCCACCTGCTCGCCCTGCGCCTGGCGGGCGACGTCGCCGAGCTCGGGCCGATCGCCGCCGAGCGCCGGGCCGAGAGCGCCGAGGCGGCGGGCCCCGCGCCGCTCATGGGCCTGGTCCTCCTGGGCCAGGCCGAGCTCGCCGCGGGCCGGGTGCGCACCGCCGGGCGGTTGCTGCGCGAAGCCTGGGCCGGGTTCACCGCGTTCCCGACCCACGAGTTCCGGTGGCGCTGCCGCCCCTACCTGGCCCAGGCCCTCGCCGCGGCGGGCGAGGCCGAGGCCGCCCGCCGGATGCTGCCCACCGACATGCACCCCGCATACACGCTGCTGGAACCGGACACCGGGATCGCGCGCGCCCGGGTCTGCGCCGCCGAGGGGGCCGTCACCGAGGCCGTCGCGGCCGCCCGGGCCGCCGCTGAGCTGGCCCGCCGCCAGGACTCCCCCGCGTACGAGGTGATGGCGCTGCAGACCTCGGTCACGTTCGGCGACCGGGCCGCCGCGGACCGGCTGACCGAGCTGGCCACCGAGGTGGAGGGTCCGCGCGCACCGGCCGCCGCCGCACACGCCCGCGCCCTCGCCGAGGACGACGCGGACGCGCTGCTCGCCGCCGCCGGGCAGTGGGAGCGGCTCGGCGACCTACTGGCCGCCGCCGACGCCGCCGCCCAGGCCGCGACGGCGTTCCGGCAGCAGGGCCTGCGCGGCTCGGCCACCGCTGCCGCACACCGCGCGCACCGCCTGGCGCTCGCGTGCGAGGGTGCGACGAGCCCGGCCCTGGCCGCTGCGGCGCGCCCGCTCCCGCTGACCGGCCGCGAACGCGAGATCGTGACCCTGGCCGCGCGCGGGCTGACCAACCGCGAGATCGCCGAGCGGCTGGTCGTGTCGGTCCGCACCGTCGAGGGGCACCTCTACCGGGCCGGGCACAAGCTCGGCGTCGGCGACCGCGCCGGGCTGGCCGCCGCCGTGTTCGAGTAGCCCGCTACTCGCGCCCACCGCCCGGGTCACCCCGACGCTGGCACCATGTTCACGACACTGCCGGACGCGGGCGTCCGGCTCGACATGATCGACGGTGTGCACGTCGCCAAGGTGCGTCCCGAGCACACCGGCGGGGTCTACGAGGTGTTCGAGGTGCTCGCCGAGCCCGCGCCTGCCGCCCCACCGCACGCCGCGCCCTGGGCCGCCTCGCTGCACCTCCTCGATGGCACGCTCACCGTCCGGGCCGGTGGGCGCGTGCACCGCGTGGCCCCCGGAGACACGGTCACGCTGCCCGCCCACACCGCCTACACCGTCGACGTCCAGGACGGGGCGGCCCGGTTCGTCGCCGTGACCACCGGGACCGGCGCGGGCCGCTTCTTCGCCGACGCCGTCGCCGCCGGACCGGACATCGGTGCGGTCGTGGCCGCCGCCGCGCGCCACGGCGTGAGCATCGGCCCCGGCGGCGGCCAGGTGCACCTCGCTCCCGGGGCCGGGCCGGGTGTCACGGTTCCGGCCGAGCACACCGGCGGTGTCTACGAGATCCACGAGATCACGACCCCCGTCGGCCCGACCCGGCTGCCCTGGCCGCGGACGCTCTACGTGCTCGGCGGCACGCTGACCGGCCGCGTCGGCGACGAGGACGTCGAGCTCGCCGAGGGCGGCACCGTCACCGTCCCGGCGGGGGTGGCACACGCGTTCGACGCGGCGGGCGCACTGCTGCTGTCGATCACCGCGGGCAGCTGGACGTGAGCACCGTCCTGGTCACCGGCGCCGGTCGTGGGCTCGGCCGGGCCACCGCGCTGCGCCTGGCCGCGTCCGGCTGGGACGTCTACGCGGGCGTCCGCGACCCGGCCGCGGGCGAGGCGCTGGTCGCCGCGTCGTCGCAGATCACCCCCGTGCCGCTGGACGTCACCGACGCCGGCCAGGTGGCCGCACTGCGCGCGCTCCCCGAACTGGACGCGCTGGTGAACAACGCGGGCATCGCCGTCGGCGGGGCGATCGAGGCGGTCGCACCCGCCGACGTGCACCACCAGTTCGAGGTCAACGTCGTCGGCCAGATCGCGGTCACCCAGGCGGTGCTGCCCCTGCTGCGCGAACGGCGGGGTCGCATCGTGTTCGTCTCGTCGGTCAACGGCAGGGTCGCCATCCCGATGTCGGGGATCTACAACGCGTCCAAGTTCGCCCTGGAAGCGGTCGCCGACGCCCTGCGCGTCGAGCTGCGCCCCTGGCGGATCGGGGTGACGCTCGTCGAGCCGGGCTGCCACGACACCGACCCGTGGCGCGGGATGATGGAGCTGCTCGACGGCATCGCCGCCGGCATGTCCGCCGAGCACCGCGAGCTGTACGCGGCCCACCTCGCCGGCCAGCGCGAGCTCTGCGCCCGGCTGAAGGGGCAGGTGCGGCCTGCGGAGAACGTCGCGGCGGCCGTCGAGCAGGTCCTCACGGCGCGCAGGCCACCCGCGCGGCAGCTCGTCGGCCCCGACGCGCGCCTGCTCGTCGCGATGCGCCGCGTCCTGCCCACCCGCGTGCTGGACCGCGTGTGGGCGAACGGGCTCGGCCTGCCGGCGGCAGGCGCGGACCCGCCCCGACGAGCCCGCAGCGGCGGGCCGTGATCCCGTCCTCACAGGGGCGTAACACGGAATGCCCGCGGCCCGATGTCCCGGGTGGCGGTCGAGGCGGGTGCGGTTTCGCGAGGGGACAAGGAACCGGGCCCGGCGGCCGTCGTGCGCCGCTGTCACGGGCGCGCGCGAGGGGTTCACGGAGGTGGCCGGTGCGCTGGGGGCGCGGCCACCTCCGCGGGCCACCCCTAGACCGGCAGGCGCCGGAACACCGCCCGCGGCAGGTGCCGCAGCACGCTCATCACCCCGCGCAGCGGCGGGGGCGCCCACACCAGCTCGCGCCGGTTGCGTACCGCGTCCACGACGAGCTCGGCGACCTTGTCCGGGGTGGTGGCGAGCGGCGCCGGCTTCATGCCCTCGGTCATCCGGGTGTGGACGAAGCCGGGGCGCACCACGGTGACGGCGATCCCGTCCGGGCGCAGCGCCTCGGTGAGCCCGGAGTAGAAGGCGTCCATCCCGGCCTTGGTGGAGCCGTAGACGAAGTTGGAGCGCCGCGCCCGCTCCCCCGCGACCGAGGAGAACGCGACGATCGCGCCGTGGCCCTGGGCCCGGAACCGGTCGGCGAGCGCCACCCCGACCGCGACGGCCGCGGTGTAGTTGACCTGGGCGAGCTCGACGGCGGCTGCGACGTCCGTCCACGCCCGCTCGGCGTCGCCGAGGACCCCGAACGCGACGATCGCGACGTCGATGTCGCCGCCCGCGAAGGCCTTGCGGACGACGTCGGCGTGCGTGTCGAGGTCGCGGGCGTCGAAGTCCAGCACCTCGACGGCACAGTGCAGCGCCTCCAGGCGGGCGCGGGCGGCGAGGAGCCGCTCGGAGGGCCGGGCGGCGAGGACCACCCGCATCGGGCGGTCGCCCGCGAAGGCCTCGACGACGGCCAGCCCGATCTCGGACGTGCCCCCGAGCAGCAGGATGCTCTGCGGGTTGCCGACGGCGTCGATCATGATCGGTCACTCCTGTGCGGGCTGATGAGATGCGCAAGACGGCCTGATGAGATGCGCAACTCGCGGGTCATGACGTGAGGTCGAGGCGGCGGGCCATGTCCGAGACGAACACCCCGCGCGGGTCGGCGGCGTCGCGGACCTTGCGCCACTCGTCGAAGCGCGGGTAGCCGGCGCGGATCGTGGCGGCGCTCGCCCGGGACTCCTTGGCCAGGTAGAGCCGCCCGCCCGCGGCGAGCACCAGCTCGTCCAGCTCGTCGCAGAAGCGGTGCAGGCCGGGTGCGATCGGGAAGTCGCAGCAGGCCGTCCAGCCGGGGATGGGGAACGACAGCGGCGCCGGGTTCGCCTCGCCGAAGCGCTTGAGGACGTTCAACCCGGACGCGTGCGGCGACGCCGCGATCCGCGCGACGATCTCCCGGAGCGCGCCGGTCGCCTCGTACGGGATCGCGAACTGGTACTGCAGGAAACCCCGGCCGCCGTACACGCGGTTCCAGTCCCCGAACAGGTCCAGCACCTGGTAGAAGGCCGTGATGTTCTGGATCGCGCCACGCTGGCGGCGCGGGGCCTTGCGGTACCAGAGCGTGGAGAACGCCTTGAGCGTGCGCCGGTTCGCCAGGCCGCTGGGGAAGGCGTCGGGGAACGTGAGCAGCTGCGGGGCATCGAACGCCAGCGGGTCCCGGCGCATCTTCAGCGGCAGCTCGTCCACGCGGGCGAGCGACCCGCGGGTGAGCACGGCGCGGCCAAGGTGCAGGCCGGTGGTCGTGGTGTCGAACCAGGCCGCCGAGTAGCCGTACCCGTCGTCCGAGCCGTCCGTGAGCAGGCCGAGCAGCTCGTCCAGGTCCTCGGTGCGGTCGGTGTCCACGACGAAGTACGCCGACTCCGTCGGGTGCAGCCGCACCCGCGCCCGCACGACGACGCCGGTGAGGCCCATCCCGCCGACGGTGGCCCAGAACAGGTCGGCGTCGGGACCCTCCGGGGTGAGGGTGCGCACGGCACCGTCCGCCGTGACAAGGTCCATCGAGAGCACGTGGCTGCCGAAGCTGCCCTTGTGGTGGTGGTTCTTGCCGTGCACGTCGGCCCCGATGGCGCCGCCGATCGTCACCTGCCGGGTGCCGGGCAGCACCGGCACCCACAGCCCGAACGGCAGCGCGGCCCGCATCAGGGTGTCCAGGCTGACGCCGGCATCGACGTCCGCGACGCCGGACTCCGGGTCGATCGCGTGGATGGCGGCGAGACCCGTCATGTCGAGGACGGTGCCGCCCGCGTTCTGCGCCGGGTCGCCGTAGGAACGGCCCAGCCCGCGCGCGACGATCCCGCGCGGGCCCGCGGTGAGGACGGCCTCGACGACGTCGTCCACCGCGCGGGGCGTGTGCAGGTAGGCCAGCGAGGGCGCGGTGCGACCCCAGCCCTGGAGGCGGGTGCGGGACACGGGGATGGACATCGCGGCCAGGCTACGCCGCGCCCCCGCGGGCCCACCCGATACCCTGCGGAGCGTGACGACCACGCCCGCCCCACCGGCCCGCCGCGGCCTGGTGACGCAGCTCGGCCGGTTCGTCGCGGTCGGCGCGTTCTGCGCGGTCGTGGACTTCGGCGTCTACCACGCGCTGCTCGCGCTCGGCGTGTACGTGCACGCGGCGAAGGCCGTGAGCTTCATCGCCGGCACCACCACCGCCTACGTGCTGAACCGCCGGTTCACGTTCGACTCCGCGGGCGGGAAGGGGCGCTTCGCCGGTTTCGTGGCGCTGTACGCCACCACGTTCGCGATGAACGTCGGGGTGAACGCGCTCGCCCTCGCACTGCTGCCCGAGTCGCCGTGGCGACTCACGATCGCGTGGGTGCTCGCCCAGGGGACGGCGACGGCCGTCAACTTCGTCATGCTGCGCACGGTCGTGTTCCGCGGCTGATCGCGACCTGACACCGCGGCGTCACGGCCGCTCACTACGATGCCCGCGTGAACCGGTCGATCTGGCGCACTGCCGCCGTCGCCGCGTGCCTCGTCCTCGCGGCGGTACCGTCCTGTGCGTCCGCGGGAGCCACCCAGCCGCCGCCCGCCGCCCCGGCAGGCGCCGCCGCGGATGCGGCGGGCGAGGTCGATCGCTGGGCCCGGGAGCGGTTCCCGCAGCTCTACGCCGGTGTGGCGACCGAGGACGCCCGCGTGCTCGTCTACCGCAAGCCCTCGGCCGAGTTCGACGCGGCCCTGCGCGAACTGCGGCTGCCCGCGCCGACGGTGCCGCTGGACGCGCCGTACTCCGCGCCCGAGCTGGAGGCGCTCGCCTCACGGGTGGTCGCGGACATCCCGTACTGGCGCGAGCAGGGCATCGACGTGATGTCCGTCGGGGCCCGGTACGACGGCACCGCCGTCGACGTCGGCACACCGCAGCCCGAGCGGCTGGCCCCGCTGCTGCCGGGCCGCTACGGAACCACGCCCCCCGCGCAGGCCGAGGCGATCGGGCCGATCACGAACTGAGACGCCTCACCGGGACACGGGACGGGCCGCACCCCGGCGGGGTGCGGCCCGTTCGGCGTCCGGCTCAGCCCGTGACGATCTTCCCGCCGTAGGCCGCGAGCGAGCGCGTCACGTCGACGTAGTAGAAGCGCCATGCGCACTGGCGACCGCCCGCGGCGCCCGTCGGCACGCCGGTGCAGGGGCTGGCCGTGGACAGGTCGATCGCGGTGTGGGTGCCCTTCGCGATCACCTTCGTGTTGTCCGAGGCGACCGCGAACGACGGGCCGCCGCTGTCGCCGTTGCCGATGGCCGCGGTGCGGTCGGTCTTCTCGGCCCGGACGGTCTCGTAGATGAGGTAGCCGACGTTGATCGTCTGGTTCACGGCGACGACCCGCGAGCCGCAGCGGGTGCCGGAGTAGGCCCCGGAGCTGCAGATGACGTCCCCGACGAAGCTGCGCGACGCGCCCGTCACGGCGTTGGTGTACTCGTTGACCGGCGAGCCGTCCGGCGCAACGCTGCCGTTGTACACCCGGCCCCGCGAGCTCGTGTTGATGTAGAGCCGGTCCTTGGAGTTGCTGTCACCGGCGACCTTGCCCATCGTCTGGCCGCCGCCGTCGCGGGCGGTGTCGCCGTTGTCGGCGCAGTGGCCCGCCGACAGCATCCTCTTCGATCCGTTGATCGAGATGGCGAAACCGCTGCTGCAGCCGTTCCAGCGCGCGCCTCCGGTGTAGGGCGAGGAGTCGTCCTTGCGGGAGGCCAGGACGGGCTCCGCCTGGTCCGTGGTGACCGGGAACGGCGAGAGGATCACTCCGAGGTGGCCGGGCAGCACCGACACGAGCAGCCCGCTGCCGTCCACCTTCGGTGCGACGGCGCTGACGCCGTCCTCCTCGACGATGCGGTTGGCCTCCGCCATCAGCTCGCTCTCGGAGTAGCGGGCCGGTGCGACGTTCACGGTGTCGCCGTCCGTCCGCGCCAGCTCGACGGCCTCGGTGAGGCCTGTGGGCGCGTCGCCCTTCCAGTAGACGGTGAGCGCGCGCCGCTCGGCCGAGACCTCGATGCCGCTGAACCCGTCGCCGCCGACGTCCGCGATCCGCTCCGCCTTGGCATCCAGGCGCTCCTGCACCCGCATGAACTCGTCCCAGGAGGCGTGACCGCCGGGCACGTCGCCCGCCCCGACGTCGCCGGACAAGACCGGCCTGGACTCCTTGCCGGGCTCCTTGGCAGAGGCGAGGCCCTGGCCCGCCACCACCATGCCGACGGCGAGCACCGCCGCGACCATCACGTTCCGCTTCCGCACCAGCTGGCTCCCGGGTCCTCCGGCCGCACGGTGGCGGCGATCGAGCAGGCACCCTGGGATTGAGCGGAGAGGTGATCAAGATACGGGCACGGCCCCAGGTTCCCCCCTGAGGGTGATCAGGCGCGGCGGAAGCGCTCGCGGCGACCGTCGCGCATGTGGCGCAGCCACTCGCGGAACCCGGCCGGATCGCGCCGCGTGACCAGGAAGAACCAGGCGAACCGCGGCAGCTCCAGCAGCCCGACCCGGCGCATTCCCGGCTGGGAGACGACGTAGCCGCGGTTGCGGTAGGTGTAGTGGCGCTTCACGGGGTCGTCGGGGTGGCGGGCGTGCAGGCGTCCGCGCAGCATCGGCTTGTCCTCGGCGTGCGCGGCCGGGTGCAGGTAGGCCGCGTGCAGCGCGGTGCCGAAGGGCAGCCCGGAGCGCACCATCCGCCGGTGCATCTCCACCTCGTCCCCGCGCACGAACAGGCGCAGGTCCGGCACGCCGATCGCCTCCAGCGTCTCCGCCCGGAAGAGGGCGCCGTTGAAGAACGCGGCGATCCCGGGCAGGAACCCGGCGTCCACCGACGGTTCCGCGGCCAGCCCGGCCCGTGTGCGGTGCCACCGCAAGCCCCGGCGCACGGAGAAGGAGAGCCGGTCCGGATCGCCGGCGTCCACGACGACCGGGGAGACCTCCGCGAGCCCGCGGCGCTCGGCGAGCGCACGCAGCGTGGCGAGCACCGTGTCGTCCGCGGCGCGGCCGTCGTCGTCGGCGAGCCAGACCCAGTCCGCACCGAGGGCGAGGGCGTGCAGGATCCCGAGGGCGAACCCGCCGGCGCCACCGAGGTTGCGCCACGACGGCAGCCAGATCGCCGGGAGCCCGCACGCCTCGACGACCTCCCGGGCCGGGCGGTCCGGGCCGTTGTCGACGACGACGAGGTGCGCGATCGGGTGGGTCTGCTTCGCGAGCGCGGCGAGGGAGTCCACCAGCTGCCCGGTGCGGTGGCGGGTGACGACCACCGCGACGACGGAGCCCGGCGGCAGCGGGCCGGCCGCCGGGTTCACCCCCACCCCCCGGGCGAGCGAACGGCACGTACGGGAAGACCTAGCTCCAGTACGTGCCGTTCGCGCGGGAAGGGCGGGGTGCTGCTCCCGGGACGCCGCCGGCGCGCACCGCCGGGCGCGCTCACCGGCCCATCTCGGCCAGCACGTCGCGGCCCTTGTAGTGGTGCAGCACCTCGCGCAGGGGCCCGTGCTCGCGGACGACGCCGTGGTCCATCCAGATCGCGGTGTCGCACAGGTCGGCGAGGAACTCGTCGGAGTGCGAGGCGAAGACCAGGATCCCGGAACGCTCCACCAGCTCGTTCAGGCGCCTGCGGGCCTTGGCGAGGAACTCCGCGTCCACCGCCCCGATACCCTCGTCCAGCAGGAGGATCTCCGGATCGATGCTGGTGACGACGCCGAGCGCGAGCCGCACCCGCATGCCGGTGGAGTAGGTGCGCAGCGGCATCTGCAGGTAGTCGCCGAGCTCGGTGAACTCGGCGATGTCGTCGACGCGGGTCTCCATCTCCTTGCGGGTCATCCCGAGGAACAGACCCCGGATGAGGATGTTGTCCAGGCCGCTGATCTCGGGGTCCATGCCGACGGCGAGATCGAACACCGGCGCGACCTTCCCGACGACGTGCGCGCGTCCGCGGGTGGGCTCGTAGATGCCCGACATCAGCCGCAGCAGCGTCGATTTGCCGGCACCGTTGTGGCCGACGAGCGCCACCCGGTCGCCCTTGCGCAGGGAGATCGTGACGTCGCGCAGCGCCTCGATGATCGGCACCTTGCTGCCGGTGCCGATGCGGCCGCCCGCCTTGCCGAGGACGGCCTTCTTCAGCGAGCGGTTCTTCGCGTCGAAGATCGGGAAGTCGACGGCGGCGTCGACGATGTCGATGCTCGGGGGCGGGGTCGCGCTGCTCATACCCAGTACGCCACCCGCGAGCGGTAGTTGCGCAGCGCCATCATGGCCGCCACCCAGCCGGTCACGGTGATGACGCCCACGATCCACCAGTGCCGCCACACGATGTCCTGGCCAAGGAGCGGCTGGCGAATGATCTCCACGAAGTGCATGACCGGGTTGAGCTCGGCCAGCCGGGCGCGCCCCGCGACGTTGTCCTGCAGCGTGTCGTAGGACCAGACGATCGGCGTCATGAAGAACAGCAGCTGCGTGATGCTGGCGATGATGGGTGGGATGTCGCGGAAGCGGGTGGCGATGATGCCGGTGAGGATCGAGATCCACGCTCCGTTGAGCACGAGGATCGCGAACGCGGGCACCGCGAGCAGCAGCGTCCAGTCCAGGGGCTGCGGGAAGATCACCATGAGCAGGGCCCAGATGACCAGGTTGTGCAGGAAGAACAGCGTCTGTCGCCAGACGAGCCGGTAGATGTGCAGCGAGAGGGGCGCGGGGAGGAACCGGATGAGGCCCTCGTTGGCGATGAACACCTCGCTGCCCTCGAGGATGCATCCCGAGACGAAGTTCCAGATCAGCAGGCCCGTGGCGACATAGGGGAGGAACGTCTGGATCGGCTCGCCGAAGAGGACGCCGTACAGGATGCCCATCGCGGTGGCGATGACGCCCATGCTGATGGAGATCCACAGCGGCCCCAGCACCGAACGCCGGTAGCGCTGCTTGATGTCCTGCCACCCGAGGTAGCCCCAGAGCGAGCGCTGCGCCCAACCTTGCCGGAGGTCGCCGAACGCACGTGCCCAGCTGCGCGAACCGGGTGCGCCCGCCAGGGCGTCGTGCGGCTGCACGGCGTCCTCTCCGGTCGCCTCGGGTGCTGACGTGGACACGCGGCGAGGGTACTCGCGGCACCGTCCCGGCCGGTTGCCGCCCGCCTCGGGAGCGCGCCGCGGAGGTGGCCGGCACTGCCGTCCGACCCTTCCAGCCCGATGCCCACCTGGCCGATTCACCGGCAACGAATTGCCCAGCGATACGCGCGAAAGCTATTCTGACGAGTGCGCTCTGAAAATGAATACGGAATTCCGCAATTCCAGGATAACACGGGCGGCGAGGGTGGCGACAGGCCCCCCGTCGAGCGCGAGCTCGCGGCCGAGCGGTCGAGGGAGACGGCGCGGATCCGCCGGCTGCACGCGCTGCTCGCCACCGAGCTCGCGGCCGCCACGGCCCGGGCACGGGGCGCGCTGGCGGCGCCGACGGCCGGGCAGTTCAGCGGCCGCTGGGAACGGGACGTGTCCGTGCACCGCTGGTCGGAACGGGCGAACGCGCTGGCGGCCGCCCGCTCCGGGCTCTGCTTCGGCAGGCTCGACCACGCCGCCGACGACGCTGGCGGCTCGACCACCTACGTCGGCCGCATCGGGCTCACCGATCCCGCGAGCTCCGAGAGCACGCTCACCGACTGGCGCGCGCCCGCCGCCCGGCCGTTCTACTGCGCGACGTTGGCCACCCCGCTCGGCGTGACCAGGCGGCGCCATTTCGAGATCGCCGGAACCGCACCGGACGAACGCGTCGCCGCATTCCACGACGACGTGCTGGACCGGGACACCGATTCCGGATCCGCCGCCGATCCGGCGTTGCTCGCGGCGTTGCGGGCCCCGCGCGGATCGACGATGCGCGACATCGTCGCGACGATCCAGGCCGAGCAGGACGCGATCATCCGGCTGCCGCTGTCCGGCGCGACCGTGATCGAGGGCGGCCCGGGGACCGGGAAGACCGCCGTGGCGCTGCACCGCGTCGCGTATCTGCTCTACACCCACCGCGAGCGGCTCGCGCGCAGCGGCGTGCTCGTCGTCGGGCCCAGCGCCGGGTTCATCCGCTACGTCGGCGGCGTGCTGCCCGCGCTGGGCGAGTCGGCGGTCGTGTTCACCACCCCCGGCCGGCTCGCCCACGGCGTCGTCGCGACCGCCGTCGACCCGGACGACGTGGCCAGCACCAAGGGCGACCTGGCGATGCTGGAGGTGCTGCGCCGCGCCGTCGCCGACCGCCAGGAGCTGCCCGGCTCACCGATCGTGATCGAGCTGGACGACGTCACCGTCGAGATCGACCGGGCGACGGCGGCCGACGCCCGCAGCCGCGCCCGGGCCGCCGGGCTGGCGCACAACACCGCCAGGGCGACGTTCCGTGACGCGCTCGGCAGCCTGCTCGTCACGCAGGGCCTCGAGCGGCTCGGCCGGGACCTGGAGGACCCGCCCGAGCTCGCCGGCATCCTGCGCGAGCTGGGCGACCTGCCGGAGATCGAGCCGATGGGCGCGGCGGAGGTGTCGGCGGAGCTGCGCCGCGACCTGCGCGACGAGCTGCGCGCGAACCTGGACTTCCACGCGGCCGTCGAGCGCCTCTGGCCGGTGCTGACGCCGCAGCGGTGCCTGACCGAGCTCTACGCCTCGCCGCAGCGGCTGGCCTCCGCGGGCGCCGGACCCGGCCTGCACCGGCCCACGGGCGGGGCGTGGACCGTGGCGGACGCGCCGCTGCTCGACGAGCTGGCCGAGCTGCTCGGCCCCCCGCCCGGCACGCCCGGCCGCGAGCCGGGGGCCGCCGACGAGCGGGCCTACGCCGCGGAGGTCCTGGCCATCCTCGAGGACGGCGAGCGCCAGGTCGCCGGGGAGGATCCCGACGAGCTGCGCCCGACCGACTTCGTCACCGCGGACGTCCTCGCCGCCCGGCAGGTGTCCGGGCACCTCGCGAGCGTCGCCGAGCGGGCCGCCGCCGACCGGGAGTGGCGTTACGGGCACCTCGTCGTCGACGAGGCACAGGAGCTCTCGGCCATGGACTGGCACGTCCTGCTGCGCCGCTGCCCGTCCCGATCGGTCACCGCCGTCGGCGACCTCGCGCAGCGCAGCGCCGCCGCCGGGGCGCGGGAGTGGGCGGACGTGCTCGGCCCCCAGCTCGGCGACCGGTGGACCTACCGGACGCTCACCGTGAACTACCGGACCCCCGCCGAGATCATGGCGCCCGCCGCCGCGCTGCTGGCCGAGTTCGCGCCGGACCGGCAGGCGCCCGACTCGGTGCGGACGACCGGGGAGGATCCGTGGGAGCGCACCGTGCCGGTGGCGCAGATCGCCGCCGGGCTGCGCGCTGCCGTCGAGGCCGAGCTGGCGGAGCAGGCGCACCGGGGCCGCGGGACGCTGGCGGTGATCGCTGCCGACCCCGGCGACCTGGCCGGGCTCGCGGGGCTCCCCGCGCAGCGGCACACGCCGGTGTCGGCGAAGGGCCTCGAGTTCGACGCGGTCGTGATCGTCGACCCGGAGCGGATCCGGGCGCACAACCCCGCCGACCTCTACGTCTCGATGACCCGCGCCACCCAGCGGCTCGGGCTGCTGCACGTCGAGCGGTGAGGCGTCACGACCACGCGGACGGCGGTGCCCGGCTCGGCACCTACAGGTACTGGCCCGTGCCGCGGCCGGTGTGCGGCTCGCTGCTCGGCATCCCCGGGATCGACACCCCCGGCGGCAGCCCGCGGCGCATCTGCTCGAGCTGCGCCCGCGCGGCCATCTGCTGGGCGAACAGCGCCGTCTGGATCCCGTGGAACAGGCCCTCCAGCCAGCCCACGAGCTGCGCCTGTGCGATCCGCAGCTCGCTCTCGGACGGAATGCTGTCGTCGGTGAACGGCAGGCTGAGACGGTGCAGCTCCTCGCGCAGGTCCGGCGCGAGGCCCTGCTCCAGCTCCTTGATCGAGTTCTCGTGGATCTCCCGGAGGCGGTTGCGCGACGCCTCGTCCAGCGGCGCGGCCCGCACCTCCTCCAGCAGCTGCTTGATCATCGTGCCGATCCGCATCACCTTGGCGGGCTGCTCCACCATGCCGGCGACACCACCGTCCGGATCGGCGTCGGCCTCCGCACCCCCCTGGGGGACGCTCGCCACGCCGACGGGCCGGCCGTCCGGGCCGATGACCATGACCTGCTGCTCGCCGTTCTCGGAATCGGTTGGCTGGCTCATGGACCCATCATGGCGCGCACAACCGACCGTCCGCCGAGGGGGCGGCAGGAGCGATCGGGCTCATCGCTACCGTGTTCCGCGTGTCGCTTGACGTCGGCCGCGTCCGCGGACTCGTCCCCGCGCTCGGTGACGGCTGGGTGCGCTTCGACGCGACGGCCGGCATGCAGGTCCCCGAACAGGTCGTGTCGGCCGTCACGGCCGCGCTGCGCGCTCCCTGCGCCGCACCGGGCGGGGTGTTCCCCGCCTCGCGGCGGGCGGCCGAGATCGACGAGGAGGCCCGCGCCGCCGTCGCGGACGTCGTGGGGGCTGATCCCGCGGGCGTCGTCCTCGGGCCGCACCCGGCCGTCCTGCTCGGCACGCTCGCGGACGCGCTGAGCGAGGGCTGGCAGCTGGGGGACGAGGTCGTCGTGTCGCGGCTGGACGAGGCCGCCTACGTCGCACCCTGGCTCGCCGCCGCCCGTCGCCGCGGCACGGCCGTGCGCTGGGCGGAGATCGAGATCGAGACGTGCGAGCTGCCCACGTGGCAGTTCGCCGAGCTGCTGGACGCGCCGGTCCGGGTGGTCGCGCTGACCGCGGCGTCCGCGCAGGTCGGCACCCGGCCCGAGGTGGCGCCGATCGCGGAGCAGGCCCGGGAGCGCGGCGCGTTCGTCGTCGTGGACCTCACCTCGGCCGCCCCGTTCGCCCCGCAGGACATCGCGGCGCTCGGCGCGGACGTCGTGGTGCTCGACGCCGGGGCGTGGGGCGGGCCGCCGGTGGGCGCGCTGGTGTTCGTGGATCCGTCGCTGCTCGACGAGCTGTCGCGGTCCTCGCCGGACCCGTCCGCGCGCGGAGCCCACCGCCTGGAGTGGGGGCCGCTGCCGACGGCGCAGCTCGCCGGGCTGGTCGCGTCGGTGGAGCACCTCGCGGGCCTGGACGAGACGGCGGGCGGCACCCGCCGCGAACGGGTGCTCGCGTCGATGGCGGCGTTGGAGGACTACCACTCCCGGCTGGTGAGCGACCTCCTGGACGGCCTGTGGGCCACTCCCGTCTCCGTGATCGGCCGGCCGGCGCGGCGCGTGCCGCTGCTGTCGGTCACCCACGAGGCAGTCAAACCCACGGACGCCGTCGAGCACCTCGCCGAGCGCGGGATCTGCACCTTCGCCGACCCGGGCGAGCAGGGCGTGCTCGGCCATCTCGGCAGCGCCGAGATCGGCGGGGCGATCCGCATCGGGTTCGCCCACTACACGAGCCCCGCCGAGGTCTCGCTGCTCGTGGATGCGCTGCTGTCGCTCAGCTGACGAGCAGGATCTTCCCCACCACCCCGCCTGCCTCCAGCTGCCGGTGCGCCGCCTCCGCCTCCGCCATCGCGACGGTGCCGTGCACGATCGGGCGCACCCGGCCGTCCCCGATCATCGGCCACACGTGCTCCCGCACCTGCGCGACGATCGCCCCCTTGCCGTTCGGCCCGTCGAGCGGCCGCCCCCGAAGGCTCGTGGCGATGACGCTGCCCCGCTTGCGCAGCAGCGTGTTGATGTCCAGTTCCCCCCTCGTCCCGCCCTGCAGTCCGATGATGATCAGCCGGCCGTCGGGGGCAAGGGCGTCGACGTTGGCCGCGAGCCCCTTGGCGCCCATGTTGTCCAGGATGACGTCGGCGCCGTGGCCGTCGGTGGCCTTCTTCAGCTCGGCCGGGATGTCGTCGTGGTAGTCGATGACGATGTCCGCGCCCAGTTCGCGGCAGCGGGCGAGCCGGTCCGCAGCGCCAGCGGTGGCCGCCACCCGCGCCCCGAGGGCCTTCGCCACCTGGATGGCGTGCGTGCCGATGCCGCTGCTACCACCCTGCACGAGGAACGTCTCCCCCGCCCGAAGGTGCCCGGTCATCACGATGTTGGACCAGACCGTGCACGCCACCTCGGGCACACCGGCGGCGGTCACGGGATCGACCCCCTCCGGGATGGGCAGCAGCTGCGCGGCCGGCACCGCGACCTTCTGCGCGTACCCGCCCCCGGCGAGCAGCGCGCAGACCTCGTCCCCCACCGACCAGCCGGTGACGTCCTCGCCGATCTCGGCGACCCGGCCCGAGCACTCCAGCCCGATGATCTCCGATGCCCCCGGCGGGGGCGGGTAGTAGCCCTGACGCTGCATGAGATCGGCCCGGTTCACCGCGCCCGCAAGGATGTCCAGCACCACCTCGCCGGGCCCGGCGACCGGGTCCGGCACCTCCGCCCACCGCAGCACCTCGGGTCCGCCCGGCTCCGTCACCGTGATCGCGTACATGCCCGGGACGGTATTGCCTCGAAGGCTGTGCCGCGATCCGGCACCCTTCGGAAATGAGCCATCCCGAGCCGTGGCCGCTGCGTCACCTCGTCCTGCGGACCCCGCGCCTGGAGCTTCGGCCCGACGACGACGCGGGCCTGCTGGAACTCGTGGCCGTCGCCCACGCCGGCGTGCACCCGCCGGAGGAGATGCCGTTCCTCGTGCCGTGGACGGACGCCGACCCGCGGTACATGGGCCGCGGCACCCTCCAGCACTTCTGGCAGCAACGCTCGGCGTTCACCCCCGAGGACTGGAACGTGCACTTCCTGGTCCGCCACGAGGGCCGGGTGATCGGCGTGCAGTCGCTGCAAGCCCGTGAGTTCGGCGTCGTCCGCGAGGTCGCGACCGGCTCGTGGCTCGGCCTGGCCCACCAGGGCCACGGCCTCGGCACCGAGATGCGCGCCGCCGCGCTCATGCTCGCCTTCGACGATCTCGGCGCGGTGTGCGCGCGGTCGGGGGCGTTCGCCGACAACGCCGCGTCGCTCCGGGTGTCGGCGAAGCTCGGCTACACCCGCGACGGCTCGGTCACGCATGTGCGCCGCGGCGAGCCGGTCGAGGAGGTGCGGCTTCGGCTCGCTGCCGCGGCGTTCGTCCGGCCGCCGTGGACCCTGCAGGTCGACGGCCTGGCGGGCTGCCTGGGGCTGCTCGGGGCGGGATGAGGCCCGGCTCGGACCGGCTCAGCCGAGATCGACACCTCGGGCGAACGTGTCGCACCGCGCCGGTTCGCCCGTGGTGAACCCGGTGGTGAACCACTTCTCCCGCTGTGCGGAGCTGCCGTGGCTGAACTGCGACTCGTCGACGCGCCCGCCGCCGAGGTGGGACTGGATGTAGTCATCGCCGATCCGGGCCGCCGTGTCCAGGGCCGCGTCCACGTCCGCCTGCGTGATCTCGGTGATCAGCGGGCGCCCCGACGGGCCGGGCGTCTGGGTGGCGTTGCGGCCCCACACGCCCGCGTAGCAGTCGGCCTGCAGCTCCAGCCGTACCGACCCGGACGTCGGCCCGGTCTCGTTGCCACGCACCCGGCTGGACGTACCGAGCAGGTTCTGCACGTGGTGGCCGTACTCGTGAGCCAGCACGTACGAGCGGGCGAACGGGCCGCCCTCGGCGCCGAACCGGCTCTCCAGCTCGGAGTAGAAGGTGAGGTCGATGTAGACCTCCTGGTCCGCGGGGCAGTAGAACGGCCCCACGTCCGACGTCGCGCCGCCGCACCCGTTGGTGCGCACGCTGCCGCGGAAGAAGTTCGTGCGCGGCGGCCGATAGGTCACCCCGGCCCTGGCGAAGGTGTCCGACCAGTACGCGTCCAGCGAGTTGATGACCGCGACGGCCTCGCAGTCCAGCGACCTGGCCGCGTCCGCGCCCGTCCGGCAGTTCGCGGCGAGCTCGCTCGTGTCGGCGGCCTGGCCCTCCTCGACCCCGCCCAGACCGCTGCCGTCCAGGCCGGGCGGCAGCGCGCCGGTGCCGCCGCCCAGCTGGCTCACGATGAAGAAGAGGATCAGCGCGACGATGCTGATGCCGCCGCCGCCCACCGCGACGCGGCCACCGAGCCCGCCGCCGCGACCGCCCCCGCCGCGACCGCCGCCCCCGCCGCGGCGCAGGTCGTCGATCTGCGACGTGTCCAGCCGCGAACTCTCGTCGAACCGCATGGACCCTCCCCGCGCGCGCCCCGGCGTCGCAGATCCCACCACATCACGGCTGCGACGGTCGACCGGGCCGCGTACGGTCGAGGAGGTGTTGATCGCCGAGGACCTGCTGCTCCTGCTGACCGACGACACCACCGGCGCGCTCTCGAAGTCCGGTTCCGAGACCGACACCGCGCTCGCGGGCGCGTTGCTCGTCGAGCTCGCGATCCTCGGCCGCGTCGACGTCACCGGCTCCGGGCGCCTCACCGTCCACGACCCCGCGCCGACGGGCGACGCCCTGCTCGACGCCGCCCTCGCCCGACTGCGCGAGCGGGAGGGTGCCAAGCCGAAGAACGTGCTCGGGAAGCTCGCGAAGGGCCTGCGGGGCGAGCTCTACGACCAGCTGGCCGGGCGCGGCGTCCTGCGCGCCGAACGCCGGCGCGTCGTGGGCGTGTGGCCGGTCCGGCGGTGGCCCGCCGCGGACGGGGCGCACGAGGCCACCGTGCGCGCCGACCTGCGCAGCGTGCTGCTGGAGGGCCGCGACCCGGACGAGCGCACCGGCGCGCTGGTCGCCCTGCTGCACGCGATCCGCGCCGTCCGGGTCGGGGTGGACGCACGCCAGCACGGCGCGTCGCGGCGCGACGTCGCCCGGCGGGCCAAGGAGGTCGCCGAGGGCAGCTGGGGTTCCGCGGCCGTCCGCAAGGCCGTGGACGAGATGACCGCCGCCGTCACGGTGGCCGTCGTCGCGGCGGGCGTCGCGGGCGGGTCGGGCTGACCGGGCCCCCCGCGAGTTCCGCATTCCGAGGCCGCGAGTTGCGCCTTCCGCAGCCGCGAGTTGCGCCTTCCGCAGCCGCGAGTTGCGGGTTCCGTCGGCGCTCCATCCGCTTCGCAGAGGTCCGACCCGCCTCGCAGGTGCCGCAGCGTCTGCGACGCAAGTCGGGGGTCTGCGAAGGCGGGCGACGAGGTCTGCGAGGCGGGTCCGAGGTCTGCGAAGCCGTCACCACGGGGCCCGAGCCGGACCGCCGGGAAGCGGGACGCCATCCTCGCCCGGTGCGGCGGAGCGGACGTGCGACGATTCCGGCGGAAGCGTGGCAGAGCGGCCGAATGCACCCGCCTTGAAAGCGGGAGTACCGAGAGGTACCGGGGGTTCGAATCCCTCCGCTTCCGCCAGCCTGACCAGCTCCGACGGCATTCCGCTCCCGTGACCCGCCCGGTCACCGATTCGACGCGGCCCGAGTCGATGAGTTTCCGTCCCGCCACCGGTCACCACCGGCACAGCGAGGGAACCGACCACCCGTGATCACCGAAGGAGCAACGACCATGTCGCTGGCCCGCGTGCACAACTTCGCCATCTCGCTCGACGGCTACGGCACCGGCGAGGGTCAGAGCCGCGACGCGCATTTCGGTCACGCCGGGGACAGGTTGCATCAATGGATGTTCGCCACGAGCTGGTGGCAGCCCGGGGGTAGCGGCGGTGTCGACGACGTCTTCGTCCGGCAGCACGATCCGGGAATCGGCGCCGAGATCATGGGCGCCGGGAAGTGGGGCCACCCCGGATGGCACGAGGACCCGGAGTGGAAGGGCGCGTGGGGTCCCAACCCGCCGTTCCACACGCCGGTATTCGTCCTCACCCACCACGTCCGCCCGTCGATCGAGATGGAGGGCGGCACGACCTTCCACTTCATCGACGCCTCGCCCGCCGAGGCGCTCGAGACGGCCCGCAAGGCCGCCGACGGTCGAGACGTGCGCATCGGCGGCGGACCCACCGTCATCCGCGAGTTCCTGGCTGCCGGGCTGATCGACCACATGCACACGGTGATCGTCCCCATCCTGCTCGGCCGAGGCGTCCGCCTCTGGGACGGGCTGGAGGACCTGCACGAGAACTACCAGGTCGAGGCCACCTCCTCGCCCAGCGGAGTCACTCACCTGACGTTCACCCGTGCGGGCACCTGAACCGCCCGGACACGTGGCCCGGCGCGCACGTCACGCGTCTGAGCGGGACGACCCCTCCGCGAGCGCGGCCAGCTGCGCCGCCAGCGCCGCCCGCACCCGCTCGTCGGCCACGAGGCCGTCCGGGCCAACCGTCGCACGGTCGACCGGGATCCGCCGGCAGGCTCCCTCCACGATCACGGCGCCGACGTAGCCCAGGACGGCCGCGAGGGTCGCCTCGGCGCCGGTGCCGCGGCCGGGAGCGGCGACGTTCGTCCAGGCCACTGGCTTGCCGTAGAGCTCGCCGGTGCCGACGAGCCAGTCGAGGACGTTCTTGAGGCTGCCGGGCAGCGTCCCGGCGTACTCGGGCGTGCAGAGCAGGACGGCGTCCGCCGCGGTGATCGCGTGGCGCAGCTCCTGCAGGGCCGGCCCGCCGCCGTCGGTGTCGGGCACGAACGCCGGGACGTCGGTGAGCCGCAGCCACAGTGTGACGTCGACGCCCTCGGGGGCGAGCGACGCGGCGGTGCGCAGGGCGGCGGTGTTCGTGGAGCGCTCCCGCGTGCTGCCGGAGACGAGGAGCAGGCGGGGCATCGGACCTCCCGAAGTCAACTGGACGGGGCGGGCCGCGATCACCCGATCCCGACCGAGCGGCGGGTTCACCACCGCCGGTGCCCACTGTGCCCCCCGGACCGCGCCCCCACCGCAGAGATACGCACTGCCTACCGGCCCGCCGAGTGGGCGGGCGCCTGATATGGGGTGGGTAGGCACCCGGTACCGGCACTTCCACCGACGCGCCGGCGCGCTCAGCGCTCCTAGCGTTCTCCCTGGTCGAAGCGACCACCAGAGAACAGGAGAAGACGATGACCACCTTCGTGATCGAGCGGAACATCCCCGGCGCCTCGGCGCTGACGCCTGCGGAGCTCAAGGAGATCGCCATCGCGTCCAACGCCGTGGTGGAGGGACTGGGCGTGGCCTACACGTGGCACCACACCTACGTCGCGGGCGACAAGCTCTACTGCGTCCACGAGACCGACGACGCGGAGACGGTGCGCGAGCACGCGCGGCGCGGCGGGTTCCCCGCGGACCTCGTGGTGGAGGTCGCCGCCACGTTCGGCCCCGAGACCGCCGACAGCTGAGCCGCTGCCGGCGGCGCCACCCGGCGCCGCCGGCCCGCAGGGAGGGACACGTCATGATCGACGTCCTGCGTCCCGCGCTGATCGCGGTGCTGGTCCTCACCGAGGTCGGCCTGTGGCAGTGGCGGGTCCTCATCGCCAACCGCGGCAACCGCGGCGGAGCCGTTGCGCTCGGCGCGGTCGGTGCCGTCCTGCAGATCACGGCGATCAGCCAGGTCGTCATGAACGTGGACGACCCGCTCAGCATCGCCGCCTACGCCACCGGCGTCGGCGCGGGGGTGCTGCTGGGGCTGGTCGCAGGCGACCGGCTCACCCCGGGCCGCCTCAAGGTCACCGTCCTCACGGACGACCCCGCGCTCGCGACGGAGCTGTGGTCGCGCGGCTGGGCCGTGACGGCGCAGACCGCGCTCGGGGAGGACGGGCCGGTGGCCGTGCTGACCGTCACGATCGGCCACCGCGACGAGACCCGCCTGCACGGTGACGTCGCGCGGCTCGCGCCGGACGCGGCCTGGAGCGCCGAGGAGGTCCGGCGCCCGCCCGGACGCCCCGTGCCGGTGCCGGTCTGACGGCTCACACCCCCAGCCGTCGGGCCAGCGCCGCCGCCTCCCCGCGGGAGCGGACCTGGAGCTTCGCGAGGATCGCGGACACGTGGTGGTCCGCGGTGCGCGGCGAGATCACCAGGTGGGCGGCGATCTCGGAGTTGCTCATCCCCTCGACGAGGAGGGCCAGCACGTCCAGCTGACGGTCCGTGAGCCCGCCCGGGTTCGCCCGAGTGGCCGACGAGCGGCCCCGCGGGACCGCGGCGACGCCCAGCTCCCGCAGCCGGGCCCGGACGATCCTCGCGACGGGCTGTGCCGAGAGCTCGTCGAGCAGGGCGAACGCGCCGAGCAGGGCCTCGGTGGAGCCCTCGTCCCACAGCTGCAGCGCACGCTCGTACGGTCCGGGATCCGGGACCGGCACCACGCCCCCGGGGACCTCGATCCGCTGCACGCCCGCCGACCCGAGCCGGTGCGCCCATCGGCGCAGGCCGGGATCGGCGAGGCCGGTGAGGCGAGGGTCGTGCAGCCGCGGGTCGGGGCGGCGGAGGATCCACGCCTGCTCCGCGAGGACGGCGGCGACGGTGCCGTACTTGACCGGGTTGTCCAGGCGCTGCGCGAGCCGCCACAGCTCGTCCACGTGGGCGTTCTCCTCCGGGGCCTCGCGACGGGCGGCGAGCAGGCCGAGGACGAGATGCGGCCACAGCCTGCCCAGCGGGAACTCCCCGGCCGCCAGCACGGCGCGGGCGTCCCGCTCGGCCTCGTCCCAGCGGTCCTGCAGCAGCCGCAGCCGGGCCCGGACGCCGAGCTGCCACATGCTGCAGATGGGCGTGTCGCGCTCCTCGCTGATCCGCAGCGCGTCCGCGACGACGTCCTCGGCGGCGGCCAGCCGACCCTGCTCGACGTCCATGTGGCAGAGGTTGCTCATCGGGGTGGTGGCGAGGTCGTCGTCGCGGTGGCGCAGGCCGAGGTCGCGGATCGCGAGCAGCTCGGCCCGCCCGCCGAGATCACCGTCGAGGAGCCGGGCGACCGCGAGCCCGATGGACGCGAAGCCGCGCAGCACCGGATCGCCGCCCAGCTCGTCCGCGATCGCGAGGGCCCGCGACCCGGTACCGCGGGCCTCGGCGAGGTCGCCGCGCTGCGCGGCGAGGAAGGCGTGGTTGGCGAGCGCGAGCCCGAGGGCGCGGGGATCGTCTCCGCCGGAGAGGATCCCGAGCGCGGCCTCGTCGTGCTGCTCGGCCTCGGCCCGGTCCGCGGCGTACCAGGCGAACCCGGAGATCGCGGTGTGCGCGGCGCCGACGGCGGCAGTGTCAGCCAGCTCGGCGCGCAGGGCGAGCGCCCGCGTGCGGGCGTCGACGGCGTCGTCGAGCCGGTCGGTGAGGTAGAGCTCCCGGGAGAGCAGCTCCAGCAGCGTCGCCTGGACGTCCGGCGCCTCGACGTGGCGCAGGGCCAGCTCGTGGAAGGCGACGGCCTCGCGGTGCGCGCCGGAGCGCGACGCCTCCGCACCGGCCGCGGGGGCGTAGCGCAGGATGCGCGCCACGTCCGGCACCGCCGCGGCGTGGTGGGCGAGAACGCTCACATCCCCGCCGACGGCCTCCAGCGCGTCGATCATGCGCAGGTGCAGGACCGTCTCGGAGCCTGGCGGGATGGCCTCCTGCACGGCGGATCGGGCGATCTCGTGCCGGAACGTCACGCCGCGCCCGGCGCGCTCGAGCAGACCCGTGGCGGCGAGGGCCTCCACCGTCGCGGCCGGGACGTCGAGTGCCGCCAGGAGCTCGCCGGCGACCCCCTCGGGGGCGCAGGACAGCAGTTCCAGGGCCCGCCGCGCTTCCGGCGGGAGCGGCGCGACGCGGCCCAGGACGGCGTCGCGCACGCTCTCGGGAAGCGATGATCCGGGCTGCTCGGCGATCTGGCTGACGAAGAACGGGTTGCCCGACGTGCGGCGGTGGACGTCCGCGGGGTCGAGACCGTGGCCGTCGAGGAGCCGGGCCACCGCGGCGCGGCTGAGCGGCGCGAGCTGCAGGCGGCGCGCGTCCGTGGCCGAGACGAGGTCGCCGAGGACGGCACCGAGCGGGCCGTTCGCGTCCACCGCGTCCCGGTAGGACACCACGAGCAGCAGCGGCAGGGACGTGATGCGCCGCGCCAGGAAGCGGACGAGGTCGAGCGTCGCCCCGTCGCCCCAGTGCAGGTCCTCGACGACCAGGACGCGGGGACGGGCCCGCAGCGCCTCCAGGGCGATCGTGAAGATCTCGTGCTGAGCGGCCGCGCCGGCGAGCGCGGCCGTCACGTCGGGGCCGAGCGCGGCGGCGACGTCGCGCAGCGGGCCGAGGGGGCGGGGCGTGCTCAACGAGTCGCACATCCCCCACAGCACCGGGACGGGCGCCGTGTCGGCGAACGCGCGCAGCAGCACGGTCTTGCCGATGCCGGCCTCGCCGGCCACGAGGACGACGGACCCGCGGCCCGCCGCCGCCCGCCTCGCCCGATCGGCGAGAACCTCGGACGGGTGCTCGCGCTCCAGGAGCCGCACGTGCAGATCGTAAGCCGGTTCTACAGCCGCGCGGCCAGCCTTTCCAGGCCGGGACCGGTCAGCTCCGTCAGCGCGACGGAGCGACCGCACGTCACCAGCAGCAGCGCCATCGCCGGCCCCTCGACGACCGGGCCCTCGCCGATCGCGTGGTCGGCGTCCCTGGCCCGCAGCGTGACGCCCGCGACGCGCTGCTTCCCGCCGCCCCACTTCTCGTCGGTGCGGACCTGCAGCGCGAGCGTCCGCAGCACGTACCGCGTCGGGTAGCTGCCGCGCAGCCCGAGCGGGCGGCGGATGTCCTCGCCGTGCACGAACGCCTCGTTGAGGCGGGTCTCCAGCGGCGCGGGCGGGGTCGCCGTCCACTCCTGGACGGCGCGGAACGCGGCGAGCGTGTCGGCGGGCGAGGCGCGGCGCTGCGCGGCGACGCCGTCCGCGTTCTGCCGGTGGAAGTCGAAGCGGGCCCTGGCGAGCCCGAGGACGAACCGCACCCGGGTCGCCCGGGCGGTGTCGACGAGATGGGCGAGCACGTCGTGGACGTCCCAGCCCTCGCACAGCGACGGTGTCGCCCACTGCTCCGGGGTGAGCCGTGCCAGGTCGTCGATCAGGGCGGCACGTTCGGCGTGGACGATCGGCCAGATGTCGTTCATCGGGGCCTCCTCGGGGTCTCGCCGAGTGTGACCGCCGCGGACCCGCCGGACTCATCGCACCACGGCTGAGTTCCCCGGGGGTTTGCCGTCGAGAACGACGTTGTGCAGCCGAAACGGCCTTGTTGATCAGTACAACGTCGTTCTCGACGGGTGGGCGGGCGACCACCGCCGTGTCCCGGGAAGTCGGGACACACGCCCGATGCGGCCGGGACACCGGGCGGGAGACGGTCACGGGGCGAACGGGGGGCCGGCACGGCGGACCCGGCCGGACCACAGGGGAACACCATGACCACCAGCCCGGACGTCGAGACCACGTCCCGCCTCCGCCCGCGGACCGCCCGCCGCGCCCCGAGGGGGTGGGCTGCGGCGGGCATCGCGGCGGGCGCGCTCGGCGTCGTCGGAATCCAGGCGTCGGCATCGATCGGCGTCGCCTACGACCCGGCGACCGCGGGCCACGCCGACGCCATCGCCCGCGGGCTCGGCGGCTTCGTGCCGAACCTGCTGACGATGCACACCGCCGTCATGCTCGTGACGGTGCTGCTCGTGCCGTTCGCGGCGGGCCTGCACCGGCGGCTCGCGGCGGACCTGCCGCCCGGGAGCCTGCACGCCCCCGTCGCGGCGATCGGGCTGCTGCTGGTGAGCGTGGCGAGCATGCTGGGCGCGGGCCTGGACACCGAGTTCCTGTTCGCCTCGGCGATGCCCGACCAGGTCGTCGCGGAGTCGGTGGCCTTCTTCACCCACTGGATCGCGACCATCCCGTGGCTGTGGGTCGGCGCGGGCCTGTCCGGGGTGGCGGTCGCGGTCGCGTCCCTGCACCACGGCGCGACGGCCCGCTGGATCGGCTGGGTCAGCGCGGTGTTCGGAGTCGTGACGCTGCTGGTCGGGATCTCGCCGCTGCAGTACCTCGCGGGGTTCACCGGCCCGGTGTGGGTGCTGGTCGTCGCGATCGGGTTCGCCCTCGAGAAGCGCACTGCGTGACCGCGTTGGCGCCGGTCGGGTCGGTCGCTACGGTCGCGGGGATGCCCGAGACCGCACGACCGGCCCGCCGCGGCGCCGCCGCGACCGTCGCCGTCACGTCGTGGGCCCTGGTGCTCGTGGCGGTGGCGGCGCTCGCGCTCGCACGCCCCCCGGTCACGGCGGAGCTGCTGTTCTTCGTCGTCGACGTCACCGTCGCCGGCGTGTACGGCACGGTGGCCGCCCTGATCCTCGCGCGGCGGCGCCATCCCGTGCCGTGGATCCTGGGCGTCGCCGCGATCGGCGGTGGCGTGGCCGCGGTCTCCTACGCCTACACCGCGCTCCTCGCGCGACGCCCGGGGCTCCCGCAGTGGGAGTGGCTCGTGGCGTTGCAGGGCATCGCGTGGGTGCCGGGGACGATCGCGCTGATCGTCGTGGTGCCCTGGCTGGTGCGCGACCACCCGCTGGGCCGGGCCGCGATCGGCGTCACGGCGGGCGCCGCAGTGGCGCTGGGCTTCACCGCCGTGCGGATCGCCGGCCGCGACGACCTGACCGGGCCGATGTCGGCCGCCGTGGTCGTCGTCGGGCTCGCCGCGGCGGCGGACGCCGCGTGGCGCTGGCGGCGCGGTCCCGTGGCCGAGCGGGTCGGGCTGGGCTGGCTGGCGATCGGCACCGCGGTGATGGCGCTGTCGTTCCTGCCGCTCGTGTTCCCCGACAGCACGCTGCTGCCCTGGTGGTCGACGCCGACGCTGCACCTCGCGGCGCAGGCGGTGTTCCCCGCGGCCGTGCTGGTGGCCGTGCTGCGGCAGCGGATGTGGGGCCTCGACCTGGCGGTCAGCCGGGTCGTCCTGGGTGGCCTCCTGGCCCTCGTGCTGGGGCTCGTCTACGTGACGGTCGCGGTGGCGGTCGCGTCCCTCGTCCCCGGCTCCGGGATCGCGCAGGTGCTGGCGGCGGCCGCGGTCGTCGTGGCCCTGCAGCCGTCGCGGCTGTGGCTCGGGCGGCGGGTGCACCGGCTCGTGCACGGCGACGCCGCCGACCCGGAACGGGCCGTGCGCAGGCTGGGCCGTCACCTCGGCGGCGCCCGCACCGCGGACGAGCTGCTCGGCGGGCTCGTGGAGAACGTGGCGGCGGCGCTGCGGCTGGAGTCGGCGACGTTGCTGGTCGGCGGGCAGACCGCCGCCACCTGGGGCACGCCGACCGGCGACCCCGTCGCCGTCGCGCTGCACCATCGCGGATCCGAGCTGGGGACGCTGCAGGTGACGCTGCCGCCCGGCGAGGCATTCGGGTCCCGGGACCGCCGCGCCCTCGACGAGCTCGCCGCCGTCGTCGCGGCCGGCGTGGCGCTCGCGCAGGCCTCCGACGACCTCGCCGCGGCCCGCGACCGCCTCACCTCGGTCCGGATGCAGGAACGCCGCACGATCCGCCGCGAGCTCCACGACGGCCTCGGCCCGTCGCTCGCCGGGATCCGGCTCGGCCTGCAGGGCGCGCGCAACCTCCTGCACACCGACCCAGCCGCCGCGGACCAGCTGCTCGGCGCCCTCGCGGGCGAGCTCGACGGTCGCGTCGACGCCGTCCGCACCCTCTCGCACAGCCTGCTGCCCCCGGCCCTGGACGAGCTGGGGCTCGCTCCCGCCCTGGAGGAGCTGGTCGCCCGCCGCCGCGAGACCGGCCTCGCCGTCGACCTGCACACATCGGGCCTTGCGGGGCTCCCACCGCAGGTCGCGGAGGCCGCCTACGGGATCGTCGTCGAGGCCGTGACGAACGTCGTCCGGCACAGCGGCGCCGAGGCGTGCCGCGTGGACGTCGTCGCGGACGACGAGCACCTCACCCTCACCGTGGACGACGACGGCGTCGGCCTCGCCCCGGATGCCACCGCCGGCGTCGGCACGCGGTCCATGCGCGAGCGGGCCGAGGAGCAGGGTGGCACCCTGTTCGTCCTCGGCCGCGAACCCCGCGGTACGCGCGTACGGGCGTCGCTGCCGCTGGGGGTGTCGTGACGGTACGAGTGGCGGTGGTCGACGACCACCCGGTGTTCCGCCTCGGCATGGTGGCGCTGCTCGGCAGCCTCGACGGGATCAGCGTCGTCGCGCAGGCCGCGTCGGCCACCGAGGCGGCCGCGCTGGGAGCCGACGTCGACGTCGTGCTGATGGACCTCAACCTGGGCGACGGCTCGGGCGTCGAGGTCACCCGCGACCTCGTGCGCCGCCGCCCCGACCTGCGCGTCCTCGTGGTCACGATGCACGCCGACGACGAGTCCGTGGTCGCCTCCCTTCGCGCGGGCGCCCGCGGCTACCTGCTCAAGGGGGCCACCCCCGAGGAGGTCGAGCGGGCCGTCCGGGCGGTCGCGAACGGCGAGGTCATCCTGGGCCCTGACGTCGCGGCCACCGCCGTGTCGTACGTCGCGGGCAGGCGCACCGCCCGCGCCGTACCGTTCCCGCAGCTGACCGACCGCGAACGCGAGGTGCTCGACCTCGTCGCCCGCGGCTACGACAACGCCACCATCTCCCGGCGCCTCGTGCTGAGCCCCAAGACGGTGCGCAACCACGTCACGAACGTCGTCGCGAAGCTGGGGGTGCCGGACCGCTCCGCCGCGATCGTCCGGGCCCGGGAGGAGGGGTTGGGGTGAGCGTGCGCGTATCGCGGTCCGGACCGGTCACGACGGTGACGCTGGACCGCCCCGAGGCCCGCAACGCCGTGGACGGACCGACCGCCGAGGCACTCGCGGAGGCGTTCCGGGCGTTCGACGCGGACCCGTCCGCCGCCGTGGCGGTGCTGCACGGGGCGGGCGGGGTGTTCTGCGCCGGGGCCGATCTCCGGGCGTTCGGGACCGACCGCATGAACCGGGTGTCGCCCGACGGCGACGGCCCGATGGGGCCCACGCGGCTGCGCCTGGGCAAGCCGGTGATCGCCGCCGTCGAGGGGTACGCCGTCGCGGGCGGGCTGGAGCTCGCCCTCTGGTGCGATCTGCGCGTCGCCGACGCCACCGCCGTGTTCGGCGTGTTCTGCCGGCGCTGGGGCGTCCCGCTCATCGACGGGGGCACGGTCCGGCTGCCGCGGCTGATCGGCCAGTCCCGCGCGCTCGACCTGATCCTCACGGGACGGCCCGTCGACGCCGGGGAGGCCGAGCGGATCGGCCTGGTCAACCGGCTCGTCCCGGCCGGGACGGCGCTCACGGTCGCCCAGGACCTGGCGGGCGAGCTGGCCGCCCTGCCGCAGACCTGCCTGCGCCGGGACCGGGCGTCGGTGCTCGACCAGTGGGGGCTCGACGAGGTCGCCGCGCTGGCGTCGGAGTTCGCGCACGGGCAGGTGAGCCTCGCCGACGGCGCCACCGAAGGAGCGGCCCGGTTCGCGGCGGGCGCGGGGCGGGGTGGGGCGCCGGCCTCCTGACCGGCCTCCGCCGTTGCCGCCCCCCGGGGCCCACCCCCGGTCCGCTCGCACACACCGCCGGTCCGTCGCCCCCCAGTCCGCTCACACACACCGCCGGCTGCTCGCACACACCGTCGGCGGTATGTGCGAGCGCCCCGCGATGTGTGCCGGCACAGGAACACCTGTGCGAGGCCCCGGGGGAGGCAGAGGACGTGCGGGCCAAGTGGGGTGCGCGAGCGCCCCGGTCAGCGGCCGCCGAGCAGCGCCTCCGCGTCCCGCCACATCCGCGCCACGACCTCACCCGCCGGCTCCTCGGTCGCCATCGCCGCGGACTGGCCCGCCCAGTGGTTGGCGCGGTCCAGCCCGTGCGGCTCCCCGCGACGCCACTGCGCGACGAGCGCCCGCTGCTGCGGGTAGGGCGCCGCGCGCGTGGCCCCCGGCTCCGTCCATGCCGTGATGTACGGAGTGGGGGCGGCGCGGCCGAGCCGTCCGCTATACGCCCGGGTGGTGACGGTGGCCTCGGGCGCGAGCGCGTCCAGGTCCGCCGCCCACGCCTTCGCGATCCCGGTCTCCGGGCAGCGCAGGAAGGCCGTGCCGACCTGCACCGCACTCGCCCCGAGCGCCAGCGCCGCGGCGACGCCCCGGCCGTCCGCGATCCCACCCGCGGCGATCACCGGTACGGCCAGCTGGTCGGCCAGGCGCGGGACCAGCGCGAACAGCCCGACAGACGTGCGCTCGGCCGCATCGGGATCGAATGTCCCACGGTGTCCGCCCGCCTCCATCCCCTGGGCGACGACGGCGTCCGCGCCCGCCTCCTGCGCGGCGAGCGCCTCACCGAGGGTGGTGGCGCAGGCGAACCAGGCGACGCCTTCCGCGTGCATCCTCGCGACGAACGGGGCGTCGAACAGCCCCATGATCGACGAGATCGCGGTGGGCCGGGCGGCGATCATCGCCTCGCACTGCTCCGCGAACACCGGGCCGCTGCCCGTGGGCGGGCCGGGAAGGCCGAACCTGCCGAGGAACCGCTCGGCCGCCGCCACCCGCGCCGCGTCGTCCACCGGCTCGTCCGGGATCCAGATGTTGAGCTGGAGCGCACCGTCCGACCGGGAACGGAACCGGCGGACCCACTCGGCGATCGCCGCGGGCGCGTCCAGGACGACGCCCGCGCCGCCCATCCCGCCCGCCTCGGCCACCGCAACGGCCAGTTCGGGCGGACACGCACCCGCCATCGGCGCCTGCAGGACGGGAACCCGCAGGCCGTACCGCGTGCAGAATCCCGCGACGCGCTCGGCGACGGTCAACGGTGCTCGCCGTCGGGATGCGGGTCGCGGCCCGCGCAGAGCAGGAAGCGATCGCGCCAGGAGACGTCCGGAGGCAGCGCCAGCGGCTCGCTGAACAGGCCGGCGTCACGCCATCGCTGCGCGACCGGCCACGTGCCCTCCCACATGCCGCGGGCGAGTTCCTCGGTGAACGGGCACGCGCGCGAGCCCAGGTGCCTGGCGACGTCGTGGGCGAGGAAGCAGCGGGCGATGTCGCTGCGCCACAGGTAGTCCGACACCGAACTCTCGCCCGAGGCGGGATCGACCGGTGCCGTCGCATCGGTCACCTTCTCCGCCGCCGCGCACGCCGCCTCGGACAGCGCGGCGACGGAGGCGTGGGGGTCGGGACCGAGGAGATCGCCGTCGTAGGTGTCGCCGATGTCCGCGAGGCTCCGCCCGGCGAGCAGCTCCGGGAGCAGCGCGTTGTCGCGGGCGTACCGACGCACCGCCTGGCGGATGGTGAGCGGGCGTGCGGTACGCGGCAGGTCTGCGGTCGGCGGCATGACGATCCGCCACTGCCCTGCCCGGATGCGGCCGAGAACCTCCACGAGGACCGTCTCGGCCTGCAGGAACAGCTCGGCCTCTCGGATCATTCGGGCTCCTCTGCACGCACGACGCCAGCAATCATCGAGAGTGCGGCGGCCCACGACAAGGGGCGGATCATCGTGAGACGCCCCGGACGGGTACAACTTCGTCGCATTCCGTCAGGGGTCGTGGCTAGCCTCGTCGCCATGCCGTTTCTTTGACGTCGCCCCAGCCCCCTGACGCCCGCGGCCCGCAGGCTCTCCCGCCTCGCAGTGGCCTGGGCGTTCTTCGCCGACGCGTTGCCGATCTACCCGTTGTACGCGCTGCTGTTCCTCGACACCGGGCTGACGGTGGTGGAGGTGTCGGCACTCTTCGCAATCTGGTCGAGTGTCGGGTTCGTCGCCGAGATCCCGACCGGTGCGCTGGCGGACCGTTTCTCCCGGCGGGCCTCGCTCGCGGTCGCCGGGATCGTCCAGGCCGCCGGGTTCGCCGTGTGGATGGCGCTGCCCGGTTTCCCGGGGTTCGCCGCGGGCTTCGTGCTCTGGGGGTTGGGCGGCACGCTCGTCAGCGGCGCGTTCGAGGCCCTCGTCTACGACGGGCTGGCGGACGTCGGTGCCGAGGAGCACTACGCGACGGTCAACGGGTGGTCGTCGGCCGCCGGGATGCTGGGCCAGCTGCCCGCGGCAGCGGCCGCGACGCTGCTCTACACCGTCGGCGGGTACGCGGCCGCAGGCTGGGTGAGCGTCGCGCTGTGCCTGGGCGCGGCGGTCCTCGCGACCCGGTTCCCCGAGCCGCCCCGTGCCGCGGTCGACGGGCCGGACGGCGCGGGCTACCTCGCCACCCTGCGCGCGGGCGTCACGCAGGCCGCGGCGAGCCCGGCTGTGCGGGCCATGGTGGTGGCGGTCGCGCTGCTCACCGGCCTGGACGCGCTGGAGGAGTACTTCGGCATCCTCGCCAAGGACTGGGGCGTCCCGACGGCGCTGGTGCCGCTGGCGACGGTCGCGATCCCGCTGGCCGGAGCGGCGGGTGCGGCGCTGGGCGGGTTCGCGAACCGGCTTCCGGCGGTGGGGATCGCCGCCCTGCTCGCCGGGGGTCTGGTGCTGCTCGGCGGCGCAGGGATCGTCGCGCACCCGGCCGGGCTGGTCGCCGTCACGGCGTTCTACGGGGTGTACCGGGCCGCCGTCGTGGTGGCGGACGCGCGGCTGCAGGAACGGGTGGCGAGCGGGGTGCGGGCGACCGTGACGTCGGTGGCGTCGCTCGGCACGGAGATCGCGTGCCTGGGCGTGTACGGGATCTGGGCGCTCGGCGGGCTGCTGCCCGTGGCGGCGGCTTGGCTGCTGGTGGCCGTGGCGCTGCCGTGGCTGCTGGGCGCGCGGCCCGGCCGCGGCGCCGTGGCGGTGCGCGGGTGAGCCCACCCCGCCGACCGACCACCGGGCCCGGGGCGGCGCGGGGATCAGCCCGGGTCGGTGAGGAACGCCCGCGCCGCCGCGCCCAGGTAGGCCGGGTCGTCCACCCCGCACAGCTCCCGGGCCGAGTGCATGGACAGCACCGGGATCCCGACGTCGACGGTCCGGATCCCCAGTCGCGTCGCCATGATCGGGCCGACGGTGCTCCCGCACGGGATGGTGTTCTTCGAGACGAACAGTTGTGACGGGACACCGGCGTTGCGGCAAGCCCGCGCCCAGGCCGCGGCGCCGGGGGCATCGGTGGCGTAGCGCTGGTTCGCGTTGACCTTCAGCGCCGGCCCGCCGTTGGGGACGCTGCGGTGCGCGGGATCGTGATGGCCCAGGTAGTTGGGGTGCGCGGCGTGCGTGACGTCCACGGACAGGCACCGAGAGCGGGCGAACGCGGCCACCCGGGCCTCGTACCCGCCCGCGAGATGGGTCAGCACCGTCTCCAGCAGCGGGCCCGCCGCACCGGACGCGGTGGCGGAACCGATCTCCTCGTGGTCGAACCCGACGAACACCGGGATCACCCCGTCCGTACCGGAGGTGTCGATCAGCGCGCCGAGCCCCGCGTGCACCGACGCGAGGTTGTCCAGCCGCGGGCTCGCGAGGAGTTCCTCCGCGGCGCCGAGGCGGGCGGGCGGCGTGAGATCGCCGACGACGAGATCATGCGCGGCGACCTCCGCCGCCGGTATCCCGACCTCGGCCGCGAGGAACTCGACGAGCTCGCCGTCGTAGGCGGTCCCGAGGCCCCACACGGGCAGCAGGTGCTGCTGGGCGTCGAGCGTGAGGCCCTGGTTGACGGTGCGGTCGAGGTGGATGGCGAGCTGCGGGACGCGCAGCAGCGGCCGGTCCACGGTGACGAGCACCGCCGAGCCGTCGTAGAGGGCGAGCCGCCCGGCGAGGCCGAGATCGCGGTCCAGCCAGGAGTTCCACAGCGCGCCGCCGTAGACCTCCACGCCCACCTGCCGCCACCCGGCCGCGCCGCCGTCCGGACGGGGCTTGACCTTGAGCGTCGGCGAGTCCGTATGTGCCGCGAACACGCGCAGCGGGGTTCCGGGCACCGCGCCGGCGGGCACGGACCAGGCCAGCAGCGTGCCGTCGCGCACGAGGTAGCGCCCGCCGGGGCCGCGCTCCCACGGACCGACCTCGGGCTGCTCGACGAACCCGGCGGCCCGCAGCCGCCGCACGCCCTCCGCCACCGCGTGGTACGGCGACGGGCTCGCGGTGACGAACGAGGCGAGATCGGCGATCAGGTCGGGGTTCACGTGCGGCTCCTCGCGTCGTGCCGTGGGCGGGTCGGCCCACGACAGGGCATCCTCCACCCGTGCCTGCAGCGGGGTTCGACGTGGTCGTCGTCGGCGGGGGCGCGGCGGGCTGCGCCCTCGCCGCTCGGCTGGCCGCCGATCGGCGCGTCCTGCTGCTGGAGGCGGGGCCCGCGGTCGTCCCGGAGGCCCTGCGCGCCGTCGCCTCCCTCGAGGCCACCACGGCCGGTCATCTCCTCAACTGGACCCACGCCGCGCAGCTGCGGACGGGCCACGCAGCGGTGGTGCCGCGGGGGCGGGTGCTCGGCGGGTCGAGCGCGATCAACGGGGCGGTGTGGATGCACGCCACCCCCGCGGACCAGGCCGCCTGGGGCCTCGACCTGACCGACGCCTACGCCAGCGCCGCCACCGACCTCGACACCGGCCGCGGCAACGGGCCGGTCCCGGTGCGCCGGCCGGCCGGGCCGCTGCGCCACCCGGCCACCGACCGCTTCCTCGCCGCCGCCGACGCGCTGGGCCTGCCCCACGAGCACGACAAGAACGCGGGTGGGCCCCCCGGTGCTGGCCTCGTGCCGTCCAACACGCGCGACGGCCGACGCGTGGACGCCGCCACCGCCTACCTGCCCGGATCGGGGGCGGAGGTCCGGACGGACGTCACGGTCCGCCGCGTGCTGCTCGACTGGGGCCGCGCGACCGGCGTCGAGCTCACTGACGGCGCGCGCATCCACGCGGATGTCACCGTGCTGGCTGCGGGTGCGGTCGGTACCCCGCACCTGCTGCTCGCGTCCGGGATCGGCCCGGCGGACGAGCTGCGGGCCGCCGGGACCACCCCGCGAGCGGACCTGCCGGTGGGCCGCGACGTCACCGACCACCCCGCCGTCTTCCTCCCCTTCCGCGCCCCCGCGCACACCACCGACCCGCCGCCGCACCCACACGCCCCGGCCGCGCAGGCCGCCCTGGACCTGGACTCGGGCGCCGATCCCGCGGGGGACGTCGAGGTCCTGCTCTTCGCGCGCCCGTTCGCCCCCGCCGGGGAGCTGCACCTCATGTGCCTGCTGCAGCACCCCGAGAGCCGTGGCGCGATCACACTCCCCGCGCCCGCGGGCCCGCCCCGGATCGAGTACCGCTACCTGCGCACCGAGTACGACCGCCGCCGCCTGCGTTACGCTCTGCGCACGGCCGCGGAGCTGCTGCGGGCCGGCCTGGGCGAGCGCGCCGGGCTCGACGCGGCCGAGCTGGCCACCGACCGGGCGACGGACGGCTGGATCGCCGCGCACCTCACGACCGCGGTGCACCTGTGCGGGGGTGCCGCGATCGGGCGGGTCGTCGACGCGGCGTTTCGGGTGCTCGGGATCGACGGGCTGCGGGTCGCGGACACCTCGGTGCTGCCGGTCGCGCCGCGGCGCGGGCCTGCGGCGACGGCCGTGGCGCTGGGGGAACGGGCGGCGGAGCTGATCCGGTCCGGGTGAGCGCCGCGGTGGTCGGCCAGGGCCTCAGGCCTGCGGCGCCTGCGGGATCAGCTCGAGGACGGCCGCCTCGACCTCGTCCTTGCGCAACCCGAGCCCCGCGAGCGGCCCGTCGCCGTCCTCGGCCTCCAGGAGTGCGAGCAGGATGTGCTCGGTGCCGATGTAGTTGTGCCCCAGCCGCAGCGCCTCGCGGAAGGTGAGCTCGAGGGCCTTCTTGGCGGTGGTGTCGAAGGGGACGAGCGCCGGGAGGTTCTCGACCCGGTCGGGCAGCGCGACGGCCGCGCGGACGACGTCCGCGGACGCACCCCGGGCGGCCATGACGCGGGCGGCGACGCCCTCGGGCTCGTCGACCAGGCCGAGCACGAGGTGGCCGGGGGTGATCTCCGCGTTCCCCGCGGCGCGGGCGGCGTTCTGGGCGCGCACCACGACGTTGCGGGCACGCGGGGTGAAGCGGGCGAAGCCCTCGGCGGGGTCGGCCGGGACGAAGCGCTTCTGCGCGGCCTGCTTGGTGACGCCCATGCTGCGGCCGATCTCGGTCCACGAGGCGCCGGCGCGCCGGGCCTGGTCGACGAAGTGGCCGATGAGGTGGTCGGCGAGCTCGCCCAGGTGCTCGCCCGCGACGACGGCGCTCGACAGCCGTTCGAGCGGCTCGTCGTGCACCTTGACGATGCCGGCGATGAGGTCGTCGAGGCGGATCGGTGGATCGGGCGCTACTGGAGCCATGCCGTCAACCATAGGTTGACGATGCTTGTGTCGTCAACCCGAGGTTGACGCTTCGAGTTCACGATAATGAACCGATGAACCCGTTCGCGGAGCCCAGCCCCCTGCCCTTCGGCTACCCGCCCCTCGACGCGATCCACGAGGAGCACTTCCGCCCCGCGTTCGCCGAGGCCATGGCCGTCCACCGCGCCGAGGTGGACGCGATCACCGCCGACCCCGCCCCGCCGACGTTCGCCAACACCGTCGAGGCACTGGAACGGGCCGGGACGATGCTGGCGCGGGTCTCGGCCGTGTTCTTCACGCTGGTCAGCTCGTCGTCGACGCCCGGGATCCGCGCGATCGAGGCGGAGGTGGCGCCGCAGCTCGCCGCGCACCGGGACGCGATCACTCTCGACCCCACCCTCGTCGCCCGCCTGGACGACCTCCACGCGCGGCGCCACGAGCTGGAGCTGGACGACGAGTCGCTGCGCCTGCTGGAGGAGCGCCACCGCGCCGTCGTCCGTGCTGGCGCGCTGCTCGATCCCGCGGGCCAGGAGCGGCTGCGTGCGCTCAACGCGGAGCTCTCGACGCTGTCCACCGAGTTCGGCAGCCGCCTGCTGGCCGAGGCCAACGACTCGGCGGTGCTCGTCACGGACCCGGCGCGGCTGCACGGCCTGCCCGCCGACGCGGTGGCGGCCGCCGCCCGGGCCGCCACCGAGCGCGGTCACGACGGCGCCTGGCTCCTGCCGATGGTGCTGCCCACGGGCCAGCCCGTGCTCGCCTCGCTCACCGACCGCGCCCTGCGCGAGGAGGTGCACCGGGCCTCGACGGCCCGCAACGCCCGCGACAACGACCACGACACCCGCGGGATCGTCCGCCGCATCACGGCGCTGCGGGCGGAACGCGCGACACTGCTCGGGCACCCGCACCACGCCTCGTGGGTGGCCGAGGACAGCACCGCCTCCACGACCGACCGCATCGACGACCTGCTGGCCCGCCTCGTCGGGCCCGCTGTCCGCAACGCCCGCGCCGAGGACGAGGAGCTCGCCGCCGTGGCCGGGCACCCCGTCGAGGCCTGGGACCGGGCCTTCTACGCCGAGCGCGTGCGTCGCGCCCGCTTCGACGTGGACGCCGAGGTGCTGCGGCCGTTCCTCGAGCTGGAGCGGGTGCTGCACGACGGGGTGTTCCTCGCCGCCCACCGCCTCTACGGCCTGGGGTTCGCCGAACGCCACGACCTGCCCACCCACCATCCGGACGTGCGCGTCTTCGACGTGACCGACGCAGGCGGCGAGCCGGTGGGGCTCTTCGTCGCGGATCTCTTCGCCCGCGAGTCCAAGCGCGGCGGGGCGTGGATGAACAGCTTCGTGAGCCAGTCCCGGCTGCTCGGCACCCGGCCCGTCGTGCTCAACACCCTCAACCTCAACCGTCCGGCCGTGACCTCCGACCCGCCCACCCCCGTCCTGCTCACCCTGGACGAGGTGCGCACGATGTTCCACGAGTTCGGCCATGCGCTGCACGGGCTGCTCTCCGACGTCACCTACCCCTCGTTCTCCGGGACGTCCGTGCCGCGCGACTTCGTGGAGTTCCCGTCGCAGGTCAACGAGATGTGGATGCTGCATCCCGAGGTTCTCCCCCGCTACGCCCGCCACCACGAGACCGGCGAGCCGATCCCGGACGACCTGATGGCCAAGCTGGAGGAGAGCCGGCACTTCGGTGAGGGGTTCGCCACCACCGAGTACCTCGCCGCGTCACTGCTCGACCAGGCCTGGCACCGGCTCGCGCCGGGCGCCGAGGTCGAGGACGTCGAACGGTTCGAGGCCGGTGCGTTGGCCGCCGCGGGCTGCGGGATCGAGGTGGTGCCGACGGCGCCGCCGCGCTACCGCAGCGCCTACTTCAACCACGTCTTCGGCGGGGGCTACAGCGCGGGCTACTACTCCTACATCTGGGCGGAGGTCCTCGACGCCGACACCGTGGAGTGGTTCAGCGAGCGTGGCGGGCTGCGCCGGGAGAACGGGGAGGTGTTCCGCCGCGAGCTGCTCGCGCGGGGCGGCTCGGTCGACCCGATGCTGGCCTACCGGACGTTCCGGGGCCGCGACGCGCGGATCGAGCCGCTACTGGTGCGGCGCGGGCTGGCCTGACCCCCCGCGCCTGGCCCCCGCGCGAGACCCCCCGCGCGAACGGCACGTACGGGAAGACCTAGCTCCAGTACGTGCCGTTCGCGGGGCACACCGCGGGGTATGCCGGGGAGCCCGTCCCGCCCGATGGGGAGCGCCGGGCGGGACGGGCACGTTCAGTGGCCGGCCGGGGCCGCCCGTTCCCCGAGCATCCCCGGGGTGGGCGTGACCAGGTCGGCGACCGGGCGCGGAAAGCCGGGTGCGACCGGCTCGGGGGCCGTGGTCCCCGCGGAGAGACCTGCGGCCAACGCCGCGACCACGGCGAGCCCGGCGAGGCCGAGCGCCAGCAGGACGACGCCACCCGGGGTCGCTGCGGCCGAGGGCCGCAACATCGGTCCGGACGCCTGTCGCATGGCGTGGAAAGCTAGGGCTGAACCGCTCCAGGTGGGGGAATTCTGAGAAGGCTCACGCTCGGTGAACGGTCAGGGGTCGATCCCACGCGCCGAAACGCGGCCTGTCCGGCCGGTTCGGCGGCAGTCCTGCTCCGATCGGCACAGCACCACTCTCAGCCTGCGTCACCCAACGCCACGACCGACCATCCGCCGGATTGCTTCCGACCTGGAGGCAACCTCGACCGGTCACCGGCGTCCTATAGACCGTTCCCCGTACGTCGCCTTACCGGCCTATTGCCTCACGCCCGACCCGCCGACACCCTCGTCCGCGATGCTCCCCGCTGCTCCCCTGAGGGAAGCGTCGGTGCCCTCCATACCGGTTCCGCGCACCCACGCGTTCCCGAACGACGAGATCCTGCTGGCGCTGCCGGCCACGACGGCGTCGACATCCGTGCTGCGCGGCCTGCGTAACGACGGCCTGCGCGTCCAGCCGGTCGCCGACGGTATCGCCGTGCTCGACGCCGTGCGCACCAGCCCACCGGCGCTCCTCGTGCTCGACGCCGATCTCCCCGGGCCGGACCAGCGCGTCGTCCTGTCGGCGGTGCAGTCCGAGGCGCCGCACGTGGCGGTCGTCGCGCTCGTCCCCCGCGAGCGCCGCGCGTCGCTGCTCCCCCAGCTGCGCGGCGACCGCGACGACTACCTGCTGCGCCCCTTCGCCGTGGACGACCTCGCCGCCCGGATCCGGCTGCGCCTGCAGCTCGGGCTCGCGGTCCCCATCGACCGGACGGTGCTACGCCGAGGGGAGATCATCGCGGACGTCGAGTCCGGCGAGGTCACGGTCGAGGGCCAGGCGGTGGCGCTCTCCCCCACCGAGTTCAACCTGCTCGTCGAGCTGTTGCGCGCCCCGGGGGAGGTCGTCCCCCCGGACCACCTGGCCCGGGAGGTGTGGTCCGAGCCGGCGTCGACGAACCTCGTCCAGGCCTACATCTCCTACCTGCGGCGCAAGATCGGGGCGGAGCGGATCCGCACGGTCCGCGGTGGTGGGTACGTGCTGGAGCCGTGAGCGTGCGGCTGAACAGGTGACGTCGGTCGGATAACAACTCGGTCCAGAGCGGCTTCCCGGCGTGTGAGAGTGGCCACGCTCTGCTACCAAAGGCGCACCCGGGCCGGGCCACGGCCCGCGACCTGGAGGGAGCACCTCGTGACCATCTCGTTCTGGGGGATCATCTGGACTCTGCTCATCGGCGTAGTCTTCGGTGTCCTCGGCCGGCTGCTCCTGCCCGGCAAGCAGAACATCTCGTTCCTCGTCACCGTCCTCGCCGGTGTCGTGGCCGTCGTCGTCGGCCTGTTCATCTCGGAGGCGCTGGGCGTAGCCACCACCAACGGCGTGGACTGGATCGAGCTGCTGATCAAGATCGTGCTGGCCGTGATCTTCGTCGGCCTCGCGGCCAGGTTCTTCTCCAAGGGCAACGCCCCGGCCTGACGCAGCGGGCGAGCGCCTGCCCCCCGCACGTCGCGACGGCCCCCGGCACCCGCCGGACCGGGCCGTCGCGCGTCAGGAGACCAGCCGCAGGGTGAGCGGGTAGCGGTAGTCCCGGCCCTGCGAGGCCGCGATCGTCGCGAGGATCACGACGACGACGTAGAAGACCGCCCACACCGCCAGCACGACGAACCCGATCAGCACGAACGTGAGCAGGACGCCGACCACCACGACCAGCAGCGTGGTGATCTGGAAGTTCAGCGACTCGACGGCGTGGCGGCGGATGAACGGCGATTCGTTGCCCTTCACCAGCAGCACGATCAGCGGCGCCAGCAGCCCCAGCGCGACGTAGGCGGCCAGGAAGCTGCCGACGTGCGCCGCCAAGGCCCAGTTCCGCTCCTGCGACGTGGTGCCGGACCAGGACGACGGCTGCGGGTAGCTCATCTCCCCATGAAACCAGCGTCAGCGGGGAAAGGACGTCGCTGCCGCGATCAGGGCGTCGTTCTCCTCCGGCAGCGCCACCGTGATGCGGCATCCGTCCGGATGGAACGGCCGCACGATCACCTTCTGCTCCAGGCAGTGCACCGCGAACGGCTGCGTGCGCTCCCCGAGCGAGGCCCACACGAAGTTCGACTCCGTGGGCGGGACGGTGTAGCCCAGACCGAGCAGGGCGTCGCGCACCCGCACCCGCTCCCGGACCACGTCCTCCACCGCGCCGAGCAGCTCCCGCTCCGCGTCGAGGGCAGCCATGGCCGCGGCCTGCGCGATCGTGCTGACCGCGAACGGCGAGCCGACCTTGCGCAGCGCCGTGGCCACCTCCGGCGTCCCGATCGCGTACCCGACCCGCACCGCCGCGAGTCGGTACGCCTTGGAGAAGGTGCGCAGCACGACGAGGTTCGGGTAGCGGTCGACCAGGTCCAGCCCGTCCACGGCGTCCGGGAGGCGGACGTACTCGCGGTAGGCCTCGTCGAGGGCCACCAGCACGTCCGGGCCGACGGCGTCGAGCAACCGCACCAGCTCCTCGCGGTGTACGACGGTGCCGGTGGGGTTGTTCGGCGAGCACACGAACACGAGCCGGGTCCGCGGGGTGACGGCGGCGATCATCGCATCGATGTCGTGGCGGAAGCCGGCGTCCAGCGCCACCGTGACGGCCTTCGCCGCACCGATCTGGGTCACGATCGGGTACGCCTCGAACGAGCGCCACGCGTACACGACCTCGTCCGTGGTCTCCCGGCAGGTGATGTTGACCAGCTGCTGGCAGAGGCTCACCGAGCCGCAGCCCACCGCGATCCGCTCGGCCGCCACGCCGCGTGCCGTGGCGAGCCGCTGGGTGAGTGACGTGACCGCCAGATCGGGGTAGCGGTTGCTCACGGTGGCGGCCTCGGCGATCGCGGCGAGTACCGAGGGCAGCGGGGGCAGCGCGACCTCGTTGCTCGCGAGTTTGATCGCTCCCGGGATGGCCCGACCCGGCACGTAGGCCGGCAGCGCGTCGAGATCGGGGCGGATCGGAGTCATGCTGGTCACCGTAGGCGGTCCCGGCGGGCCGACACAGGCGGGTTCTGCCAGGCTGGAGGCATGACCGACCTCAGCACCGAGACCGTCCCGCTGGTCGATGGCAGCGCACTGCGGCTCACGGTGGCCACGCCGGACAGCGCCGTCCGCGGTGGGATCGTCGTCCTGCACGAGGCGAGGGGCGTCACCGACGACGTGCGCGGGCTGGTGCACGGCCTCGCAGGTGACGGCTGGCTCACCGTCGCGCCCCATCTCTACCACCGCGACGGCGCCGACGAGATCGACGGGTCGGACGAGGCCGTGCAGGAGCAGGTGGACCGGCTCGACGGCGAGCAGGTCCTCGCCGACACCGACACCGCGTTCGGCTGGCTCGCCGATCACGACATCAGCCCCGACCGGATGGGGGTCGTCGGGTTCGACCTCGGCGGCTCCGTGGCCCTGATCGTCGCCGCCCAGCGCACCCTCGGCGCGGCCGTCAGCGTCGCGGGCGAGGGCTCGATGCACCCGGCCCCCGGGCTGCCCTCGCCCGTCGAGCTGGCGGGCGAGCTGACCTGTCCCTGGCTGGGCCTCTACGGCGAGACCTCCGACGGCGGCGACCCGGACGTGGACAAGCTCAAGGAGGCCATGAACCGGGCCGAGGTGGCGGCGGACGTGGTGGTCTACCCGCACAGCGGGCACCGGTTCGACGCCGACCCCGAGGCCGCCGCCGACGCCTGGCAGCGCACGCTGAACTGGTTCGACTCGCACCTGCGCTGACCCGCGAGTTGCGCATCTCGCCGCCGCGAGTTGCGCATCTCATCAGGCCGTCTCGCGCATCTCACCGCCGCGGGTCGCGCATCACATCAGGGCGTGTGGCACAGCGGCCGCCCGGCTGAGTCGTCGACGCGGTGCCGACTGCGCTGCCAAGTCCGGCGAGGTCGTCCCCGGACGCACGTCCGAGGAGGAGATCAACCTCTTTCACCCCCGCCCGGCCGGCCCGGTCGCCGGCGCCGGGCCGGACGACCACTCCGATCCTCGACGCCGGCTCGCGGGCTGCGCTCGGGCCGATCGGCGGACAGGCCGCGGTGGAGGTGCGTGCCTCCACCCGGCGCGCGACGCGGTAGCCGGGTCCAGGCCACACAGCGCGACGCCAAGTATGTGGCCGGACCCCCATGGCGCGCCGCGTCCGAGCCTTGCATGCTGGCGACCATGGCCGACGCTGCCCCGGACGTCCTCTGGACCCCCGATCCCGACCGCCCCACCGCGATGGCCGAGTTCCGCGCCTTCGTCCGCGAGCACCGCGGCGTCGACGCCACCGGGTACGCGGCGCTGCACCGGTGGTCCGTCGACGACCTGGACGGGTTCTGGTCGGCCGCCGCGGAGTTCCTCGGCGTCCGCTGGCACGATCGACCCACCGCCACGCTCGGCTCCCGCACCATGCCCGGCACCGAGTGGTTCCCCGGCGGCACGCTCAACTACGCCGAGCACGCGCTGCAGGGCCGCGACGAGGATGCGGCGGTGGTGTTCGCCCGCGAGGACGGCCTGCGCCGCACGGTCACCTACGGGGAGCTGCGCGAGCAGGTCGGGCGCGCGCGGGCCGGGCTCATCGCCCTCGGAGTGGGCCGCGGGGACCGCGTCGTCGCCCTCGCCCCCAACTCCGTGGAGACCCTGGTCGCGTTCCTCGCCGCCGCGTCGCTCGGCGCAGTCTGGTCCTCCTGCTCGCCGGACTTCGGCGCTCGCGCCGTGCACGACCGGTTCGCCCAGACCGAGCCCGTCGTCCTGATCGCCGTGGACGGCTACTGCTACGGCGGCAAGCGCTACGACATCCGCCCCGCCGTGCGCGCGCTGCAGGAGAAGCTGCCGACGCTGCGCGGGACCGTCCTGATCCCCTACCTCGACGAGTCCGCCACTCTCGACGGGACGCTCCCGTGGGCGGAGCTGACGGCGCGCCCCGGCGAGCTCGCCTTCGAGCCGGTGCCGTTCGGCCACCCGTTGTGGATCCTCTACTCGTCCGGGACCACCGGCCTGCCCAAGGGCATCGTCCACGGCCACGGCGGCATCGTCCTGGAGCACCTCAAGGCGCTGCGCCTGCACATGGACCTCGGCCCCGGCGAGCGGTTCTTCTGGTTCACCACCACCGGCTGGATGATGTGGAACCTGCTCATCGGAGGGCTGCTCGTCGGTGCCACCGTGGTGCTGTTCGACGGCAACCCCGGCCACCCCGACCTCGGGACGCTCTGGCGGCTGGCGCAGGACGAGGACGTCACCTACTTCGGCGTCTCCGCCCCGTACGTGCAGGCCTGCCTGAAGCGGGGGATCAAGCCCGCCGAGGAGTACTCGCTCGGTGCCCTGCGCGCGCTGGGGTCCACGGGCGCGCCGCTGTCGGTCGAAGGCTTCCGCTGGATCGGCGAGCACGTCGGGCCGGGCATCCAGATCTGCTCGGTCTCCGGCGGCACCGACCTGTGTGCCGCGTTCGTCGGAGCGTCCCCGGACGTGCCGGTGTGGCTCGGCGAGATCTCCTGCGCCCAGCTGGGCGCCGCCGTCGTCGCCTACGACGAGAAGGGCGAGGAGGTGATCGACGAGGTGGGCGAGCTGGTCGTCACGCAGCCCATGCCGTCGATGCCGGTCATGTTCTGGAACGACCCGGACGGCACCCGCTTGCGCGAGGCCTACTTCGAGGACTTCCCCGGTGTGTGGCGCCACGGCGACTGGGTGAAGCTCACGTCGCGCGGCTCCTACATCATCTACGGCCGCTCCGACTCCACCCTCAACCGCGGCGGCGTCCGCATGGGCACCGCCGACTTCTACGCCGTCGTCGAGGGCTTCGACGACATCGCGGACTCCCTCGTCGTCGACACCTCCGAGCTCGGCGCGACGACCGAGGGCGAACTGCTCTGCTTCATCGTGCTCGCCGACGGCGCCACACTGGAGGGCGTCGAGCCCGCGCTGCGCAAGGCCCTCCGCTCCGAGTTGTCGCCCCGCCACGTCCCGGACCGCTTCATCGTCGTCGACGCCATCCCGCGGACGTTGAACGGCAAGAAGTGCGAGGTGCCCGTCAAGAAGATCCTGGCGGGCGTCGCCCCGGACAAGGCGGTGAGCCGCGGAGCGCTCCAGAATCCCGACGCGCTCGGCCCGTTCATGGAGCTCGCGGGCGGGTGACGACCGACCGGGTCCCCGGGCGCGAACCCGCCCGGGGGCCTCGGGTAGGCTGTGTTGCGCTGAGGCCGAGAGGCCCCGGGAGGCTTCGCCTAGTCTGGTCTATGGCGCCGCACTGCTAATGCGGTTTGGGGTAACCCCCCATCCCGGGTTCAAATCCCGGAGCCTCCGCACTGGCGCAGCCGATCCGGGTCGGCTGTGGCGGTTACAACTGAACACACACTGCGCCCGTAGCTCAACGGATAGAGCATCTGACTACGGATCAGAAGGTTAGGGGTTCGAATCCCTTCGGGCGCGCTCCGCGAGACCACACGTGACCTGCGGCAACGGCCGGTCTCGGCCGTGGCAGGACGATCACTGGACGATGTTCGTCCCCACAGCTGTCCCCACAGCGCCATCACCGAGCCATCGCCGAGCCATCGCCGAGCCTCGCCGAGTTCGCCATCGTGGGTGGTCCGGCCGGCGTCTACGGTCGGGCATGACGAACAGATCGCGAGGTGCCGGGTCGCTGCGCGAGCGCCGGCCGGGGGTGTGGGAGCTACGGGTCGCGCTCGGCCCGGACCTGGTGTCGGGTCGCAGCCTGGTGCGGTCGGTGACCGTGCACGGCGACCGGGACGACGCCCACGCCGCGCTGGCCCGGTGGGCGGCCCGCGCCGAGGTGGTCCGCGCCGGTCGGCGCGCGGCCCCGGGGGTCACGGTCGCCGACCTGCTCGACCGCTGGGTGGTGGCCCCGCACGGCTGGCGGCCGGCGACGTCGGTCGGGTACCGCTCCACGGTCCGGGCACTGCGCGCCGACCCGATCGGCACCCGGCGAGCCTCGCAGGTGACCCCGCCGGTCCTGCGGGCGGTGGTGGCGCGCTGGGCCATCGCCGGGGTGAGCCGCGCGTCCGCCGCGGCGCGGGTGCGGTGCCTGCGCTCGGCGTTGGGCTGGGCCTACCGCGAGGGCGTCCTGGACGTCCCGCCGCTGCGCGGGATGCGCGGGCCGTCCACCGGTCCGACCCGGCTGCACGCTCCGGTCGACGCGATCCGACGCATCCTGCGGGTCGCGGCGGCCGACGTCGCGCAGCTGCGCCACCACTCCGACACCCGCGGCGCAGCGGGGGCGGAGCTGCACCGCCGCGAACAGGTCCACCTGCTGGCCAGGCTCGCGGCGGACACCGGCGCCCGCCGCGGTGAACTCGCCGCGCTCCAGCTCGGCGACCTCGACGGGAACGTCCTGACGATCAGCCGCGCGACCTCGAACGAGGTGGTCGGACCCACCAAGAGCGGGCGCATCCGACGGCTCACCCTCGGCGACACGACCGCCGCGCTGTGGCGGGCCAGCGTCGCCGCCTGGACACAGCAGGCCCTTCCGGACAGACAGGACGACCTGGACGACAACGAGCACGGCACGTTCGGGCCGTGGCTGTTCTCCCGCCGGCTCGACCACACCACCCGACTGAGCACCGGCTGCGCCGGTCACTGGTTCGCCGACCTCGCCGCCCGGGCCCGCCACCCCGACGTCACCCTGCACCGCCTCCGCCACACCGTCGCCACCGTGCTCGTCGGCCAGGGCGACATCCTCCAGGCCCAGCACCGCCTCGGGCACCACGACGCCGCCACCACCCTGCGGATCTACAGCCACGCGCTGCCGCTGACCGACGCCCAGGCAGCGCAGACACTCGACAGCCTCTTCCGGTGACCTCGAACCGACCGCCCCGGGTCGAGGTCCGCTCGGCGCAGCATGAGGTTCCTCGCCTGCCCCGCGGGCCGACGTAGCCAATATTGGCCGCGGGGCGGCGGCCGGGTACGGTTGAGACATCCCCCCAGCAGCCTCGGTTGCTGGGTGCGAGGCCCCGCTTCGGCGGGGCCTCTGCTTCCCAGCACTACCGATCGACCGGCTTGGTAATGGTCCCCGCGCATCCCGCCGTTCGCGATACCGTTCCTGCCGTGAGCCGCCTCGATCGCATCACCGCTGACCCGGCCATCTGCCACGGCCAGCCGACGATCCGCGGTCTGCGTTACACCGTCGAGGGTCTCCTGGAGTTGCTGTCCGCCGGGATGACCGTCGACGAGATCCTCGCCGACTACCCGGACCTGGAGCGTGACGACCTGCTCGCCGCTCTGGAGTTCGGCGCACTCACCGCCGGCGGCGGCCGCGTCCCGCTCGACGCGGCGTGAAGTTCCTCGTCGACGCCCAGCTCCCCGCCCGGCTCGCCCGGTTCCTCGCCGACGCCGGCCACGACGCGATCCACACCTCCGAACTACCCGACGGCAACCGCACCACCGACACCCGGATCGCCGAGCTGGCCGACCGTGAGGACCGGGTCGTCGTGACCAAGGACCGCGACTTCCGCGACGGCCACCTCCTCACCGGATCACCCCGCCGGCTGCTCGTCGTCGCCACCGGCAACATCACCAACGCCGCGCTGACGATCCTGTTCGTGAAGCACCTCGACGCGATCGTCCGCGCGCTCGACGAGGCCGACTTCGTCGAACTGACCCCGACCACCCTGATCGTCCATCACCGCCACGAACACGGTTGATCTCTGGCCACAGTCTTGGCCACGAACTGCGGGACACCAGTGCCGGAAGCGCCCGGTTCAGCGCCCACCGCGCCACCGAAATGCCTGGTCACCCGTCATGTAGGTGCCAGCGTCGCGACTACGGATCAGAAGGTTAGGGGTTCGAATCCCTTCGGGCGCGCACACAAAGACCAGGTCAACGGCGATCTCTGCAGGTAGCGGGTCGCCGTTGATCGTTCTGAAGCAGCAGGTGTAGCAGCGGCGGCTCACGACGCACCTCCGAGGCGGCGCAGCGCGCCGTCCATCCGGTCCGCTATGCCCTGCTCGACGCTGTCGAACACGGCGGCGTAGACGTCGGTCGTCGTCGAGACGTGTGCCGCAGCTGGGCCTGGATCTCCTTCGGCTCGGCGGCAGCCGCGTAGGCGAAGCTCGCCGCAGCGTGGCCGAGATCGTGCATCCGAAGCGAGCGCACGCCGGCCGCTCGCACACGACGTGCCAGGACCGGTTGAGGTTCTGCGGCGACTCGAGGTGCTGAGCACCGCGCCCCGTCCCGGCCCCACTCACTTGGGCCGATAGGGCTCCTGACCGGTGCAGACGGCTAGGCCATACCGCTGGACACACGGAATGAGGCTCTCGAATACCGCGGCTCCGAGTGACACGGCCAGCGGTGCGCACTTCTCTCCGATGGCGGTGATGAAGAGCGCGAACCCTTGAGGGCCACCCAGCCCGGCCGCCGGCAATGACGCGAAGTAGTGCGGTGCGCAGATCGCGAGGCTGCGCAGCTGCCCGATCTGCCACTGATCGAGCTGCAGCGGGTTCGTCAGCTCCGCGCCCTTGGGGTCCTCGGTGCCGTTGCAGCCGCCGTTCGGACCTCGGACGCACACGAACCCGACCGTGACCTGCACGCTGGTCCGGTTGTTCGCCTCGTCCGACTCGGCGACGAAGTCGTCCGCGTCGACGAAGAAGCTCACGTCGTAGGTCCCCGGCTGGTCGAACGTCCACTCGAACTGGCTGTTGCCGTCCAGCACCTTCGTCCCTGCAGCGACGTCGTCGTGACTCCCGTACGCCCCGACCTCGCGACCGTCGACGAACCACTTGATGTTGAAGACGCCGCTCCCCGTGCCGCCGGTGTTCGCGATCCCGGAATCGAAGAAGACCTTCGTCCCGGCCTGTGTTTGGTTCTGGTCGTACCGGATGGCCGTCGGGGCGAGATCGGCCTGCTCGGTGCCCCCGCCACCGGTCGGCGGGGCGCCGCCGGTCACCGTGAAGTTCGCGCGTTCGCCGCCGCCGTTGCCGATGAGCCCAGAGATCGTGACCACGTCGCCCGACCGGAGAGTGGACGGGATGACGGTGTCGAAGCGGAACCGCCCCTCAGCATCTGGCTTGACGTACATCCGGTCCGCGTACGAAGTCAGCACCCCGTTGCCGAAGTTCTGGTAGAAGCCGATCTCGACACCGTTCGTGTAGTACGCCGGGTCCCACCCGGTCCCGCTGACGGTGACCGTCGAGCCCGCGGGCCCGGAGGCGGGGTCGACGGTGATCGCCCGCCGTTCCGTCGGCGCGGCGACTGCGGTGGCCGACCCGGCCAGCACAGCGCAAAGCACCGACAGAGCGAGCCACACGGCCCGGGCCGCACCTGTGCGCACCATCGCGGAGCCCCCAACCCGCCGTGTCCGACGCCTCGACGCTAGTAGGGCTCGTCGTAGCCGCGATGCGGCCGATCAGCCCAATGCGTCGTACGTGGACGCGTCACGACCGGTCGGGCACCGTCCGTTCGGCGCGCCGACGTCGCGGCGGCACTGCATCTCGTGCGATTGGAGCGTGTGCAAGGGCGAGTGTGACCGGTCGGCGAGCTCCGACCTCAGTGCGCCGTCCCGGTTCCAATGTGAGCAGTTGATCATGATCAACGAACTGCCAGGCACCGATGCCGGTATCGCCCACCTCCGTGCCGGTCGCGCCGATAACCGCCTGGTCGCCAGTCATGTGGGAACCAGCGTCGCGACTACGGATCAGGAGGTTAGGAGTTCGAATCCCTTCGGGCGCGCACTCACGATCCTCGCCCTGACCAGCACGAACGGTCGGGGCCGAGATCGTTTCCCGGTCTTCGATATTGATCACGATCCACGGACTCGCATGGCTTGCACCGTGCGGTCGATCAGCCCGCCGGGCGGCGGCCTACGGCACGAGTGTGAAGGCCGCCGTGTGTCGGGGTCGGATGGCGTGGAAGTGCCGCCGGTCGAGGGTGGCGATCTCGACGACCCTCAGCCGTTCGGCCACCGCGACGACCGCGGCGTCAGTCGTCCCGAGCGGGAAGTCGGCGTAGGTGTCGACCAACTCGGCCATGCGGTTGTAGTCGGCGATCTGGAGATCGACGACCGTAAGCGTCTGCTGCACGATTGACCGCAGGAACGCAGCCTCGACCCGAGCACCACCAGCGCGCCCGAGCAGATAGCCGACCTCGGCGACGACTGGAGCCGGTACGAGGATCTGACGGCCCGCCAGATGCAGACCGGTCAGTAGATCAGTGCACGCCCGGTTGTGCTCGTCGTCCCGGTCCGCGGCGGCGACCAGCGGGCCGGTGTCGATGACGATCAATCAGGAACGCCCGAAGCCGTCGGCCAACAGATCGTCATGGTTACTGCCCAAGTCGGACCGTCCGCTGGCGAACGAGGCGAACCACGGCGGCGGCCAGTCCGAGGCCGGCTGGAGCCTTCGCTGCCGACGGGCCTCTGCGAGCACGGCGGGCACCCGCTCGTCGGACAGCTCGTCCACGAGGCGTCGCAGCTCGTCACGCTCGGCGCTCACAAGAAAGACGATACCGGGCAGCACCGACCGGATTGTGCAGGCGCGGGCCGAGTCGACGAGATGATCTCTGGCCACAGTCTTGGCCACGAACTGCGAGGCACCAGCGCCCGCGATACCCGGCCGACCGCCCGCCGCGCCACCGAAGGTGCCTGGTCGCCCGTTATGTAGGCACCAGCGTCGCGACTACGGATCAGAAGGGGTTCGAATCCCTTCGGGCGCGCCACACGATCCTCGCCCTGACCAGCACAAACGGTCAGGCGAGATCATTTTCTGAGGCTCGGCTTGCGGCCCCATGCGGTGATCATTGGTGCGAACATGAGGTCCAGATCACCGCGGGTGAGGTTGATGAGATGTGTCTCGATCTCCGCGGGTGTGGCCAGTTCCGCCGCCAGCAGCTGGTCGCGGACGTGTTGGATCGTGGCCGCCTCAAGGATTGCGCAGGCGCGTGAGGCGATGGGGAAGTAGGCCTCCGCGTTCACGTCGGTAAGGTCTGACTCGCGCAGCAGCCGGGGCAGCGTGCGACCGTAGGCGAGGTCCGCGCCGCGCTGGGCCAGCAGCGTGCGGATCTGGGTGCGCAGTCGGTTCGCCAGTTCCTCGGCGGGGCCGCGTTCGTCAGGGCAGGCGAGCGGCTGCAGCGCGGGATCGGCGTCTTCGAGCACCAGCCATCCGCCCGGCCGGAGCGCATCGATCATGACGCGCAGTGCGGCCGCGCGGTCGGTGAGGTGGACCAGGACGAGCCGGGCGTGGACCAGGTCGAACGTCTCTGCCGGTGGTGGGTCGTGGATGACATCGTGCCGGCGTATCTCGAGCGCGCCGCCGGCTGCGGCCTCGATCCACGACACGTCGATATCGGTGGCCAGCACTCGGCCGTTGGTTCCCACACGCTCTGCCAGGCCGCGCGGCACGGAGACGCCACCGGCGCCGACCTCCCAGCACCGCCACCCCTCGCCGAGCCCCACGTCGTCGAGGTGCCGGAACGTCCACGGGTCGAACAGCTCGGCGAGTGCCGCGAATCGTTCACCCGCCTCCGGGCGACGATTGTCGAGCAGGTAGCGGGTCACCGCACCAGCTTGGCCCGGTCGACCATGGTGCAGGTACGGGGCTTGACGAGCATCACGGCCGCGGCCCTTGCGTGCTGGCGCGTTCCGGCAGCTGGCTGGCCGTCCGGACAGGGGCGGTGGCCGTGTCCGCGGGCGAGCATCCCACGACCTGTGCCGGCCCTGCTGTCGGCCTTGGCGGCGCCCAGTGTGCAGCGACGGCCGATCATCACAAGACATATTGCGCTGACACAGCACAGCCGCCCGGGCGATGGTTCCGCCGCCTCACCGGCGGATGAGCCCGGCGACGCCAAGAACAGTTGATCTCGATCCACGAACTGCGGCGCACCCCTGCCGGAAGCTCCCGGTCCGGCACCCCTACCGCACCCGCTCGCCCAGGAAGCCTGGCATGGAGACGCCACCGTCGCGACTACGGCTCAGAAGGTCAGGGTTCGAATCCCTTCGGGCGCGCATCGCCTGACCTGCGGGTTCTCCGGTTCCGGGGAGCCCGCATGGTCGTTTCACGGTGAGTGAGCGCACCCTGAGTTGATCTTGATTCGTCGAGCTTGACTTCCGCATGACAAGCCCCGGTCAACCGATCGGGAGACACGCGCTCCGACGATCGGCCCGATTCCACGGTCCGAGCCGACCGGGCCCGGCGACATTCCCGGGAACCGCCCGACGGCCGTTCACCCGGACACGGGTTGATCACCCTGTCCCGGACCTCGACCGACGTTCGTGCCGGGCGGGACACCGTCCGTGCCGCCGACGTGGCGGGGTCAGATGCCGATCCCGCCCAGCGCCGGACCGCTTCAGGAGTAGGTGCCCCACACTTCGCCGTGCCCGAACATCGTGTCCGGAACCGACACCCCGCCGCTCCGCGGCGCCGCCGTGTTGTCACCGGACGACGTGCTCGGGGCGGGGGTGACCTTCGGCGTCCCGACCGGGTTCTGGAGGTTGAGCTGACCGGAGCTGGTGAGATCACCGAGGTCCGGAGCGGTGAACTCGGCGCTCCCCAGGTTGATCGACGACGTGACGACCCCGGACGATGTGGTCGGCTCGGTGCCGGACTCCCCGGCGGAGGCGATGCCGGCCATCCCGACCAGCCCGAAGGCGGTGGCTGAGGCCAGCGTGACGATGGACAGTAGCTTGCGCATGACAGGTGCCTTTGCCGTGTTGTGAGCCATATGTCAGGCTCGGCGCCCGGGCGTTTCCCGGGCCCGAGAAGACGGTCCCGCGAATCACGCCGGGGCGGCGTCGGGCGATCAACGGACGCATCGGAGGAAACTCCGGTCAACCGATCGGGGGACGCGCGCTCGCAGCAGGACCCGGTTGACGGTGCGTACGACGTCGATTCGGGTGCGTGCGAGAGGCCCGCCACGGCATCACCGCCCTCGGCGGCTCGGCTGCCGACGTCAGGCAGAGGGGCGGGCCGGCGGTGAACGATCGAGCAGTGCCGTGCGACCTCCGTTCCGTCGTCGTCGATCGTTTCTTCACCTCGCCGAGGTGAGGCTCCCGGCGTCGTCGGTGCGAGACCATGCCTGCGCCATGGTCATTTACCGGACCTGATCGGAGGGCGCCATGCCGACTACCACCGCAACCGGCAAACCCTGCAGCCGTCGCGCCCGGCCTTCTCGATTCGTCGCCGTCGCAGTGATCTGTCTCGTCCTGTCGGCCTGCGCCAGCCAGACCTCGACCGCGCCTACGCCGGCGCCGACGGCAGCACCTACCGCGACGAGCCCGGCTCCGACCACCTCCGCGACCTACTCCGCGGAACTGTGCTCGGCAGCTGCCGGGTACCAGACCGCCGTCAACGCTCTCGTCAACGTCGACGCCGCGGCGGTCGGGACCGATGGCGTGAAGAAGGCCCTGCAGGACGTGCAGACTGCTGCGGACAACCTGGGTGCCGCCGCGCGCGCACAGTTCGGTCCGCAGGTCGCGGAGCTGGAGAAGGCAGTCGCGTCGTTGCGCGGCACCATCGCCGGACTCAGCAGCCAGGACAGCGTCTCGACCAACCTTGGCAAGATTGCCACGTCGCTCAGCGCCGTCGAGGCGGCCGCGAAGCCGATCGTGAACAGCGTCCGCGCGGGTTGCCCGTCCGTGCCGCAGGCCGAGCTGCCGCCCGCCTCCTGAGCTGCACATCCATCAGTAGCCGGCGGCGGCGAGCACGGCGAGACCGACGACGGCGACCAGGACGGTCGACAGGGCACCGAGTACGAGCCCGCGCCGGCCGCTGCGCAGCAACGCCGCGAGGCGCACGTTCGCGCCGAGACCGAAGAGCGCGCCGGCGAACAGGAGCGTCGTCGCGACCTGGCCGATGTCGAGCACCGTCGTCGGGACGAACCCGGTGCTGCGCACCCCCACCATGACGAGGAAGCCCACGACGAAGGCGGGGACGATGGGCGGGCGGGCACCGGTGCCGTCCCCCCGGCGCCGCTGCCCGACGCCCACGGCCGCGACCATCGGCGCGAGCATGAGCACCCGGGTCAGCTTGACCACGACGGCGATGCCGACGGCGGCGGCCCCGGCCGGTGAGGCGGCCGCGACGACCTGGGCGACCTCGTGGACGCTGAGGCCTGCCCACGCGCCGAGGTGCTCGGGGCTCATCCCCAGCAGCCCGCCGAGCGCCGGCACGAAGGCGATCGCGGCGCTGCCGAAGAGCGTCACCAGCGTGACGGCCGTGGCGACGTCCTCCTTGTCGGCGTCGGACACGCTGTCCATCGCGGCGATCGCGGACGCCCCGCAGATCGAGAACCCCGTCGCGACCATCAGTCGCAGCCCCCGCGAGACTCCCACGAGCCTGCCCAGCAGGAGCGTGCCGCAGAAGGTGACCAGGACGGTGACGACCACGGCGACGACGGTCCCCGGACCGAGCGCGAGGACCTGACCGAACGCGAGCTGCAGCCCGAGCAGCACGACCCCGAGCCGCAGGAAGCTGCGGGTGGCCCACCGCATCCCGTCCTGGGTGTTCGCCGGGAGGAGGCCGCCGACCAGCACGCCGAGCACGACGGCCACGGTCAGCGCGCTCACCACAGGCATCAGGTGGTGCAGCGCGAAGGCGACGGCCGTGCCGGCGGCCACCGCGAGCAGGCCCGGCGCAAGGCGCGCCGCGGGGGCATGGCCGGACGTCGTCTGCAGCGCTGTGGTCATGCTCTGGATGGTGCGTGCGCCGCCGACCGCCCGGAACCCGCCCGCCGCCGCCAACGTCATAACCTGACGGCATGTCAGGCGCGCCGGATCTCGAGTCGCTGCAGCTCCTCGTCCTGATCGGCGAGCAGGGGAGCCTCACGCGCGCGGCGTCGGTCGCGGGCGTGAGCCAGCCGATGGCGAGCAAGCGGATGAGCGCGCTGGAGCGCCGGCTCGGCGTACGGCTGCTCGAGCGGACCCGGCGCGGGTCGTCGTTGACGGAGGCGGGGACGCTCGTGGTCGGCTGGGCCCAACGCGTCCTCGACGAGCTCCAGGTCCTCGTCGACGGGGTCGAGGCCCTCCGGCGGGAGAGCGCGGCGCAGCTCGCGGTCGCCGCGAGCCTCACCGTCGCCGAACACCTGCTCCCGGTCTGGGCGGGCGACCTGCGCAGGCGGACCCCGGAGCTGCACCTCGGCCTGCAGGTGACCAACTCGGCCCGGGTGGCGGAGCTCGTCCGGCAGGGTGCGGTCGACCTGGGGTTCGTCGAGTCGCCCGGACGGCTCGTCGGGCTCCGGTCGCGGATCGTCGCGCGCGACCGGCTGGTGCTCGTCGTGTCGCCGCGGCAGCGGTGGGTTCGGCGACGGCGCCCGGTCGAGGCGGCCGAGCTCGCCGCGACCCCGCTGGTCAGCCGGGAGCCCGGCTCTGGCACGCGGGAGACCGTCGACCGGGCGATCGAGGCCGCCGCCGGCAGGCCCCCCGTCGCGCCGCTCCTCGAACTCGGATCCTCGACGGCGGTCCGCAGCGCCGTCTCGGCCGGGGCGGGCCCGGCGCTGCTCAGCGAGCTGGTCGTCGCGCCCGAGCTCGCGGCCGGGTCACTCGTCGAGGTGCCCGTCCAGGGCCTGGACCTCACCCGGGAGCTCCGCGCCGTGTGGCGGAGCGGCGCCCGCCCGACCGGTCCGGCCGCCGAACTGCTGCACGTCGCGCTGCGCAGGTCGCGGGGCTGAGCCTCAGGCCGCCCGGCGCCGCCACTGGCTCGGGCTGCAGCCGAAGCAGCGGCGGAACCACCGCGTGAAGTTGCTGTGGGACGAGAACCCGAGCAACTCGGCGACCTCGGTGAGCGGACGGTTCCGGGTGAGGACCAGGCGTTCCGCGAGACCGCGGCGGGTGGAGTCGACGAGCGCGGTGAACGTCTGCCCCTCCTTCGCGAGCATGCGGTGGACGGTCCGGCGGTTGACGCCGAGGCTGCGCGCGACCTGCTCGACGGAGCAGCGGCCGGTGGGCAGGAGGAGCTCCACGAGCTCGCGCACGCGGTCGAGGGTCGTGGACCGGGCGCCCGCCTCGATCGAACCGAGGAACCGCTGGGCGTAACCGCGCAGGAACGGGTCCGCCATCGCGTTCGCCGCGTCGAGGTCGCGGGAGTGCACACGCAGGCCGTCGTAGTCCCGCCCGAACCGCACGACCGGCCCGAGTGCCCGGTGGTGGATCGTCTCCCCGACCGGCGGAGGATGGCTGAAGCCGACGGCGACCGGCTGCCAGGTCGGGCCGAGGAAAGCGGCCATCAACCGGTACAGCACGCCGACGGCCAGCTCGACGGACTGGCGCCTGCCGGCCTCGGCCAGGTCGAGCTCGACGCGGATCGTCGCGAGACCGTCGTGCTCGACGAGGCGGATGTGCAGCGCCTCGTTGAACATGTTCTCGCACCGCATGAGGATCCGCAGCGCGCTGCGCACGTCCGGCTCCTCACGGATCACCAGGCTGAGCGGGCCGAGGTTGGAGAATCGCCGCAGCTCGGCGAGCCGGACGCCGAAGTCCTCGCGTCCGGACGCCGCCGCAGCGCGCTCCAGCAGGTCCGCGATCGCCGCGGCGGGCACCCAGCGGTCCTGCAGGCTCATGCTCGCGGGGTCGAGGCCCGCGGCGCGCACCATCCCGGCCGGGTCGAGGCCGAGCGAGCGGCTGAGCTCGACGAAGTTGTTCAGGCTGGCGTAGCGCGCCAGGGGTTTCGCCGACATCGCCGTACCCCGTCCCCAGAAGAACAGCAACCTGTCCCGCAGGGATAAGTCTAGGGCTCCGCGCGGCCGTACCGTCATTCCCGACGACAACGACGCGGTCCCCGGTCGATCGGCCAGATCCCGGGACGGGCACCGAGCCCGTAGCGAACGCGACTTCACCACATCCCGGTGCGTGGGCACTGCCGTGCCCGCGTCCCGTGATCGGCGCGAACGAGGAGGAGACGGCGGTGGCCAAGGCGATCCGCTTCCACGAGACCGGCGGCCCGGAGGTCCTGCGCTGGGAGGCCGTGGATGTCGGCGAACCCGGCATCGGGCAGGTGCGGGTGCGCCACGAGGCGGTCGGCCTCAACTTCGCCGACACCTACTTCCGCACCGGTCTCTACCCGGCTCCGCTGCCGGCGGGGATGGGCGTCGAGGCCGCGGGCGTGGTGGAGGCCGTCGGCCCGGACGTCACCGGCTTCCGGCCGGGCGACCGGGTGACCTACACCGGCAGCCCGCTCGGCGCCTACAGCACGGAGCGCGTGATGCCCGCCGAGCACCTCATCGCCCTGCCCGACGACATCGGCTTCGACACCGCCGCAGCCATGACCATGCGCGGGCTGACGTCGGCGTACCTGCTCCGGCGGATCCACCCGCTCGCGGCGGGCGACACCGTGCTGCTGCACGCCGCAGCAGGCGGCGTCGGCCTGATCGTCGTGCAGTGGGCGAAGCTGCTCGGCCTGCGCGTCGTCGGCACCGTCTCCACCGAGGAGAAGGCCGAGGCCGCGTCGGCCCACGGCTGCGACCACGTCATCTACCGGCACGAGGACGTCGCCGCCCGGGTGCGCGAGCTGACCGACGGCCGCGGCGTGCCCGTCGTGTTCGACAGCGTCGGCGCGACCACCTTCCGGTCGTCGGTGGACTCGCTGGCCCGGCGCGGGCTCCTGGTCTGTTTCGGCACGGCGTCCGGCCCGGTGCCGCCGATCGACGCGATGCAGCTGGCCGTGAAGGGCTCTCTGTTCGTCACCCGGCCCGCCCTCGCCGACTACATCGCCGACCCGGACGAGCGTGCCGCCCTCGCCGGGGAGCTGTTCTCCCACGTGGCGGCGGGCCGGATCGCCGTCGAGATCAACCAGCGCTACGCGCTGGAGGACGCCGTGCGCGCCCACACCGACCTGGAGGCCGGACGGAGCGTCGGTTCCTCGGTCTTCTCCCTCTGATCACCACTCGCAAGGACACACCATGACCAGCACCCTCGCGGCGCCCACGACCCTGCGCGCCGAGCCCTTGACCTGCACCCTCGGCGCCCAGCTGCACGACGTCGACCTCGGCGCCGCGGCCCGTGACGACGCGCTGTTCGCCGAGCTGCGCCGCCTCCTCCTCGAGTACAAGGTCCTCTTCTTCCGCGACCAGGACCTGAGCCGCGCCGAGCACGTGGCGCTCGCCAGCCGCTTCGGCGAGCTCGAGGACCATCCGGTGGCGTCCAGCGACCCCGACCACCCCGGCCTCGTCCGGATCTACAAGGACCTCGACAGCCCGGCGGAGCACTACGAGAACGCGTTCCACTGCGACGCGACCTGGCGGCAGAACCCGCCGATGGGGTGCGTGCTGCGCTGCGTCGAGACCCCGCCGGTCGGCGGCGACACGATCTGGGTGGACATGGTCGCCGCCCATGAGCGGCTGCCGGAGGACGTCAAGGCCCGGATCGCCGGACTGCGCGCCCGGCACAGCATCGAGGCCTCGTTCGGCGCGGCCATGCCGATCGAGCGGCGCCACGCCCTGCACGACCGCTATCCGGACGCCGAGCACCCGGTGGTCCGCACCCACCCGGAGACGGGCGACAAGGTCCTCTTCGTCAACGCGTTCACCACCCATCTCGTCAACTACCACACGCCCGAGAACGTCCGGTTCGGGATCGACTACGCGCCGGGCGCGAGCGCGCTGCTGCAGTACCTGATCAGCCAGGCGAGCGTGCCGGAGTACCAGGTGCGGTGGCGGTGGACCCGCAACAGCGTCGCCATCTGGGACAACCGCTGCACCCAGCACTACGCCGTCCAGGACTACTGGCCGGCCGTCCGCAAGATGGAGCGCGCCGGAATCGTCGGCGACCGCCCGTACTGAGTCATTTCACACCTATTCACCGGAGAGTTCAGCCATGCATTTCCATGACGATTCCTTCTTCCCCGAGACCCAGGAGAAGCTGGTCATCACCGCGGCCCCGTACGGCCCGGAGTGGGAGCTCGACGACTTCCGCGAAGACCTCCCACTCACCATGGACGAGCACGTGCAGAAGGCCGTCGACTGCTACGAGGCCGGGGCGACCGTCCTGCACATCCACGTCCGCGAGCTCGATGGCAAGGGCTCGAAGCGGATGTCGAAGTTCAACGAGTTGCTCGGCCGCCTGCGCGAGGCCGTGCCGGACATGATCCTGCAGGTCGGCGGCTCGATCTCCTTCGCTCCGGAGGGTGACGGAACCGACGCGAAGTGGCTCGCCGACGACGCGCGGCACCTGCTCGCCGAGCTCGACCCGGCCCCGGACCAGGTCACGATCGCGATCAACACCTGCCAGATGAACATCGTCGAGCTGATGACCGCCGACGACATCGCCGGCACCTCGTTCGAGCGGCCCGAGGTCTACGAGGCCTACCGCGAGATGTTCGTGCCCGCGGGCCCGGGCTGGGTCGAGGAGCACCTGCGCCGGCTGCAGGCCAACGGCATCCAGCCGCACTTCCAGCTGGCGAACATCCCCCAGCTCGAGACCGTCGAGCGGCTGATCCGCCGAGGCGTCTACACCGGCCCGCTGATGGTCACCTGGGTGGGGATCGGCGGCGGCTTCGACGGCCCCAACCCCTACAACATCATCGAGTTCGTCCGGCGCGTTCCGGACGGCGCGGTGCTGACGCTCGAGACGCTCATGCGCAGCGTCCTGCCCGTCAACACGATGGCGATCGCGATGGGCCTGCACGCCCGCTGCGGCAACGAGGACACGATCTGGGGCCGTCGAGGCGAGAAGATCACCTCGGTCGAGCAGATCGAGCAGCTGGTGCGGATTGCGCATGAGCTCGGCCGCGAGGTCGCCACGGGCAAGGAGGCCCGTGAGATCTACAAGCTCGGCGAACGGTACGCCGACGCCGACGAGACCCTCGCGAAGATCGGCTTTGCGCCCAACCGCAAGCCCGGTCAGGTGGGCTTCACCCAGCACGCCTGACCCCTCGCACGTCCGCCGCCGGGTGCGCCACCGCCGACGCATCTGCCGGCGGGCGTGCGGCCGCGGCGGGGACGCAGCGGTTCTCCCCGTCCCGGCCCTTCACTCGCCCTCACGGTGGTGGCCCGAGTGCGGGCACCATCTCCTCAGCCTCGCCCATTGGAGTCCACATGGGACCCCTCGCACCGTCCGTGACGACGCCCGCCGCGCCTGCACCCGCCCGCTCGCGCGTCTACCCGTGGCTCGTTTTCGCCGTCGTCTTCGGCCTGCTGCTGTCGGACTACATGTCACGGCAGGTCCTCAGCGCCGTCTTCCCGTTCCTGAAGGAGGACTGGGCGCTCTCCGACGCGAACCTCGCGACCCTCAGCAGCGTCGTCGCGCTCACCGTCGGCGTGCTCACCCTGCCCCTGTCGGTGCTCGCCGACCGGTGGGGCCGGGTCAGGAGCCTCGTGCTCATGGCGCTGCTGTGGAGCGGGGCGACCCTGCTCTGTGCGTTCGCGAGCGGCTACGGCGAGATGCTCGGCGCGCGCTTCCTCGTCGGTGTCGGGGAGGCGGCCTACGGCAGCGTCGGCATCGCCGTCGTGCTCAGCGTGTTCGCGCCCCGGGTCCACGCCGCCCTCAGCGGCGCCTTCATGGCCGGCGGCTCCTTCGGGTCCGTGCTGGGCATCGCGCTCGGCGGGATCGTCGCCGTTCAGCTCGGCTGGCGCTCGTCGTTCGCCGTGATGGCCGTCTTCGGGCTCGTCCTGGTCGTGCTGTTCGCGATCGTGGTCAACGAGCGCAGGCTGAACCGGCACGCCGACGCGCCGCCGGCAGCGACACCTGCGGGTCACCGGGTGCCGATCTCCACGCTCTTCACCAACCGCGCCGTCCTGTGCGCCTACCTCGGCAGCGGCCTGCAGATGTTCGTCGCCGCCGTGCTGCTGTCCTGGATGCCGAGCTTCTTCAACCGGTACTACGCGCTCGGTCCGGACAAGGCCGCGACCGTCGCCGCCGGGCTCGTCCTGCTCGTCGGCAGCGGCATGGTGGTCTGCGGGGTGGTCACCGACCGGGTCGCCCGCACCGACCCGGCCCGCAAGTGGACCGCTGCGATCGCCTTCTGCACGATCTCGCTGATCTGCCTCACCACCGGCTTCGGACTGGACGCCGGTCCGGCGCAGCTGGTGCTGGTCGGCGTCGGGGCGTTCTTCGCCGCGGGGTCGTCGGGTCCGGCGGCCGCCATGGTCGCCCGCCTCACCCACCCTTCCGTCCGCGCGTCCGCCATGGGGACGCTCACGGTGGCGAACAGCCTCCTCGGGCTCGCCCTGGGCCCCCTCGTCGTCGGCGTCCTCGCCGATCGGCTGGGCCTCGCCACCGCCCTGCAGATCGCGCCGCTCATCTACGTCGCCGCGATCGGCGCGCTGATGGTCGGCGCGCGGGTGTACCCGGCCGGCATCCGTCAACTCGAGGCGACGACGACCCCCGCACCGTCCTGACGCCGCGGCCGCCGAGGGGCGATCACGTCGCGAACCCGGTCGGACACGACGACGCCGTGCGGGGGTGGGAAGCCACGTCCGCACGGCGCCGAGCCTCGCCGTTCGCAGTACCGTTCCTGCGGGCGTGGCGGGCTCGCCTCTCCGTCGACCGGGAGCAGCCCGGCCAGCAGGACGGTGGTCGCCGATGTCCCGCCTCACGGTCGGCAGCACCGCCGAGGGACCAGATCGAGCCGCCGAACCGTTGTTCGGTCGGCAGCATGAGCAGGCCAAGCTGCGCGCGATGCTCGACGGGTCGCGCGGCGGGCGCAGCGGGGTCCTGGTGCTGGTCGGCGAGGCCGGCATCGGCAAGACCCGTCTGCTGGACTCCGTCGTGACGAGGGCCGCCGACGTGGCGGTGATGCGTCTGGTCGGCATCGAGTCCGAGATGCATCTGGGGTTCGCGGCCTTGCACCAGCTGCTGACCGGGTTACTCGCCGACATCCGCGCCCTGCCTGCACCGCAGTCGCGCGCCCTGACGGCGGCGTTCGGCCTGACTGACGACGGCCCACCGGACCTGTACCTGGTCGGCCTGGCGGCGTTGACGCTCCTCACCGGAGCCGCCGCGTCCGGCGAACCGCTCGTGATCGTCGTCGACGACGCGCAGTGGCTGGACGCCGAAAGCGCGACGGTGCTCGGATTCGTCGCCCGCCGGCTGCACGCGGACCGGGTCTGCCTGTGGGTGGCGCTGCGCGACGAGACGCAGGCCCAGCCGGGGTTCGACGGACTGCCGGTGCTGAGGCTCGACCCGCTCTCCGAGGCCGAGTCGGGCGAGCTCCTGGACAGCACGGTGGGAGGTCGGATCGCCCCGTCGGTGAGGGAGCGGCTGCTCCAGGAGGCCGCCGGCAACCCGCTGGCGATCGCGGAGTTCGCCCGCGGCCTGACCACCGAGCAACGAGAAGGTCTGGCGCCTCAGGCCGACCCGTTCACCGTCGACCGCAGGGTGGAGGCACACTTCGGGCTCCAGGTCGCCGCGCTTCCGGCGCCGACGCGCACGCTGCTGGTCGTCCTGGCCGCTGAGCCGACCGGCGACGCGGACCTGGTCTGGCGCGCGGGCATCCGGCTCGGGTTCGACGACGGTGCCGCGACGGCTGCTCAGGACGCCGGCCTGCTGGTATTCGGGCCGGGGCCACTGTTTCGTCACCCGTTGATCCGCTCAGCCGTGTACCAGGGCGCGAGTGCGCTCGAGCGACTACAGCGCATGCCGCGCTGGCCGATGCCTGCGACACCGAGCGTCACCGCGACCAGCGGGCCTGGCACCGGGCCGCGGCAACGCGGTTCCCCGACGAAGACGTCGCGGCGGAACTCGAGAGCGCTGCCCAGCGCGCGGCCGGGCGGGGTGGCGCGGCCGCGGCGGCGGCTCTGTTCCGGCGCGCCGCCGAGATGACCCCCGATCCGGGACGCGGCGCGGTCCGGCTGTTCGCGGCGGCTTCCGCGGAGATGACCTCGGGCCGGGTCGATTCGGCCCGGGCGAACCTCGAGCAAGCCGTCCCCAACCTCCCCGACCCGCTCCTCCGCGCGCGAGCCCGGCAGCTTGAGGGGATGATCGACTTCCTCGCCACGGACGGGTCGTCTGGCGCGAGCGTCGCGCTGCTGGTCGAAGCAGCCCGCGAACTGGCGCCGACGCGCGTCGACCTCGCTCGCGACGTGATGCTCGATGCGCTGGTGATGGCTCGGATCTGCGGGGAGTCCTCACCGATACCAGCGAACGAGGTCGCGACGGTCGCTCTCTCCTTCACCCTGCCACCGGGTGTCGAGCCCGGGCCTGCGGACCTGGTGCTCGACGCTGCGGCCACGCTCTACGCCCACGGGATCGGCCCCGCGGAACGGGCGCTGCGCGCCGGTGTGATCGCGGTCCTGGCCGGCCCTGACGCCGTTCGGGACCCGCGATTGTTGTCGCGGGCGTGCCCGCTTGCACTCGCGCTCAGCGACCACGTGGCGCTCTCCGCCACCGCGCGGGCGTGTGCGGACGTCTGCCGCGACTCCGGGAACATCCGGGTGCTCTCCGAGGCCGTGTACTACCGGCTGCTCGGCGAGCTCAGCATGGGTGCGCTCGACGCGGCCGAGGACCTCGTGACCGAGGAGCAGGAGATCCAGGCCGTCCTGCAGCGGCACAGCCGCCCCGGCGACGCACTCGACCTTCTCCTCCAGTCCTGGAGGGCACCGGGGGCCCAGGTCCGGGAGGCGGCGGACGCCCTCTCTCAGCGCTCCCCGGGGGTAGGGATCGTCGAAGTCTTCATTGCGAGCGCACGCATAGTCCTCGAACTGGCGCTCGGCAACTACCGGGAGGCAGCCGCGCTCGATCGCGACAACTGGAAGGGAGACTTCTCGCCGCTGGCCGCCCTGCGTGCCGCGGACTTGGTGGAGGCGCACGTGCGGTGCGACGACGGACCGAGCGCGCGCACGCCCGTGGGCTACCTCGAGGAGAGGGCGCGGGCGACCGACAGCGCCTTCGATCGGGGCCTGCTCGCCCGCTGCCACGCGCTCCTCGCGCCCGACGTCACCGCCGAACCCCGGTACCTCGGCTCGATCGAGGCCTTGGAGGAGCACGGTGCGCGACTCCATGCGGCTCGCAGCCGGCTGCTGTACGGCGAGTGGCTGCGCCGGCGCAAGCGGCGACGGGACGCCCGTGCGCAGTTGGAGTCGGCCCGCGAGACCTTCGAGACGCTGGGGGCGGTCAACTTCGCCGAGCGGGCCCGGGTGGAGCTGCTCGCCACGGGCGCCCGGGCACGCAGACGCGTGGAGTCGACCCGCTACGACATCACTCCGCAGGAGCGGCAGATTGCGCGGATGGCGGCCGGAGGTGCCACCAACCCCGAGATCGCGGCTCGCCTGTTCATCAGTGCGAGCACTGTGGACTACCACCTGCGAAAGGTCTACCGGAAGCTCGACATCACCTCGCGGCACAAGATCGCGACCGTGCTCCCGCTGGACTGACGGGTCGTCGGCTGACTTGCTCGTGGACTACGAGATCGGTGGATTCGACCCCCCGGGCCGGCAACGAAGCTGAGGGCCCACAACCCGACACCGCCCCCAGGGGGTTAGCCGTGAGCATCACCCGAACCGGACGGGCACACCTGGACGTCCCGTGCACCGACATCGATCTCACCGCGTGGATCTTCGGCCTGTCCGACGCGGAGTACCAGGCGTGCGCCCGCGGTCACCGTGCCGCGGGCGTGTTCGCCGACGAGGAGGGCCGCGGCACCGTGAACGTGGAGGCCATCGGGGGGAACCTCGTCATCCAGCACTACCGAGCGGTCCGCACCGAGCGTGACGGGGTCGAGATGCACTCCGCGGCGAGCCGGGTGTACCTGCTCCATCTGGTTCCGGTCACCGCGACGGTCGGGTGGTGGCTCGCCGCGGCCCCGACCGGCGCCGCCACCAGCGAGCTGACCTGCACGGTCGAGGTCGGCCTCCACCCCGTCGTGCAGGCACTGGGCCGGCTGATGGCGTTGGGCACGTTCCTGCGACGCCACGTCGAGGAGGAGACTCAGCTGTTCGCGGCCGATATCGAGCGCAAGACCCGGCGGACCCGAACCGGCAGCGTGACGACCTCCTCGATCTCCTCAGGTCCCGACCCGCGACGAAGCGGTGCGTCATGATCTATGGCTTCATCGTGAAGAACCGCATCCGACAGAGCTTCGACGATGTCAACAACCACCGATGGCCCGCGTTGGCGAAGGCTATTGCGCCGGTGGTGAACCGTAACCATTCAGGTTCCGACTCCGTGATCTTGCGGCGTGTCGGTCCGTGACTCAGGGTCGCCGGTGTGCTGATCATGTGCGGTGTCCGGGTCGGAGCAGCCATCGCGCGAGGAGCTCGTCGCGCTG
>NZ_JBFWVQ010000002.1:0-165484 GCF_050246655.1 Pseudonocardia sp.
GCTGAACGGGGCGGTGGTGAACCAGCCGCGCCCGCGCTCCCAGACCACCGGCGGGTTGAGGCACTCCTCGATGAGCGTCCAGATCGAGAACGCGGGCGCGAACGGCCTGCCCGGGACGACGAGGTTCCCGCCGTCGCGCACTCCCAGCTCGTCGACCCGGGAGAACAGGTGGTCCGCGGCGTAGCGGGCGAACACGTCGGAGAGCCCGGGCTCGACGCCGATCCCGACCAGCGCGAGCACCCCGGCGTCGACGAGGTCGTCGTGCAGGGCGAACTGCTCGTCGCCGAGCTTCACCCCGCACTCCTCGTAGGGCCGCTCGGGATGCGGCACCGACATGGACATCGCCATGTCCAGGTAGGTGACGCGCGCGGTGAGACAGGCCCGGAACAGCGGCATGACGAATCGCGGATCGGTGGCGCACAGCAGCGCGTCCACGCGGTGGGTCGCGATCAGCTCCTCGACCCCCGCCTGGTCCGCTGCGTCGACCCGGGCCGCGACGAGCCGCGGATCGCCCAGCCGGTCCACGACGGCGCGGGCCCTGGCGGCGTCGTAGTCGGCGAGCACCAGCTGTTCCACGAACCCGCGGCGGGCGGCGATCGCCGCCACCGCGCTCCCGACACCACCGGCACCGACGACCAGGATCCGCATGAGGCCGAAAGGTAACCGTACAGTCCCTTGTGGGTGAACGGTGTAACGCACAGTATCTGCGCATGACAGCGGAGCCCGACGCGCCTGCCGAGCTGAAGCACGGTGCCATCTCCTTCCTCGACGCGACGGTGATCGGGCTCGCGTCGACCTCGCCCGCCTACTCGCTGGCCGCGGTGATCGGGCCGATCGTCGCGCTGGTCGGCGTGTACGCCCCGGGCGTGCTGCTCGCGTCGTTCGTGCCGATGCTGCTGATCGCGTCGGCGTTCTACTTCCTCAACCGGGTCGACCAGGACTGCGGCACCACGTTCTCCTGGGTCACCCGGGCGATGGGACCGTGGTTCGGCTGGATCGGCGGCTGGGCCATCGCGATGACCGGCGTGCTGGTCGTCGGATCGCTGGCCGACACCGCGGTGCGGTTCACGCTGCTCACCGTGGGGCTGGACGACCTCGCGTCGAACCTCGCGGTGATCATCCCGCTGACCGTCGTCGTCATCGTGGTCATGACGGCACTGTGCGTGCTGGGCACCGAGCTGTCCGCGCACGTCCAGAACGTGCTCATCATCGCCCAGATCGGGGCGCTGCTGATCTTCGCGGTGGTCGCGATCTGGCGGGCGCTGGCCGGCGACAGCCCGCTGGACGCGCTCACCCCGTCGATCAGCTGGCTGAACCCGTTCGGCGAGGGCGGGTCGGCGCTCACCGCGGGGCTGCTGCTCGGCGTGTTCGTCTACTGGGGCTGGGAGTCGGCGGTCAACCTCACCGAGGAGACCACAGACTCGGCCTCCGCGCCGGGCAAGGCCGGGATCCTCTCCACCGTCCTGCTGCTGATCACCTACCTCGCCGTCGCCTACGCGATCATCGCGTTCGCCGGCACGGACTTCCTCTCCGAGAACGAGGAGGAGGCCGAGCTGATCTTCGGCCTGCTCGGCACCGAGGTGCTCGGGGGCTGGGACTGGATCCTGCTGCTGGCGGTCGCCACCAGCGCGCTCGCCTCCACCCAGACGACGATCATCCCGGCGTCGCGCACCGGGCTGTCCATGGCCCGGCGCGCCGCGCTGCCGCACCGGCTGGCGCACATCCACCCGCGCTTCCGCACCCCGGACGTCTCGACGTGGCTCGTCGCCGTGATCGCCGCGGCCTGGTACGTGCTCGTCAGCCTGATCAGCGAGAACGCCCTGCTGGACTCGCTCACCGCGCTCTCGCTGCTCATCGCGTTCTACTACGCGCTCACCGGCATCGCGTGCGCGATCTACTACCGGCGCCAGCTGCTGCGCTCGGCGTCGAACCTGCTGCTCATCGGGGTCGGGCCGGTGGTCGGCGCGGTCCTGCTGGCCTGGCTCCTGATCCGCTCGGTGATCGACCTCAACGACGCCGAGGCGTCCGCAACCGGTACGTCGTGGTTCGGCTTCGGGCCGCCGCTCGTCATCGGTGTCGTGATCTTCGCCCTCGGCGTCGTGTTCATGATCTGGTGGCGGATCGGCCATCCCGAGTACTGGCGCGAACGACCCGGCGTGGCGCCGGAACCCCAGGAGGTCTGACCGCCGTGCCCGGCATCATCCTCGGCTACGACAGCTCCCCCGGCGCCCGCCGCGCCCTCGACATCGCGATCGAGCTGGCGCGACGCTACGAGGTGCCGCTGGTGCTCGTGCACGGCATCGCACCGCCCACCCGGGTCGGCGAGGAGGCCGAGGAGGCCCGCGCCGCGATCGAGGAGCTCGACGAGTCGCTGCTGGAACCGGCGGTCGCGGCCGCGCGGGCCGCGGGCGTCACGCCCGTCGTCGAGGTGATGGACGAGAAACCCGCCCAGGCCCTCGTCGAGGCCGCCGACGCCCACGACGCCGCCGTCATCGTCGTCGGCACCTGGGGCGACAGCCCGCTGCGCGGCGCGCTGCTCGGCTCGGTGGCCCACAAGCTGCTGCAGCTGTCGCAGCGGCCGGTGCTGTGCGTTCCCGGGGACGCACCCGCCTGATCGAGCTCCCCGCGCACACTCGGCGCCGGTGCGTTCGCCGCCCCCGGGGCACCGGGATCAGGCCGCGTAGCGCAGGATCGCGGCCAGGTCTCCCCGGCCGGGCACGTCCTCGCGACGCACGGCGACCAGCCGGGCCCCCGAGAGCCAGGCGCGCCGCGCGATCTCGTCCACCACGCCGACGGTGCCCGGCCCGAGCTCCTCGGCGAAGGTGACGGCGCCCTCGTCGTCGACGGTGCCGGGGACGACGGCGTCGATGTCGAAGAACAGTGTGCCGACGGCGCCCTGGGTGGCCAGCCGGGCGACCGTGGCGACATCGGTGGACACCCGGTTCTGGCCGGCGCGCTGCTCGAACAGCGCCGTGAGCTCGGCGAGCTGGGCCGCGTGGTGGCGGTCCAGCACGGCGCGGGCCGCCTCGACGAGGTCGACATCGGAGACGACCTCGGGGCTGCCCGGCACGGACTCGGGCACGAGGTCGGGATAGCGGCAGACGGACCGGAAGATCGCGTCCAGCGGCTCGGTGGCGGCGAGCACCAGGGGCACGCCGTGGCCGGGCAGGACCTCGCGCAGCGCCGCGTCGACGAGGCGGGCGTACTGGCGCATCCGCACCTTCTGGCCCTCGCTGCCCTGCAGGCGCCGCACCGGCGCGCGGTCGGCGATCGAGGACTTGCCCACCGCGCTCGCCACGTCCGCCGGCAGGTCCGGGACGCGGACGACCTCGGGTGCGGCGTCCGGCACGGTCTCGAGCAACCGCACCCCGCCCTGGGCGAGGGCGAGCAGGAACGCCGTCTGCGGGAACGTCACCGCGCGCATCAGCGGCTTGACGTACAGCCGGTCCGCGCCGACGGCGAGCGCGCCGAGGTGGTTGGGCAGGCGGAAGGTCCGCACCCAGCCGGGGGTGGCGAACACGGCGAGCGTGCGGGCCTGGTGGCGCCAGAAGCCCGTGTCGTCGTCCTCGAGATCGGTGAGCGCCTCCTCGATCGCGGCGACGTCCTGCTTCGCGTCGTCGGCCGCCGCGAGCTGTTCCAGCGCGTCCCGCGCGAGGTTCTTGAACGCGATCCGCTCGGCCTCGCCGGAGGATGCGGGTGCGGTCGGGACGTAGAGCGAGATCGCTGCCGGCGCCGCCACCGACCAGAGCGCGTCGAGCTCACCACGGGTCGGGATGTCGGTGTAGAGCGTCATCACGGCTCCTTCTCCGGATCGGGGTCGTCAGGTCCACCCTGCCCGGGCGCACCGCGTCCCGCACCCATCCACCGGCCGTCGCGCACCGGCCACCCGCAGGACCGCGACAGGGCCCGAAAGGCCCTTGCGGTCGCCGCGTGAGGTCAGGAGCGGGTCACGAAGGGAACGCCGTCCACCGCGCGGCGGCCCACAGCCCGGCCAGGATCAGCGCCGCGGCCGCCGCACCGAACCACACCGAGAGCTCGACCTCGCGGTGCTGGGTGGTGACGCTGCGTGGCAGGTCGGTGAGGACCTGCTGGAGGCGCTGGGCGTCCTCGGCGGCGAAGTACTCCCCGCCCGTGATCGAGGCGACCTCGCGCAGCGTCGGCTCGTCCGCGACGAGGTAGCTGCCGCCGATGGCCGTGGTGGTGCGGCGCGCGCCGCCGTAGCCGTCGGTGCGGCCGCCGAGCTGGGCGGCCGAGCACACCATCATCGTCGGGTTGCGGGTGCCGAACCCGATCGGGTAGACGCGCACGCCGCGGGCGGCGGCGGCGTGGGCGGCGTCGATCGGCTCCACGCCGCGGGTGTTGGCGCCGTCGGTGAGGAGGACGACGATCTCCGGTACGTAGGATCCAGGCGCCCGCGGCGGCGCCGGGGCCGCGCCGGGTGAGCCGTCGACCGACGACGGGGCGACGTCGGGGTCGATCTCGGCGATGGCGTCGACGGACTTGAGGACGGCCGCGCCGATCGCGGTGCCCCGGCCGGTGGTGATGGCGTCGAGCGCGCGCAGCACCGGTTCCCGCTCGGTCGTGGGCGCCACCGCGATCTGCGCGAACCCGGAGAAGATGATCAGGCCGACGCTCGTGGCCGGGTCCTGGGCCGCGACGAACTCGCGGACCGCGGCCTGCGCGGCGCCGAGCCGGTTGGGATCGACGTCGGTCGCGCACATGGACCCGGACACGTCCAGCGCCAGGATGACCGTCGATCGCGAGATCGGCACGTCGATCCCCACCTGCGGACGGGCGGCGGCCAGGCCCAGCATGCCGAGGGCCGCGAGCAGCAGCGCCACCGGGACGTGGCGGCGCCACGCGCGCCGCTGCGGTGCTGCGGCCCGGACCAGCGCCAGGCTGGACAGCCGCACCGCGTTGCGGCGACGCCGCCGCTGCTGCCACACGTACGCCCCGGCGAGCAGCGGCACCACGACCAGCCCGAGCAGTGCGAGCGGCCACTGGAACGAGGGGAACATCATCAGACCGCCCGTCCCGTCCACGCGAGCGACAGGGCGACCCCGGTGAGCAGGAGCAGCCCGGCCACGGCCGCGACCAGCCCCGTCACCTCCACGCGCTCGACGGCGACCGTCCACGCCGGGTCGACGGCGTCCGCGATCCCGGCGAGCGACTGCTCGTCGGGGGCCGGCACGTAGCGGCCGTCGGTGCGCTCGGCGATCTCGCGGAGCAACCGCTCGTCCAGTGCGGTGGCGACCTGGAAGCCGTCGATCTCGACGACGGTGCCCTCCGGGCTGCCGAGCCCGACCGGGTAGACCTTCACCCCCGCGGCCGAGGCCAGATCCGCGACGTCGAGGGGATCGGGGTCGCCGGTGTTCTCGCCGTCGGTGAGCAGCACGATGACGGCCGATCCGTGGTAGCCGAGGTCGGGCCCGCGGGGCTCCACGGAGCTGCCGGTGCTGCCGGTGTCGCCGGCCCCGACGAGCACGGGACGCCCGACGATCGCGCCGAGTGCGGCCTGCATGCCGCCGCCGAGTGCCGTGGCGCCCTGCGGGCTGAGCCGGTCGACCGCGGCCAGCACGGCCGTCCGGTCCGGGGTGACCTCCTGGGTGACCACGCCGGTGCCGCCGAACGCGACCACGCCGATCCGGATCGTCTCGGGCTGCTGCGCCACGAAGGCGCGGGCGGCGGCCTTCGCGGCCTCGATGCGGCTGGGCCGCAGGTCCGTCGCCGCCATGCTGCCCGAGACGTCCATGGCCAGGATGACGGTGCCCTCCCGGCGGGGCTGGGGCACCACGGCCTCGGGCCGGGCGAGCGCGGCGATCAGCAGCCCGACGGCGACGAGCATCAGGATCGCCGGGACGGTGCTGCGGCGCGACGGCGCCCGCGTGGCGACCAGGCCGAGCTCGGCGAGCTCGGCGCGCCGGGCCGCCCGGGCCCGCAGCAGCCGCCGGTACCACACCACGACGAGCGGGAGCGCGGCGAGCGCGAGCAGCATCCACGGCCAGAGGAAGGTCATCGGATGCGCCTCCGGGTCGCGGTGAGGCGCAGCAGCGCGCGCACCAGGTCGTCGTCGGTGGCGACGGTGTGCAGCCGCAACCCGGCCGATGCGAGCTCCGCGACGAGCTCCGCCTGCCGCGCGTCGCCCGCCTCCCGCAGGCGCCTGCGGAATCCGGCGTCGTCGGTGTCGACGAAGATGACCTCGCCGGTCTCGGCGTCCTCTACGTAGAGCATCCCCGCCGAGGGCAGCTCGAACTCCCGCGGATCCACCACCTGGACCGGCACGACGTCGTGGCGGCGGGCCAGCAGCGTCAGGGGCCGCTGCCAGCCCGGTGGGGAGAGGAAGTCGGTCACCACCACGATCACGCTGCGGCGCCGGGCGATCCCCGCGGTGGCGCGCAGGGCGGCACCGAGATCGGTCTGTGCCCGGCCGGCCGTGCCGTCCGGGCGGGGGGCGAGCAGCCGCGCGAGCAGGTGCAGGACGTGGCGGCGCCCGCTGCCGGGCGGGACCGTCTCGCGCACCTGCGAGTCGAACAGCACCGCGCCGACCCGGTTGCCGCCGCGGGAGAGCAGCTGCGCCACCGCCGCGGCCACCTCGGTGAGCACGACCTGCTTGCGCCGCTGCACGGGCCCGAAGTCCATCGACGCGGACCGGTCCAGCACCAGCCACGCCGTGACCTCGCGGTCCTCGAGGTACTCGCGCACGTGCGTGACCGTGGTGCGGGCGGTGACGTTCCAGTCGATGTGGCGCAGGTCGTCGCCGACCTGGTATTCGCGCAGGTCGGCGACGTCGATGCCGTTCCCGCGGAACGCCGTGCGGTACTCGCCCTGCATCCGGCCGTCCAGGCGGCGCAGGACCCGCCACTCGAGGCGCCGCAGCAGACGCTCCGGGGTCGGCGGGACGGGGGTCATCGGTGCCTCATCGGTGCCTCATCGATGCCTCATCGATGGGGCACGACGGGCTCGACGTCGGGGACCGGGACGCCGGCCAGCAGGGGGCCGAGCAGGTCGTCGGGTGAGACGTCGTCGGCGAGCGCCTCGTAGGACAGCACGATCCGGTGGCGCAGGACGTCGCGGGCGAGCTCGCGGACGTCGGTGGGCAGCGCGTACTCGCGGCCGCGGACGAACGCGAGCGCCTTCGCGCCCAGCACCATGTTGATCGACGCGCGGGGGCTCGCACCGAACTCGACGTAGCGGGCGAGGTCGGGGTGGCCCGCCGCCGCGAGGTCGCGGGTGGCCCCGCTGAGCGCCACGGCGTACTCGATGACCTGCGGGTCGACGTACACCTGCGCCACGGCCTCCTGGAACCCGCGCAGGGTGTCGAGGTCCAGCACCCGCGCGGGTGCCTCGATCGCCGAGGTCATCCGCTCGACGACCACGTACTCCTGGGTCGCCGAGGGGTAGCCCACGAGGACCTTGAACATGAAGCGGTCCAGCTGCGCCTCCGGCAGCGGGTACGTGCCCTCGGACTCGATCGGGTTCTGCGTGGCCATGACGAGGAACGGGTCCGGGGCCGGGAACGTCTCGCGCCCGATCGTCACCTGGCGCTCCTGCATCACCTCCAGGAGCGCGCCCTGCACCTTCGCCGGCGCCCGGTTGATCTCGTCGGCGAGCAGCAGGTTCGTGAACACCGGCCCGAACGAGACCTGGAACTGCCCGTCGTGCTGGTTGTAGATGCGGGTGCCGACGACGTCGGCGGGCACGAGGTCCGAGGTGAACTGGATGCGCTGGAACTCGCCCCCGACGACCTGGGCCAGCGTCCGCACGGCCATCGTCTTCGCCAGGCCCGGCACCCCCTCCACCAGCAGGTGGCCGCGCGCCAGGAGCGCGACCAGCATGCGCTCCAGCAGCCCGTCCTGGCCGACGATGATCTTCTTGACCTGGTAGAGGGTGGGTTCGAGCGGGAGCGGCGTGGAATCGGACATCGGTCTCCCGGTCACTGTTGTGGGCCGCCGGCGCCCCCGGCGGCGGTCGCGATGGGCACCGCGAACCCGATCCCGACGAAGAAGTCCTCGTCGGCCGGGTTCGCGAGGGCGGTGACGATGCCGACGACCTGGCCCGCCCGGTTGAGCAGCGGGCCGCCGCTGTTGCCGGGGTTCACGGCCGCGTCGAACTGGATGAGATCGCCCAGGGTCGGGCTGCCGGCACCGCCGATCGTGCGGTCCAGCGCGGAGACGACCCCCGCGGAGAGGCTGCGGCGCAGCCCGAGCGGGTCGCCGACGGCGAACACCGGCTCGCCGATCGCGGGCGGGCCCGCGAGGACGGCGGGCACGACGACCTCCGGGAGCCGGTCCACGGTGAGCACCGCGACGTCCTGCTCCGGGCGGGCGGCCGCGACCGTCGCCGTGCCCGAGGTGCCGTCGGCGAAGTCGACCCGGATCACCTCCGCCCCCGCCACGACGTGCAGCGCCGTGAGCACGGACCCGGTGGCGTTGACGACGATCCCGCTGCCCAGACCCAGCAGGTCGCCGCGGCGTGCGGTGACCGTCACCAGCGACGGGCTGATGGTCTGGTAGGCGACCGCCGCGTCCGGCGGGAGCGCCTGCTCGGCCTCCTGCGCCGCTTCGACCCCGCGCTGCACCGCGGCATCCACATCGGCCTGGGTGAGCTCGGGCGGGCGGGTGGACTCGTACCACCACACGCCCCCTCCGGCGAACAGCGCGAGCGCGGCCACGCACGCCACGAGGATCCGCCTGCGCCTGGTTCCGGGGCGGGAGACCGCGGCCCCGGCCTCCTGCGATCCCACGCTCACGACGGTACGCGTGGGCGCTGGAAAATCGGCGTGAGCTGCAGCGACGTTCCCCGGATGCCGCACCGGCGCTGCGCCATCCGGGGAATCCGTCTCCGCGATCCGCAGCACCGATGACTTCCGCGGCCGCGGGTCGTCACACACTGCGACCGGATCCACCACGTGAGGAGCCCCGAGATGCGCCAGATCGTCCCCTGCCTCTGGTTCGACGGCCAGGCCGAGGAGGCCGCCGAGTTCTACTGCTCCCTGTTCCCGGACGCAAAGATCGTCGAGGTGGTGCCGTACGGGGACGCCGGGCCGGGCGAACCGGGGGCGGCGATGACCGTCGTGTTCGAGCTGATGGGTACGCAGTACGTCGGGCTCAACGGCGGGCCGCAGTTCCGGTTCAACGAGGCGGTGTCGTTCCAGATCCACTGCGACGACCAGGCCGAGGTGGACCGGCTGTGGGCGGCGCTCACCGAGGGCGGCGAGGAGGGGCCGTGCGGGTGGCTCAAGGACCGGTGGGGCCTGTCGTGGCAGGTGACGCCCGTCCGCCTGCTCGAGCTGGTGCAGGATCGCGACCCGGAGCGGGCGCGGCGGGCCATGGAGGCGATGTTCGCGATGAAGAAGATCGACATCGCGGCGGTGGAGCGGGCTGCGGACGCCGCGTGAGCGCCGGCAGGACGGCTATCGTGCGGCGGTGAGCACGCGAGCGGCCCGGGTCGAGGACGTCCACGAGCTGGCGGCGGCGATGCCGCACGTCACGGTCGAGCACGGCCCGTCGGGCAACGCCGTCTACCAGGTGGGGGGCAAGTCGTTCGTGTTCTTCCGGACCCCTCGCCCCGACGCCGTCGACCCGCAGAGCGGGGAGCGCTACCCGGACGTCATCGTGTTCTGGGTGCCGTCCGAGTCGGACAAGCAGGCGCTCGTGCAGGACCCGGACACGCCGTTCTTCACCACGCCGCACTTCAACGGGCACCCGTCGGTGCTCGTGCGGGCCGCGCACCTGGGCGAGCTGACCCGCACCGAGCTGGCCGAGGTCGTGCAGGACGCATGGCTCGCGCGGGCGTCGAGGCAGCGCGGCAAGGCGTGGCTCGCGCAAGAGAGCTGACGCGGGAGCGCAGGTCGGCAACGCTCAGCCGCTGATCGCCGCGACCCGCTTGCGGGCGTCGCGGGCGACCCCCTCGGCCTGCTTCGCGACCTCGTGGCCGACGACCGCGGCGCGGTCCGCGACGTCGTGCCCGAACCGGGCGGCCTGGGTGGCGACCCGGTCGGCGATCACCGGGGCGCGCCGCTCGACGTCGGCCCGGGTGTGCGCCGCGGCCTTGACGAGCTCGACCCGCTTCGCGGCGGCGGTGCGCTCCAGCTCGGCACGCTTCGCGGCGGCGGCCTTCTGCCAGGCGGCACCCTTCCTCGCGGCGCGCTTGCGCAGCTTGGCGCTGCGCTTGGCCGCGTGGCGCTGCAGCTTGGCGCCGCGCTTCTCCGCCCGCTTCGCGGCCTTGCGCGCGGACTTGAGAGCCCGCTGCGACCACTCGTCACCGAGCTCGGAGGCCCGCGCGCCGGCGGCGGTGGCGCGGGAGGAGAGCGCGGCACCGGGGGCGAACCCGGCGAGCCCCGCGGCCAGCCCGGCGGCGGCGCCGGAGGCACGGCCGCCCAGCTCGGCGGCCCGGTCGGCCGCCTGCCCGCCGAGGACGGACGCCCGCTCGGCCGCGACCCCGCCCAGCTCGGCGGCCCGCTCCGCGGCGGCCTCGCCGAGCTCCGAGGCGCCGGCCGCGGCCCGCGCGCCGAGGTCCGACGCGACGGCCGCGACCTCGGCGAGCCGCCCCTGCGACCCGGACGCGGTACCGCCCGGGCCCCACCCGCCCAGCCCGGCGACGGCGCCGGAGACCCGCTCCCCGATGTCGTGGGCCGCTTCGCCGACCGCGGCGGCCTGCGCGGACGCCGCCGCGGCGGCGTGCCGCGCTGCGCGGCGGCCGCGCCAGCCCAGCGACGGCTTGCCCTCCGTGTCGGCGGCGGCGAGGAGCAGGCCGCCGAGAATGCTCACGTTCTTGAAGAAGTGGATCTGCTGTGCCTGCCGCTGCTGCGGGTCCTCGACCTCCCAGAACCGGTGCCCGGCCAGCGTCGTGGGCAGCACCGAGGCGGCGAGCGCGGTGGCGGCCAGGCGCGGGCACCTGTTGAGCGCGAGCATCGAGCCCGCGACGATCTTCACCCCGGCATCGATCTTGACGAGCGTCTCGTCGTCGGGGCGGTGGTCGAGCCCGATCGGGGCGAGCTCGACGGCCCGGTCGAGGGCGGGTCCCGCCGCGTCCAGTACGGGCCGGGCGACCTGGACGTGCCGCTGCGGTGCCCGGAGCGCGGAGATGCCCCCGCTGATGAAGATGGACGCGAGCATCGGTCGCGCGATTCGACGAAGCAGCATGCCGAGGCGTTCCCCCGGCCGTCGCGGCGCAAACGCGGCCCGGGTGGTTACGACGCGGCTGCGTCGGCAATCATCCTGCGGGTGAACAGCGACGCGCGCCGGGCCGTCGGGATCGACGTCGGCGGCACCAAGATCGCCGCCGGGGTCGTGGACGGGCGCGGGCGGCTGCTGTCGGAGCTGGTCGAGCCGACGCCGGTGCCGTCGTTCGGGGAGTCGGTGACGCCGATCCTGCTGGATCTGGTGGCGCGGCTGCGCAAGGAGGACCCGGACGTCGAGGCCGTCGGGCTGGGCGCGGCGGGCATGGTGCGCTGGCCGGAGGGTCGGGTGGTGTGGGCCCCGAACAACGCCTACCGGGACTGGCCGGTGCGCGCCGAGCTGGCGGCGGCGACGGGCTTGCCGGTGGCGGTCGACAACGACGCGAACGTGGCGACCCTCGCCGAGTCGCGCCTGGCGGAGCGGCCGTACCGCGACATGGTGCTGCTCACGCTGGGCACCGGCATCGGCGGCGGGATCCTGCTGGGCGGCGAGCTCTACCGCGGCCCGACGGGGATGGGCACCGAGCTGGGGCACATCGTCGTCGACCCGGACGGGCCGGTCTGCGCGTGCGGCGGGCACGGCTGCCTGGAGGCGTACGCGTCGGGGTCGGCGCTGGGCCGGATGGGCCGGGAGGCGGCGGCCGCGGATCCGGACGGCCTGATCGCGCGGCTCGGCGGGCCGGGCGGGGTCACCGGTCCGACGGTGACGGCAGCCGCGATGCGCGGCGACGCGGTGGCGCGAGGCCTCTTCGACAGGCTCGGCCGCTGGCTGGGCGTCGGCATCGCCTCGCTGGCGACGATCTTCGAGCTGGAGGCCGTACTGATCGGCGGGGGGCTGAGCGAGACCGGGGAGCTCCTGCTCGCGCCGACCCGGTCGGCGGTGGCGGAGTTCGCCTACGCGCGGGAGGCGCGCGGCGTCGTCCCGGTGCTGGCGGCATCGTGCGGCAGCGACGCCGGCATGATCGGTGCGGCACTGCTCGCGCTGGACGCCCGGGACTCGATGGGTTGACCGTCCCTCACTAGGGTGACCGGGAGCACTGTCAGCACTGTCGGAGGGAGGACCCGGTGGTGGCTGGGGGCGCAGCGGGACAGGCGCGGCTCCTGCTCGGCCCCGTGCTGCGCCACGTCGGCGAGACCACGGCGTCGGTGTGGGTGCAGGTCGACTCGTCCGCGACCGTGACGGTGCTGGGCTGCTCGGCACAGACGTTCGAGGTGGCCGGGCACCACTACGCGCTCGTGGGCGTCACCGGCCTGGAGCCCGGCAGCACCACCCCGTACGAGGTCCACGTCGACGGGGAGAAGGTCTGGCCGCCACCGGTGAGCCCGTTCCCACCCAGCATCGTGCGCACCCGTGGCGGGACCACCACGGGGCACGCACGGCTGGTGTTCGGCTCGTGCCGGTACCCGAAGGTGGCCGATCCGGGCGCGGCCGCCCGGCTCGGCATCGACGCGCTCGACGCCTACGCCGCGCGGATGGCGCGCCGTCCCGTGGACGAGTGGCCGGACGTGCTGGTCCTGCTCGGCGACCAGGTCTACGCCGACGAGCTCACGCCGCAGAACCGCCGCCGGATCGGCGGCAAGCGCGACCGGCATCCGGACTGGCCTGCCGACGAGATCGTCGGGTTCGACGAGTACGCGGGCCTGTACGCGGACTCGTGGTCGGACCCCGAGGTGCGGTGGATGATGTCCACCGTCGCGGTCGCGATGATCTTCGACGACCACGACATCCGCGACGACTGGAACACCTCCCAGGCCTGGCGCGAGCAGATGGCCGCCATGCCCTGGTGGCGGGACCGGATCCGGGCGGGGCTCGCGTCCTACTGGGTCTACCAGCACATCGGCAACCTCGCGCCCGAGCACCTGGCCGCGGACCGCGACCACGCCGCCGTCGTCGGCCACGGCGGCGACACCTGGCAGCTTCTGGCCGAGCTCGCCGATCGCGCGGACGCCGAGAACTGCGGGGTGAAGGGTGTGCGCTTCAGCTACCGCTGGAACCTCGGCGACACCCGCCTCGTCATGATCGACTCCCGCAACGGGCGGATCCTGGCCGACGGCGCGCACCTCATGCTGGGCGACACCGAGTTCCGGTGGGTCGAGGAGCAGGTGTTCGCCCCCGGCCGGGTGGACCACCTGGTGCTGGGGACGTCGCTGCCGTGGCTGCTCCCCCCGGCGATCGGCGACGTGCAGGGGATCAACGAGGTCGCGGCCGCCCGGCCGGGCTGGCGCGGGCGCCTCGGCGAGGCGATCCGCCAGGCCGCAGACCTGGAGCACTGGGCGGCGTTCGACGAGTCCTTCGACCGGCTCACCCGGCTGATCACCCGCGCCGCCGCGGCGGGCCCGGCCACGGTCACCGTGCTGTCCGGCGACGTCCACCACAGCTACGCCGCCCGCGCGACCCTGCCCGGCGACCCGCCGGCAGCGGTGCACCAGCTCACCTGCTCGCCCGTGCACAACCACGTCGACTGGTTCCTCCGGCCCGGCTTCCGGCTGGGCTGGTCGCGGGTGGCCGCGCGCCTGACCCGGGCCTGGTCGCGCCACGTGGGCGTGGCCGATCCGGAGGTGTCGTGGCGGCGCGTGGCGGGCCCGCTGTTCGGCAACATCGTCGCCACCCTCGCCGTCGCCGGCCGCACGGCACGGGTGACGTTCGAGCAGCCGCGCACGGCCGCCACCCTCGACGAGCTCGCTGCGCTGCAGCTCACCGCCCAACCCGCCGACACCCCCGCGGAGGTGCCGTGACCGCTCCCGGAGCCATCGCAGGCCAGACCGTCGTACTGCGGCCCACCACGGCCGCCCACGTCCCGGCCTTCCTGGAGATCCTCGCCCACCCCGACGTCGCGAAGTGGTGGGGCGGCTACGACCTCGAACGCGTCCGCCGGGAGCTGCTCGGCCCGCACGGCTACGCCGTCGAGCTCGCCGGTGAGGTGATCGGGCTGGTCATCTTCTACGAGGAGACCGACCCGGACCACCGCCACGCCCGCGTGGACGTGGCGTTGCACCCGGACCACCACGGCCACGGACTGGGCGCGGACGCGGTGCGCACGATGTGCCGCCACCTGTTCGGCCGTGGCCACCACCGGATCGTCATCGACCCGGCGGCGCAGAACGAGCGTGCGATCCGCAGCTGTGCGCGGGTCGGGTTCCGGCCCGTGGGGGTGATGCGCCGCTACGAGCGTGCGAGCGACGGCACGTGGCACGACGCGCTGCTGATGGACCTGCTGGCCGACGAGCTCGGCTAGCGGCCGCGCCGAGCGTGCACCCGCTCAGCCCTCGGCCGGACGGAACGCACGCTCGACGGATGCACGGGTCGACTGCCGACACGTTCCGACGCGCGCAGGAGGAGCCATGACCCGGACGACCGTCGTGATCGGCGCCAGCATCGCCGGGATGCTCGCCGCGGCCGCCGCGAGCCGGCGGAGCGATCGCGTCCTCGTCCTCGAGCACGACGACCTCCCCGACCGGCCGCAGGGCCGGCCCGGCACCCCGCAGGCACCGCACACCCACGGCCTGCTCGCGTCGGGCCGCGCCGCCATGGAGGAGATCCTGCCCGGCCTCACCGAGGACCTGGTCGGCGCGGGTGCGCTCGCCGGCGGCGACGCCGGCCGGGCCGGGCGCTGGTGGATCGGCGGCGGCCTCATCGCCGACTGCGACCTCGGCCTCGGGGGCGCGGTCGTCTCCCGGCCCACCCTGGAGCACGCCGTCCGGGTGCGGGTCCAGAAGCTGTGCCCGGCCGTCGAGATCCACTCCGAGGCGGACGTCGTGGGGCTGCTCGGGGACGCGGGGCGCGTCACCGGTGTGGCGGCGCGCGCCCGCGGCGCGGGTGCCACCACCCGACGGATCGAGGCCGACGTGGTGATCGACGCCTCCGGTCGCGCGGGGCGGGCGATGCGGTGGCTGCCCGCCGTCGGCGCCGTCGCGCCGCGGGAGGAGCGCGTTCAGGTGGGTGTGCGGTACGCGACCGTGCACGTCGCGTCCGCTCCGGAGGATCTCGGCGGGCGCGTGGTCGTCGTCTGCGCGGCCACGCGCGAGGTGCCACGCGGAGGTGTGGCGATCCGGCAGGAGGACGCCACCTGGATCCTGACGCTGTTCTCCTACGGCGACACGGCCATCCCGAGCGACACCGACGGCCTGCGCCGGTTCGCGGCCACCCTCGTCTCGCCGGACCTCACCACGCTGCTCGCGGACCGGGACCCGCTGCACGCACCGCTCGCCTACCGGTTCCCCGACTGCCGGCGCCGCCGGGTCGAGGAGGTCGACCTCCCGCTGGGGTACGCCCCGATCGGCGATGCCGTCGCGAGCTTCGACCCCACCTTCGGGCAGGGCATGACCGTCGCCGCCCTGCAGGCCCTCGCCCTGCGGGACGCGCTGGCCGGCGGACCCGAGCAGCTGCGCGGCGCCTACGTCCGGCGGGCGACCGGGATCGTCGACCGCGCGTGGACGGTCGTCGTGGGTGCCGTCGTCCAGCTCCCCGGAGTCAGCGGGCCCGCCCCGGCAGGCCACGCCGTCATGAGCCGCTACGTCCGGCGCCTGCAGCGCGTGGCCCGCCACGACCCCCAGGTGGCGCGGGCGTTCCTGCGCGTCACGAACCTGATCGACCCGCCGCAGTCCCTGATGCGTCCGGCGCTCGCGGCGCGCGTCCTGCGGCCGGGGGCGGCCTGACCTCGCCGCCGAGCGTGCACCCACGCATGCCCCGACCTGACGCAGCCCACGCTCGGCGAACCCGGCAGGACACGCACCCGGGCCGGTGAAAACCGCAACTCGCGGCGGTGAGATGCGGAACTCGCGCTAGAAGCCCGTGCGGGCGAGCCAGGTGTCGAGCACCGCAGCGTCGCCGAGCACCTCCACGCGCTCCGGCGGCAGCCGGCGCAGCAGCACCAGCAGCAGCTCCGCCGCCGGGCCCCGGACGGCGACGGTGCCCTTCGCGTGCCCGGGCTCCCAGGTGACGCCGTCGCCCGCGGGCCGGATCATCCACTCCCCCGCCGTGCCGAGACCATCGTCGGTGGCGTGGAGGTGCATCGTCGCGACGCCGCCGAGCGGATGCTCGGCCGAGCCCGGCCGGGCGGCGAGCAGGGTGAGCCACTCGGAGACGCCGTCCGCTGCGACGTCCGCGGGCACCTCGAACGCCGCGCCCACGGCGAGTGCGGCGTCCGCGCGGTGCACGACGCACTCGTGCAGGCGCCGCCGCAGCCACCACGCGGCGGGCTGCGGGCCGGTGAACGTCCAGACCGGCGTGGTGGGGCCGGTCCTCGCGACGGCGGTGGCGAGCGCATCCACGCCGGCCAGCAGCCAGTCGACGGCGCCGCCCTCGGGCGGCTTCCCGTCGGGCACCTCCCGCGGGTCCAGCACCGTGTCCATCCGGCGCGCCACCATCGTGGCCGCCCACCGGTCCCCGCGGCCGACGTGGGTCGCGAGGTTCGCGAGCGTCCAGCCGGGGCAGGTGGGGACCGTCGTGTCCAGGTCGTGGGTGCGCAGGAGGTCCGCGAGGGCCTCGTTCTGCGCGCGCCAGGCGGCAGTGACGCCTGTCGTGACGTCCGCGGCGAGGGACGCGCCTGCGGTCGGGTCGAGTGCGGACATGGGGCGAACCTAGCGCGGCGGCATCCGGCCCACGGCCCGGCCTCGCAGGCCGTCGCTGCGGATGTCACACCTGGAAACGCTTTCGCTTCCGATAGTAGGATGCCAAACTAAATCGGAGCCCAACGAGGGAGCTGCGATGAGCCTGCACGTGCCCGCCCACCCCGTCCGGTTCGTCACGGCGGCGAGCCTGTTCGACGGTCACGACGCCGCGATCAACATCATGCGGCGCATCCTGCAGCGCCAGGGGGCGGAGGTGATCCACCTCGGCCACAACCGCTCGGTGGACGAGGTCGTCACGGCCGCCATCCAGGAGGACGTGCAGGGCGTGGCGATCAGCTCCTACCAGGGCGGGCACGTCGAGTACTTCACCTACCTCGTGGAGCTGCTGCGCGAGCGCGGCGCGGGCCACGTGAAGGTCTACGGCGGTGGCGGCGGCGTCATCGTCCCGCGCGAGATCGAGCTGCTGCACTCACGCGGCGTCGCGCGCATCTTCTCCCCCGGCGACGGCCAGCACCTCGGCCTCCCCGGGATGATCAACATCATGATCCGGGAGTGCGACGTCGACCTGGCGGTGCAGCCGCCCACCTCGTTCGACGGCCTCTACACCGGCGACCACGCGACGCTCGCCCGCACGCTCACCCTCGCCGAGACCGGTCGGCTCCCGGCGGACGTGGACCTCACCCCGCGCCGGCGCGTGCCCGTCCTCGGCATCACCGGCACCGGCGGGTCCGGCAAGTCCAGCCTGACCGACGAGCTGGTCCGCCGCTTCCGCCTGGACCAGGAGGACAAGCTGCGCATCGCCGTCCTCGCCGTCGACCCCACCCGGCGCCGCGGCGGCGGCGCCCTGCTCGGCGACCGCATCCGGATGAACGCGCTGTCGAGCCAGTCCGTCTACTTCCGCTCGCTGGCCACCCGCGGAGGCGGAGGCCGGGCGAGCATCGCAGGGAGCGCCGGCGACCGAGGAGCGCAGCCCGGGCGGGAGTCGACCATCCCGCACGGCAACGGCGGCGGGCTGCCCGAGAACCTCGGCGACGCCATCGCGGTGCTCCGCGCGGCCGGGTTCGACCTGGTGATCGTCGAGACCCCCGGCATCGGCCAGGGTGACGCCGGGATCGTGCCGTTCGTCGATCACTCGCTGTACGTGATGACGCCCGAGTTCGGCGCCGCGTCGCAGCTCGAGAAGATCGACATGCTGGACTTCGCCGACGCCGTGGCGATCAACAAGTTCGAGCGCCAGGGTGCCGAGGACGCCCGCCGGGACGTCTCGCGCCAGCTCGTGCGCAACCGCGACGCGTTCGGCGCGAAGTGGCAGGACATGCCCGTCTTCGGCACGAGCGCCGCCCGGTTCAACGACGAGGGCGTCACCGCGCTCTACCAGCACCTCGTGGCGCTGCTCGGGAAGAGCGGCCTGGTCACCCACGGCGGGCGCCTGGCCCGCACCGACCGGCGCACCTCGGTCGAGCACGCGAGCGCCATCCCGTCGAACCGCGCGCGCTACCTCGCCGACATCGCCGACACCGTCCGCGGCTACCACGAGCGGACCGCCGAGCTGGTCGAGGCCGCCCGCACGCGCCAGCACCTGCGCACCGCCGCGGCCGCGCTGGAGGCGGCCGAGGCCGACGCCGGCGGGCTGCCGGAGCTGGTCGCGCGGGCGGAGAAGGAGCTCGACCCCGAGGCGGCCGCGCTCCTCGACATCGAATGGCCGGAGTGGGTCGAGGCGTACTCGGGCGACGAGATGGTCGTGCACGTCCGGGACAGGGAGATCCGCACGCAGCTGACCCGGGAGACGCTGTCCGGCTCGAAGGTCCGGCGCGTCGCGCTGCCGCGGTTCACCGAGGACGCCGAGCTCCTGCGCTTCCTGCGCACGGAGAGCCTGCCCGGGAAGTTCCCGTACACGGCCGGGGTGTTCGCGTTCAAGCGGGACAACGAGGACCCCGCGCGCATGTTCGCGGGCGAGGGCGACGCGTTCCGCACCAACCGCCGCTTCCACTACCTGTCCGAGCACTCCGAGGCCAAGCGGCTGTCCACCGCGTTCGACTCCGTGACGCTCTACGGCCGCGACCCGGCCACGCCGCCCGACGTCTACGGCAAGGTCGGCACGTCCGGCGTCTCGATCGCGACGATCGACGACATGCGGGAGCTCTACAAGGGCTTCGACCTCTGCTCGCCCACCACGTCGGTCTCCATGACGATCAACGGTCCGGCCCCGACGATCCTCGCGTTCTACCTCAACGCCGCCGTCGACCAGCAGGTGGCGAAGTTCCGGGAGGCGCATGGGCGCGAGCCGTCGGAGACCGAGCGGGCGGAGCTCACCGCGTTCGCGTTCGCGAACGTGCGCGGCACGGTGCAGGCCGACATCCTCAAGGAGGACCAGGGCCAGAACACCTGCATCTTCTCCACCGAGTTCAGCCTGCGGATGATGGCCGACATCCAGGAGTGGTTCATCCGCCACAAGGTCCGCAACTTCTACTCGGTCTCGATCTCCGGCTACCACATCGCCGAGGCCGGCGCGAACCCCATCAGCCAGCTCGCCTTCACCCTCGCCAACGGCTTCACCTACGTGGAGAGCTACCTCGCGCGCGGGATGGACATCGACGACTTCGCGCCGAACCTGTCGTTCTTCTTCTCCAACGGCATGGACGCCGAGTACTCCGTCATCGGGCGGGTGGCGCGGCGGATCTGGGCCGTGGCGATGAAGGAGCGCTACGGGGCGAACGAGCGGTCGCAGAAGCTCAAGTACCACGTGCAGACGTCCGGCCGGTCGCTGCACGCGCAGGAGATGGACTTCAACGACATCCGCACCACGCTGCAGGCGCTGTGCGCGCTCTACGACAACGCGAACTCGTTGCACACCAACGCCTACGACGAGGCCGTGACGACGCCGACCGAGGCGTCGGTGCGCCGGGCGATGGCGATCCAGCTGATCATCAACCGCGAGTGGGGCCTGTCGATGAACGAGAACCCGCTGCAGGGCTCGTTCGTCATCGACGAGCTCACCGACCTCGTCGAGGAGGCGGTGCTGCGCGAGTTCGACGCGATCGCCGCCCGCGGGGGCGTGCTGGGCGCGATGGAGACCGGGTACCAGCGCGGCAAGATCCAGGACGAGTCGCTCCTCTACGAGCACCGCAAGCACGACGGCTCGCTGCCGATCATCGGCGTCAACACCTTCCTCGCCCCGGAGACCGACGACGCGCCGAAGGAGATCGAGCTGGCGCGGGCCACCGAGGCGGAGAAGGAGTCCCAGCTCGAGCGGCTGGCGGACTTCCAGGCCCGGCACGCCGGCGAGGCGCAGGAGGCGGTCCGGCGGCTGCAGGACGTCGCCCAGACCGACGGCAACGTGTTCGACGAGCTGATGCGCGCCGCGCGGGTGTGCTCGCTGGGCCAGCTGACCGAGGCGTTCTTCGAGGTCGGGGGGCAGTACCGGCGCAACATGTAAGGGGCTGCGGCTCGCGCTCCCGTCGCACGCCGCACCCCTCGCCCGGCCCCCTCGCGCCGCGCCCTCGCCCGGCCCCCTCGCGCCGCGCCCTCGCCCGGTCCCCTCTGCGCGAACGGCACGTACGGGAAGACCTATTTCCCGTACGTGCCGTTCGCGCGCACTGGTGGGGGCGGCAGCGCGCACTGGTGGGGCACGGCGGCGCGCACTGGTGGGGCACGGCAGCGCGCACTGGTGGGGCACGGCGGCGCGCACTGGTGGGGCACGGCAGCGCGCACTGGTGGGGCACGGCAGCGCGCACTGGTGGGGCACGGCGCGGGCGGGTACGCGCCGGCGCCACGCGCTCAGCGGCCGGGGCGGTGGGCCTCGATCACGCGCGTGAGCCCGGCGGTGATCGACGCCTGCTCCTCGGGCGTGAGGTGGTCCGCGAAGTGGCGGGCGATGCCGTCCAGGTAGCCGGGGGCAGCGGCACGCAGCCGCTCGCGGCCCTCCGGGGTGAGCACCGCCCAGCTGCCCCGCCGGTCGCCCTCCACCTGCTCGCGCCGGACGTACCCGGCGCGGGCCAGCTCGTCCACCAGCCGGCTCACCCGCGTGCGGGAGAGCACCGTACGCTCCCCGAGCTCCTGCATCCGCAGGCGGCGCTCCGGCGCGGCGTTGAGCTCCAGCAGCACGTCGTACCAGGTCAGTGGCAGGTTCTGGGCCTTCTGCATCTCCTGCTCCAGCTCGCGCAGCACCGCGGCATGTGCGCGGAGCAGGGCGGACCAGGTCGCCACGCCGTCGTCGGTCACGCCGGAATGCTAGACGCTTGTGCGTGCGCACGCACTTTGACTATTCTGTGCGTGCGCACGCACTTACGAAGGAGCCCGCCATGACCCTTGTGCACATCTCCGCCTCACCCCGGGGCGACGCCTCCGAGTCCCTCGCGATCGCCCGGACCTTCCTGGACACCTGGGCGGAGGTCCACCCCGACGCCGAGATCGTCCACCGCGATCTCTGGGACGGCACGCTGCCGGCGTTCGGCCCTCCGGCCGCCGCGGCGAAGATGGCCGTCTTCGCCGGGCAGGAGCCCCGCGGCGAGGCCGCGCAGGCCTGGGACGCCGCGACCGCGGAGTTCCGCCGCTTCGACGCCGCGGACCGCTACCTGTTCGGCGTCCCGATGTGGAACGCCGGCATCCCGTACGTGCTCAAGCAGCTGATCGACGTGATCAGCCAGCCCGGCATGGTGTTCGGATTCGACCCCGAGGCCGGCTACACCGGGCTGCTGCGGGGCAAGAAGGCCGTGGTCGTCTACACGAGCGCCGTGTACGGCGACGGGCGCGGCCCCGCGTTCGGCACCGACTTCCAGGCCACGTTCTTCACGGACTGGCTGCACTGGGCCGGTGTCGCGGACGTCGAGGAGATCCACTTCCGGCCCAACCTCGCCACGGCGGACGCCGAGTGCGGCCGCCAGGCCGCCCACGCGCGGGCACGGGAGCTCGCGAAGACCTGGTGACCCCGCCGCGAACGGGACGGATGGGAAGACCTATTTCCCGTACGTGCCGTTCGCGCGCTCGGGGACGCGGGGTGCCCCGGCAGCTCGCGAAGACCTGGTGACCGGAAGGTCAGCCCGGCTTCACCCGCACCACCGTGTCGTCGTCGGCGTTGGTGATCCACACCGTGCCCTCGGGGTCGATGTGGATGTCGCCCGCCCCCTTGCCGACGCCGTTCACGGCGGTGCCGCGGTCGGTCAGCGTCGTGATGTCGATGCGCCGCAGCTGGTTCTCGAACGGGTAGGTGATCCACGCGGCGCCGTCGCGGATCGCGAACAGGCTCCCGCCCTTGACGGGGATCGGCCTGCCGATCACGAAGGAGCGGCGGTCCACGGGCGTGACGTCGTCGACCGTGCCGACGTAGAGCACCCCGTCGTCGGCGAGGATGCCGCCCTCGGCCTGGTCTACGGCCAGCGGCGTGCCGAGGACCTGCCCCGAGGTGCCGTCCACGGTGCTGATCGTGCGGTCCGCGGTGTTGACCACGTAGAGCAGGCCCGCGTCGTAGATCATCGACACCGGCTTGTCCCCGACCTTCGCCGACTCGCCCTCGACCTGCAGCGTCTGCATGTTGACGCGGCTGATCGTGCCCTCGTTCTCGTGGCTCACCCACACGTAGCCCCCGCCGACGGCGATGCCGCTGATGGTGGCCGTCCCGGTGGTGATGGGGTCGCTGACCTGGCCGGTCGCGATGTCGACGCGGGTGATCGAGTCCGAGTAGTTCCAGACCCAGACGGCGCCCTGGTCGACACCGAGCTGGATCGGCACGCCGCCGACGGTGATCTGCTCGCTGCGCCCGGTCGACGGGGTGATCTTGGATATCGTGTCGGCGCCGCTGTTGGCCGTCCAGAGGAAGCCTGCGCCGTCCTCGATGTCGAGCGGTTCGGGACCGACCGGGATGGGCGAGCCGATCAGCGCGCCCGCGACGGCGGGGGGTGGCGGGGGCGGCTCCTCCCCGCGGGACACGAGCGCCACGACGCCGCCGATCAGCGCGAGCACCGCCACCACGGCGACGGCACCGATCACGAGCGGCGCCGAGCTGCGCTTCGGTGGGGGGCCGCCGGGGTGGCTCGGCGGGCCGGGCGGCCACGCCGGCGCCTGCGGCGGAGGGGCCCACCGCGTGGCCGCGGCGAGCGGGGCGACGTGCTGGGGACCCGAGTGCGGGCCCGACGGGTGGGGTGTCAGGTGGGGCGCGTGGTGGACCACGAATGCCGTCGGGGCGCTCCCCGTCGTCGGTGGCCAGCCGACGGGGGCGGTGAGCGCGCGGCCGGTCGCGGCGGCCAGGGCGGCCCGACCGAACTCCCCCGCCGTGGGGAACCGGTCGGCGGGGTCCTTCGCCATCGCCCGCTGGACCACCGGGTCCAGCTCAGGCGGCAGGTCCGGCGCCACCTCGGACAACCGCGGCGGCGGCTGCTGGACGTGCGCCCACATCTTCGCGGCGTCGGTGTCGCGGGGGAACGGCACGCGCCCGGTGAGGGCCTGGTAGAAGACGCAGCCGAGCGCGTAGACGTCCGCACGGGCGTCCACCGCCCGCCCCTCGAGCTGCTCCGGGGAGATGTAGTCCATCGTCCCGAGGACGGTGCCGGCGCGGGTGAGCCCGTCCGCCCCGGTCGTCTGCTTGGTGAGCCCGAAGTCGGTGAGGTAGGCGTGCACGGCCGGGCCCGTGGAACCGTCGGGGCGCTCGGCGATGAGGATATTCGCGGGCTTGACGTCGCGGTGCACGAGGCCGCGGGCGTGCGCGGCGTCCAGGGCGCCCGCGACCTGGTCGATGATCGTGGCCGCCAGGACGGGGGCGATCCGGCCGTCGCGGACGATCATCTGTCGCAGGTCGGTGCCCTCGACGAACCTCATGGCGACGTAGAGCCGCCCGTCCTCCTCCCCCGCGTGGAGCACGGGTACGACGTGCGGGTGGTCGATGGAGGCGGCCAGCTCGGACTCGCGCTTGAACCGCTCACGGAACTCGGGGTCGTCCGCGAGCGCGGGTGCGACCACCTTGACGGCCACCGCGCGGTTCAGCGCCAGCTGCGTGGCCTTGTACACCACGCCCATCCCGCCCTGCCCGGCGACGCCGTCGATGCGCAGCCCCCCGAGCACGGCCCCCACTTCGAGGTCCGCCACGCGCGGACCCTAGCCGCCCCGCGCGGCGCCGTGAAAGGGCCGGGCGGGGCTAGTGTCGAGGCCGTGATCGTGCAGGCGGTCGGCGACGACGAGGGGCGCGCGGTGGCGGTGCCCGCGCGGGTGCGGCGGGTCGTGTCGATCGTGCCGTCGCTCACCGAGGCCGTCGCGGCGACCGCCCCGGAGCTGCTCGTCGGCGCCACGGACTGGTGCACGCACCCCGCGGACCTGGACGTCGTCCGGGTGCGGGGGACGAAGAACCCGGACGTCGAGCGGATCGTCGAGCTGGCGCCCGACCTCGTGCTCGCCAACCACGAGGAGAACCGCCCGCCGGAGCTGGACGCGCTGCGCGGCGCGGGCCTCGCGGTGTACGTCACCGACATCCGCACGGTGGACGGCGCGTTCGCGTCGCTGCGCCGGATGCTCGCAGCCTGCGGGCTGGGCGAGCCGGCATGGCTGGCCGCGGCCCGCGCGGCATGGGCGGCGCTGCCCGAGCCCGCCGTCCGCCGCCGCGGTGTGGTGCCGATCTGGCGCAAGCCCTGGATGGCGGTGGGCAGCGACACGTTCACCGGCGCGGTGCTCGCGCGCCTGGGGGTGGACAACGTCCTGGCGGACTCGCCGCAGCGCTACCCGCGCTTCGACCCGGCCGACCTTCCCGAGCACGACCTCGTCGTGCTGCCCGACGAGCCGTACCTGTTCACCGCACAGGACGGTCCCGAGGCGTTCGCGGCACCGTCGGCGCTGGTCAGCGGCAGGTTGCTCACCTGGTACGGGCCGAGCCTGCTGGAGGCGGCCGACGAGCTGCCGCGGGCGCTCGCGTGACGGCGACGGTCCTCGCGCGGGTGCAGGGCGCGGCCGGGCGGCTCACCCTCAACCGTCCGGCCGCCCTCAACGCCCTGGACCTGCCCATGATCCGCGCCCTCACCGCGGCACTCGCGGAGTGGGAGCGCGACGACGCCGTCGCCGTGGTGGTGCTCGACGGCGCGGGCCCGAAGGGGTTGTGCGCGGGCGGCGACGTCCGGTTCATGTATGACGACGTGCGCTCCGGCGGGCACGAGTTCGCGACCCTGCTCGCCGAGGAGTACGCGCTCGACGCGGGGATCGCCCGCTACCCCAAGCCGTACGTCGCGCTGATGGACGGCGTGGTGATGGGCGGCGGCGTGGGGCTGTCGGCGCACGGCGGCGTCCGGGTGGTCACCGAGCGGACGGTGCTCGCGATGCCGGAGTGCTCGATCGGCTACGTGCCCGACGTCGGCGGCACGTGGCTGCTCGCGCGGGCGCCCGGGGAGCTGGGCACGCACGCGGCGCTCACGGGCGCGCGGCTGCGCGCAGCGGACGCGATCGCGTGCGGGCTGGCCGACGTCCACGTGCCCTCCGGCCGCCTTCCGGAACTGGTGGCGGCGCTGACGGCCGTGACCGGGGGGCCGGGCTGCGTCGAGGAGACCGTCCGCGGGTTCGCCACCGATCCCGGCCCGTCCGCGCTGGTGGCGGACCGCCCGTGGATCGACGGCTGCTACGCCGGCGACACCGTCACCGAGATCGTGGACCTGCTGCGCGGCGCCGGGCACGCCCCCACCGCCGAGCAGGTCCTCACCGGCGCCCCGCTCGCCCTGGTGATGACGCTGCGCGCGGTGCGGTCCGCGCGGACCCTCTCGCTGCCCGAGGCGCTGCGCCAGGAGTACCGGCTGACCCGGTCCTGCACCCGGTGGCCCGACTTCGCCGAGGGCGTGCGCGCCCGCCTGATCGACCGTGACACCCCGCGGTGGGAGCCGGCGACGCTGCGCGGGGTGACCGTGGACGTCGTGTGCGAGTTCCTGCGCGGCGGCACGGACCCGGCCGATCCAGAGATCGCGTTCCCACCGCAGTGATCGTCACGGCAGGCGCACGGCGCTCGTCCACGAGCGCTTCGCACCGGCCGTGGTGATCATGAGTCGGGTGCGGCGGGCCGCTGCGGCTCGCGCGTCGCCCCGGCGGTGGCGAACGCGACCACCAGCGCCACCACGACCACCAGCAGCGCGTGCAGGATCCCGATGCGCTCGGCGAGCAGCCCGATCAGCGGCGGCCCCGCCAGGAACGCGGTGTAGCCGATCGAGCTGACCACGGCCACCCGCGCCGCCGCGCGGCGGGGGTCGTCGGCCGCGGCGCTCATCCCCACCGGGAAGCCCAGCGCGGCGCCCGCACCCCACAGCGCGGCCCCGGCGAGCGCCCAGCCCGTCCCCGAGCCGAAGACGACGACGAGCAGCCCCACGAGGGCGAGCAGCACGAACGCGCGCAGCACCGCCACCCGCCCGAACCGGGTCAGGAGCGCCCCGCCCCACACCCGCGCGGCGGTCATCGACGTCATGAAGAGGCCGTAGCCCAGGGCGCCCACGGCCTGGGCGGCGCCGTGCCCGTCGACGAACGCGACGGCCGACCAGTCGTAGGCGGTCCCCTCGGTGAACGCGGACGACAGCACCAGCACGCCCACGAGCAGCGTGCGCGGATCCCGCCAGGCGGCGAGGACCGCGCGCGGGCCCGCGTGCTCCTCGCCGGGATCGGCGGGCAGGAACGCGCGCACCGCGGGCACCACCACGGCGGCGACCAGCACCGCCACCCCGACGAGCTGCGCCGCGAACGAGACACCCAGCCCCGCGCACGCCGCCGCGATCCCGGCCCCGGCCACCGCGCCGAGGCTGAACCCGGCGTGCAGACGCGGCATGAACGGGCGCGCGAGCGCCCGCTCCACGGCCGCCCCCTCGACGTTCATCGCGACGTCCCACACCCCCGCGCCCAGGCCGACGAGGAACAGCGCCGCACCCGCCGCGGCCTCCTGGCCCGCGCCGAGCGCTGCGGCGAGCGCGACCATCCCGGCGACCGACGTCGCCATCGCCGCCACGACCGCCCGGGCCGCGCCGATCCGGCCCACGACGACCCCCGACAGCGGCAGCCCGATCACCGAGCCGGCGGACAGGCACAGCAGGAGCAGCCCCAGGCCCGCGGGGCTCAGCCCGAACGCGTCCCGCAACGCCGGCGTGCGGGCGAAGATCGACGCGAACAGCGTCCCGTTCGCGACGAACACGACGGCGACGGCGGTGCGGGCCCGGATCACGGCCCCCTCGTCGACGAGCACCCGGCCCATGGTGCCTGCCCGGCCCGCGGATGGCCCGCGGATCGGAAGCCGGTCCCGTCACACTCCGCGACGGATCGGCGGGGATCGGCGGGGATCAGGCCTGGATCGGCAAGGATCGGCTCTGTGCCGTACACGACGACCGACGACGGCGTCGCGCTGCACTGGCGCGAGACCGGCAGTGGCGCCCCGGTGCTGTTCGTGCACGAGTTCGGCGGGGACTCCCGCTCGTGGCGACCTCAGATCGCCCACTTCGCGCGGCGCCACCGCTGCCTGGTCCACGACGCCCGCGGCTACCCGCCCTCGGGCGTCCCGACCGATCCGGGCGCGTACTCCCAGGATCGCGCGGTGGCGGACGCCGTGGCCGTGCTCGACGCGGCCGGGGTGGACACCGCGCACGTCGTCGGGAACTCGATGGGCGGCTTCTGCGCGCTGCACCTGTGCCTGCGCCACCCGGAGCGCGTGCGCTCGGCCGTCGTGGCGGGCTGCGGCTACGGCGCCCACCCGGACGTCGCCGCGCAGGCCCGGGCGGCGTTCCTCGCGCTGGCCGACCGCTACCGCGACGAGGGCGCCGCCGCCGTCACGGCCGACTACGGCCACTCGCCCGCGCGGCAGCCGCTGCGGGAGAAGGACCCGGACGGCCACGCCGAGCACCTGCGCGTCCTCGCCGAGCACGATCGCGTCGGCGCCGCGCTGACGCTGCGCGGCGTCCAGGCGGCGCGGCCGTCGCTGTACGGGCTGCGCGCCGAGCTGGCGGCCGTGCGGGTGCCGGTGCTGCTCGTCGTCGGCGACCGTGACGACGACGCGCTCGACGCCACGCTCATGCTGCGGCGCACGATCCCGGGCGCGCGCCTCGCGGTGCTGCCGAACTCGGGGCACCTCACCAACCTGGAGGAGCCCGCCCTGTTCAACGCGCTGGTGGAGGCGTTCCACGCCGACGTCGCGGCCGGCCGGTTTCGGCCGTAGCCCCGCGAGTTGCGCGTTCCGCCAGGGCGAGTTGCGGAATCCGCCGGAGCGCCCCGGCCGCGTGCCGGCCGCCGACGGGCGGGACGTGCGGGAGCCCCCGCCCGGTCCGGGCGGGGGCTCCCGGCTTCAGGGCCGGCGAGAGGTCAGTGCGCGACGGCCTTCTCCGCCCCCGCTCCGGTGAGGGAACGGACCTCCATCTCGGCGTACTTGGCGGCATCGCCCGCGTCCCGGCGGCCGATCCAGGCGCCGATCGCGCCGAGCAGGAAGGACAGCGGGATCGAGATGATGCCCGGGTTGTCCAGCGGGAACCAGTGGAAGTCCACGCCCTGCAGCATCGACGGGCTGCGCCCGGTCACCGGGTCGACCGGCTTGCCGGACACGACCGGCGAGAACACGATCAGCACCACGGTGACGAACAGGCCGCCGTAGATGCTGAACAGCGCACCGGTGGTGTTGAACCGCTTCCAGAACAGCGAGTAGAGGATCGTCGGCAGGTTCGCCGAGGCCGCGACGGCGAAGGCCAGTGCGACGAGGAAGGCGATGTTCTGGCCGTTGGCGAGGATGCCGCCCGCGATCGCGACCACGCCGATGACGACGGCGGTGATCCGCGCGACCCGCACCTCGGCGTTCGGGTCCTCGACGTTGCCCCGCTTGATCACGTTGACGTAGATGTCGTGGGCGAACGACGCCGACGCGGTGATCGTGAGCCCGGCGACGACGGCGAGGATCGTCGCGAACGCGACCGCGGCGATGATCCCCAGCAGGAGCGGTCCACCGAGCTCGAAGGCGAGCAGCGGCGCGGCAGAGTTGGCCGCCCCCGGGGCCTTCTTGATGACGTCGGAGCCGACGAGCGCACCCGCGCCGTAGCCCAGCACCAGGGTGAACAGGTAGAACAGGCCGATCAGCCAGATCGCCCACACCACCGAGCGGCGGGCCTCCTTGGCCGTGGGCACGGTGTAGAAGCGCATGAGGATGTGCGGCAGGCCAGCGGTGCCGAGCACGAGGGCGAGGGCGAGGGAGAGGAAGTCGAGCTTGGAGAGCTCGGACTTGCCGTACTGCTTGCCCGGGCTGAGCAGCGCCTGGCCTGCGTCGCCGGCGCGGTCGACGGCCGCGCCGAGCACCGCCGAGAGGTTGAACCCGAACAGCGCGAGCACCCACAGCGTCATGATCCCGGCACCGCTGATGAGCAGGACGGCCTTGATGATCTGCACCCAGGTGGTGCCGCGCATGCCGCCGATGAGCACGTAGGCGATCATCACGACGCCGACGATCGCGATGACGATGCCCTGCTGCGCCTTGCTCGTGACGTTGAGCAGCAGCGCGACGAGGCCGCCCGCGCCCGCCATCTGCGCGAGCAGGTAGAAGAACGACACGGCGAGGGTCGACGTGGCCGCGGCGGCGCGGACGGGGCGCTGGCGCATGCGGAACGCCAGCACGTCGCCCATCGTGTACTTGCCGGTGTTGCGCAGCAGCTCAGCGACCAGCAGCAGCGCGACGAGCCATGCGACGAGGAAGCCGACGGAGTAGAGGAAGCCGTCGTAGCCGTTGATGGCGATGGCACCCGCGATGCCGAGGAACGACGCGGCGGACAGGTAGTCGCCGGAGATGGCGACCCCGTTCTGGGGGCCGGAGAAGCCGCCGCCCGCGGTGAAGAAGTCCGAGGCGCCGCTGGATGCGCGCCTGCTCACCCGCACCACGATGGCGAGGGTGGCGACGACGAAGAGGCCGAAGATCGAGATGTTGAGGATCGGGCTGCTCGCGACGATGCCCTGGGCGAGGACGGTCTGCGTGGTCACTTCTCACCCTCCAGGCGCTCGCGCAGGCTGCTCGACAGGGGGTCGAGGCGACGGTCGGCGAAGCGCACGTACCAGGCGGTGATCGCGAACGTCGAGACGAACTGGAGCAGGCCCATCACCAGGCCGACGTTGATGTTGCCCCACAGCGGGATGCTCATGAAGCCCGCCGCGTAGGTCGCGAGGAGCACGTAGAGCGCGTACCAGCCGAGGAAGAGGGCGGTGACGGGGAAGACGAACCGGCGCAGCCGGCCGCGCAGCTCGGCGAACTCGGGGCTCGCCTGGACCGTCTGCCAATCCTCCGAGCTGGGGGATCGCGAGCCCGGCGGGGTCTCGATGGTCACGTCGCTGAACCTCCTTGTCCGCGCCCGGCGTCCGCGGGCATGGCGGACACGCAACCGTGCCGCGACGCCCGGCGGTAGCACGAAACGCCACGACGACGGACGGCGCGACCGGCGGCCGACGAACGGCACCACGGACGGACGAGCGGTCCGGTCTCACCGCTCACGCAACGGAGTGGTCGGCGCTCCTACGCCCCCCTGGACGGGTGGCGGGACGGGGTTCGTCGTCCAGGTGCAGCCGCAGCATGGCGTCCTCGGCCCAGCTCGGCGGCTCGGTGCGCCACGAGACGACGATCATCGTGGCGAACGCCAGCGGCACCGACAGGAGGGCGGGCGAGGTGAGCAGCAGCGCGAGCATGCCGGGCTCGACCGGCAGCACCACGCCCAGCGCCATCACCCCGGCCGACGCGGCCAGCCCGACCGACATCCCGGCCATCGCCCCGCGCCGGGTGAGCCCCGACCACCAGATCCCGAGCACCAGGAGCGGGCAGAACGTCGACGCCGCCACCGCGAACGCCGACGTGACCAGCGGTCCGACGTCCAGCTGGGAGGCGGGCAGCGCGAGCAGCACCACGACCCCGGCCGCGAAGAACCCGGTGAGCCGCAGCCGCCGCAGCGACCCCGGCACGAGGTCGTGGGACAGCGCCCCGGACATCGCGAGCACCAGGCCCAGCGACGTCGCGAGGAACGCTGCGATCGCACCGGCCGCGAGCATCGCCGTGAACATCGCCCCGACGCTGCCGGGATCGACCCGTGACGGGAGCGCGACGACGACCGTGTCCGTCGCCCCGGACAGGTACAGCTCCGGCAGGAGCACCCGGCCCAGCGCCCCGTACACCACCGGGAACAGATAGAACGCCCCGAGCAGCGGCACCGTGAGTGCGGCCGTGCGCCGCGCGGCGCGGCCGTCCGGGCTGGTGTGGAACCGCACCAGGATGTGCGGCAGGCCCATCGTGCCGAGCACGGTCGCCACCAGCACCGACCACGTCGACAGCAGCGGGTGTCCCGTCTCCCCCGCGTCCAGCAGCGGGACGCTCCACTCCGGACCACCCAACGGCGCCGAGCCCACCACCCGGGGCACCGCAGCACCCGCCGGGAACACCCACGTGCTGCCGCCCGCGGCCTCGTGCTCCCCCGCCGGGATCTCGCGGACCGGGCCGCCGTCCACCGCGATCGCGAGCGGGGCGTCCAGGACCATGACCGTGTCCAGCTCGAACTGGACCGGCGTCGGCGCCGCGAACGTCGTGACGTGCAGCGGCGTGAACGCCTCGGCGCGCACCTGCGGCCCGACCTGCACGAGCAGCCACACCGCGGGCACGGCGAACAGCAGGAGCTTCACGAGGAACTGGAACGCCTGCACGTAGGTGGCCGCGCGCATCCCGCCCAGCGCGAGCGTCGTCGCCACGACAGCGCCCGCCGTGACCACGCCGAGCCAGTAGGGCGTCCCCGAGACCCGCATGAGCACCTGGCCCGCCGCGATGAACTGCGGGACCAGGTACATCGTGGCGATCACGAGCACCACCACCGCCGAGAGCCTGCGCAGCCGCACCGACCCCAGCCGGGCCTCCGCGAAGTCCGGCACGGTGAGCGCACCGGTGCGCCGCATCGGCGCCGCGACGAGGGTGAGCATCGCGACGTAGCCCGCCGTGAAGCCCACCGGGTACCACAGTGCGCCCACGCCGTCCTTCACCATGAGCCCGGCGACCCCGAGGAACGACGCCGTCGACAGGTACTCCCCCGCCACCGCGGCGGCGTTGAGCAGCGGCGACACCCGGCGCGAGGCCACGAGGAAGTCCGACGTGGACCGCATCGCGGCCACGCCGCGGGCGCCGATCACCAGCGTCGCGCCGATGATGGCGAACACCGCGATCGTCGTGACCGAGAGCCCCGCGGTCACGGGCTGCCGTCGCGCTCGATCCGTTCGGCACCGCGCAGCTGCCCCGCCGCGATCGCCGCGAGCATCGGGTAGGGCAGGATCGCGACCGCGAACCAGGCCAGCGGCATCCCGGCCACCTGCACGTCCACGAGGCCCGGCGCGAGCCACAGCAGCAGCGGCCCGCCGATCGCCAGCGCCGCGACGACGGCGAGGCCGAGCACCGCGAAGCGCAGCTGGCGGCGGCGCACCCAGCGGGCCCGTGCTGCGGACGCGGCCGGCAGGCGGGGCTGGCGGCGCGGCGGCCCGGACCGGGGGCGGGCGAGCGCGAGGCGCGTCTGGGGGCTCGTGACGGTGACGCGCCGCGGGGTGCGCCCCGGCCGGCCCCGCCCGGCCTGCGGACGGTCGGTCACGACGACCCCGCCTCGAAGTCCCCGCGCGCCGCCGCGGCCATCAGCTCGTCGCGCAGTCCCCGGGCGTGGCGGCGGCTCACCGGCACGTCCCCGACGTCGGTGTGTGCGAGCAGGCCGCCGCTGACGTCGCTGCGCAGCTCCTGGACCGCTGCGATGCCGAGCAGGTAGCTGCGGTGCACCCGGACGAACCCGGCGTGCGTCCAGTGCTCCTCCAGCCGGGAGATCGGGATGCGCACGAGGTGCGCCCCTGACGGCGTGTGCAGCCGCACGTAGTCCCCGTGCGCCTCGACGAACCGGACGTCCGCGCGCGGCACGAACCGGGTGCGCCCGCCCAGCTCGACGGGGATGACGGCGAGCGCGTCCACCGCGGCGGCCGCCCGGGCCGCCCCCTCGCCCTGGGGGGTGGAGCGGCGGATCCGGCGGATCGCGGCGGCGAGCCGGTCCGCGGCCACCGGCTTGAGGACGTAGTCGACCGCGCCGATCCCGTAGGCCTGCACGGCGTGCTCGGCATGCGCGGTGACGAACACGATCAGCGGTGGCTCGGCCATCCGGCCCAGCAGCTCCCCCAGCTCGAGGCCGTCCAGGCCCGGCATGGAGATGTCGAGGAAGACGGCGTCGAAGGGCCGGTCCCGGATCAGGCGCAGCGCGCTGACCGGGTCGCCCGCCGTGGCGACCTCGGCGACCTCGGGCGACTCCTCAAGCAGGACCCGGAGCTCCTCCAGCGCCGGGGCGACGTCGTCGACGGCGAGCACGCGCAGTCCGGTCACGACACCACGACCCCGGGGTGGAACCGCGGCATCCGCACGGTGACCTTCGTGCCGGCCCCCGGCGCGGTCTCCAGGACGAGGCCGAACGCGGGGCCGTACACCGCGCGCATCCGGCGGTCCGCGTTGACCAGGCCGAGGCCGTCGCCTCCTCCCGTTCCGGCGAGCATCGCCCGGGCCACGTCCGGGTCCATCCCCGGGCCGTCGTCCTCGATCGTGATGACGCAGTCCGGGCCGAGGGCCTCACCGCTCACCTGCACCGTCCCGCTTCCACCCGACAGCTCCACGCCGTGCTGCACGGCGTTCTCCACCAGGGGCTGCAGCACGAGGAAGGGCACCGCCACCGGCAACACCTCCGGCGCCACCCGCACCTGCACCCGCAGCCGCTCCCCGAGCACCGCCCTGGCCAGCGCGAGGTAGGCCTCGATACCGCCGAACTCCTGGGCGAGCGTCGTGTAGTCGCCGTGGCGGCCGAGGCCGTGGCGGGTGTAGTCGGCGAAGTCCAGCAGAAGGTCGTGGGCACGGTCGGGATCCGAGCGGACGAACGACGCCACCGTCGTGAGTGCGTTGTAGACGAAGTGCGGCGAGATCTCCGCACGCAGCGCACGCAGCTCAGCGGCCTCCGCCACCTCCGCCGAGGCCTCCAGCCTGCCCCGCTCCACCGCGTCCCCGACCCAGGCCGCCGCCTCCTCCGCGGAGCGCACCCGCACCGGCCCGGTGACGATCAGCACGCCCACCAGCTCGTCGCGCACCCGCAGGGGCAGTGCCAGTGCCCCGGCGCCGCCGATGCGCCCGGCGCCCACCCGAGCGTCGGTGCGCAGCACCTCCTCGACCAGCCGATCCGCGTCCGCAGGCGCGCGCCCCGACCAGGACGGCTCACCGGACAGTCCCACGAGGCCCACCGCGTCCGCCTCCAGCAGGCGCCGCAGTTCGCGGGCCGCCAACCCCGGGCCCGGGCCGGTGAGGCCGCCACGCAGGTGCGCCGCGACCCGCCGCGCGACCGCGAGGACATCCGCAGCCGCCGCGCCGTCGCGGCGCCTGCGCCGGTGCGTGCCGCGCCCGTCCACCGGCGGATCGGCGGAGGCCCCCACGTCGGTGCCGGTCGCGAGCATCCCGCCCCCCGCCTCCTTTGTCACCGGGGGCGCCACCGGGAGCGCCACTGGGAGCCTGACGTTAGCCAACCTGGGCCGTCCCGTGCACGCGACACCGTCGGCGGGATCCTCAGCCGCGCCCGCTCTCGGCCGCGGTCAGGGCCCGCTCGGCCACCGGGAGGTCGCGCGCGTAGGTGATCTTCAGGTTGCGGCCGGTCGCCACCACCCAGCGCGCGCCCACGCCCGCATACCGCTCGACGCAGGACGCGGTGTCCGTGCCGACGAAGCCGTCGCGCAGCGCCGCCTCGCACGCCGCGAGGAGCGGTCCGGCACGGAAGCCCTGCGGCGTCTGCACCGCGACCAGCCCCGGCACCGTCGCCGTCAACCGTTCCCCGACCGGGAACGGCATGTCGTCGCTCTCCGTGACCGCTGCCGCCGCTGCGGCGACTGCGAGATCGGGCACCGCCACGCCCGGCACCGCCCCGCCGTGCGCGCGCGCCATCGCCAGCACCTCGCGCGCCAGCTCAGGCGTCGCGAGGGGCCGTGCACCGTCGTGGACCAGCACCGCATCGATCAGACCTGCCGCGACGCGCCCGGACAGCGCGCGCAGTCCGGACAGCTCGGACTCCTGGCGCGACGCCCCGCCGTCCACGACCAGCAGCTCGGCCGCCCCGGCGAGGTCCGGATCGGCTTCGATCATCGCGCGGGCGGCCGCCCGCTCCTGCGGCCGCGTGACCAGCACGATCGGGCCGATCTCGGGCATTCGCACGAACGTCGCGAGCGATCGGGCGAGCACCGGCCTGCCTGCCACCGGGAGCAGCACCTTGTTCCGGTCCGCGCCCACCCTGGTGCCGCTCCCGCCCGCGAGGACGACCGCTGCGGCGAGGATCTCCGTCACTTTCAGTAGGCTAGTCGTTGGACTCGACATGGCTGCGGCACGCGGGTCCCGTCCGGGACGGCTCGCCGGCATGCCCCGCGACGCCGCGGGAAGGCACGGGACGGGCATCGGACGCGACGGCACACGGGCCGTCCGGCACAGGACGGGCGGCACACCGACCGGCACGGGCAGCAGACCGGCCGAAAGGCGAGGAGGGCGCGGGGTGGAGGACACCTCCGTTCCACGGGCCGGCGGTCGCCCGCCGGGCCGCAGGCCCGCGCCGCCACGCGGCCCCGCCCGGCCCGGCCCGGACCCGCAGAACGGCGTGCCCGGCCCCGTCCCCGGCCCGCAAGCGGGTGGGCCCGGCCCGCAGGCGGGTGGGCCCGGCCCCGTCCCCGGCCCACAGGCGGGTGGGCCCGGCCAGCCGCCCACGCCGGGTGGCCAGCAGGCGCCGCCCGGAGCGCAGCCGACCCCGTCCCCGGCCGGCCCGTCCGCACCCGCTCTCTCCGACACCGCTCTCTCCGACACCGCGACCCGCCCCCTGCGCGGGATCCTCCCCCCGGCGGGCGAGCTGCCGACCCGCCGACTGCCCCGCACCGTCGACGACCCCGACGACCGGCCGACCACGCTGATCGGACCGTCCGGGCCGGCCCCGGGCGCGGCCTGGGACGACGCCCACGACGGGGCGGGTGCTCGCCACGACGGCGCCGAGGCCGCGCAGGATCCGATCGCTCCCTGGACGGGGGCCATCCCGGCCACGAGCCCGGACGAGGCCGGGGACCGGGCCGCAAAGCCCGGGGCGCCGCCCACCGATCCGCCGGCCGCGTCCCCGCAGCTGCGCCGCGTGGCGTGGCCGGAGAAGCGCGACCCCCGCACGCTGAAACGGGCGCTGCTCGCGGCGGCGGCGTCCACCGTCGCGCCCGGCGCCGGGCAGATCCTGCTGCGCCGCCGCCATCTGGGCACGGTGCTGCTGGGCGGCTTCGTCGTCGTCGTGGCGGTCGTCGCGGCGCTGGCGGCGACCACGGACCGCGCGGCACTGCTGGAGAAGCTGCTCTCCACCCGGGTGCTCATCGGCGCCGCGATCGTGTGCCTCGCCGCCGCCGCCACCTGGATCGGCGTGATCGTGCACGCCTACCTGATCGGCCGCCCGCGCCGGATGCGCGCGGGCAAGCAGGTCCTGGGGGCGGCCACGGTGGCCGTGCTGTGCCTCGCGGTGGCCACCCCCCTCGGCCTGGCGGCGCACGTCGCGAACTCCCAGCGCAGCCTGCTCGACGCGCTGTTCCCGAGCGGTGGCGCGGACGCCGCGGCCGCGATCGGCAAGCCGCGGCTCACCATCCTGCTCGTCGGCAGCGACGCGGGTCCGGACCGCACGGGCACGCGCACGGACACGATGATGGTCGCGAGCATCGACACGAGGACGGGCCGGACCACGCTGTTCGGGCTGCCCCGCAACATCGGGTTCGCCCGGTTCCCACCGGGCTCGCCGATGGCCGAGAGGTTCCCCAACGGCTTCCACGACCGGTCCCAGCCGCTGTCCGGGGACTACCTTCTGAACGCCGTCTACGCCTACGGGCACGCGTTCCCGCAGGTGGCGCCGCCCGGACCGACCGCGGACCCGGGGCTGAACCTGCTGCAGTCGTCGATCTCCTACATGCTCGGGCTGCCGATCGACTACCAGATCGTCGTCGACATGGCCGGGTTCGCGGCGCTCATCGACGCCCTCGGGGGCCTGACGGTGGACGTCGGGCCCGAACGGATCACGATCGGTGGCATCGGGCCCCACGGGCAGAAGGTCAGGCCTCAGGGCTTCATCGAGCCGGGCGTGCAGCAGCTCACCGGGGAGCAGGCGCTCGCGTTCGCCCGGTCGCGAACGAACTCGAGCGACTACGTCCGGATGGGGCGCCAGCGCTGCCTCATCCAGTACGTCCTGGAGCAGAAGACGCCCACGGACCTCCTGACCAACTTCCAGGCGGTGGCGCGGGCGACCACGGCGAGTGTGTCGACGGACGTCCCGCGCGAGGTGCTCCCCGCCCTCGTCGCCCTCGCGGGCGGCGACGGGTTCACCCTGGAGAGCATCGCGTTCGACCCGAACCTGCCCGACCCGAACACCCCGGACGGGCGGTTCAACACCTACAACCCGGACGTGCCGTACATGCGTCAGGTCGTGCGGGAGGCGATCAGCCGGCCCGCCTCGGCGCCCGCCGGGTCCGCTGCAGCGCCGCCCGCCGCCCCGTCCGTCGAGCCGGATGACGGCGCGACGGCGGCGAGCACGCGCGGCTCCCGCGCCGGGTCCGGGCAGACCGGCGCCCCGGTGTCGCCCCCGGTGCCGCAGGCCCTGGCCGAGTCCTGCACGCCGTCCGCGGTGGCTGCCGCAGCGGCGTCGGACGCCGGGCCCGCCCCCGACGCGGTCGAGGCCCCCCGTCCGCAGGTGACGAAACCCCCGCGGAGCTCGTCCTCCCAGGCGACGAGCTCGCGGGGCTCCTCGTCGGGCAGCTCCCGCAACTCGGCCTCCGCGGAGGGGTCGGGGTCCTCGACGAGCGGCAGCGACGCGGCGTCCGACGGGCCGTCGAGCACGCGTTCCCGGTCCTCCGGTGGCACGAGCGACTCCTCGGACGACTCCGGGGACGGCAGCACCTCCGACGGCACCTGACACCCCCGCCGACCGGTCCCGCCAGCGGATTTGCCACCCTGGGCCCCGACGAACATCGTGTCGCGCGCCGTTCGGTTGCCGGCACGGAGAGGAGAAGACGTCATGGCACTGCCCCAGCTCACCCCCGAGCAACGCGCCGAGGCCCTGAAGAAGGCCGCCGCGGCCCGCACCGCCCGCAAGGAGCTGCGCGACGCCATCGCCCGCGGTGACGAGACCATCCCGGCGGTGCTCGGACGCGCGAAGTCCGACTCGGTCGTCGGCAAGACGAAGGTCGCGGACCTGCTCAAGAGCCTGCCCGGCTACGGTCCCGCCAAGGTGTCGGCGCTCCTGGAGCAGACGGGGATCGACGCGTCGCGGCGGGCCGCCGGCCTGGGCGAGCGGCAGCGCCAGGCGCTGCTGGACGCTCTCAAGTAACCCGGGGGGAACTCCCAGGGCGTCCTCAGGGAGCTACCAGGTTCGGTCCCCATCCTGGGAACCATGAACCAGACCGCCCCGCTCCCGGGGCCCGGCCGGGTGCCGGGCTCCCCCTCCCCCGCCGAGCCCTCCGGCGTCGACGCGCCCATCGCCGGGTACGCCGCAGCGGGGCCCGCCGCAGGTCCGACCGTCCCGGGGCCGTCGTGGCCGCCGGTCGGCCCGCCGCCCGCCCAGGCCCCGCCGGGCGCCGCCCGCCCGGGTGGGCGGCGCCCGGTCACCGCCGTCGTGACCGCCGCCGTGGTCGCCGCCCTCGTGGGTGGGGCCGCCGGTTTCGGCGGTGCGTACCTGGCGGAGGGCCGCACGTCCAGCCCGGTGCTCGGCTCGGTCTCGTCGGCCACCACGAGCACCGCGGACGGCACGGTCGCCGGGGCCGCGGCGGTCGCGACGCCGAGCACCGTCGACATCCGGGTGACCACGGCGCGCGGGGCGGCCGAGGGCAGCGGGGTCGTGCTCACCGCGGACGGCGCGGTGCTCACCAACAACCACGTCGTGGCGGAGGCGGCGTCCGGCAACGGCTCGATCACCGTGACCCTCGCCGACGGCAGCCAGCACCCGGCGCGCGTCGTCGGCACCTCCCCCAGCTACGACATCGCCGTGCTGCGCATGGACGGTGCCACCGGGCTGACCCCGGCCGCGCTCGGTCGCAGCGCCGATCTGACGGTGGGCCAGCAGGTCGTGGCGATCGGCTCGCCGCAGGGCCTGGAGGGCACCGTCACCACCGGCATCGTGAGCGCGCTGAACCGCACGGTGGCCGTGGCGGGCGACGGCGGTCAGGCCGTGGTCTACAACGGCCTGCAGACCGACGCCCCGATCAACCAGGGCAACTCCGGCGGCCCGCTGGTGGACCTGTCCGGGCACGTCGTGGGCATCAACTCGGCGATCGCGACAGCGGGCCAGCAGAGCACCGGCAGCATCGGCCTTGGCTTCGCGATCCCGATCGACCAGGCTCGCCGGGTCGCGCAGGAGATCCTGGACTCCGGCGTGGCGACCAAGCCCCTGCTCGGGGTCCAGGGCAGCGGGGGCGGCAGCCTCGCAGGCGGGTTCGGCGGCAGCGACGGCACCGGGGCCACCGGGGGATCGGCCACCGGTGCGACGGTCCAGGCGGTCACCAGCGGCTCGCCCGCGGCGAGTGCGGGCATCGTGGCCGGGGACACCGTCCTGCAGGTCGGCGACGCCCGTGTCGCGGACTTCACCGACCTCGTCGCCCGGATCGGCGCGCACGCCCCTGGCGAGACCGTGACGCTCACCGTCCGGTCCGCGGACGGCCAGCAGCGGCAGGTGCAGGTGACGCTCGCGAGCACCGAGGACCGCGCCCCGACGACGAGCAACCGGGTCGTGCCCGGCGGGCTCAACTGACCCGCCCGGCCGGGCGGCGGCGCGCCGTTCGGCCGGGCATTCCGCCGGGCCGGCTCGACCACCCCCTGGGCGGGCCGGCCCGGCCCTGATGCGCGAACGGCACGTACGGGAAGACCTATTTCCCGTACGTGCCGTTCGCGCATCTCGGGCGGGGCGGGGCGGGTGACCGGGTGACCGGGTGACCGGGTGACCGGGTGACAGGGCGGCGGCGATTCCGACGGTTGACCGGGCGGGAAGTGGGGACCCTCCCACGGTGACGCTGCGTCGACGACGCAACGAACTCGTTGCTGCGACCGTGCGGATTTTTCGCGACCGCTACCTCGCCAAACGCTACCGAAGAGTATAGTTACGCGTCACTCCGTGATGCGCGACAGGTGCTCTTGTGCTCCATGCGTGGGGTCGGTTGGGTTGGCGTCACCGCATCGTGCCCGTCCGGAGGGAGACCCCACTCGTATGAAACCGTTCGTCGTCAACAGGCACGGCCGCCTCGTCTTTCCGGCGACGGTCCTCGGCGAGCTCGACGTCTCGGTCCTGCAGACGCTCGACCAGCTGTCGGCCGTGATCTCACGCGACTTCGAGGCGAAGGCCCCGACGGGAACCGACATCCTGGAGCGCGTCGAGGCCGGCTCCTACCCCGGCCGCTTCGAGCTGCTGCGCGATCTCGGGCAGAACCTCTTCTGGGTCAACCGCTACTCCCTGCCGCTCTACGACAAGCGCCCCACCCGGTGGCGTGACGTGCCGCGCAACCGCTCCGACGTGTTCCTCCCGGTGCTCACCCCGTGGCAGGACGGCGACCGCAAGGTCGCGGCCGTCGAGAAGGCCTACCGCGAGCTCCCCGCCTCGTTCGACGCCGCAACCGAGGACCGGATCTTCGGCCTGCTGTTCGACGTGTTCGGCCACCGCCGCCACCACGCCACGGAGCTGCCCGCCGTGAAGCCGACCGTCGCCGAGCTGCTCGCGCAGCCGGGCGCGCTCACCTTCGTGCTTCCCGAGCACGACCCGGACTACCCCGTGTTCGGCACGGCCGCGGTCCTCGACGCCCACGCCGACGTGCCGGAGCTGGAGGCCCTGCTGCGCTGGGCGATGGTGCTGCACGACCAGTACCCGTGGGACCGCTCGCGCACGGAGCTGCGCCCGCTCTCCGAGGTCGGCGACGACGAGTTCGTCGTGACGTTCCACCCGCGCAACCGCGACGTGGAGGCGTTCCTGGAGCGGGCCCGCTCCGGTTCCGCGACGCGTCCCGCCGCCGCGACCACCCCGGTCGAGGCCAAGCCCCCGGTCCGCCCGTACCCGGCGGTGCGGGTGCAGGAGACGTTCGCGGTGAAGCCGCGGATCGAGTCGCTCGCGGTGGCGCGCGGCGAGATGGTCTGCTCCAACGAGGACGTCATCCGCAACGCGAGCTTCTCCTGGTCGCCCATGAGCGCGAGCGAGATCAGCCGCAAGACCGGCATCGACGCACGCCGCTACTCCGCGCGGGACCTGGAGGAGCTGGCCCTCGACGCGGCCCGCGACGCACTGGCCCATGCCGGGCGCGAGCCGGAGGAGATCGGCGCCGTCCTGGTGGCCACGTGCACCAGCACCCGGCTCATCCCGTCCGTGGCGTGCTGGCTGTCCGGCGAGCTGGGGATCCTGCAGACCCACGCGTCGGCCGACATCGTCGCGGCCTGCGCGGGGATGCCCTACGGGCTCTCGGAAGCGGTGCGCCTGCTCCAGGAGGTGGAACGTCCCATCCTGCTGGTCTGCGCGGAGAAGTTCTCCGACAAGATCGGCGGCGTGCGCACGTCCCGCATGATCTTCGGCGACGGAGCGGCCGCGATGGTCGTCGCGCCCGCACCCGACGGCGACGCGGGCGACGTCGAGCTGCTGCAGACCTACGCGAGCGGCCCCTGGTCCCAGGTGAACTCGATCATCTGGCCGAACCCCGAGTTCGACAACGACATCACCGTCTACGGTCCGCAGGTCAAGGCGCTCGCCGGCCGCTACCTCACCCAGATGATCGACGAGCTGGGCGCGATGCCAGCGGACGGCGGCTCGGTGATCGACACCGTGGACCTGATCGTCCCGCACCAGGCCAACCGCACCATGATCGTGGACCTGGCCGAGAAGGCCGGGCTGCGCGAGGAGCAGCTGTACTTCAACATCGCCGACGTCGGCAACGTGTCGTCGGCGTCGATCCCGCTCGCGCTCTACGACGCGGTGCGCGACGGCGTGGTGGACCGGCCGATGCGGGTGTTCGCGCCCGGGTTCGGCGCGGGCGCGGTGGGCGGCTACGCCGTGTTCACGATGGATCCCGCGATCGTCGCCCCCGAGCGGGCGGTCCCGGCCGGAGCGACGGCGTCGCCCGGCACCGACGGGGACGGCGCCGCGCCGCACTATCCGCCCGTCCCGCCCACGAGCGACAACGTCGAGGCCGCATTCGGGTGAGACCGCCCGGGAGCAACACCGAGACCAGCACCGCGACCGACCCCCCGCTCCAGGCACCGATCCACGGAGGTTCATCGATGTCCTCGCCGCAGTCCGCCCCGGCAGCCGACATGCGGCAGCTGCGCCGGGTGGCGATCGTCAACCGCGGGGAGCCGGCGATGCGCCTGATCCACGCGGTGCGGGAGTGGAACGCCGAGCATCCGGACGACGAGCCGCTGCAGACGATCGCGGTGCACACCGCGGTGGACCGCAGGGCGATGTTCGTGCGTGAGGCGGACGAGGCGATCCTCATCGGGTCCGACGATCCGGACGACATGGGCCCGAACCCCTACCTCGACTTCGCCGTGCTGGAGCGCGCACTGCGGGAATGCCGGGCGGACGCGGTGTGGCCGGGCTGGGGCTTCGTGTCGGAGAAGGCCGAGTTCGCGCAGCTGTGCCGCGATCTGGGCATCGCGTTCGTGGGCCCGCCGCCGGAGGTCATGCGCCGGCTGGGCGACAAGATCGAGTCGAAGCTGCTCGCCGAGGCCACCGGCGTGCCGATGGCGGCGTGGAGCGGCGGCCCGGTCGCCGACGTGGACGCGGCGCGCGCCGCCGCGGAGCGGATCGGCTTCCCGCTGATGGTGAAGGCCACGGCGGGCGGCGGCGGGCGCGGCATCCGCAAGGTCGAGCGGCCGGAGGACCTCGCCGAGGCATTCGAGCGGGCGAGTGCCGAGGGGGCCCGCACCGCGGGTGACGCCACCGTGTTCATGGAGCGCGCCATCCCGGGAGGGCGCCACGTCGAGGTGCAGGTCGTCGCGGACGCCACCGGCGACGTGTGGACGCTCGGCGTGCGGGACTGCTCGGTGCAGCGACGCAACCAGAAGGTCATCGAGGAGTCCGCGTCCACGGCGCTGGACGCCGAGCAGGAGCATCTGCTGCGCTCCTCCGCCGCGGCGCTCGCGAAGGCCGCGGGCTACGTCAACGCGGGCACCGTCGAGTTCCTCTACGAGCCCAAGGAGCGGCTGCTGTCGTTCCTGGAGGTCAACACGCGGCTGCAGGTGGAGCACCCGGTCACCGAGCTGACCACGGGCGTGGACATCGTCAAGCTGCAGCTGCACGTCGCGATGGGCGGGCGGCTCAACCAGGTCGCGCCGTCGGCCCCGCCCGCGCGCGGGCACGCGATCGAGGCGCGGCTCACCGCGGAGGACCCGGAGCTGGGCTTCGCGCCCGCGCCGGGGCGGATCGAGCACCTCGCCCTGCCCAGCGGGCCGGGCATCCGCGTCGACACCGGGGTGACCTCGGGCGACGTCATCCCGCCGCAGTACGACTCCATGATCGCCAAAGTCATCGCCTGGGGTCGCGACCGCGACGAGGCCCGCGCCCGCCTGGCCCGTGCGCTGCGCCAGACGATCGCGGTGATCGACGGCGGCACCACCAACAAGTCCTTCCTGCTGGACCTGCTGGAGCGGCCCGAGGTCGTCACGGGCGAGGTCGACACGACCTGGCTGGACTCCATGATGGCCGGCGGCTACGCCCCGCCGCGCAAGCTGGACGTGGCGCTGCTCGCCACCGCCGTCGAGGCGCAGGACCTGCACGTCACGCGCCAGCTCGACCGGCTGTTCACCTCGGCTGAGCGGGGTCGTCCGGAGGTCAACGCCGAGACCTGGCACCAGGTGGACGTGCGGGCGGCCGGGCAGTCCTACCGCCTGCGGGTCGCCCAGATCCGCGGCGCGCACTACCGCGTCGTGCTCGACGGCCGCGCCGTCGACGTCCGGGCGGAGCGCAGCGGCCGCTTCGAGCGCCGCCTCACCGTGGGCGGGCGGACGTACGCGGTGCTGTCGGTGCCGCAGGGCTCGGACTACCTCGTCGAGGTGGACGGCGCCGTGCACCGCATCTCCGGCGGTGAGCTCGGCCTGGTCCGCGCGCCCGCGCCGGCGATGGTCGTGTCCATCCCGGTGGCGGCGGGGGACGAGGTCGCCGCGGGCGACGTCGTGGCCGTCGTCGAGAGCATGAAGCTGGAGACGCCGCTGCGCGCGCCGGTCGCCGGACGGGTGCGCGAGGTGCTCGTCGCGGCGAACACGCAGGTGGAGGGCGGTACCAAGCTCGTGCGGCTGGAGCCCGAGGCGGCCGGTGAGGACGCCGCCCCGGGTGAGCGGGCGAGCTTCGCCGCCTTCGACGGCTCCGGCGGGGTCACCACCGCGCCGGACGCGCTGACGTCGCTGCGCGCGCTGGTGCTCGGCTTCGACGTCGACGAGGGCGTGGCCCGCCCGGCACTCGCGCAGCTCGCGCGCTCCGACGCGGCCGCCCCGGACACCGTCGCCGCCGAGATCGGCGTGCTGCGGATCTTCGCGGACCTCTGCGCGCTCTCGCGCAACCGCCGCGGCCCCGAGGGCGCGGACGTGTCCGATCCCGCCACCGGCTGGGGCGGCGAGGACGCCGGCAACACCCAGGAGTACCTCTACGCGTACCTGCGCTCGCGCGACGCCGACGCCGAGGGGTTGCCGGAGTCGTTCCGGGAGAAGCTGCGCCGCGCGCTCGCGCACTACGACGTCCACGACCTGGAGCCCGCACCCGCGCTGGACGCCGCGCTGTACCGGATCTTCCTGGCGCACCGCCGCGCCACCGGCCACGTGCCCGTGGTGATGCAGCTCCTGCAGTGGCGGCTGCGCCATCCGGAGGCGCTGCCGGCGGACCTGCGCGAGGAGTACGAGAGCGCCCTGGACGCGCTGGTGATCGCCACCCAGGTGCGCCACCCCGCCGTCGGCGTGCTGGCGCGGCGGGTGCGCTACCGCTGCTTCGACGGACCGGTGATCGCGCAGTCCCGGGTCCGCGGCCAGCAGCAGGTGCGCGACCTCCTCGGACGGCTCCCGGACCGCGAGGCGGACCCGCAGGGCTGGCGCGCGGGCATCGACGCGATCGTGGCGGCCGCCGAGCCCATCCTCGGCGTGTTCGACGCGGGCCAGCACGCGGCGATGCTCGAGGTGATGACGCGGCGCTACTACCGCATCCGCACCCTCACCGACGTCACGCTGCTCGACCGCGACGGCCGGCCGACCCTCACCGCGAGCTACACCCACGACGGCACCGAGCGCCTCGTCGTCGCGACGACGGTGTACACCACCCCGGACGCCCCCGCGTGGGGCGACCCGAAGGCGGTGGCGGGCGACCTGCGGCGGCTGCTGCCGACGCTGCCGGGCCGACCGGTGCTGCTGGACCTGTACGTCATCGCGGGCGAGGCGCCGGACTCCGACCCGGAGCGCTCGGCCGAGAAGATCAAGGCGCTGCTCGGGCGGCTCCCGGCCCCGCTGGAACGGATCGCGGTGGCGGTACGGCGGCCCGAGGGCGACGAGCGCTCGTCCTGGTTCACGTTCCGGCCGGGCGAGGACACCCGGCCCGTCGAGGACCGGACGCTGCGCGGCCTGCACCCGATGGTCGCCGAGCGGCTGGGGCTCTGGCGGTTCACGCACTTCGAGCTGACCCGCCTGCCCTCGCCCGTCGACGTGCACCTGTTCCGTGCCGTCGGCAGGCAGACTCCGGACGACAAGCGGCTCATCGCGCTGTCCGACGTGCGCGACTTCGAGGTGCTGCGCGCCGAGGACGGCCGGATCCGGGCGCTGCCCCAGCTGGAGCAGGTCCTGGACTCCTGCCTGGACGCGCTGCGTGACGCCCGGGCCGCGGATCCGGCGGACGGCAGGCTGGACTGGAACCGGGTGCTGCTCTACGTCTGGCCGGTGATCGACCTGCCGCTCTCGGAGTTCGACTCCGTCGTACGCCAGCTCGCGCCGCGCACGGACGGGCTGGGGCTGGAGCAGGTGATGGTCCAGTTCCGGGAGTCGGCCTCGACCGGCGAACCACGGGAGCGCATGCTGCGGCTCTCACGCCCGCCGGGGCAGGGCCTCACGCTGGCCGTCACCGCGCCGCCGACGGAGCCGATGCGCGAGCTCGACGCCTACACGCAGAAGGTGATCCGGGCCCGCCGCCGCGGGGCGGTGTACCCCTACGAGCTCGTCCCGATGCTCCTGCGCAGCCCGGACGGCGGCGCGCCTGGCACGTTCACCGAGTACGACCTCGACGAGCACGGGGTCGCGGTGCCGGTGCAGCGCCCGCCGGGGCAGAACACGGCCAACATCGTGCTGGGCGTGGCGACCACGCCGACGACGCGCTACCCGGAGGGCATGACGCGGGTCGTCCTCATCGGCGACCCGACGAAAGCCCTCGGGGCGCTCGCGGAGCCGGAGTGCGCGCGGGTGATCGCGGCGATCGAGCTGGCTCGGCGGCTCTCCGGGGACGCGAAGGGCGTGCCGATCGAGTGGTTCGCCGTGTCCGCAGGCGCGAAGATCGCCATGGACTCCGGCGTGGAGAACATGGAGTGGATCTCCCGGGCCCTGCGGGCGATCATCGAGTTCACCCAGGACGGCGGCGAGATGAACGTCGTCGTCACCGGGATCAACGTCGGCGCCCAGCCGTACTGGAACGCCGAGGCGACGATGCTGCTGCACACCAAGGGCATCCTCGTCATGACGCCGGACTCGGCGATGGTGCTCACCGGCAAGCAGTCGCTGGACTACTCCGGCGGCGTCTCGGCCGAGGACAACTTCGGCATCGGCGGCTACGACCGGATCATGGGCCCCAACGGCCAGGCGCAGTACTGGGCCCCGGACGTCTCCGGGGCGGTGGACGTCCTGCTCGCCCACTACGCGCACACCTACACCGCACCCGGCGAGCGGTTCCCGCGGCCTGCGGCGACCTCGGACCCGGTGGACCGCGACGTCTCGCCGTCGCCGCACTCGGGGCCGGGAACGGACTTCCGGCGCGTCGGGGAGATCTTCACCGACAACCCCGAGCGGAAGAAGCCGTTCGACATCCGCTCGGTGATGCGGGCGGTCGCCGACGCCGACCACCCGACGCTGGAGCGGTGGGCGGACATGATCGACGCGGAGGGCGTGGTCGTGCTGGACGCCCACCTGGGCGGGCAACCGGTGGCCCTGCTCGGCGTCGAGTCGCGGCCGCTGTCGCGACGCGGGCGGATCCCGATGGACGGGCCCACCTCGTTCACGGCCGGGACGCTGTTCCCGCGGTCGTCGAAGAAGATGGCCCGCGCGATCAACGCCGCCAGCGGCAACCGGCCGCTGGTGGTGCTCGCGAACCTGTCGGGCTTCGACGGCTCGCCGGAGTCGTTGCGCCTGCACCAGCTGGAGTACGGCGCCGAGATCGGCCGGGCGATGGTCAACTTCGACGGCCCGATCGTGTTCTGCGTGGTCTCCCGCTACCACGGCGGCGCGTTCGTCGTGTTCTCCGGGACGCTCAACGACAACATGGAGGTCGCCGCCGTCGAAGGCTCCTACGCCTCGGTCATCGGCGGTGCCCCGGCCGCAGCGGTCGTCTTCTCCGGTGAGGTGAACAAGCGCACGGCGGCCGACCCGCGGATCGCCGGGCTGGAATCCCGGCTCGCCGACGCCCGCCGCGCGGGCGAGGAGAGCGAGGTGGCGCGGCTCACCACCGAGCTCGCCACGGTACGGCCGGCGGTGCGGGCGGAGGTCCTGGGCACCGTCGCCGACGAGTTCGACACCGAGCACAGCATCGAGCGCGCCCAGCGCCTCGGCGCCGTGCACCGGATCGTCGAGCCGACGCAGCTGCGGCCCTACCTCGTCGACGCCGTGCGGCGGGGGATGGCGCGCTACGGAGTCGAGTTCGCACAGGCCGGGTCAGCAGAGGGGAAGGGATAGGACATGACGAACACATCGCCGCAACGGGTAGCGATCGTCACGGGCGGCGCGCGGGGCATCGGCGCCGCCATCACCACCGCCCTCGCGAAGTCGGGCGTCCACGTGGCTGCGGGGTACTCCAGCAACGCCGCCGCCGCGGAGGAGCTCGCGGGCAAGCTCGGCGCCGAGGGCTGCTCGGTGTCGGTCCACCAGGGCAACGTCGGCGTCCCCGAGGACTGCGAGCGGGTCGTGCAGGAGGTCCTCGACTCCCACGGCCGCGTGGACGTCCTCGTCAACAACGCGGGCATCACCGTCGACAAGACGATGCGCAGGATGAGCGTCGAGGACTGGCACGCCGTCCTGCGGATCAACCTCTCCGGCGCGTTCTACATGTCGAAGTCCGTGCTGGAGCAGATGATCGCCAACAAGTACGGGCGGATCGTGAACATCAGCTCCGTGGTCGGCCAGATGGGCAACATCGGCCAGGTCAACTACGCGGCGTCCAAGTCGGGCCTGTTCGGCTTCACGCAGAGCCTCGCGCGGGAGACGGCGAACAAGGGCATCACCGTCAACTGCGTGGCGCCGGGCTACATCGAGACCGAGATGGTCGCCGCGGTGCCGGAGGCGGCGATGGAGAAGATCCTCGCCAGGATCCCGGTCGGCAGGCTGGGCCAGGCCCACGAGATCGCGCGGGCCGTGCAGTTCCTGGTCGACGACGACGCCGGCTTCATCACCGGCAGCGTCATCTCGGTCAACGGCGGCATGGACATGTAGGTCCGCCGGGGTCGCCCCGGTCGTCCGGGTCACCCCGGTCGCCCGGGTCACCCCCGTCACCCGGGTCGGCGGTCGCGAACGGCCCGTATGGGAAGTGGGATTTCCCGTACGGGCCGTTCGCGGTCACTGCGCCGATCGCTGTGCACCGGTCACGCTGCACCGGTCACTGTGCACAGCGGCCCTTCGCGATCAGGATGCGGGTGACGGCGCGGTCGTTGGCCGCCGCGTCCAGCTCGCTGCGCGCGAGGGCCGCCTCCAGGTCGTCCAGCACCGTTGCGGGAGACACGGGGTTGCTCCACAGCGCCATGTCGGCACCGGCGTCCAGGGCCGTGCGGACCGCGTCGGCAAGGCCGAAGCGGCCGGTCACGGCCTTCATCGCGCCGAGGTCGTCGGTCATGACCACGCCGTTGAACCCGAGCTCGCCGCGCAGCAGCGCGTACGTGGCCGGGGTGAGCGAGGTCGGCAGCCCGGAGGTCAGGCCGGGAACGTCGAGGTGGCCCACCATGACGGCCGCCGCCCCGCCGGGGAGCAGCTCCGCGTAGGGGCGCAGGTCCGCGACCCGCAGCTGCTGGAGCGGCGGGGTGGCGACGCGGCCCTGGTGGGAGTCCCCGTCGGCGCGGCCGTGGCCGGGGAAGTGCTTGAACACCGGCAGGACACCGGCGTCGCGCAGGCCGTCGGCGAACGCTCCCGCGTAGCGGGCGACGGTGGTGGGGTCCGTCGAGAACGCCCGGTCCCCGATCACCGCGGTGCGCGGCTGCCCGCCGAGGTCCACGACGGGGGCGAGGTCGGTCGTCACGCCGCGGGCCTTCAGCTGCTCGCCGCGGGCCCGCGCGAGGGCCCGCACCTGCTCGGGTGTCATCGTGGCGGCCATGCGGGCCGCGCTGGGCAGCTCGCCGTCCAGGTCGTCGATGCGCTGCACGCGCCCGCCCTCGTCGTCCACCGACACCCAGACGGGCACGGTCGCGGCCCCCTGCACGCGGGCGAGCGCACCGCCGCGCAGCAGCGCCGTCGCGTTCCCGCCGAGGAACACGCCCCCGACCTGCGTGGAGCGCACCAGCTCCGCCGTCGCGTCCGGATCGGCCGCGTCCACCCCGACCATCAGGCGCTGGGCGAGCCGCTCCCGCACCGACATGGCCTCGACGATCGGGGCGCACGGTGGCCCGGCGGGCACAACCGGCTCGGCGGCGGGCGGGGGCGGATCGGCGGCGGGGATCTCCCGCGACGGCAGCACGGTGAGTGCGGTGGCGATGACACCCGCGGCGAGCAGCCCGGCGAGCAGCGGCAACGCCGTCCGCCGCCGCCGTCGCCCGGGCGCCGGTGGTACCGGGGGCGGGATCGGGGACGTGCGCGGGCGGGCCATCACCGCCCATCCTGCCGCTCAGCCCGGCGGCGGGCCGAGCGGCCCTCCGCGGTCGTGCCCCTCGTCGATCAGCCGTCGTCGTCGTTCCCGCCGCCGCCGTTCCCGCTGTCGCCGTCGCTGTCGCCGTCGCCGCCGTCGCCGCCGTCGTCGTCGTCCTGCGTGACGCCCGGGACGCCGCCCTCCTCCCCGTCCTCCCCGCCGCCGCACGACCCGGCGGCGGTCAGGACCACGGCGAGGCCGGCGAGCACGGCGAGGACCGGTCGGCGCAGACGCGTCATGACCCCACCGTGCCAGCCCGGGCGGTACCCGGCATCACGGAGCGGGCGCGGCGGCGACCTCGGGGACGGTGATCGCCGAAGCGATCGGCGCGGTCGGGGCGAACACCCAGGACCGCAGCAGCAGGAACCTGCCCATGCCGCCGAGCAGGCTCGTCGTGGCGATCGACAGCGTCTCCTGCAGGCGGGTGGGCTCCGCGACCACCACGTGCAGCAGCGCCAGCACGACGGCGCTGTACCAGGCGTAGAACGCGATCGTCCCGAGGCTCTGCAGGTGGAGCCGCCAGCGATGCACCACGGGCGCGCCGAACGTGTAGCGGCGGTGCGCCTCGGTGCTGTAGGCGGTGCTGAGCACCAGCGACAGCGCCGCCGCCGGGGCCGGGTCCCACCACGCGCGCAGCAGGTAGAACAGTACGGCGTTGAGGGCGGTGGACGCGCCGCCGACCACCGCGTAGCGCACCACCTGGCGCAGCGCGGGCGGCAGCCGCTCCGTCGGCAGCGTGCGGGGCCGGGCGGTGGTGACACCTGCGGCGAGTGACGTCGCGGGCACCCACACCTCCTCCGCAGACACCCGGCACCTGGCCTTCCACGCTAGATCAGGCGCCGCCCCCGCGTCCCCGTGCAGCGGCGTGATCCACCCGACAGGAGGGTGTGGATGCGCGGGATTCTCCGGATACCGCACCGCTGCGGGCCGCCGCAGCATGGTCCGGCGCCGACCGCCGGACCGACCGGGAGAACCCATGCCCCGAGATCTGCCCCACTCACCGATCCACGCCGGGTTCCCCGCGGCACCCCGAGACCTGCCCCACTCACCGATCCACGCCGGGTTCCCCGCGTCGGGCACGCGGCCGGCCGCGAGGATCGCCGTCGCACTGCTCGCGCTGCTCGCCCTCCTGGCGGCAGGCTGCGGCGCCGCCGATCCGGCGACCCCGGCGTCGCCCGCCCCGGGCGGCCTGCGGGAGTTCGCGGGCCCGGTGCCCGGCACCGACGCCTTCCTGGCCGTGCTGAGCACCGACGGGGCCGCCCTCGCCTACCTCTGCGCCGGGGACTCCCTCGCCGAGCTGTTCGACGGTCCGGCCCTGCCGCTGCACAGCCCGTCGGGGGCCGAGCTGGTGGGCACCGTGGGGCCGGACGGCTTCAGTGGGACGGTCCGGCTCGCCGACGGCCGCAGCCTGCCTGTCGACCTGCCGGAGGTCGGCGGTCCGGCGGGGCTCTACGCCCTCGTCGACGGGGCGGGCGTCGCGCAGCGGGCGCTGTGGATCGTGCTTCCCGACGGCAGCCAGCGTGGCGCGCTGACCGATCGCGAGGGGAAGCGGCGGACGGCGCCGCGGCTGGAGATACGGGGCAAGGACGGCGGTGGCTCCTCGGGCAGCAGCTCCTCGGGCAGCGGCCCCGACGACAGCGACAGCAACGACACCGACACCGACAGCGCAGACAACAGCGGCCCCGGCGCGGTCGCGGAGGTCGACGGCGCAACGGTCGGCGCCGGCAAGGTGATCGCCGGGCCGGGGAGCCCGACCGGCGGCACCGGGTCCGGCCAGGGTGGCTTCCAGTCCGGCGGCTTCCAGAGCTTCCAGCCCGAGGGCGGCCAGTCCGGCGGCTTCCAGAGCTTCCAGCCCGAGGATGGCTTCCAGTCCGGCGGCTTCCAGAGCTTCCAGCCCGACGATGGCCAGTCCGGCGGGTTCCAGAGCGGGTACCAAGGTGGCTGACCCGCACAGCACGACCCGGCCGCACAGCACGACCCCTCCGCACAGCACGACCCCGCCGCCCGGCACGCGGTGCCGGATCGTCGCGACCGCGATCTGGCTCGCCGCCCTCCTCGGCTGCTCGCTCGGGGTGCTGCCCGAGGCGTGGCCGGTCGGCTCGGCGGCGATGTTCGCCTTCACCGCCGACACCGCCACCGAGTACCACCTCGACGGCACGAGCGCCGACGGGCGGGCCGTGCCGATGCCGGCCGCCGCCTTCGGGGTGACGACCTACGAGCTCGGCCGCCACCTCGCCGAGGTCACCCGCCCCGGCACCGGCTTCGCCGGCAGGCGCGCCCTCGCCGATCTCGCCGCCTGGTGGAACGCCCACCACCCCGACCGCCCCGTCGCGGCCGTGACGCTGCGGGCGCGGATCATCGAGATCCGCCCGGGACTGCCCGAGCGCCGCGTGACCCTGATGACCTGGCCGGGGGCGCCGTGACCAGCGGGCTCAGGGGGATCACCGACCGCCTGCTCCCCGAGGTGCCGGTACGCAGGCTCGCGGCAGTGCGCATCCTGGTCGCGGCCTACGTGGCCGTCGACCTGCTCGCCCACCACCACTGGATCGGCTACGGCGACGCGCCCGCGGCGCTGTACCACCCGCGGGGGCCGCTGGCCGGGACGGCCGCCGGCAGCCTGCTCGATGCGGCGCGGCTGGGGACCGCGGAGCTGACGCTGCTCTGGAGCACCTGCCTCACCCTCGCCGTCCTGGCGCTCGCGGGCCGCTGGAGCCGCGCCGGCTGCGCCGTCCTCGCCGTCACCTACTGGTGGTGGGTGGTCGAGCACCACGCCTACGGGTTGCCGACACACGGACGGACGGCGATCGTCGTCGCCCTCGCCGCGCTCGCGACCGCCCCGGCAGGCGCCGCATGGTCGCTCGACGCCTGTCGCAGGCGTCGCCGCGGGCTCCCGGCCGAGCCGTCGGACAGCCGCGCCGCCGGGTGGGTGCTCTCCGTGATCGCCCTGCAGCTCACCTACCTCTACCTGTCCTCGGCGATCTGGAAGCTCGCCGTCGGCGGGCCTTCCTGGTGGAGCCGCGGTGCCGTCGACACCGGGATCGTCCTGTTCGGGCCGTCCTGGGCCGTCCGGATCGTGGGCGAACACCCCGGGGCCGTGCACGCGGCGGCGCTGGCCGCCCTGCTCTGGGAGCTGTGCGCGCCGCTGCTGCTCGTCCCGGGGCGCCCACGCCGCCTCTTCGCCGCGAGTGCCATCGCCTTCCACCTCGGCGTGCTCGCCACGATGCGGATCGACTTCACCGGCACCGCCGTGGCCTGCCTCGCGCTGCTGCTGGCCTCTCGGCCCGCGCGTCAGCCCGCGGCCGTGTCCTCCTGCGAGCCGTCGCCCGCCGCAGCGGACATCACCATGAACACCGCTCCCTGCGGGTCGGTGAGGCACGCCATCCGTCCCCAGGGGCTGTCCTGCGGACCGGCCACGACCTGGCCACCCGCCGCCGTGGCCGTGGCGATCGCGGCGTCCGCGTCCGCCACGGCGAAGTACGGCAACCAGTGCGACGGGACCCCGTCGGGCAAGCCGTCGAGCCCGCCGAGGCCACCCAGCGGATGACCACCCGTGTGGAAGATCGTGTAGCCGGCCGGTGCGCCCTCGACCGGCTCGTACCGGTGGCCGAACACGCTCGCGTAGAAGGCACGGCCCGCGTCCGGATCGGACAGCCGCGCATCCTCCCACAGCAGGCCGCCGGGCTCGTTGTAGATCCCGATGCCGACCATGCCCTGCGACTCCCACACGCCGAACACCGCCCCGGCGGGATCCTGCGCGATCACCATGCGGCCGTTGCCGGGGATCTCCATGGGCGGCACCAGCACGTTGCCGCCCGCCTCGCCGATCGCCTTCACGGTGGCGTCCGCGTCGTCCGAGGCGAGGTAGACCGTCCAGGCGCTGGGCTGGCCCTCCTCCATGATCGGGCCGATGCCGGCCGCGGCGCGGTCGCCGACACTGCAGATGTGGTAGTGGCCCATCTCCTCGCCGCTGTCGACCGCCGTCCAGCCCAGCAGGCCTCCGTAGAACTCCGCGGCGGCCGCGACGTCGGGCACGGCCAGGTCGACCCAGCACGGGGTGCCGTGGGGCCAGGGTTCGGTGCGCGTGGGCACGGGATACCTCCTCTGATCGGGCCTCTGATCGGGCTCCGTTCGGGAGGTCAGTGAACCAGCGGGCACCGACAATCCGGTGGCGCGAGGATGAACGGATGGACGGGCGGTGGGTCGAGGTCGGTGACGGGGTCCTGGCGCGCCGGTACGCGGAGCTCGACCTCACGGTCGGGCTGGTGGTCGGCGACGAGCGGGCGCTGGTCGTGGACACCCGCGGGGACGCGACGCAGGGCGCGGAGCTGGCCGCGGCCGTGCGGGAGGTGACGGCGCTGCCGCTGGTGGTGGCGATCACGCACGCCCACTTCGACCACTGCTTCGGCACCGCGGCGCTCGCCCCGGACGCGGTGTACGCGCACCCGCGGTGCACGGCCGCGATCCGGTCGACCGCGGCGGCGCAGCGGGCGCGCTGGTCGGCGTGGTACCGGGCCCGCGGCGATCCGGGCGACGGGGCGGTCGCGGCGGCGCTCGCCGCCACCGATCCCCCGCTGCCGGACCGGGCCGCCCCCGCCGTGGTCGATCTCGGCGGCCGGACCGCGGCCCTGCTGCACCTCGGCCCGGGCCACACCGACCACGACCTCGTCGTGCACACCGGCGGGGTGGTCTTCGCGGGCGACCTCGTCGAGCAGGGCGCCCCGCCCGACCTGGAGGACGCGGTGCTCGGCGGGACCCTCGCGGCCTGGCCCGCCACCCTGGACCGGCTGCTCGCGCTCGGCCCGCGGACCGTCGTCCCCGGGCACGGCGATCCCGTGGACGCGACGTTCGTCGCGGCCCAGCGCGCCGAGCTGGCCGAGTTGGCGGGCCTGTGGGCGCCCGACGGCCGTCCATGATCCGCTTCTGCGGTGCAGGACGGCCACGGATGGCCGCGCCGTACCACGGATGCGGATCACGACCGGAACGACGGCCGCGTTCGGCGGCACCCCTGCCGCCGTGCGCGACACGTGCCCGTCACATCGAGCACATACGGTCGGTGCATGCCCGCGACGCCCGAGCCCTCGTCCGGCACCCCCGCGATCGGGGTCGAGGAGGAGTTCCACGTCGTCGACCTGGAGACCCGCCGTTCCGCCCCCGAGGTCGATGCGCTGCTCGCCCAGCTCGACGGCGAGGAGTTCGCCCCTGAGCTGCAGCGCTCCCTGGTGGAGACCAACACCCCCGTCTGCCACACCCTCGACGAGCTGCGCGGGCACCTCCGTCGGCTGCGGGCCACGCTGGAGAGCGTGGCCGAGCCGCTCGGGCTGGGCGTCGTCTCGGCCGGCACGGTCCCGCTGGTCGACCTGTCCTCCGACGCGATCTCCGCGGGCGCCCGGTACGAGCGGATGCAGCACGAGTACCAGATGCTCGTGAGCGAGCAGCACATCTGCGGCGCCCAGGTGCACGTCGACGTCCCGAACCGGGACGTCGCCGTCGAGGTCGTGCAGCGCGTGGCACCCCACCTGTCGACGCTGCTCGCCATCTCGGCCAGCTCCCCGTACTGGCGCGGCCGGGACTCCGGCTACGCGAGCTACCGCAGCATCGTGTGGTCGCGCTGGCCCACCTCCGGCCCGCCGGCGGACGTCGCCACCGGCGCCGAGTACGACGCGATGGTCGACGAGCTCATCGCCTCGGGCACGATCAGCGACGCCGGGATGGTCTACTTCGACATCCGGCCCAGCGCCCACGTGCCCACCGTGGAGCTGCGGGTGTGCGACGCATGCCCCCAGGTCGACGACGTGGTGCTGATCGCGGGGCTGTTCCGCGCCCTGGTAGCGCGCGCCCGCGCGGACGCCGACGCCGGGCTCCCGCCGCCCACCTTCCGCCGCGAGCTGCTGCGCGCCGCAAGCTGGCGGGCCGCCCGCTCGGGTTTGGAGGGCGACCTCGTCGATCTCGTCGGGCCACGTCTGCAGGACCCGGCCCGCCTCATCGGCAGGCTCGTCCGGCACCTGCGCCCGCAGCTGGAGGACGCCGGCGACTGGGAGCAGGTGCTGGAGCTGTCCGAGGCCACCCTGGCGCGCGGCAGCTCCGCCGCGCTGCAGCGGCGCGCGTACGGCCGCCGCGGCGAGCTCGCCGACGTCGTGGACGCGCTCGTGGCCCGCACCCAGGGCCGCGCCGTCCGCACCGAGCCGCCCGCCGCCGTCCCGGTCGCGCCCGCGCTGCTCGCGAACTACGGGTCCAGCGCCGTCGACGCCCCGTTCGACGAGGCCGTGGGCCCGGACCTCGCCGTGCTGCCCCACTACGGGTTCCTCTTCCGCGCGCTGGACCGGCTGGGGCCGCGGGGCATGGTCGCCGCCGAGTCCGCGCTGCGGACCGAGCAGCGGGCCCGTGGGGTCACGTTCCGCGTCGGGGACGGCCAGCCGGACCGCCTGTTCCCCCTCGACCTGGTGCCGCGGATCATCACCGCCGAGGAGTGGGCCGACGTCGGCGCCGGGCTCGCCCAGCGCGTGCGGGCGCTGGAGGCGTTCGTGCGCGACGTCTACGCGGGCCGCGAGATCGTCGTCGACGACGTCGTCCCGGCTTCGATCGTCGACGCCGCGCCCGGCCGCACGCGGCTCGGCAAGCTCGCGCCCGCGGACAGCGTGCGGATCGCCGTCGCGGGCATCGACCTGGTGCGCGACCGCGCCGATCGCTGGCTCGCGCTCGAGGACAACCTGCGCGTGCCGTCCGGCATCGGCTACTCGATCATGAGCAGGCGGCTCGTCCGCTCGGTGATGCCGGACCTGGAGCCGCCCGGTGGCGTCGTCGGGGTCGAGGCGGTGCCCGCGGCGCTGCGCGCGGCGCTGCTGTCGGCCACCGAGGACGACGAGCCCGGATCGGACGAGGTCGCGGTGCTCTCGGCAGGCCCGTCGGACTCCGCGTGGTTCGAGCACCAGCTGCTCGCCGACCAGATGGACGCCCCGGTCGTCACGCCGCGGGAGCTGCAGGTCACCGACGACGGGGTGTACCTCGTCGGCGAGGGCGCCCGCCGCCGCCTGGCGGCGCTCTACCGCCGCATCGACGAGCGCGACCTCATGGAGTCCATCGGCGCCGACCGCAGACCGCTGGGCCGGGCGCTCGCCAACGCCGTCGCCCGCGGCCGGGTGAGCCTCGCCAACGCGCTCGGCAACGGCATCGCGGACGACAAGCTCGTCTACGCCTACGTCCCCGACATGATCACCTACTACCTCGGGGAGAAGCCGCTCCTGGACAACGTCGCGACGTACCCGTGCGTCGACCCGCAGCGGCGTGCGGAGGTCCTCGACCGCATCGGCGAGCTCGTGATCAAGCCTGTCGACGGCTACGGCGGCGTTGGCATCGTCATCGGCCCGCACGCGAGCCGCGCCGAGCTGGCCGAGATCGCGGAGAAGGTCCGGCGCAACCCGTCCGGCTGGGTGGCGCAGGAGCTCGTGGCCCTGTCGACCCATCCCACGTTCGCCGAGAACCGTCTCGAACCGCGTGCGGTGGACCTGCGAGCGTTCGCCCTGCAGTCCCAACGCACGGACGGCTCCGTCGTCGACGTGCTGCCCGCCGCGCTCTCCCGCGTCGCCCCGGCGGGCAGCCTCATCGTCAACTCCTCCCGCGGGGGCGGGGCGAAGGACACGTGGGTGCTGCGGTAGGGCCCGTCACCCGGCGCCCTGTCGTGACCTGCGTCGCCCCGGGTGGTTGTCCCGGGCGCGCTCGACCCGGCATGGTCACACTCGGTCGGAGCTGCCCACCGGAGTGCGGTCATACCCGGTGACGATCCAGACACGAGGAGACGCGACATGTGCGGCATCGCCGGCGAGATCAGATTCGACGGGGCCCCCGCCGACGTGGCGGCGGTCGGGCGGATCACCGCCGCGATGCACCGGCGCGGACCGGACGGCTCCGGGGTGCACGCGGCGGGCCGCGTCGCGTTCGGCCACCGCCGCCTGAAGATCATCGATCTGTCGGAGCGCGGCGCCCAGCCGATGGTCGACTCCGAGCTGGGGCTCACCGCGGTGTTCAACGGCTGCATCTACAACTACCGCGAGCTGCGCGCGGAGCTCCAGGGCCTCGGCTACCGGTTCTTCTCCGACTCCGACACCGAGGTGCTGCTCAAGTCCTTCCACCGCTGGGGCGCGGACTGCGTGCAGCGCTTCCTCGGCATGTTCGCCTTCGCCGTGCACGAGCGCGACTCCGGCACCGTCACCCTCGGCCGCGACCGCCTGGGCATCAAGCCGCTCTACCTGTCCGAACGGCCCGGGCGGCTGCGCTTCTCGTCCGCGCTGCCCGCGCTGCTCGCCGGCGGGGACGTCGACACCTCGATCGACCGGGTCGCCCTGCACCACTACATGACGTTCCACTCCGTCGTCCCGGCGCCGCGGACGATCCTCTCCGGGGTCCGCAAGCTGCCGCCAGCCACCGTCCGCACGATCGCCGCCGACGGGTCGTCCACCGAGCACGTCTACTGGCGCCCGCGCCACGTCCGCCGTCTCGAGCTGGGGATCACCGACTGGAACGAGGCCGTCCTCGAGGCGCTGCGGACGGCCGTGCGCCGGCGCATGGTCGCGGACGTCCCGGTGGGGGTGCTGCTCTCGGGCGGGCTGGACTCGTCGCTGGTGGTGGGCCTGCTCGCCGAGGCGGGCCAGCGCGGGCTGAAGACGTTCAGCGTGGGGTTCCACGCGGCCGGCGGCGAGTCCGGTGACGAGTTCGAGTACTCCGACCTGGTCGCGCAGGCCTTCGACACCGACCACCACCAGATCCTCGTCGACCCGGCGCGGATGCTGCCCGCCGTGGACGACGCGATCGCCGCGATGGCCGAGCCGATGGTCTCCCACGACTGCGTCGCGTTCTACCTGCTCTCCGAGGAGGTGGCGAAGTCCGTCACGGTGGTGCAGTCCGGGCAGGGCGCGGACGAGGTCCTCGCGGGCTACAGCTGGTACCCGCCGCTCGCGGACGTCCCTCGCGGGCGCGGCGTCGCGGCCTACGCGGCCGGGTTCACCGACCGCCCGCACGCCGAGCTCGCCGACATCCTCGAACCCGAGTGGCTGCTCGACCACGACCCGAGCCGCGCGTTCGTCGCCGCGCACTTCGCCGAGGAGGGCGCGGACTCCACGCTCGACGCCGCGCTGCGGCTGGACTCCACGGTCATGCTCGTCGACGATCCGGTGAAGCGGGTCGACAACATGACGATGGCGTGGGGACTGGAGGCGCGGGTGCCGTTCCTCGACCATGAGCTCGTGGAACTCGTCGCCGCGTGCCCGCCCGAGCTGAAGCTCGCGCACGGTGGCAAGGGGGTGCTCAAGGAGGCCGCCCGCGGGCACGTCCCGGACGGGGTCATCGACCGGCCGAAGGGGTACTTCCCCGTACCGGCGATCCGCCACCTCGCCGGGCCGTTCCTGGAGCGGGTCCGCGACGCGGTGACCGACCCCGTCGCCAAGGCGCGGGGCATGGTGCGCCCGGACTGGCGCGATGCGATGCTCGCCGATCCGAACACGACGCGCACCAACCTCGGTTCGAACGCGTTGTGGCAGGTGGCACTGCTGGAGATGTGGTTGCAGGAGAGGGGGATCTGACCTGGACACGCCGATCACCGAACGGTTCCCGCCCGCGTACGGGTGCCCGGTCCCGTCCCCGGACGGGCTGTCGCTGGCCTGGATCTCCGACCGCGACGGCAGGCCCCGCGCCTGGGTGGCGCCGCTGCCCGGCGAGGGCGAACCGCTGCCCGAGCCGGGCTGGCCCCTGCCCACCGGTCCGGAGGATCCGGTCCCCGGCGACGTCACCGCGCTCGCGTGGTCGCCGGACGGCACGTGGCTGGCCTGCCAGCTCGCCCCCGGCGGCGGCGAGCGCACCCGCGTGCGGCTGATCTCCCCCGACGGCACGCCGCGCGACGGCGAGACGCTGCGCGAGCTCGCCCCCGACGCGGCCGCGGTCACCCTCGGCACCTGGTCACCCAACGGGCGCCAGCTGGGCATCACGCTGTTCACCGAGGGCGGCGGCGAGGGCCACGCCTGCCTCGTCGACGTCCGCGACGGCTCGTCCACGGTGCTCGCGAGCGGCCCGGCCGCCCGCGTGTGCGCGATCAGCGGTGACGGCAGGCGCGCGGTGGTCCGGCTGGGCAGGCGCGGAGCGCGCAGCCTGGAGCTCATCGACCTGCGTTCCGGCCGCCGCACCGATCTCCTGCCCGGCGGCGCCACCGTCGCCGAGGCGCGCTTCGGCGTCACCGGCGACACCCTCTACGTCCACACCGACGCCGGGCGCGAGCACGTCGCACTGCTCGCCGTCACAGTGCACGGGGACGCCGAGCCGCCGCTGGTGCACCTGGTCGCCGAGCGTCCGGACGCCGATCTCGACCTCGTCGCCCTGGACCCGGCGGGGGCGCGGGCCGCGCTGGTGTGGAACGTCGCGGGCGTCAGTGAGGCGGAGGTGCTCGACCTGCGCTCTGGGCTCGTCGACGCCCTGCCCGACGTGGCGGGCGACGTGGTCACGGGCGCCGCGTTCACCCGGGACGGCCGCGCCCTGCTGCTGGCCGCCGAAGGTCCCACCGTCGCCCCCCGGATCTCGCGGGTGCCGCTGGACGACGGCGGCTGTGCCACCCTGCCGGTCACCCTGCTGCTCGGCGCGGACACCCCCGCGGGTCTCGTGGCCCCGACGCTCGTCGCCTACCGCGGCGAGGACGGGCTCCCGCTGCAGGGCTGGCTGTTCCGCCCGCCTGCCGCGCTCGTCCAGCACGGTCCGCTGCCCACGCTCGTCTGGCTGCACGGCGGGCCCGAGGCGCAGGAACGGCCCGTGTTCCAGCCGCTGTTCCAGGCGCTCGTGGCGAGCGGTGTGGCCGTGTTCGCGCCGAACGTGCGCGGTTCCGGCGGGTACGGGCGCAGCTTCGCCTGCGCGGACGACCGCGGTCGCCGCTTCGCCGCGATCACCGACGTCCGCGCCACCGCCGAGCACCTCGTCGCGGCCGGGTTGGCCGACGCGGACCGGCTCGGTGTCGCCGGCCGCTCCTACGGCGGCTACCTCACGCTGGTCGCACTCACCTGGTACCCCGACCTGTTCCGGGTCGGGGTGGACGTCTGCGGCATGGCGGACTTCGACACCTTCTACGCCCACACCGAGCCGTGGATCGCCGAGGCCGCCACGGCGAAGTACGGCGATCCCCGCCGCGACCGCGCGCTGCTCGGCGGGCTGTCGCCGCTGCGCCGCATCGACCGCCTCACAGCACCGCTCATGGTGGTGCACGGCCGCCACGACACGAACGTGCCGGTCATCGAGGCCGAGCAGGTCGTCGCGGCCCTGCGCGAGCGCGGCGCCGCCCCCGCCTACCTGCTGTTCGACGACGAGGGCCACGAGGTGAAGGACCGGGAGAACCGCGCCCGTTTCGTGCAGGAGGTGGTGGCGTGGGTCACCGGGCATCTGCTGGAGCTCGGCGAGCAGACCGCCTGACCCTCAGTCCAGCTTGCTGAACGAGCGCATGACCGGTTGGCCGTCCACCTCGTCGACCACGAAGCGGTAGCGCTCGCGGGTCTCGCCGCCGCCCTGCAGGTCGAACACGACGGTGGCCTCGACGGTGCCCTCGCCGGTCTGGTCGACATCGTCGAGATCGACGTTCTCGATGCCGCTCCAGAACCGCTGGTAGCCCGCGAGGCCGCCGGAGCCGGCCTGCGCCTGCGGGCCGAGCAGCGCCCACGCGGCGTCCGGGTTGCCGGGGAGCAGCGCGTAGTAGTCCCGGACGAAGTCCTCCGGGTTGTCGGCCGGGACGGGCGCAGGCGTCGTCGTGGCCGGCGGCCGCGTGGTGGTCGGCGCGGCGCTCGTCGTCGGGGACGCCGCGGGCGGCGCCGCGATCGGCGTCTCGGCGCCCGTGCGGTTGACCAGCAGCACCGCGGCCGCCCCGATCGCGACCAGCAACGCACCGAGCAGCACCATCAACACCGGCGACGTCCGCCCCGGTGGCCGGCGCGGACGCTGCGCCGGCGGGGCCGCGGCGATCGTCGGCGGGTTCATCGGGTTCATCGGGCCCACCGGCGCCGCCGCGGCGGCCACCGGCGCCGGTGGCGGTGCCAGCACCGCGGTGCCGCTCGGCAGGACCGGCGGGGCGCCCGCCGCCACGGCGGCCAGCGCGTCGCGGGCCTGCGCGGCGGTCGGGCGCTGCTCCGGCTCCGGTGCGAGGAGCCGCATCAGCAGGTTCGTCAGCGGTCCCGCCTGCGCGGGAGGCTCGATGACGCCCATCGCGACCTTGTGCAGCAGCGCGTACGCGTTGTCGTCCAGGCCGAACGGCGGATGGCCCTCCACCGCGGCGTAGATGGTGGCGCCCAGCGCGAACACGTCCGACGCCGCCGTCGGCTCCCGGCCGCGCGCCACCTCGGGCGCCAGGAACGCCGGCGTGCCCGCGATCAGTCCGGTGCGCGTGACCTGCACGTCGTCCACCGCCCGCGAGACCCCGAAGTCCGTGAGCTTGACCCGCCCGTCCTCGGCCAGCAGGACGTTGCCGGGCTTGACGTCGCGGTGCACCACCCCGACGTTGTGCGCGGCTGCGAGCCCGTCCGCGACCTGGCGAGCGACCTCCGCGACCTCCTGCGGCGGCAGTGTCCCCCGCTGCGCCAGGACCGTGGCCAGCGACTGCGACGGCAGGTACTCCATCACCAGCCACGGCCGCTCGTCGTGCACCACCACGTCGAACACGCCGATGACGTGCGGGTGCTGCCGCAGCCGGGCCCCGAGGCGGCCCTCGCGCATCAGGCGCTGGCTCGCCTCCTCCAACGGATCGCCGTTCTGGCGGCCCGACGGGACGGCCGCCAGCAGCTCCTTCACCGCCACCTGGCGGTTGAGCAGCTCATCCGTCCCCCGCCAGACGACCCCCATGGCACCGGAGCCGATCTTCTCGTCCAGCCGGTACCGGCCGCCGATGCGGGCAGGGGGCGATTCCGGGGTGTCGGCGGGGGCGTTCATCACCCTTCAGGGTATCGGGCCCGCTACCCGGGGGCAGCGACGGCGGCAGGCTGGGACGCGCGTCACCGCGGCAGCCCCAAGCGGGCCGCACAGGCAGGCCACGCACCGTAACCGCCGCGGGCGTCCCGGACCCGGGTGGCGACGGCGACCTGCTCCTCCCGGCTGGCTTCGTGCGGGCGCGGTGCGTACGCGGTGCCGCCGAAGTCGCGCCACGTGGGCAGATCGAACTGGAGCCCGCCGTAGTAGCCGTTGCCCGTGGCGATCCGCCAGTCGCCGCCGGACTCGCACCGCGCGAGGCGCTCCCAGACGGCGCCGACCGCGTCGGCGACCTCGGGTCGGCGCGGGAGCGGCGGGGACGCGGCACCGCGAGCGGTAACGGGCGTGGTGGGGCCCGGCGCAGCGGGAACAGGGTCCGGCTCGGCGGGGTCAGGGTCCGGCGCGGGGTCGCCGCCCGCCGGAGCGAGGGTCACGCCCTCCATCCAGGGGCGTGGCGCGAGGTGCGTGCCCGGCTCCCCGTCGAGATCGTCGCCCCCGGCACCCGCCCGACCGACGGCCCCGGCGCGGGCCACCCCCACCGTGGCGCGCCCCTCGGCCGCCGGCGCGGTGGCGGGATCCGACGGCGGCGCGGCCGCGTCCCAGCCGGCGCCCGCGGCCCCCACGACCACGGCGGCCACGACCCCGAGCAGCAACGCCCGTGGCGCGGTGGCACCCTCTGCCCGCCGCGCCCGGCCCCGCCCCGGCGCGGGCGGCACGGCCCGCCGCGGACGTCGCCGGCGCGCGACCCGGGGCACGCCCGCCTGCGCACGCACCCCCGGCCCTCCGGCCCGCACGGCGAGCGGCGGCCCCGTCCGCGGCCACCCGGGCCGTGGAGGGGCCGCCGGATGCAGGGCACGCACGGCGGCAGCCTGCGGGACGGGACGCGGCGGGGGCTGCATGCCGCGGCACGCTAGGAACCCCACCCCCGCCCGCGGGCCGTTTCGCGCACGTCACCACGACCGCCCGGACCCTCGCCGACGCCCTCGGTCGGCGCATCGCGGGCGCGTCGTCGCAGGTCGGGACGGGTCAGCGCTGGATGGACTTCACCTCGCAGAACTCCTCCAACCCGAACCGCCCGAGTTCACGGCCGTTACCGCTCTGCTTGTACCCACCGAACGGGGCCATCGGGTTGAACGCCCCACCGTTGACGTCCACCTGCCCGGTCCGCAGCCGCCGCGCCACGGCCAGGGCGTGGTCCGGCTCGCCGAAGACGGCGCCTGCCAGGCCGTAGACGGTGGAGTTGGCGATCTCGACGGCCTCGTCCTCGTCGCGGTAGGGGATCACCGACAGCACCGGCCCGAAGATCTCCTCCTGGGCGATGACGCTGTCGGGCGCGACGTTCGCGAACACGGTGGGCCGCACGTAGTAGCCGCGCTCCAACCCCTCGACCTGGCCCGGCCCGCCGAACGCGACGGTCGCGCCCGACTCGACCCCCTTCTCCAGGTAGCCCGCCACCCGCTGCTGCTGGGCGGCCGACGCCATCGGGCCGATGCGCGTGGTCGCCTCCGTGGGATCGCCGACGGTGTAGCGCCCGGCGGCCGCCACGGCGAGTTCCACCGCCTCGTCGTGGCGCTGCGCGGGGACGAGCATCCGCGTCCACGCCGAGCACGTCTGGCCACCGTTGATGAAGCACTGGGCGACGCCGACCTTCACCGCCGCCCCGAAGTCCGCGTCGGGCAGCACGACGTTCGCGGACTTCCCGCCGAGCTCCAACGCCACCCGCTTGATGGTCCCTGCCGACACCTCGCTGACCCGTCGCCCGGCGCGCGCGGACCCGGTGAAGGACATCATGTCGATCCCGGGGTGGGCGGCCATCGCCTCGCCGACCACCGGCCCGTAGCCGTGGACGACGTTGTAGACCCCCGCCGGGACCCCCGCCTCCGCGACGATCTCAGCGAGGATCCCGGCCGTCAGCGGGGCGATCTCGCTGGGCTTGAGTACCACCGTGCAGCCCGCGACCAGCGCGGGCGCCACCTTCGCGACGATCTGGTGCAGCGGGTAGTTCCACGGCGTGACGGCGCCGACGACGCCCACGGGCTCGCGCACCACGAGGGAGTTGCCGATCTCCTCGCTCCACGGGAAGTCCGCGGCGAGCGCGGCGACCCCGGCCGACGTCGCGCGCGGCATCGCGGCCTGGACCTTCTGCGCGAACGTCGCGGGCGAGCCCATCTCCGCGGTGATCGCCGAGGCGATCTCGTCGCGGCGCGCCTTGATGCCCTCGGAGATCCGCCCGACGGCGGCCGCCCGCTCCTGCACCGGGGTCACCGACCATCCGGCGAACGCCGCGCGGGCCGCCGCGACGGCCCGGTCCACGTCGGCGGCGGAGCCCGCCGGAACGGTGGCGATCACCTCCTCGGTGGCGGGATCGACCACTTCGATGTGCTCGCCCCCGCCCTCGGCGAAGGCGCCGTCGATCCAGTGCCCGGTGCGGTATGTCGTCGGTGTCGTCGGTCCAGCCATGCCCCCGATCCTCACACGGACAACCCGTCGCTCCCACCCGCTCGCCGGATTCGCGGCGTAGCCTCGGCAGGGATCATCGGGGTCACGCGGACGTGACAGGAGGCGCGCTGATGCTCATCGCCGACATCCTCGAAGCCAAGGGCCACCAGGTGCATACGGCGCTGCCGTGGACGACCGTGGCACAGGCCGCGGCCAGGCTCGACGACGCAGGCGTGGGCGCGCTGCTGGTCTGCGAGACGAACGGGAGGATCCGCGGGATCGTCTCGGAGCGCGACATCGTGCGCGGGGTCGTCCGGCACGGGCGGGCCCTGCTCGACATGCCAGTGAGCGAGATCATGACCCGCAACGTCTCGACCTGCGCCCCGGACGACACGGTGCCCTCGGCGATGGCCCGGATGACCCGTGGCCGGTACCGCCACCTGCCCGTCGTGTCCGGCGGCGAGCTGGTCGGGCTGGTGAGCATCGGCGACCTGGTCAAGCACCGGGTGCGGGAGATGGAGCTCGAGACCGGGGTCCTGCGCGACACCTTCATCGCGCACCACTGATCCACTGGCACCCCTGATCCATCGGGCACCGCGCCGTCGCCGTGCTCACCTGGCGGCGCCGTGCACACCCGGCGGCCCCGTGCACATCTCGCGGCGCCGTGCACATCTCGCGGCGCCGTGCACATCTCGCGGCGCCGTGCTCACCTGGCGGCGCCGTGCATACCGTGAGGTCACGGTGCGCACGTCCCGCCGTGTGCACGGTGACGTCGACGTGTGCACGCCGCCCGACCGTGTACACGGTGGCCCGGTTGTCCACCTGACGGGCGGTCATCCACAGGAGCCGGGACGGGCCTGGCGCCCGGCGCGTCGGCACCTGCAGGGTCGGATCATGAACCTGCGACTGCGTCGCGACCTGCACGCCGATGGCTACACCGACGCCGAGATCCGCCGCGCGCTGCGGGCCGGGCGCCTGCGCGCGATCCGGCGGGGTGCCTACCTCACCGAGCCGCCCGGCGATCCCGTCGACCGCCATCTCGCCGCGGTCCGCGCGGCGGCCGCCGTGCTGTCCGCGGACGCGGTCGTGAGCAACGTCTCGGCGGCGCTCGTGCACGGCCTACCCGTGTGGGCCGTCCCGCTGGACCGGGTCCGCGTCACCCGCCCGCGGCGACGTTCGGGTGCCCGGATCGGCGCCCGGGTGCACGTGCGGTGCGCGCCCCTCGACACCCGCGACGTCGTCGTGCGCGACGGCATCTCCGTCACCTCGCCCGCCCGCACCCTGTCCGACGTGGCGCGCACGGTGCCGTTCGAGCAGGCGGTGGTGATCGTCGACGCGGCGCTGCGCCGCGGGCTGGTGGACCACGACGCGTTGGCCGCGGAGCGGGAGCGCTGCCGGCGCTGGCCCGGCGGGCCCGCGGCAGCACGGGTGTTCGCGTTCGCGGACGGCCGCAGCGACAACCCCGGCGAGTCCCGCAGCCGGGTCGCGATCGCCGCGGCGGGGCTGCCGCCCCCGCAGCCGCAGTGGGAGGTGCGCACCGCAGGCGGCGAGCTGCTGGGAATCGGCGACTTCGGCTGGAAGCGCGGGCGCACCGTCGGCGAGTTCGACGGCCGGCGCAAGTACGGGCGCGACCTGCGTCCCGGTCAGGAGCCCGGCGACGCCGTCTTCGCCGAGAAGCGCCGGGAGGACGCGTTTCGCGCCGAGGGTCTCGCGGTCGTCCGGTGGACGTGGGCCGATCTCGACTGCTTCGCCCCGGTCGCCGACCGGATCCGGGCGCGGCTGGCCGGCCGGTGACCGGGGGCCAGGGGCCAGGGGGCCAGGGACTGTGGCTCAGTGCGGGCCGTTGACCGGGGGCCAGTCACCGGGGACCAGGGGCCGGCGACGAGGCCCGTGCACACCGTCACGTCGCCGTGCACACCTCCCGCCGTGTGCACGGCGACGCCGCCATGTGCACGGCGACGGCGGCGTGCGCAGCCCGCCGCCGTGCGCAGGCCGCCGCGGGTCAGTCGAACACCGGCCGCAGGTCGCGGGTGCGCTTCAGCTCGAAGAAGTACGGGTAGGACGCGAGCGTGCGGGCACTGTCGAAGATCGTGCCGGCGTCCTCGCCGCGTGGGATGCGGGCGAGCACCGGGCCGAAGAACGCGACCCGGTCCACGTGGATGGTGGGCGTGCCGACGTCCAGGCCGACCGGTTCCATGCCGCGGTCGTGACTCGCCTTCAGCTCCTCGTCGAACTCCGTGCTGGTGGCCGCCTCGGCCAGCGACGGTGGGAGGTCGAGCTCGGCGAGGGCCTCCTTGATCACGACGTCGAAGTCCTTGTTGCCGCCGTCGTGGATCCGGGTGCCCATCGCGGTGTAGAGCGGGCGCAGGATCTCCTGACCGTGCGCCCGGGCGGCGGCGATCGCGACGCGCACGGGTCCCCACGCGCGGTCCAGGTGATCGCGGTATGCCTGCGGCACGTCCCGATCCGCGTTGAGCACCGCGAGGCTCATGACGTGGAAGTGCAGGTCGATGTCGCGTACCTGCTCGACCTCGAGGATCCAGCGGGACGTGATCCACGCCCACGGGCACATCGGGTCGAACCAGAAATCGACGCGGGTCCTGTCGGCCACGAAGGTACTCCTCCACCTCGACGATGTTCTCCAATGCTCAACCATCACGCCCGCCGGGCTGTTCCTCCACGCGACCGCGAATTCCCCGCCACGCGGACGCACCACACATGGTTGGATCGGCAGCCACGCCTCACCCGAAGGAGCAGAATCCCGCATGGCGCCGCCCAACCTCACCCGGTCCGACGCCGAGCGCCGCGCGGCGCTGCTGGACGTCGCCGAGTACGTCGTCGACCTCGACCTCACCGATGGTGGAGGCAAGCCCGGCGAGTCGACGTTCGCGAGCACGACGACGGTCCGCTTCACCTGCCGCGAGCCCGGGTCGTCGAGCTGGATCGACTGGGTGGGCGCCTCGGTGGGGTCGGCCACGCTGAACGGCACCGCGCTCGACGTCTCGGGCTACGTCGAGGACGACGGCATCGCCCTGCCGCAGCTGGCCGCCGAGAACGAGCTCACCGTCGTCGCGACGGGCCGGTACATGAACACCGGCGAGGGGCTGCACCGCTTCGTCGACCCGGTCGACGGTGGGGTGTACCTCTACTCCCAGTTCGAGACGGCCGACGCGAAGCGCCTGTTCGTCTGCTTCGACCAGCCGGACCTCAAGGCCCGCTACACGATCACCGTGACGGCCCCCGAGGACTGGAAGGTGATCTCCAACGCGGTGGCGGAGAGCGTCGAGGAGGGCGTGCACCGCTTCGCCACCACCGAGATCATGAGCACCTACCTGGTCGCCCTGGTCGCGGGCCCGTACGCGCAGTGGCGCGACGAGCACGTCGACCCCGACGGCGCCCACCCACCCATCCCTCTCGGCATCTACTGCCGCGCCTCGCTCGCCGAGCACATGGACGCGGAGCGGCTGTTCACCGAGACCAAGCAGGGTTTCGACTTCTACCACCGCCACTTCGGCGTGCGGTACCCGTTCGGCAAGTACGACCAGCTCTTCGTCCCGGAGTTCAACGCCGGCGCGATGGAGAACGCCGGCGCGGTGACGTTCCTGGAGGACTACGTCTTCCGCTCCCGCGTCACCCGCTTCCTCTACGAGCGGCGCGCCGAGACGGTGCTGCACGAGATGGCGCACATGTGGTTCGGCGACCTCGTCACGATGCGCTGGTGGGACGACCTGTGGCTCAACGAGTCGTTCGCGACGTGGGCGTCGGTGTTCTGCCAGGCCGAAGCCACCGAGTACCGCAACGCCTGGACGACGTTCGCCAACGTGGAGAAGAGCTGGGCCTACCGGCAGGACCAGCTGCCGTCCACGCACCCGGTGGCGGCCGACATCCCGGACCTGCAGGCCGTCGAGGTGAACTTCGACGGCATCACCTACGCCAAGGGCGCGAGCGTGCTCAAGCAGCTCGTCGCGTACGTGGGGCTGGAGCCGTTCCTGGCAGGTCTGCGCGACTACTTCCGCACCCACGCCTGGGGCAACGCCACCTTCGACGACCTGCTGGGGGCGCTGGAGAAGGCGTCCGGGCGGGATCTGTCGGGGTGGGGGGCGCAGTGGCTGCGCACCACGGGGCTGAACCTGCTGCGCCCGCAGTTCGAGGTGGACGCGGACGGGAACTTCGCGCGGTTCGAGGTCGTGCAGGGCGGTGCGCGTCCCGGAGGGGGCGAGCTGCGGACGCACCGGATCGCGGTCGGCGTCTACGCCGACCAGGACGGCAGGCTCGTGCGCACCCACCGGGTCGAGGTGGACGTCACCGGCGAGCGCACCGCGGTGCCCGAGCTCGTCGGGGTGTCGCGCGGCGAGCTGGTGCTGGTCAACGACGACGACCTCACCTACTGCGCGCTGCGGCTGGACCCCGGCTCGCTCGCGACGCTGGTGGACCGCATCGGCGACATCGCCGACCCGCTGCCCCGCACGCTGTGCTGGTCGGCGGCGTGGGAGATGACGCGCGAGGCCGAGCTCAAGGCACGGGACTTCACCGCGCTGGTCGCGGGCGGGTTCGGCGCGGAGAGCGAGATCGGGGTCGTGCAACGGCTGCTGATGCAGGCGCAGACGGCCGTGGCGTCCTACGCGGAGGAGTCGTGGGCCGCCGAGCGTGGCTGGCCGATGCTCACCGACGCGCTGCGCTTCCGGCTGGACACCGCGCCGCCCGGTTCGGACGCGCAGCTCACCGCGGTGAACGCGCTCTCGTCGAGCGTGCTGCCGCCGGTCGTGCTGGAGCAGATGAAGGGCTGGCTGCTCGACGTGGCCGTGCCGGACGGCCTGGTCGTCGACACCGACGCGCGGTGGCGGCTGCTGCATGCTCTGGTGGCACACGGCGAGGCGGGCGAGCACCAGATCGACGAGGAGGCCGAGCGCGACCCGACGGCCACCGGCCGCCGGCAGGCCGAGCGGGCCCGCGCGCTGGTCCCCACCGCCGAGGCCAAGGAGCGGGCCTGGCAGCGGGCCGTCCACGACGACGAGATCCCGAACGCCGTGCAGGAGGCGATCATCGGCGGGTTCTCGCACCCGGCGCAGCGCGGCCTGCTGGCCGGGTACGTCGAGCGGTACTTCGCGGAGGTCGCGGAGGTGTGGCAGCGCCGCACGAGCGAGCGGGCGCAGTCCGTCGTCATCGGGCTGTTCCCGTCCTGGGCGGTCGACAAGGCCACGGTGGACGCGGCGGATGCCTGGCTGGCCGACGAGGAGCACCCGCCCGCCCTGCGCAGGCTCGTGTCGGAAGGCCGCGCGGGGATCGTGCGGGCACTCGCGGCACGGGAGTTCGACCGCTCCTGATCCCGCCCGGCGTCCGGGCCGTCAGCGTCCGGCCCGGACGCCCAGCCGCTCGCGAGCCGTTGCGGTGAGTGAGTCGGCGAGCGCCCCCGCCACGTCCCTGGCGAGCCAGACGAGCTTCCCGGGCTCGCGGCGCAGCGCCCCGAGCGCGTACGGCAGGTACGCCGTGCCGTACGGCACGTACACGCGCACCGGCAGGCCCAGCTCCCGGGCCTGCCGCAGCGACGCGCGCATCGGCAGGCCGTGCAGCAGCTCCAGCACGCAGGGCGTGCCCGCCGTCCGCAGCCGGCGGCAGGCCTCGGCGGCGAGCGGGACGTCGTGCGAGGCGACCGCGACCTCCCGCGCACGGCCGGCGAGCGCGTCGACGACGCGCAGGAAGCCCGCCCGCCGGTCCGCGTCGGGATCCTCGGGGTCAGCCCACTGCCCCTTCACGACCCGCGCGGCCACCCCCAGCTCGACGGCGGTGTCGGCGTCGGCGACGCTGCGTCGCCAGCGGCCGGGCAGGGTGTGGCCCAGGTCGGCGGCCGGGTGACGCTCACGCATCCCGGCGAGCACGGCGAGGGTGGGCCCGGCGGCAGGGTGGTCCATGGCGTCGAGGTGGACGCGGCGGCCGAGCTCGGCGGCGCGGGCGAGCACGCGATCGGACTCGTCGGCGGACAACCGCAGCGCCGTCAGCTTGATCGACACGTGCCCCGGCCGGCCCGCCGGCAGGGCGTCGAGGCAGGCGAGATACTGCGCGGCCACCTCGGCGGGCGTGTCGTCGGGCCGGTCCCAGTAGCCGATCGTGGTGGCGATCCCCCGGGCGGCGAGGCGCTCCGCGACCCGCGCGGCCGCATCGGCGGTCTCGCCTGCGACGTGGTTGCGGGCGAGGACCTCCGCGGCCCGCAGCAGGCGCGGGCGGGCCCATCCCTTCAGGCGCGCCCGGGTGTCGGTCACCGGCGCCCGCCGAAGAGCTTGCGGCGCACCGCGCGGCCCGTGTCCTTGGCGAGCACGGGGAGCGAACGCATCGCGGCAGGGTAGCCGGCGAGCCGGACGCACTCCCGCGACCGGGTCGCCCACAGCCCGGTCCACGCCTCGGCGGTGCCGAGGAACTCGACGTGCGTGAGGCCCCCGTCGGCCGCCGCCGCGACGACCGCGAGCATGAGCAGGGTGCCCGGCGAGCATCGCTTGACGGTCTCGTCGTAGCCGATCTTGAGCAGCCACAGGCGCCGGTTCACCTCGGCCGCGACCTGCATGGCGACGGGCTTGCCCCCGATCCGCAGGAACGACATCCGCAGCTGCCCTGCCGAGGCGGCCCGGCGCGCCCAGCGCCGGAAGAAGCCGCCGAGCGGCTCGTCGACGGCGAGGGCGGTGCCGCCGCGCCCCTTCCAGCCCGCCGACTCGACGGCGTAGGCCTCGTCGAGGAGGCCGTCGACCTCGCCCGGCACCGGGGCGAGCAGCTCGTAGGAGACGTCGCCGAGCGCGGCGGCCCGCCGCCGGGCGCGCCGGACGTCGGAGCGCCGCCCGGCGTTGAAGTGCTGCTCCGGATCGCGCCAGCCCTCGTCCAGGTCGACGACGGGGTACGCGGAGGTCCTGCGGCGCCGCAGCACTCCGCGGGACCGGAACGCCTCGGCGAGCGCCACGTCGGTGGGCGATCCCGCGACGACCCGTCCGAGCTTGAGCGGAAGGCCCATCCGGACGAGGGCGGCGCACAGGCGCACCAGCGACTCCTCGTCGCGGTAGACGAACCCGGACGGCTCACCGTGCGCCGCGAGGCGCAGCTGCCCCGTCGATCCCGGGGCGAGCAGGAAGGTAGCCAGCGCCGAGGGATTGTCGCGCCCGCCGACGATGACAGTCACCCGGCGCACGCCGGCCCGGGTCTCGTCGTCTGCCGCGGCCCATTCATGGGACTGCATCGGGCTCGCCAGGCCGTCCGACAGACCCCGCCAGACGTCGGCCAGTCCCTCGGCACCCCCGGTGACGATCTCCACGTCGCCGAACCGGCGGCCAAGGCTTCGGGGTACCCCCGGCCCGAAGTCGGTGTCGCGCACCCACATCCTCCTCGTCGTGGACCTTCGCGGGACGGCGGTCACCGTCCCGACGAGCCCCCCGCAGCTCGGGAGAGGTGATCGTCGCATCGGACCGATCCGCTGCCGGTCGGAGGGCGGGTGTCCGCCGGACGGACGCGCGGCATAGGCTGCGGCAGGCCCGAACCCGACCGATTCGTGGAAGGCACGCACAGACACACGATGGTGGACACGGCGGACGCTCCCGCACCGCAGACGACTCCGCACCGGACGTGATCCTGAGGGCGCGACGGGTCCCGGGCCACACGCCGCTCACCCGCACCGGCCCGCTGGCGGGCGTGGCACGCCGCGGGGCAGCAGTCTCCGCGGTGACGCTCGTACTGGTCCAGGGCATCTCCTTCGGCACGACGCTCGTGCTGGCCCGGCTGCTGAGCCCGGCGGAGGTCGGCCTCTTCGCCGCCGGGACGATCCTGTCCGGCTTCCTCACGATGTTCGTCGAAAGCGGTATGAAGAACGCGCTGGTACAACGGCGTGACGATGTCGAGGACGCCGCGGACACCGTGTTCTGGGCGACGCTCGTGGGCGGCGTGCTCGTCGCGCTGCTCGCCCTCGCGGCCGCGCCGCTCGTCGGCCTGCTGTTCCGCAGCGATCTCGCGGCGGAGATCGCCGCGGTCACCGCGGGCCTGTTCGTCCTGCAGGCCCTGACCATCGCCCCGGACGCGATCATGGTGCGCCGGTTCGACACCACCCGGCGCCTGGTCATCGACCCGATCCGGTCCGTGGTGTTCGGCGCCACGGCGATCGGCTGCGCGGTCGCCGGTCTCGGGGTGTGGGCGCTGGTGATCGGGACCTACGCGTCGGCGCTGGTCTGGCTGCTCGGGAGCTGGTCGCTCGCCCGCTGGCTGCCGGGGCGCGGCGCGTCGGTGCGGCTGTGGCGCGAGCTGGGCCGCTTCGGGTTGCCGATCCTGGTCCTGAGCCTGTCCTGGCGGGTCCGCGCGATGGCCCAGACCGCGCTGCTCGGGCGCACCCTCGGCGAGTCGGCGCTCGGCCAGTACCGCTACGGCAGCCGGCTGGGCGAGCTGCCGCGGACGGCGGTCATCCAGGTCGGGGCGTTCGCGATCCTGCCGGCGTTCTCCCGGATCTCCGACGACGCGCAGCGGTTCCGCCGCGGGTTCGTGCAGGCGATGCGCTGGAGCTGGGTACTCGCCGCACCGGTGACGGGCCTGATCGTCGCGCTCGGCGAGCCCGCGGTGGTCGTGCTCCTCGGCGAGCGGTGGCGCGAGGCCGGGACGTTCCTCGTGGCCTCGGCGGCGATCGCCGCCTGCGTCGGGCTGCACGAGGTGTGCGGCGAGGCGATCAAGGCGGCAGGTGCCTCGACGAGGCTGCACTGGATCTCCGTGATCGTGCTGGTCGCGGGCCTCGGGCTGCTGGTGGCGCTCCTGCCGCTCGGGCTCCTCGGCGTCGGGCTCGCGGCCTCGGCGACGGAGATCCTCATCACCGTCGCCTCGCTGGTGCTCGCCCGCCGCATCGTCGGGTTCCCGCTGCGCGATCTCGTGCCGCTCCTGGCACCGGCGGCCGTGGCGACCGTGGTGGCGACCGGCCTGGTGGGATCGTTCGAGTGGCTCACCGGCCACTCCGACCGGCTGCCGGTGGGTTGGGGCATCCTCCAGCTGACCGGGCTCACCCTCGCGTTCGCAGCGGTCTACGTGCTCGTCCTGCGCGTGCTCGACCCGCCGACCGTCCGGCAGCTCGTCGCCACGGTACGGTCGAAGCTGCCGGGAGGGATGGTCCCCGACCGCACGTAGCAGAGATCGCCTGCGCGAGGCGGTCGATCTCCGCCGAGGGCGCGCCGTTCGGCGCAACGTCGCCCGCGACGCGATCAGTTCGGCTCGCTCCATAAGCCGTTCACCGCTTGATCGGACCGATGAGGCAACCTCGTCGATCGACGTCACCCGGCCGGGGAAGGGAGCTGCTAGCGTCGCACGCACTGTGCTCCCCGACAGCAACCGTTCCCCGAACGCGCCCCACGAGACGGTGACGATCGACGTCGCCCAGCTCGTGGCGCTGCACCGGCAGACGAGCGTCGCCGTCGCCGAACGTCCCGTCACGCACGCCGGCCGCGCTGGCTCTGCCGGCTCTGCTGAGTACGGGCGGCACGGCGGCCCCCGGCGCCCACGCCGCATGCGCGATGTCCTGGCCGCCGCGGCCCTCACCGCGGCCGTCCTGACCTCCGCCACCATGGCGGTGGACTCCGCGGACGACGGCGACCCGGTGTTCCCCGGGCTCAGCTCGCTGCCCCTGCCGCGCGATCCCGAGCCCCCGGCGCCGGTCGAGCCCGCGCCACCCACCCCCGCGCCGCCGGAGCCGGCCGGGCCGACGGCGCCGGCCGAGCCCGCGAAGCCCCAGGCGCCGCAGGTGGCCGTCGGCCGCAACCTGGTCTTCCTCGCCGACTACGAGACGGGGGACTTCAGCCAGTGGGGCACCTGCCAGTCGGCGCTGGTCAACGGCTCGTGCGACCGCGTGAGCGGGGACCGCGCGATGAAGGTCGTGCCTGCGGACGTGCCGGGCGGCGGGAAGTTCGCGGCCCTGTTCACCGTCCGCAACGGAGACGTGCCGGAGTTCGGCGGCGGCGAACGCTCCGAGGTGTCGGAGAACGAGGCCGGGGCGGAGACCCGCGAGGGTGACGAGCGCTGGTACGAGTGGTCCATGCGGCTGCCGGAGGACTTCCGCACGCCCAGCGGCGGCTGGTTCATCGTCATGCAGTGGCACGGCGGGAGCGGGTCGCCGCCGCTCGCGATCGACCTCAGCGAGGGCAGTGTGGACATCGGCGGGGACGGCACGGACGCGCCGCGCAGGACGATCGGCCCGCTGCGTCGCGGCGAGTGGGTGCACTACGTCATGCACGTGAAGTTCTCGCGCAGCGGCAGCGGGTACGTGGAGGCGTGGGAGAACGGCAGGCAGACGGTGCCCCGCTTCCACCGGCCGACGATGTCGAGCAGCGAGAACTACCTGAAACAGGGCATCTACCGCGACGACGCGGGCGACGGGACCACCCAGGTCGAGTTCGGGGGGCTGCGCGTCACGGCCCCGTGAGCGACCGCCCGGGCGGTCAGCGGTGGTGGTGGCGCTCCCCCGCGGCGTCCGCGAGCATCCGGAGGCCGCTGAGCAGCCCACCGAAGAGGTCGCTCTCCTTGAAGGAGGTGACCATGCTCATCACGGCCAGCTTCGCGCCGTTGTCCGGCAGCCGGACGCGGGCACCCGCCCCGGTGAGGACCTCGACGATGCGCTGCTCGGGGCTCACCGCGACCAGCACGGCCTCCGCTGAGCCCTCGATCTCGTCGTGCAACTGTGCGACTCGGCCGTTCGGATCCTCGCCCAGGTCGCCGAGGTAGACGGCGAAGCGCAGCCCGGTCTCCCTGCTGCACATCGTCAGCGCCTCGTCGAGGCGGCCGAGCTGGGCGGGCGTGAACGGGCCGCTGGCGGGGGTGTCCCTGAACTCCTCGGCGGCCGAGACGCGGCCCGAGGCGGTGACCACCGACCCGACGGGCAGCTCGTCGGTGCCGGGCAGCGTGACGGCGGTTCCGGAACCGCCGTGGTCCGTCGTCGCCCCGGGGGCCTCACCAGTCGCCACGGGCTCCTCCTCGTTCACCGGTCACCACGCGCTGCTCGGGCGCGGGCAGCTGGGCTCCCTGCGGGTTGGCCGTCCAGAACAGGGGCTGGTACGGCCACGGCTGACCCACGCGGTAGCGCGGGCGGCGCGCCCGGCGCGGCATGACGACCAGCAGGGCGATGAGCCCGTACACCAGGGCCGCGGGCACCGCGACGACCAGCACCGTATCGAAAGTGCTCACGGGCGGAGAACCTACTGGAGAACGACGGAGCCCGGGGAGATCCGTGCGGCCCCGGTCACCCCGTGATGCGGCGGCGCAGCCGCTGCGCGCGGCGGCGGTTGCGGGCGCGGACGCGGTCGACGAACGGGCCGGGGTCGCGCAGGGCGAACGACGCGAACACCCGCCGCCGCGTGTACGGCGCCGCGCCCTCGCGCAACGTCGCCTCCCCGCTGCGCCAGCGCGCGACCGCGGCGCGCGGATCGGTGGCGTCGTTGATCCACGCGACGTCGACGTCCCAGTCGGGGCGGAACGTGGCCGGGTCGACGCGGCCCTCGACGAGGTGGCGGTAGGTCAGCAGCGGGAAGTCGACCCCGCAGGCCACGGCGAGCGCGCCGGACATGTTGGGCCGCCCGTTGACCTCCATCAGCTTGTACGCCCCGTCACGGGCGTCGCGCTTGAACTCGACGTTGGCGAAGCCCTCGATCCCCATCTCCCGCACGATCCGCCGCCCGGGCGCGACCACCTCCGGGACCCGGCCGCTGACGACCGCGCTCGGGAAGCCGAAGTTGCGCGGCGCGAGGCGCAGCTTGCGGGAGGTGAACTCGACGACGGGCTCGCCGTCGACGACGTAGGTGTTGTAGTTGATCCCGCCGGTCTCCGGACCGGGGATGAGCTCCTGCACCACGACGCCGATGTCGAGCTCGTGGGCCCGAAGCCACGCCTCGCGCAGCGCGTCGGCGGTGTCGACGCGGTGCATCTTCACTCCGAAGGCGCGGCTGTAGCGGTAGCTCTCACGTGGCTTGACCAGGCACGGCAGCTGCAGATGCGTGATCAGCGCCGCCAGCTCCTCCGGCGAGGCCGGGGTGACGGTGCGGGGTGCGACCACGCCGGCCCGCTCGGCGGCTTCTCCGGTCAGGCGCTTGTCGAGGAACACCCGCGCGACGTCCTGCGGGGGGCAGGCGACCAGGTGGCGGGCGGCGAGCCGGTCGCGGTGGGCGGAGACCGCCTCCAGGCTCTCGTCCGTCGTGGGGATCACGACGCCCGGGGCGAGGTCCGCGACGGCGTCGACCAGGCCGTCCGGATCCTCCGCCGGGTCCGGCGCTGTGCGGACCGCGGTGACGTGGGTCGACCGGCGCGCGTGCTCCCGCTCGGCCGCCACCACCGAGGTGACGGGAACCCCGGCGCGGCCGAGCGAGCGGATCACCGCGAGCCCGGCCTCGTAGCCGCCCAGCACGTACGCGGGTGGCGTGGCCGGGAGATCGACCGGCCGGGCGGACGTTCCGGGTTCCTCGTCTGTGGCCGTCACGTCGCGCGACCCTAGCCGTTCACGGTCCGGCGCCGCCGCGCGGAGGGGGTCGGTAGGGTCGGGCGCCGTGCGTGCACTGGTCACCGGCGGCGCCGGGTTCATCGGATCCCACCTCGTCGACTCGCTCGTCACGGACGGCGCCGACGTGTGCGTCGTCGACGACATGAGCCACGGGTCCGAGGCCAACCTCGCCGCCGCCCTCGACGCCGGCGCGCAGCTGGCGAAGGTCGACATCCGCGAGGCGGGCGCCGTCGCGGAGGTGTTCGCCCGCTTCCGTCCCGAGGTGGTCTTCCACCTCGCTGCGCAGATCGACGTGCGGACGTCGATGGTCGAGCCCGCCCGCGACGCGGAGATCAACGTGCTCGGCTCGCTCAACGTGTTCACGTCCGCCAAGAACACCGACGTGCGCCGCGTCGTGAACACCTCCACGGGCGGCGCGATCTACGGCGAGCCGGCCGTGGTCCCGACCCCGGAGACGGCGCCGGCGCGGCCCCTGTCGGGCTACGGGCTGGGCAAGCGCACGACCGAGGAGTACGGGCGGTGGTTCGGCGAGGCCCACGGCCTGGACGTCGTCTCGCTGCGCTACGGCAACGTGTACGGCCCCCGCCAGGACCCCACCGGGGACGCCGGGGTGATCGGGATCTTCTGCAACCGGGTGCTCACCGGAGCCCGGCCCGTCGTGTTCGGCGACGGCCGCCAGACCCGCGACTACGTCTACGTCGGCGACATCGTGCGCGCGAACCGGGCCGCCGCGGCCGCGGAGGGGCTGCGGCACTCCCGCTACAACGTGGGCACGGGTGTCGAGGTGAGCGTCCTCGACCTCGTCGCAGCCGTCGCCGCCGCCGCCGGGATCGATGCCGCCGCGTTCGCGCCCGAACTGCGCCCCGCCCGCCACGGCGAGGTGCTGCGCAGCTGCCTGGACGTCACCCGGGCCCGCGAGGACCTGGGGCTCACCGATCCCACCCCGCTCGCCGAGGGCCTGCTGGCCACGCTGGACTGGGTCCGCGGCGTCACGCCCGACGCGGTGCGCTGACCGAGAGTCCACCGTTCGGCCCATCTTTACGACCGTTCGCCGCATTCTCGGGCCATCCGGACAACCTTCCGGGCCACTGGGCGACCGGGGGATCGACAACCGCTCGTCGGTCGTTATTGACCGCTCACAGCAGCTGGTGTGGATCAGCCGTAACGGCGTACGAACCCGTGACGTTGGCCCCGGTGAGGGTTCCAACAACATCAGCTTCGGCGGTCGACCGACCCGTCGGGTCGAACGGTCCGCTGCTCGTCACGTGGGGTTGTGTGTGAATCAGAAGTCCGATACGCGGGAAGCGCCCCAGGGCATCGTCGGGGACGCGCACGCGGACCCCGTAGCGTCCGACATGGCCGGACCGTCGCGGACCTCGCCGTCGGCCGACACCGTCTCCGCCACGCTCCCGCTGGGCGTCCACAAGATCACCCCGAAGACCCACCTCGACCGGCCGCTGGAGCCGCAGCACGCCTCCCGCTGGGAGTGGCGCTACAAGACCGCCGTCGTCACGGGCGACATCGGCGTGATCGTCCTCGGCGCCCTCGCGGGTGGCCTGCTCGGCCTCGGCAACGGCTCCACCGGCGTCTGGGCGTCCTGGTACCTCGCGGGGGCCGTCACGCTGCTGATGGTCGCCTGCGTCGCGACCTGCGGCGCCTGGGACATCCGGGTGCTCGGGCAGGGCTCGGAGGAGTTCGGCCGGGTCCTGCGCGGCGTCGTCCTCGGTGCCGTGGTGCTCGGCCTGGTCGGCCTGGCCTTCGAGCTCACCGCCGTGCGGCCGTGGGTGTTCGGGATCATCCCCGTGATCGGCATCGTCACCGAGCTGCTGCGCTACGGCCTGCGCCGGATGGTCCACCGCCGCCGCCGCCAGGGCCGCTGCATGCGCACCGTCCTCGCCGTCGGCACGGCGAGCTCCGTCGCCGAGCTCATCACCCGCACCCGTCGCGCCAAGTACTCGGGCTGGACGGTCACCGGCGTCTGCACGCCGGACGGCCGCGGCCTGGACGGCGAGAACCACGTGCTGGACGTCCCGGTGGTCGGCGATCTCGACAACCTCCCGCTGGCCGTCGGGCTGGACCAGTACCGCGTCGTCGCCGTCACCCCCACGCCCGAGCTCGCCCCGAAGCGGCTGCACCGGCTGGCCTGGGAGCTCGAGGGCTCCGGCGCGGAGATGGTGGTCGACCCGGGCCTCATGGAGATCGCGGGCCCGCGGCTGCACGTCGCGCCGGTGGACGGCCTGCCGCTGCTACGGGTCACCGAGCCGGCCTTCACCGGCATCGCCCGGGTCCTGAAGACCGTCGTGGACAGGACGGTCGCCGGCACGCTGATCCTCATGCTGCTGCCGGTGCTGCTGGCCGTCGCCATCGCGATCAAGGCGGACGGCGGTCCGGTGTTCTTCCGCCAGGTCCGGCTCGGGCAGGGCGGCCGCCCGTTCCCGATGGTCAAGTTCCGCTCGATGGTGGTGAACGCGGAGCGCCTGCGTTCCGACCTGCTCACCGCCAACGAGGGCGCGGGCCCGCTGTTCAAGATGGCGCGCGACCCCCGCGTGACGGCCGTCGGCGCCTGGCTGCGCCGCTACTCCCTCGACGAGCTGCCCCAGCTGTTCAACGTCCTCACCGGGTCGATGTCGCTGGTCGGGCCGCGCCCGCCGCTGCCGGAGGAGGCCCGCGGCTACACCCCCGAGGCGCAGCGGCGCCTGCTCGTCAAGCCCGGCATGACGGGCCTGTGGCAGGTCAGCGGCCGCAGCGACCTCTCCTGGGAGGAGTCGGTCCGGCTGGACCTGCGCTACGTCGAGAACTGGTCCATGGCCCTCGACGCCATGATCCTCTGGAAGACGATCGGCGCCGTCGTCACGGGCCGCGGGGCGTACTGATCACCCGTCCCGATCACCCCTGATCGCCGCGACCCTCCACTTCGTTCGGTCGAGCGATTCACATCGGCCGGCGAACATGACATTGAACTCTCCGTCCGGACGGTAACGCGGCGCCGGTTCTCCTCGATGTCCGAACAGCACCGCTTCGGATCTCGAAGGAGGAGAGCAGATGAACGGCCCCGCACAGCCGCTACCCGAGCGCCGTGCGGACCGGGCCCGTCTGCGCCTGTCCGACGTCCCGCTGCGCGCCGTCCCTCCGGCCGGGCAGGCGCCTGCCCCGGAGCCGCCGCCGCGCCACCATCGCCGCTGGGAGTCCTGGTACCACTCCACGGTCGTGGGGTCGGACCTCGTGATCGTGCTGCTCGCAGCCGTCCTCGGTAGCGAGCTGAACGTCGGCGGCGGATCACCGTTCGGCCGGGAGGGCTCCCTCGCGCTCGCCGCGGTCACCGCTGTCGCGCTCACCGGAAGCCTCGCCGTCCATCGCGTGTGGGATCCGCGGATGCTCGGTGCGGGATCCGAGGAGTACGCCCGCATCGTCCGCGCCACCGTCACCACGGCCATGGTGCTCGGCCTGCTCGCCCTTGCCGTGGGTGTCGAGTCGCTACGCGCCTGGGTGTTCGTCGTCGTGCCGATCGCGGGCGTCACGATGCTCCTGGCCCGCTGGCTGCTGCGGCGGTTGCTGCACGCGCGGCGCAGCCAGAACCGGTGCCTGCACCCCGTGCTCGCCGTCGGGCCGCCGGAGTGGGTGGCCGACATGGTCGCGCGCACCACCCGCTCCCGCCACCACGGCTGGGTCGTCGGGGCCGCCTGCACGCCGTCGGGCACGGGCGAGTCCGGCGCGGACACGGTCGCGGACGTGCCGGTCGTCGGCGACTTCGACACCGTGAAGCGCACCGTCTGGGCGGGCGGGTACGACATCGTGGCCGTCGCCCCCGCCCCGGGCTGGTCGCCCCGGCGGCTCCAGCAGCTCGCCTGGGACCTCGAGGGCACCGGCACCGACCTGGTCGTCGACCCGGGCCTCATGGAGGTCGCCGGTCCGCGGCTGCACGTCGCGCCGGTGGACGGCTTCCCGCTGCTGCGGCTCACCGAGCCCGCGTTCACCGGGATCGCCCGGCTCGTCAAGGGCGTGATGGACCGGATCGGCGCGCTCCTCCTGCTCGTGATCACCGCGCCCCTGATGCTCACACTCGCGATCGCCGTCCGCCGCGACGGCGGACCTGCCTTCTACATGCAGACGCGCACAGGCAAGGGCGGCGAGCCGTTCCGCATGGTCAAGTTCCGCTCGATGGTCGTGGACGCGGATCGGCACCGGGCCGCCCTCGCGAGCGTCGACGAGGGCGCGGGCCCGCTGTTCAAGATGCGGCGCGATCCCCGCGTCACCCCCGTCGGCCGCTGGCTGCGCCGCTACTCCCTCGACGAGCTGCCCCAGCTGTTCAACGTCCTCACCGGGTCGATGTCGCTGGTCGGGCCGCGCCCGCCGCTGCCCGAGGAGGTCGCGGTCTTCACCCGCGACGCCCATCGGCGCCTGCTGGTCAAGCCCGGCATGACGGGCCTGTGGCAGGTCAGCGGCCGCAGCGACCTCTCCTGGGAGGAGTCGGTCCGGCTGGACCTGCGCTACGTCGAGAACTGGACGCTGGCCATGGACATGTCGATCCTCTGGAAGACACTGCGCGCTGCCAGGACGGGTGCGGGCGCCTACTAGGGTGGTGCGTCCCGGCTCCCCGACCGTCTGAGGTGAATGCTCCCGTGTCACGCGGCGGATCCCGGCTGCTCGTCCTGGGCTACCACAACGTCGACTCCACGTGGCGCTGGCCGGCCACGCCGTCCGGCGGGCCGCGCAACTTCGCCCGCCAGATGGCGTGGCTCGCGCGTAGCGCGAACGTCGTCCCGCTGGACGCCGCGCTCGCCGATCTCGCCGCGGGGCGGCCGCTCCCGCCGCGATCCGTCGCGATCACCTTCGACGACGGCTACCGCGACAACCTCGTCCACGCCGTGCCCGTGCTGCGCCGCCACGGCCTGCCCGCCACGGTGTTCCTCGTCCCCGGGTTCCTCTCCCACAAGGTCCACGCCTGGTGGGAGCGGCTCAGCTGGGCGCTGCGCACCACGGCCGCGCCGTCGGTCGAATTCGAGGACGCGGTGCTGCCGCTCGGCGCGGACGGCGACCACGCCCGCGCACTCGGCGTGATCGAGGCGAGCCTCAAGCGCGACGACCTCGCCACCCGCCACGACCGGCTGGAGCGGCTCGTCGACGCCCTCGAACCGCCGGGGGAGCTGCATCCCGGCGACCTGTACATGGACTGGGACGAGGCCCGCCAGCTCGTCTGCGCGGGCATCTCGATCGGCTCGCACACGATGAGCCACGCGATCCTCGCGCGCGAGACGGCCGCCGACCAGCAGCAGGATCTGCGCGAGTGTCGCGAGTCCCTGCAGCGCGAGCTCGCGGTCGAGGTGCGCTCGCTGGCCTACCCGAACGGCCAGAAAGGCGACTACGACGACGTCACGATCGACGCGGCCCGGGCCTCCGGCCACGAGTTCGCGGTCACGACCCGTGGGCGCGTCACCGAGTCGGGTACACCTCCGTTCGAGACGTCTCGCTGGATCGTCTCGCCGGAGAAGCCGGCCGCCCGGCTCGCGGCAGGTTGCCTGCGTAGCCTGCTCGCGGCGCGCTGAGCGGACTCGCCGGATCGTCCGGTTCGACCGTTCGTCGCATTACTCCGCCCACCCATCCCACCTCACGCGGACTTCACAACTCTCACGGAAATCGCCCTCTGTTCACCCGGACGGTGCTGACGATCTCTGCCTGATCGGGCGACGTCACCTGCCACAGATCATCCGAATGTGATCGTCGATTCGGTGCAGTATCGCCGCGTCCACCCGCTGACCCGGGCAACGAGGAGCGACGATGAGGCCAACCACACGTCCGAAGACCCGCCTGTTCGCGGTCCTGCCGGCGACGATCGTGACCGTCGCGATACTCGCGCTCGGCGCGGGGTCCGCGCCGAGTCCTGTCACTGTCAGTCACGACAGCGCGCCAACCGGGGTGGCCGTGGCCGCACCGGACATCGGGGCAGGCGATCCCGGCACCGCGACCGTCCCGGAGCCCGCTGACGAGACCTCGCCCCTGCAGCCGTGCCCACCTGCGGGGACGGGCGGGGCGGCGGCCGCCGGCTCGTCCGCCGACGGCAGCGGCGCCACGGCGTCGGCCTCGACGAGCGGCTACGGGGTCGCGTCCGCCGGCGCCACCGCGAGCCTCGGCGGCGCGAGCGCGCAGGCCGACGCGGGCGTCACCGCGTGTGACCCGGCGGCCGGGGCGGCACCGCCGGTCTCCCCCACCACTCCCGGTGACACGGCAGGAACCCTGCCGGAGGCGCCGGAAGCGCCCGGCACGCCGGGGGTTCCGCCGGTCGCCACCACCCCGGACCTCACGCCGCCGGTCGCCACCGCCCCGGACCTCACGCCGCCGGTCGCCACCACCCCCGGCACCACGCCGCCGGTCACCACCACCCCGCCCCCGCCCGCCGCGCCAACCCCTGGCGACATCCGTGCCGCCCCGGGGACGGTGCCGGAGGAGTGCGTCACCGCACCGGCGACTCCACCGGTCGGAGACCCGGTCACTCCCCCCACCGCCCCGGAGAGCGACGACGAGCGCCGTCCCGACTCCGGCGACTCAGGTGGCTCAGGTGACTCAGGTGACAGCACGGGCGACTCAGGTAGCTCCCGCGACTCAGGCGAGTCGGGTGACTCCAGCGACTCAAGCAGCACCGAAGACTCAGGCGAGTCCGGCAGCTCCGGCGAGGAGTCCTCGGACGACACCGGTCCCGCGGCGGCCGACACGTCCGGCCTGCGGCCGATGTCCCTGCCGTATGCCGACCCGGCGCCGACCGACCCGGACACCACCCCGCCCACGGCCAGCACCGCCCCCGCACCAGCACCGGCCACGCCCGCACCAGCCACCCCCGCACACCCGGAGCTGACCACGCCCGCACCGGCCACGCCCGCACCAGCCACCCCAGCACCGCCCACCCCCGCACACCCGGAGCTGACCGCCCCCGACCCGTGCGCCCCCGGCACCGTTCCGACCACCCCGCAGGAGCCCGCCCCGACCCCGCCGACCGCCCCCGTTCCCGGCCTCCCGGCGCCGGGGACCCCGGCCGTGCCCGGCCCGCCCGTCACGCCACCGGCGTCGCCCGTCCCCGTCGGCGACCAGCTGTACTTCACCAGCGACTACGACGACGGGTTCGCCGACTGGGGGACCTGCCAGTCCTCGGTGATCAACGGTGACTGCCCCGCCGAACCCGACCACTACAGCCTCCAGCTGATCGACCGCGACGACCGTCCGGGCGGGGGCAAGGCGGCCCGGTTCGTGGTGAAGCCGGGCGACGAGGCGTCGTTCGGCGGCGAGCGCTCCGAGGTGCGTTCCAGCGGCGACGGCGCGGTCGTGAAGGAGGGTGACGAGCGCTGGTACCAGTGGTCGATGCGGGTCGCCCAGGACTTCCCTGAGCCCGACGGCGTGTGGTTCATCGTGATGCAGTGGCACGCCAGCAAGGGCTCGCCACCGCTGGCGATCGATCTCGCGAAGGGCTCCGTCGACATCGGCGGTGACGGGGTGAAGGACGCGCGCAAGACGATCGGCCCGATCCGCCGCGGCGAGTGGGTGGACTACACGCTGCACGTCAAGTTCTCCAACAACGCCGACGAGGGGTTCGTGGAGGCGTGGGAGGACGGGGTGAAGACCGTTCCGCTGACGAAGCGCCGCACGATGACGAGCGACAGCAACTACCTCAAGCAGGGGATCTACCGCGACAGCTCCGACACGACGGCGACGATCGACTTCGACGACTTCCGCGTCTCCGGCCCGCCCGGGCAGGGGCCGGTGCAGCCGAAGCTCCGCGGGTTGCTCGAGCCCGTGCTGGAGACGACCGACGGCCTGCTGGAGCCGGTGGTCGGCGCGGCGGGTGGCCTGCTGAAGGGCCTGCTGAGCTGACCGGGACGGCGAACCCGCCCGCCGCCCCGCCCCCGCGACCGCGCGAACGGCACGTACGGGAAACCTAGCTCCAGTACGTGCCGTTCGCGCGGTCGGCGGGGCCGGTCCCGGAGGGCGGGCGTCCACGCGAGGAGTGCGCTCAGGTCAGCGCGACCGCGTCGCGTGTGCTGCCGATGCGCCAGCTGTCGAAGTAGAGGATGCCGGGAGCGGTGATGTCCTCGCTGCGGTAGTAGCCGGTCTTGAGGTAGCTCTCCGGCTGCTCCCCGCGCTTCTCGGCCGGGTACATGGTGCCGCCGGGCGGCGAGAACCGCGGCAGGACGGGGTTGCCGTTCTGCCACACCTCGACGTAGCCCGTGCGCGGGTCGGGCGAGAACACGACGTGCACGACCCAGTCCGCCCACTTGCCGGTCTCGGCGGGCGCCAGCTCCTGCTCGAACGGCTGCTCCTCGTCCGGGTGGCCCGCTCCGCCCGCGAGGACGTAGTGGCCGTCCTTCACGTTGAGCGACACGGGCGGGGAGCCGTCGGCGCGGCCCTTCCACTGGGTGATGACCTGCCATTCCTCATCCACCGGGAACCCCGCGGCGAGCATGGTGGAGAAGCCGAACCAGAGATCGTCGCCCTCGCGGATGTCACCGATGTCGGGTTCGACCTCGGCGCGCGGGTCGCAGCAGGCGCCCTCCTTGTCATCGGTCTCGCCGGTCGGGATGGAGATCTTGAGGGCGTAGCGGCCCTCGCGGACGAACTGGGGGTCGCTCACGATCTCGGGCTGCAGGCCACCGCGGGTGACGTTCCACGGGGTGTCCTTGAACTGGGTCAGGTCGTCGGTCTCCAGGTCGCCGACCCACAGGAGATCGGGCAGGTCGGTGGGTCGCTGCGGGCGCGGCTCATCGGGCCCGGTGCCGCACGCTGCCAGCAGGGCGAGCGCGAGCGCGGCGGGCACCAGGACGCGGGCGCGCCGCATGGGATGTCGCACGACGTTCTCCTTCATCCCCGGGGAGTGGACTCACGGGTGTCAACGTCGATGATCATGCTGGCGTTCCACCCCCGACCGGGTACGCGGCTGCGAGGCCGTCCGACCCGCCCCGGTAACCTCGCCGACCATGGCAGCGGCGGAGTCGACCCTGATGGTCCTGGGCTGGCACAACGTCGAGGGCACCTGGTGCTTCCCGGCGGCCCCCGGGGTGGGGACGCGCGGGCTCACCCGGCAGCTGAACCTGCTGCGCCGTGTGACGAACATCGTGCCGCTGCGGTCGGCGCTGCAGGATCTGCGGGAGGGCAGGCCCCTGCCGCCGCGGGCGCTGGCCGTGACGTTCGACGACGGCTACGCCGACAACCTCACGATCGCGGGTCCGCTGCTGCGCCGGTTGGGCATCCCGGCGACGTGCTTCCTCGTGCCGGGGATCCTCGACGGTGACGTCGTGCCGTGGTGGGAGCGCCTGGGCTGGGCGTTCGCGCGGGCCCGGGCCGCGCGGCTGGCGTGGGAGGGCCACTCCTGGGAGCTGCCGGGTGGCGGCAACCGGGCGGCGTTCAAGGAGGTCTCGGCGCTGCTGAAGCGGCGGGACCGGGCGGCCCGCGAGGCCGCCGTGGACCTCCTTCAGGACCTGCTGGAGCCGTCCGGCGAGTACCGCCACCGCGAGCAGTTCCTGGACTGGGACGGCGCCCGGCGGCTCGGCGAGTTCATGGACCTGGGCTCGCACACGATGTGGCACTGCATCATGTCGCAGGAGCCGCCGCAGGCGCAGAAGGACGATCTCGCACAGGCCCGGGAGCAGCTGTCGCAGCGGATCGGCGGCGACTTCGACGTCCTGGCGTACCCGAACGGCACGCGCGCGGACTACGACGACGCGACGACCACGGGCTGCGCGGCGGCGGGCTACGAGTTCGCGGTGACGACGCAGGGGGGCTGGAACACCGCGGACACCCCTCGCTACGAGATCCGGCGCTGGGTGATCAACCCGGAGCGCGCCGAGCTGGATCTCGCGAAGATCCTGCGGGATCGGGTGCGCGCGGCCTGACCCGCGGCGCTCCCGGTCGCAGGCGGGGATCCTCAGGGCGCGGTGACCCGCAGGCCGTCGTGCCAGAGCACGGCACGCGCGGTGTCGGTCTTGTCGCGGTAGAGCCCCTCCTTGAGGTAGTTGGACGCGGTGGGCATCCCACGCCAGGGCGTCCGCCGCACGACCGTGGTGCCGTTCTCGGCGACCTCGACGAATCCGATCGACGGGTCGTCGGAGAACCTCACGTGCAGCACGTAGTCGACCCACTGCCCGCGCTTGATCCTCCCGATGACCTCGCTGGTCTCGCCGACGTTCGCGTTGCGGACGATCAGGTTGCCCGAGCGGTCGACCTCGACGGCCAGCGGCGGCGGCCCCGTCACGGGATGCCACTGCATGACGACCATGTAGCTGCCGGTCGGGCTCGGGAAGTCGCGGTCGAACTTCAGGCTGAAGGCGTACCAGCGCTCGTCGCCCTCGTGGACGTCACCGGCCCGGCCGGCGCGGACCTCGGAGCGCTCCCCGCCAGGAACGTTCGGGACGTCGCCGTCACGCAGCTCGTAGCGGGCCGCGGTGCGGTGACCGTCGCCGCCGTCCCCGAGGCGCGCGCTGTAGTGGTCGCCGCGGTAGCCGCAGGCCTGGCCGTTCTGGACCACGCTCTGCAGGGTGTTCCACTGGCAGAAGTCGCCGGTGTCGTAGTCGCCGACGAAGACCGTGCGGCTGCCGGAGGACACGAGCGGCGCGGCGGCCGCCGCCGGGGCGACGACGCCGGCGGCGAGTGCGGCCGTGGCGGCCGTGGCAGCGGCGAGCAGCGCGAAGCGGCGCGGAGCCGGCATGGACGAGTTCCCCCTGGTCTCTCCCGGGTGCAGAGGAGCACCCGTCCGGATCAACGATCCGGGGGGTCGTCCGGCCTTCGCTCGACCGGTGGACCGATCAGCCGGTAGCCGCCCGGTAGGCGTCCAGGAGTGCCTCGGCGGAGTGCTTCCAGGACAGCGGGCCTTCGACGCGGGCCCGGCCGATCTCCCCCATCCGCTCACGCGCGTCCGGGTCGTCCAGCAGCCGGGCGACGAGCGCGCCGAACTCCACCACGTCGTTCGGGGTGGCGTAGAGCGCGGCGTCGCCCGCGGACACCCGGGCCTCCCGCAGGTCGAACGAGACGATCGGACGGCTCATCGCCATGTACTCCATGATCTTGTTCATCGTGGAGACGTCGTTGAGCGGGTTCTTCGGGTCCGGTGCGAGGCAGACGTCCGCGGTGGAGAGCCACCGCGTCAGATCCTCGTCGGAGACCCGGCCGGTGAACGTCACACGGTCCGCGAGCCCGAGGGTGTCGCGCAGCGCGACCATCTCGTCGAAGCAGTCCCCCGACCCGAGGAACACGGCGTGCCAGTCGTCGCGTCCGGTGTCGCGCAGCGAGGCGAGCGCGCGCAGCGCGTAGTCGATCCCGTCCTGCGGGCCCATCACGCCGACGTAGCCGAGCAGGTAGGGCTTGCCCTGCTTGAGCGCCGGATCGGGCGGGGTGGGCCGGAACCGCTCCACCTGTGGCGCGCTGCGCACCACGAACACCCGCTCCGGGCGCTTGCGACCGCGGGTCAGCGCGGCGGTGCGGTAGCTCTCGTTCGTGGCGACGACGACGTCCGCGGTGGCGTACGTGAGCCGCTCGGCCAGGCACACGGCCCGGTAGAGCAGGTCCCGGCCGCGGGCGAAGCGCGACTCGTAGAGCTCCGGCACGAGGTCGTGCTGGTCGAACACGAACCGCGACCCGCCCAGGAGCTTGAGCAGCAGGCCCACCACGAAGAAGACGTCCGGCGGGTTGCAGGCGTGCACCACGTCGATTCGGCCGAACCGCCGCCGCACGCTCAGCGCGAGCCGCACCGTCTGCAGCAGCGCCGTGCCGTACTCCGTGACGAAACCGACCGGTCCCCCCGTCGCCGCCTTCAGCGGGTAGCGCAGGATGTGCACGCCGTCGATCGTGATCTCGCGCTCCGTGTCGCGCGTGGTGCCCGTGGGGCAGACGACGTGCACCTCCCACCCGTCCTCGCGCAGCGCCGTGGCCTCCTGCCACACGCGGCGGTCGAACGGGACGGAGAGGTTCTCGACGAGAATGAGCGCCCTACCAGCCAAGTCCCACATATCCCTTCTGCCCCCGCCGCTGTGCGGCGTCGGGGAGGCGGACCAGGTCGATCACCGGGCGCTCCCCCGCCGCGTCCAGCGCGGCGAGGACCGCCCGCTCCGTCGTGCCGACGACGAGGACCTCGCCGTGCGCGAGGACCTCCTCGACCGAGTCGGTGAGCAGCTCCTGCAGGTGCGGGAGGTGGCGCTCGATGTACTCCCGGTTCGCACCCATGAGCTGCGACAGCGCCACGTTCGCATCGTAGATCTTGACCGAGTAGCCCTTGCCGACGAGGCGCTCGCACAGCTCCACCAGCGGGCTCTCCCGCAGGTCGTCCGTGCCGGGCTTGAACGACAGCCCGAAGATGCCGACGTTGCGCCTGCCCGTGGCCGCGACCAGCTCGAACGCCCGCTTGAGGTGCTCCTCGTTGGACGGCAGCACGTGCGAGAGCAGCGGCACCGCGACGTCCGCACGGTGAGCGGCGTAGACCAGGCCGCGCAGGTCCTTCGGCAGGCAGGAGCCACCGAAGGCGAACCCGGGCTTGAGGTAGGCGCGGCTGACGTTGAGCTTGGTGTCGGAGAGGAAGATCTCCATGACGGCGTGGGAGTCCAGGCCCAGCGCCGCGCTGATCGCGCCGATCTCGTTGGCGAAGCCGATCTTGACCGCGTGGTAGCAGTTGTCGGCGTACTTGGTCATCTCCGCCACACGGATCGGCACCCGGAACACCGGGCCCGGCAGGCCCTCGTACAGCGCGAGGACGGGGCCGCCGCTCGCGTCGTCGAGCTGGCCGACGACGGTCTTCGGGGGCTCGTGGAAGTCCCGGACGCTCGTGCCCTCCCGCAGGAACTCGGGGTTCACCGCGACGCCGAAGTCCTCGCCCGCCGTCATGTCCGACGCCTTCTCCAGGATCGGGATCAGCAGGTCCTCGCAGGTGCCGGGCAGCATCGTCGAGCGGAAGACGACCGTGTGGCGCTCGCCCGGCTTCGCCGCGATCGCCGCACCGATCTCCTCTGCGACCTTCTCCAGGTACGCAGTGGAGAAGCTGCCGTTGGGCGCGGACGGCGTGCCCACGCACACCAGGGAGACCTCGGTGCGGGCCACGGCCTCGGCGACGTCCGTGGTGGCGGTGAGGGCGCCCGAGGCGACGACCTCGGCGGTCAGCTCCCCGATCCGCTCCTCCACCACGGGGGCCTTGCCCTCCGCGATGAGCCGCACCTTCGTCGGGTTGACGTCGACGCCGACGACCTCGTGCCCGCGGCCTGCCAGGCACGCCGCCGAGACGCAACCGACGTAGCCGAGTCCGAACACACTGATCTTCACGTGCTGAACCTCTCCTGATGACGATCGGGGCAATCGCGCCAGGCCCGCCGTTGGTGCACCGGGATCGGAATGGTCACGGACTCATCCCCGCCCGGTCAGCTCCGCCATGAGCCGCTGGTAGCGAGCGGCAGTGTCCTCGATCCGGAAGTCGTGCTCGGCTCGGGCCCGCCCGGCGCAGCCCATCCGGGCGCGCAGGGCAGGATCGACGACCAGACGGTCCAACCGGTCCGCGAGCGCCGCGGCGTCCCCCGGCGGGACGACGAAGCCCTCGGCACCGTCGCCGACCATGTCCCGCACCGCCCCCACGTCGCTCACCACGACGGGGACGCCGGCCGCCATCGCCTCGATGACCGACAGCGGCGCGCACTCGAACCGCGAGGTCAGGCAGGCGACGTCGAAGGCGGGAACGAGGGTCGCCACGTCGCGGCGCAGCCCCGCCCACCGCACGCGGTCCGAGATGGCGAGGTCCTCGGTCAGCCGGACCAGCTCCGCGGCGCGATCGCCGCCGCCGATGCAGACCAGCCGCAGCCGCGGATGGCTCGGGGCGAGCTTCGCGACGGCCTCCAGCAACACCTCGTGCGCCTTCACCGGGGCGAGCCGGGCGACGATGCCGACCACCACGTCCTCGGCGTCCAGGCCGAGCTCCGCCCGCGCTGCCGCCCTGGCATCCGGGGTGGTGACCGGCGGCAGCGCGATCCCGTTGGGGATCACCACCTCGCGCACCCGGCTGCGCCACGACGAGTTCACGCCCTCGAGGCGGCGCAGGTACTCCCCCTGGCTCGGGGCCACCAGCGCGATGGCGTCCGACCAGAACAGCGTCCCGACGTCGTGACGGGGCAGGATCCGGTTGCCGTTGAAGGTCAGCGTGTCCATGCCGTGCGGGGCGACGATGCCGGCCCGCCCGGTGAGCCACGCGGTGAGCCGGGCGAACGTCAGCGCGCGGCGGTGCAGGTGGGTGACGAGCACGACCTCGGTGCGGTGGCGCCGGAACGCCCGCGCCAGCCGCGCGACGGTGCCCACCCCCCAACGGCCGCCGCCGACCACCTCGACCGGGAAGCCCGCCGCCGCGAACTCCGGGCCGAGCGTGCCCAGCTCCTTCAGGCACAGCAGGTTGGGCGTCACCGCCGCCGGGTCGAGGTGGCGGAACAGGTTGAGCAGCAGCACCTCGGCCCCACCGACCTGGGCCTTGTCCATCACCAGGGTCAGCCGGACGGGCCCGGCGGGGCGGCCTACTGTGTTGAACTGTTCGCTCACGCGCGCGCCTCGCCCGCGGGGACGCGCCGCCCCGCCGTCTCCTCGATCGCCCGCTCCGCCTCGCGCACCGAGCTCTCCAGGGTGAACCGGGCCTCCAGGCGCTCGCGGCCGGCGCGGCCCATCTTCTCCGCCTTCGCCGGGTCCGCCAGCAGCTCGGCGAGCCTCTCGGCCAGCGCAGCGGGGTCGCGGGGCGGCACCACATACCCTGTGACGCCGTCGTCGATCATATCCGGGACGCCGCCGACCGCCGTGCAGACCGCGGCTCGTCCCGTCGCCATCGCCTCCAGCAGCGAGATCGGGAAGCACTCCACGGTGTGCGAGGTGAGGCAGAACACGTCCATGAGTGCCACGACGTCCGCGACGTCGGCGCGGCGCCCGGTGAACACGACGCGATCGGCGATGCCGAGCTCGCGGGCCAGCGCCCGCACCCGCTCGAGGTCGGCGTCGTAGCGGCCGCGGCCGACGACAAGGAAACGCGCGTTCGGCACGTCCCGAACAACGAGCTGCGCGGCCCGCAGGAACGTGGCGTGGTCCTTCTCTGGCCGGATGGCGGCGACGATGCCGGCGACCGTGTCGCCCGGCTCGATCCCCAGCTCCGCGGCGAGGGCCGCCCTGCGCTCCTCGAACGGCACGTACAGGTACTCCGCCGGGTCGACGCCGTTGTGCATCAGCCGGATGCGCTCGCGCGGGTAGCCGAGCTCACCGGTCAGGTACGGCACCTGGCCGCGGGCGAGGCCGTAGTAGGCGCTGGTGGCCGGCCCGAGCAGCCGGTCCGCGATCCGCCGCGCGCGCGGCCGCGGGGCCGCCGTGCCGCAGTTGTGCACCCACACCACCGTGCGCGGCACCCCGGCCAGCACCGCGGCGAGCCTGCCCAGCGTCTCGGCGTTGGAGCCGCGCGTCACCACCACGTCCGGGCGCTCCCGGCGCAGGTGGGCGACCAGCTGCACGAAGCCGCGGACGAGCCCGCGGGGATCGCCCTTGGCCTGGCCCAGCGCCCTGGCCGGGATCCCCGCCCGGGTGACGTCGGCGAACAGCGGGCCTTCCTGGTTGATGCACAGCACGGACGGCGCGAACCGGGCGGGATCCATCGCGGGCATCAGCGTGACGACGTGGCGCTCGGCCCCGCCGACGGTGAGATCGGGCACCACGAAGAGCACCCGGAGCGGACCGTCGGGACGTACTGATCGCCTGAGCACCGGGGGCATCCTATTCAGCGGTGGGTGAGCAGCTCGCGGTAGAGGGTGTCGAACCGGTCCCGCACGACCTCGACGTCGAACCGTTCCCGGGCGGTGGCCAGCGCGGCATCGCCCAGCCGGTGGCGGAGATCGGCATCGGTTGCGACCGACCACAGCGCCTTGGCCAGGGCGTCCACGTCGTCCGGTGGGACGAGCAGCGCCGAGATCCCGTCCTCGACGAGGTCCGGGATGCCGCCGACGGCGGTGGCGACCACGCAGATCCCGCGGGCCATCGCCTCCAGCACGGACATCGGCTGGCCCTCGTTGCGCGACGGGAGCGTGAGCACGTCCGCGGTGGCGAGGAGCTCGCGCACCTCCTCCGGGGTGAGCCACTCGCGGATCGTCACCGACCCGCCCAGGCCCAGCCGGGCGACCGCCTCCCGGGTCCGTTCCACCTCGTCGTTGCCCGCGAGGGTGAGCCGGGCGCCGGGTTCGTCCGCGACGACGCGAGCCCAGGCGTCCAGCAGCACGTACGTGCCCTTGTCCGGGTGCATCCGGCCCAGGTAGACCACGTGCGCGGGGCCGTCGCGCCGCTCCAGCGCGCCGACGATCGGGATCCCGTTGGGCACCGACTCCAGCCGCGCGGACGGCTCGATCTCCCGCAGCCGCTCGCTCCAGCCGCCACCGAGCGCCACCAGGCGGTCCGCGGCGGCGAGCGTGCGCCGGATGTACCACCGCCCCGGCGCCGGCATCCGGTCGTAGAACACGCGGAACATGCCGGCGTGGACGTGCAGCACGACCGGCACCCGGGCGGCCTTGGCGAGCCACAGCAGGACGGACTTGCGGGCGAAGCTGCCCATCTTCCCCGAGTGCAGGTGCACCAGTGCCGGGCGGCGGGCGACCAGCAGCCACGCGTACCGGGCCAGGCCGCGGGCGAACACGCCCAGCCGCGCGGCCGCGGAGCCCGCGCAGTGCGTCTCGACGTAGACGACGTTCCACTCCCGCCACAGCGACGTGTCGCGCATCGTGCGCACGAACGTCGTCATCCCGCCGGGGGTGGCGACGCTCGTGGACGCCCAGACCACCGGGCCCCGTGCTCGCGTCACCGGGCGCCCACCCAGCGCAGGTAGAGCTCCTCGTCCTCGGCCAGGTGCACGCCGCCGGGCTCGGGCGCCCGCTCGGGGACCGGTGCCACCTGAGGCCGGTCCGCCGTGCCCACCACGACACCCATGAGCAGCCAGGCCATCGCGTTGGCGAACGACAGGAACCGCAGGTCGACGGTGAACCCGACGATCGTCCAGAGCACGCCGAAGCCGGCGAACATCGCGATGAGCTCGCGCCCCACGAGCAGGTCGCGCCCGGGCCGGGCGAGCTTCACGGCGGTGCGGAGCTTGCGCCACACCAGGATCAGGATCGGCAGCCACAGCGCCAGCCCGACGAAGCCCAGCTCGGTGGTGATGCCGAGCTCCATGAAGTGGGCCTCGATGCCGTAGCCGCGAAACCAGGGGATCTCCTGGGACCACTGCTGGTGGTGATAGGTGTTGACCTTGTCGAAGCGGGCGATGCCCCAGCCCGCGATCGGCTTCTCCCCGATCGCCCAGATCGCCGTGGCGATCATGTTGAGCCGGTCCTGGATCTCGTAGGACGAGAGCAGGCCGCCGGAGTTGCGGTCGTCGGTGAGCAGGACCGGGGCGAACGCGACCATGGCCACGACGCTCGCGCCGAGCATCGACGCACAGATCGCGCGCACCCGCGGGACCAGGAACACCGCACCGATCAGCACCAGGGCGAACACGAGGTACACGACCCGCGTGCGGGTGAGGTAGATGGCGTAGAGGCTTACCACGGCCATGGCGTAGAGGAACACGCGCGGCAGTGGCCGGGTCGACGGTGTCCGCGCGATGAACAGCGCGATCACGAAGCCCAGCACCAGGACGTAGCCGTTCTCGACCGGGTTGCCGAACACCCCCAGCGCGCGGTTGGACCAGGACGCGGACGCGCTGTAGTTCTCGAACGTCGCGGGCCAGGCGAGGCCCTTCGCGTGGAACTGGAGGATGCTGTGGGCCACCGAGTAGACCCACACCCCGACCAGCGCCCACAGGAAGACCGTGATCGTGCGGTCGTTGTCGATGACCGTGCGGCCGACGATGTAGAGCGTGAACGGCACGAAGACGCCGAGCAGGATGAAGTAGTGGGCCGGAGTGCCGTCGCTCTCCGGGTACGGGTGCGGGAGCACCGCGGAGAAGATGCACCACAGCACGAACATGGCCATGAGGCCCTCGACGGCCCCGAACTGCGGGGCGCGGCTGCGCCGCCGCGACAGCGCCACACCCGCGGCGCCGAGCACGCCCGCGAACGCGAACAGGTACGGCTCGGCGGGTAGCGCCTCGACCCGCAGGCCCTGGCGCAGGAACAGCGTGAAGACCAGCAGCAGGACGGCGATCGTCGGGCTGTTCAGCCCGGCGAGCACGAGTGCGGTGCCCACCCCGACCGCGGCGATGCCCAGCCCGGGGCCCACCGTGCCGGGCACGACCACGATCGCCGCCGCGAGCAGCACGATCGCGACGAGCACGACACCGGTGACCCGCACCCCCGACCCGCGGCTCCCGTGCTCGTAGCGCGAGGCCATGAACCCGCCGTCCGGGCCGTTCCACTCCCCCACCGGCGCGGGCCTCTGGCGCGGCAGCGCCGGGGGGGAGATGGTGTCAGGCACGGGCCTCGACCTCGTCCGGGGCCACCGCCACGGAATGGGTCGGCGCGCCGTTCGTGGCCTGGCGCGGGGACGATGAGACAGGTGCGGCCGCCCGCGGCAGGGACGCGCCCTCGGCCGAGCGGCCCAGGACCGCACCGAGCATCTGCACGTGCACCCGCTCGAGGCGTTCGCGGGCCTCGACGGCGTCCGAGGACTTGGTGACGCCCTCCTCGATGACGAGGATCGTGCGGTCCGCCGAGGCGCAGATGACCTGGGCCTCCGCGGCCTCGATCACCGGCGGGGCGTCGATGACGACGAGGTCGGCCAACCGGCCCGCCTGCTCGACGACGTCCACGAAGCGATCGGGGGCGAACAGCGAGTAGGGGTCGTCGCGGGCCGTGCCTGCGGGGAGCACGAGCATCCCCGACAGCGCGTCGCGCACCACGATCGGCTGCAGCCGCACTCCCGGGCGGCCGGCGAGGAACTCGCCGAGGCCGGGGCGGCCGGGGTAGCCGGGGTGGTGGCGGCCGGGGTCGAGGTCCGCCCGGATGAGCAGCGTGCGCTGGCCCTGCTGGGCCCTGTAGAACGCGACACCCTCGGCGACCTGCGCCGACAGCTTCGCCGACCGCACCGCCGTGACGGCGAGCGTGGCGGGCTGGCTCATGTCGCTCAGGCTGACGACGTTGGCGAGGCCCTTGAGCTGCTCGGCGCGCTGCGCGGTGCTCGTGTCCGAGCTGCCGCCGCCGACGACGGCGAGGGTGTCCAGGCCGACGCGCTGGCGCACCTCCTGCGGCGAGGTGATGCGGTTCTCGGCACCGGCGAGCGCCAGCGCGGCCGCGACGCCGAGGATCAGCCCGCCGAACAGCGCCAGGACGCCGTTGACGACCGGGTCCGGCGACGTCGACGAGACGGCCGGGGTGAGCTGGAGGTCCTTGAGCTGGCGGCCGATCGCGTCGGTCTGGACCTTGAGGATCTGGTCCTGCAGCGAGTTGATCTGGGTGGCGATGACCTGCTTCTCGGCGTCCGGGGTCAGCGGTCGGGCCAGCGCGGTCTGCGCGGCCTCCAGCTGGGTGCGCAGTGCGGCGATCGTCGAGTCCGCCCCGGCCTGGATACCGGCGTTGACCTGCTCGCGGAACGTCTGCGCGATCGTCTTCGCCGCCGTGCCGGCGAGTTGGGCGTTGTCCGCCGTCGCGTCGATGTACACGATCGGGCTCGACGCCCCGGTGCGGGCCTCGAAGCTCACGTCGGAGAGGTTCGCCGCCTGCAGCAGCGCCTCCTGTGCCGACTCCTCGTTGATGTACTCGACGTAACCCTGGGCGAGGACGGCGTCCTCCTCGGCCCGCGCCCCCGAGGAGACGATCAGGGTGGACGTGCCGGTGTAGGTGACCGGGGACGCCAGCGAGTAGGCGACCGCGCCGACCACCGCGATCACGGTGATGGCGACGATCAACCCGATTCGGCGCCGCACCCGGTCGAGCTGCACCTGCAGCGGACTCATCGGCATTCCTCCACGAATTCCTCGTTCACGGACGACCCGGGGCGCGGATGACGCCGGCCGTCCCCCAAGGACGGGGCACAGCATAGGCCGCATGGACCTATCGCCGACCGCGCCTACCGTGTTACCGGGCCCCGCCGGGCGCGACCTGGGAGAACCCTCGCGACGTAGGTCCGGCTGACGCCCAGCAGCCCGAGGACCGCGATCGGGTCCAGCAGCCGCAGCACGGCGAAGTAGATGGCGAGGAACGCGAACACCTCGCCGCCGAGGATCGTGACGCCGAGGACACCCGAGAAGTCGTCGACGTCGATCACGAGCCGGTCCAGCAGGCCGATGATCGCGAGCCCGGACGCCGATCCCACCAACGGCGGGACGAGCAGCCGCATCAGCTCGCGCCCCGAGTAGCCGATCACCGAGCGGGCCAGCACCATCGCCATCACCGCGAGCGTCATCTCCGTCGCCGAGATCGCGAGCCCGACGGCGAACAGCCCGAACGGCAGGGCCACGAACACCAGCCCCAGCCCGAGCACGAGCTGCACCACCGACACCCGGTTGAGCAGCCGGGACCGCCCGCTGCCCTTGATCACCTCGTTGGCGGTGGCCTTCAGCCCGATCGTGGCGCCGTAGCCCGCCATCGCGACGAGGAACATCCCGGCCTCCCGCCAGCGCTCGCCCAGCAGGATCACCACGGCGGGCTCGCCCACCGCGATGATCAACGCCGCGACGGGGGCCGTCGCGATCCACAGCCAGCGCAGCGAGCGCAGGAAGGCCTGCTTGAGCCGCAGCGGGTCGTCCGCGAGCCGGGAGAACGCCGGGAACAGCACGTAGGAACCGACCTGCACCACCGCCTGCGTGGGCAGCAGGCCCACCCGGCGGCCGTAGCGGAACTGGCCCAGCGATGCCGCGCCGAGGAAGCGGCCGACGAGCGCGGCCTGTCCGGCGTCGCGCACCTGCCAGACCACGCTCTGGATGAGCAACGGGTAGGCGAAGCGCGCCAGCTCGCGCCACAGCCGGTACGACGGGCGCCCCTTCCCCGGCCGCCACCGGCCCAGCGCCCACGTGCCGACCAGCCACACCGCCATCGAGAAGTAGTTGCCGATCGCGAGCGACCACACCCCGAAGCCGAGGTAGGCGAGCAGCACGGCCATCGCCCCGAACGCGATCGACCGCGCCGGGTCCACGATCATGCGCCGCTTGAAGTTGAACTGGCGCTGCAGCAGGCCGTCCGGGACGTTGGTGAGCGCCTGCATGAGCAGCATCCCCGACGTCACGGCGGCGATCTCCCCGGCCAGCGGGCTGGAGAAGAACCACGCCACGAGCGGCGAAGCCGCGAGGGCCCCCAGGCTCATCAGCACGCCGGTGGCGGCGGTGGCCCAGAACACGGTGTCCGCGGAGTCCTCGAGCTCGGTCTGGCGCTGGATCAGCGCGCCGCGCAGCCCGCCCTCGGCGAACATCACCAGGAACCCGGTGAGCACGGTGCCCGCGGCGTAGATGCCGATCTCCTCGGGCGAGAGCAGCCGGGCGAGCGCGAGCGTCGTCACCAGCGAGGTGACCTGGACGAGCACCAGCGTGAACGCGGAGATGGTCGCGCCGCGGCGCAGCGTGCGGCCGAGTGGCCCGACGGGAGGGCGCTCGGAGGTGGCGGTGGGCGCCGCCGGGACGCCCACCGCGGACGCGCCGCCACCGGTCACCATGGCCGGCTCGGTGGCCGGCTCGGCCGGCTCGCGGCGCACCTGCTCGCTGTCCATTCGGTCCCAGGGGTCCAAGCGATCCGGCGCCCGCCTCGGGGGTGGGGGCGCGTCGATCCTCTGGCGGAGGGGCCGGGGCGACCCGGCCGGGGGCAGACTACCCACAGCCCGGATGCCGCCCGCCCGGGCCGCCCTCCCCTCCACGCCCCGCCCCGCCGTCCGGGCCCGCCACCCGGCTGGCCTATCGTGGCCCGGCCGGCGGGCCGCCACGGCACCCGGCGACGACCCCGGCCGGACGAGGATGGCCCATGACAGTTCCCGTGATCGTGCTCGGCGGCGACACCACCGCCCTCTCGATCGCCCGCAGCCTCGGCCGGCGCGGTGTCGACGTGTACGGCGTCGGCGTGGCGGCCTGGGTGGGCGCCTCACGACACCTCACCGCGCTGCCGGTCGCGGTGGCGCCGGGCACGCCGCCCGAGGACGCCTGGGCGGAGCTGCTGCTCGGGCCCCAGGTCCCGGCCCGCCTGCACGGCGCGGTGGTGCTGGCCGGAAGCGACGTCGGGCTCACGGCGATCGCGCGCCACCGCGACACCCTGCTGGGGCGCTACCTGCTCGACGACTCGGACGTCCCGGCGCAGCTCACGATGCTCGACAAGCTCGCCACCTATCGCCGCGCCCGCGAGGCCGACGTGCCCACGCCGCGGTTCTGGGAGGTCGACGACCCGGCGGACCTGGAGCGGCACCGGCCCGAGCTCGTCTACCCGCTGATCGTCAAGCCGCTGCTGTCGCACGAGTTCAAGGCGCGGTTCCCCGGCATCCGCAAGTTCCGCCTCGTCGAGGACTGGGCGGGGCTGCACGAGGCGTTCGCCGAGCTGCACGGGGCCGGCGTGGCCGTGATGCTGGTGGAGCAGATCCCGGGTTCGGACGAGCAGCTGATCAGCTACGCGACCTACCTCGACGAGGCGGGCGACCCCACCTACGACTTCGTGAAGCGGGTGATCCGCCGCTTCCCGCCGGGCGAGGGCCTGGCCTGCCACCACACCACCGTGTACGGCACCGCGGAGGCCCGTGAGGTCAAGGAGCTGGCCCTGCGGCTGTTCAAGCACGTCGGGGTGCGCGGGGTCGCGCACGTGGAGTTCATCCGGGACGTCCGCGACGGGCGGCTCAAGCTCGTGGAGTGCAACGCCCGGTTCTCCGCGGCCGACCCGCTGCCCACGGCAGCGGGGCTGGACCTGCCGCTGCACGTCTACAGCCGGGTGCTCGGCACGCCGCACGCGATGCCGGCGTCCTACCCGGACGGGCTGCACATGATCTATCCCACCGACGACCTCCGGTCGTTCCTCGCGCTGCGCCGCCGGGGCGAGCTGACGACCGGGAGGTGGCTGCGCAGCCTGGCACACCGTCAGGTGTTCCCGGTGCTGCGGGCGGAGGACCCCGCCCCCGCGGCGGCGCGGGCGTGGGCCCGGGTGCGCAAGACGTTCGGGAAGACGGCCAGGACGCTCGCCCGCATGCTCCCGCGGCGGTGAGCGGCGCGACCAGCGACCCGTCGGTCGCGGGCCACCTCGTCGACGTCGACGCCGCCGCACTGGAACGGGCCGTCGCCGCGTGCTTCACGGGCTTCGGCGTCCCCGCAGCGGACGCCGCGCTCGTGGCCGAGGTGCTCGTGTACGCCGACCTGCGCGGGCTCACCGGCCACGGCGTCTACCGCGCACCCGCCTACCTGGAGCGGGTCCGCCGCGGCCTGGCGGGCGGGACCCGGGACATGGCCGAGATCGGCGGCGTCGGCGCCGCCCGCCGCATCGACGCCGGCCACGCGCTCGGCCCGGCGGCGGCCACCCGGGCGGTGGACCGCGCCACCGAGCTCGCCCGCACCCACGGCGTGGGACTGGTGGCGCTGAGACGCACCACGCACCTCGGCGCGGCCGGTTTCTACGTCCAGCGCGCGGCCCGGGCCGGGATGGTGGCGATCGTCACGTCCAACGGGCCGAGGGCCGTGGCCCCGCACGGTGCCGCGGAGGCGTTCCTCGGGACGAACCCCCTCGCCGTCGGGATGCCGCTGGGCCGCCACGGCGAGCTGGTGCTGGACATGTCCACGGCCGCGATGCCGCGCGAGCAGATCCGCATCGCCGCCGCCGCGGGTCGGGAGATTCCGCCCGGCATGGCCGTCGATCCCACGGGACGCCCCACCACGGACGCCGCGGCGGCGATGGCGGGCAGCGTCCTGCCGGTCGGCGGGGTCAAGGGTTCGGGGCTCAGCCTCGTCGTCGCGCTGCTCGCCGGCCTGGTCTGCGACGCCGAGTTCGACGACGAGATCGGCTCCATGTACTCCGACTTCGACCGGCCCCAGAACCTCGGGCAGGTGTTCGTCGTGATCGATCCGGGGCTGCTCGGCCCGCGCGAGCACGCACTGGCCCGGGTGGAGGCGTTCGTGGACCGGCTGCATGCGCTGCGCGTCGCCGAGGGCGCGGACGGCGTGTGGTTCTCGGGCGAGCGGGGCAGCGAGCGGGCCGCCCGGCGGCGCGCCGAGGGCATCCCCTTGCGCCCCGCCGTGCTGGAGGACCTCGCGCAGGCCTGCGAGACGCAGGGCCTCGCCGCCGAGGCGGCCGCGGTGCGAGCACTCACCGGCTGAGCGTCCCGCCGCCCGGTCAGCCCTGCCCCGCGTCCAGCCGGGTCGCGTGGGCGCGGATGCGCGCCGCCACCGCCTCCAGGTAGCGGGTGATCACGTCACGCTCGGCGTCGGTGAAGCCCGCCACCAGGTCGTCCAGGTCGGCGACGAGCGGGGCGAGCACCCGCAGCAGGCGTGCGACGGCCGCCCCGTCCGGTTCGAGGACGACGCGGCGGCGGTCGCCCTCCGCGCGGCGGCGGTGCAGGTGCCCGGCGCGTTCGAGCCGATCGGCGAGCTCCGTGCCCGAGCCGGTCGAGATCCCGAGCCGCCCGGCGAGCTCGACGGGCCCCATCGGGGTGCCGGCGAGGTGGCTCATGGCATGCAGGTCCATCGGGCGCAGCCCGAGGTGGCGGGCCAGGGCGAGCTCGAACTCGCCCTGGGCGACCAGCACCTGCCGCATCCGCGCCGTCGGCTCGGACGCGGCGAGGCCGGGTTGCGCTCGCTCGGACACGGAGGCATCCTACTGAGCAGATATCTCGTTTTCCGAGCTACTCGGTATCGGAGGAAAATCCATGGACGAGCAGGACTGCGTCGTCGTGGGCGGCGGGCCTGGCGGCGTGGTCCTGGCCTACCTGCTTGCGCGCGCCGGACGGCGGGTCACGCTCCTCGAGGCGCGCGGGGACTTCGACCGCCGCTTCCGGGGCGACGCCCTCGCTCCCGCCGTCCTGGACTTCCTCGACGCCCTCGGCCTCGCCGACGAGATACTCGCCCGTCCGCACTCCACCGCGACGGCGTTCACCTGGCACACCTCGCGGCGGGCCTACCGCGTCGCGGACTACTCCACCTCCAGCACGCACCACCCGCACTACGTGCTGATCCCCCAACCGGAACTGCTCGGCCTGCTGGCCGAGAAGGCCGCCGGGTTCGGCGGGTTCACCCTGCGCACCGGTGCCCGGGTCAACGGCGTGCTCATGGACGCCGGCCGTGTCACCGGCGTGCGCTACCGTGCCGACGGGGCACATCACGAGGTGAAGGCCCGGCTCGTCGTGGGCACGGACGGCCGGTTCTCCCAGATGCGCAGGCTCGGCCGATTCGAGTCCGAGGAGCTCGGCGCGGGCCTGGACATCCTGTGGTTCGAGGTGCCGCGCCACCCGGACGACCCGCCCCAGTCCGGGCTGGACTACCACTCGCTGCCCGGGCGGGCGCTTGCCGTCCTCGGCCAGGGACGGACGTGGCAGCTCGGCTGGGTGATCCCCACCGGCTCCGTCGACGAGGCCCGCACCGAGGGGATCGGCCCGCTCGTGGACGCTGTCCACGAGCGCCTGCCGTGGCTGGACGAGCGGATGGCCGCGCTCACCGACTTCACCCAGCTCACGCTGCTCAACGTACGGATCACCCGGCTCGCGCGCTGGTACCGGCCGGGTCTGCTGCTGCTCGGCGACGCCGCGCACGTCATCTCGCCGGTGGGCGGCAACGGGATCAACCTCGCCATCGCCGACGCCGCCGACGCCGCGAACGTCCTCGCGCCGCTGCTGCCGGACGGGTCCCCGGAGGCCCTCGACGCCGCGTGCGCCGGGATCGAGGCCCGCCGCCGCGCGGTGAGCGACGCCGAGCAGGACGACCAGGTGCGCGCGGAGCGCGGCACGCTCGAACGCCTGCGCCGCGGCGACCCCGAGCCCGCGTGGCCGCTCAAGGTCGCGGCCGCGCTCCCGCCGCTGGCCCGCGCGGTGGGCCGGCGCAACGCCACGGGCATCGCCATCCCGCCGCCGAGCGCGCTGGTGCTCGGTGGTCCGGCGGGCGGGCCTACAGGTGCAGCGTGACGATCCCGTCGTCCACCGTGACGGGGAACGTGGGGACGCTCGGGTCCTCCTCCGGCGGCGCCGCCGGGTCCGGGTGCTCCACGCTCACCTCGAACGTGCGCACCCGCGTGCGGTGCGGGTTGAAGATGCTGCGCCCGGTGGTGACGTCGAACTCCCAGCCGTGCCACGGGCAGGAGAGGATCTCGCCCTCGCGCCCCCACAGGTACTCCCCCGGCGCGGACGGCAGCGCGGTGCCCTTCAGCGAGCCCTGGCACAGCGGCGCACCCTGGTGCGGGCAGATGTTGCGCAGCGCGTAGAAGCGACCGTCGACGTTGAACACGCCGATGGTGCGGCCGCCGACGTCGACGATCTTGCGCTCGCCCGGCGGGATCTCCGAGACCTTCCCGACGACGAAGGTCCGGTCGCGGGTCGGCGCCGCGCTCATCGGGCGAGGCCGTAGAACTCGCCGGCGTTGTCCACGAAGATCCGCTGCCACAGGTGGTCCGGCAGCTGCGGGAACGCGCGGCGCGGGGAGTCGAAGTCCCAGTGCGGGTAGTCGCTGGAGAACATCAGGATGTGCTCGGCGTCCAGGGCGTCCAGGATGGAGAGCAGGTGCTCGTCCTTGGCGGGGCGCTCCAGGGGCTGGCTCGCGAGGCGGACGTGGTCGCGCAGGTACTCGCTGGGGGGCTTGCGCACCCACGGGATCTCGCGGCGCAGCGCCTTCCAGTACGAGTCCAGCCGCCACATCAACGGAGCCAGCCAGGCGACGCCACCCTCGAGCAGGGCGATGCGCAGGCCCGGGAACCGCTCGAACACCCCCTCGGTGAGGATGCTCACCAGGTGGCTCTGGAAGGCCAGCGACATCGAGCAGTGCCACTCGATGTAGTGGGTGGGCATCCCGGGCGAGACCTGGATGTTGACGCCCATCCCGTCCGTGCCCGGGTGGATGGACAGCGGCAGGCCGTGCCGCTGGCAGGCCTCGTAGATCGGGTGGTAGAAGCGCTGCCCGAACGGGAAGCGGGCCCCGGAGTCCGTGGTGACCTGGACCATGTGCGGGTGGCCCGCCCACTTCTCGATCTCCTCGACCGCCCGCTGCGGGTCGTGGTGGTTGATCGAGATCGAGCCCTTGAAGGCGCCGTCGTGGTTGGCCTTCTCCAGCCACTCGGCGGCGAGCCACTCGTTGAACGCCGCGGCGATGGCCGAGCCGTAGTCCGGGTCCGGCTGGATGTTGCAGAACGTGCGCGAGACGAGGATCGGGTGGCTGACCCCGTACTCCTCCATCAGCTGCTTGCGCAGGAAGTCGGGGTCCGAGCCCTTGGGACCGCCGTCCGGGGGGACGCTGTCCAGCCGTGAGCCGTGCACCGGGTTGTTGAAGAAGGCGCGCCGCTCGCCGTGGTACATGTCACGGAACGGCATCGGCAGGTACTGGCGGATCTCGTCGACGTGGCGGGGCACCGGATGCACGTCGGTGTCGATGATGCCGGTGCGGGGGGGTTCGCCACCGGCCTCCCGCTCGATCGTGTCGGTCGCCGTAGTCACGTGGATCGTCTCCCGTTCCGCTCTCCAGCACGCATCGTTCGTCTGGTCATCGTAGCGAGGGGCCCCGGCGCTACCCGCCGGCACGACCCCCTGCACGTCGTGCTCATCACGTCCGAAAGACCCTGACCTGGCAGAGTGCGCGCATGCACAGCAGCGATCCCGCCGGACCCGCGGTCACCGTGGGGATGCTGCACCCGGGGGTCATGGGATCGGCCGTGGCGGCCACGGCCCGGGCGGGCGGCGCGCGGGTGCTGTGGTGCCCGCGCGGGCGAAGCGACGCCACCCGCGCCCGCGCCGAGGCGGCCGGGCTGGAGGCCGTCGACGACCTCGGGGAGCTGCTCGACGCCTGCCGGATCGTCCTGTCGATCTGCCCGCCCGCCGCCGCCGAGGACCTCGCCAACGACGTGGCCGCCCGCGGCTATCGCGGCGTGTTCGTGGAGGCCAACGCGATCAGCAGGGACCGCATGCTGCGCATCGCGGACCGGGCGACGGCGGCGGGCGGGCACGTCGTCGACGGCTCGATCATCGGCCCGCCGCCGAGGACGGGCAGCAACACCGCGGGCACAGCGGGCACCGGCAACACCGCAGCCACGGCAAGCGCCGCAGGCACGGCGGGCACCGGCGACACCGCAACCACCGGCAACACGGCAAGCACCGGCACTACTGCACGCACCGCGGGCTCGACGGCGCGGCTCTACCTCTCCGGGGCCACCGCGGACACCGGGGCCGTCGCCGCCCTGTTCCCGGCGCCGTCACCGCTGGAGGTCGTCGTCCTCGGGGAGGCGCTGGGCTCGGCGAGCGCGCTGAAGATGGCCTACGCCGGATACCAGAAGGCGGCCCGGACCCTCGCCGCCGTCGCGCACGCGCTGGCGGCCCGCCACGGGGTCACCGAGGCGCTGCTCGCCGAGGGCCGCCGCCTCACCACGTCACCGCTGGCCGATCCGCACTACCTGCCGAGCGTCGCCGCGCGGGCGTGGCGCTGGGAGCCGGAGATGCACGAGGTGGCCGACATCCTCGCCGCCGAGGGCCTGCCCGACGACCTCGCACTCGCCGCGGCGACCGTGCTGGAGCGCTGGGAACCCGACCGCGACCACCCCCTCCCGCTGCGCGTGGTCCTCGAGCAGCTCCACGACCGGCAGGCGTGACTCCACTCACGTGATCATGGCGGAGGCAGTACCTCCGATCGGGTGACCACACGGACGGCGTGGCGGCGTAACAGCCCGGTGTTCTCAGCGATTGCTCAGGTGACATCGAGGACCCATCCGGGCCGGGACGTGCGAGGAAACCACATGAACGAGCGGGCGCAGCACCACCTGGCGCCGTGGGACGGGCTGAAGGCCCCGAGCCCGGCCATCCCCGCCCAGCGCCCGGTGCCGCCCGCGGAGACGGACATCGTGCAGGCGTCGGAGTCGGACACCGTGCAGCTGCAGGCCCGCCGTCCCGCCGCGAAGGAGCCGCAGCGGGCCGCCACCTCCGGCGCGAGGACCGCCGCGGCCGGACGCGGCTTCACCCCCGCCCGGCTCGTCACCCGGTCCGCCTGGTCGGTGTGGGCGGTCACGTTCGCCGTCGGGGTCGTCGTCTTCGAGTGGCAGGCCGTCGTCCCGCTGTTCTCGCTGCACACCCTGAGCGGCGTCCTCGCCTGCTTCGTGCTGCTGCGCCCCAGCGCCGTGTGGCGCACGATGCTGCTCTGCGCCGTCGAGGCCGTCGAGCTGATCGCGCTGCTGCCCAACCCGTACAGCGCCTCGCTGCTCATGCACCTCTCGGCGGTGGCGCTGACCGTGTGGTACGGCGTCGAACTGCTGCGCACCCGCACCCTCGTGCACGACCGCGGCGCCGTCTTCGAGCGGATCGCGCCCTTCCTGCGGTGGGGCTTCCTGCTCGCCTGGTTCTCCGACGCGATCTCCAAGCTCAACACCGGCTTCCTCGCCACGATCGGCAGCTGCGCGCCGGACGTGCTCGACGACATCCCGATCGTCCACACGCCGCAGAGCCTCTACGGCGCCGTCGCGATCGTGACGCTCGTCCTGGAGTTCGCGATCCCCACGCTGCTGCTGATCCGCGCCACCCGCGCCATCGGCGTCGTCCTCGCGATCGGCTGGTACCTGATCATCGCCGCGGGCGGCAACCCCGCCCACTCGGCGATCATGCTGAGCTTCGTCCTGCTGTTCGTCCCGCCTGCGGTGCTGGTCGCGGCCGGCGCGCGGATGCGGCTGATGGGCAGGCGGCTGGGCCGCGGGCCGCTGCGCGCCCTCGCGGACTCGCCGTGGGCGCCCGCGATCCTCGCCGCGGTCTGGCTCGCCGGCCTGACCGTCGCCGCGCTGCTGCCCTTCGAGCTGTCGGTCCGCCTGAGCCGGTGGTCGGCGATCCTGATGACGGCCGCGTGGCTCGGCCTGTGGATCTACCTGCTGCTGGCCCAGCACCGCCAGTGGCTCACCGGCGGGGACCGCTCCACCTCGCTGCGGGTCCGCGACGGCGTCCTGATCGCCGCGCTCGGCGTGATCCTGCTGAACATCGCGAGCCCGTACCTGGGCTACAAGACGGACGGCTCGTTCAGCCAGTACGGCAACCTGCGCACCGAGGCCGGGCACTGGAACCACCTCGTGATCCCGGAGGCCGTCCGCATCGTCGACGCCCAGGACCACCTGGTCCGCCTGGTGCACGCGACGGGCGACCACGAGCTGCTCAAGCTCGTCGACGCCAACGCGGGCAGTCAGTTCGTGCTGCTGGACGCGAAGCGCCTGCTGGCCCCCTACCCCTACGCGACCCTCGACTACGAGCTCGACGGCGTGATGCACCACACCGACAGGCTCGGCAAGGACCCCAACCTCGGTGGCGGCGTGGACTGGTTCACCGACCTCGTCGGCCGCTTCCGCCGCGTCCCGCTCGCCCCCACCTGCCAGTTCTGAGCCCGTCCCTGAGCGATCCCCCGCGCTCTGCCCCGGACCCACCGGACGGGTCCGCGAAAGGACCCGTCATGGCCCGCCACGCCGCTCCCCGACGCCGGATGCTCGCCGCCGCCGCGCAGGTGTCCGACCCGCAGCTGCGCTCCACCTACTCCACCTGGGTCGTGGCCTTCGCCGTCGGCGTGGTGGTGTTCGAGTGGCAGGTCGTCATGCCGGTGATCTCGGTGCAGACCCTGAGCGGCGTCCTCGCCTGCTTCGTGCTGCTGCGCCCGGGCGCGGTGTGGCGGCTCGCGCTGCTGTGCGCCGTGCTGGCCGTCGAGTTCGGGTCGCTCCTGCCCAACCCGTACAGCGCCGGGCTGCTGCTGCACCTGTCCGCGGTGGCGCTCAGCGGCTGGTTCGCGTTGCGCCTGCTGCGGGAGCGGGCCATGCCGGACCACGCCGAGATCGTGGCGCGGGTGCTGCCGTTCCTGCGCTGGGGGCTGCTGCTCGCGTGGTTCTCCGACGCGATCTCCAAGCTCAACACGGGGTTCCTGTCCTCGGTCGGCTCCTGCGCGCCGCACGTGCTGGAGGAGCTGCCGCTGCTGCACATCGGCGAGGACCTGTACGGCCCGCTCGCGATCACCCAGCTGCTGGCCGAGTTCGCCATCCCGCTCATGCTGATCTTCCCCCGCACGCGCACGGCGGGCGTCGCGCTCGCCGCCGCCTGGTACGCCCTCGTCGCGCTGGGCGGCAACCCCGCCAACGCGGCGCTGATGTTCGCGTTCGTGCTGCTCTTCCTGCCCGCCGCCACCCTGTCGGCGGCGGGCGCCCGGCTCCGGGAGACGGGCCGCACGCTCACCACGCCGCGGCTGCGCACCCTCGCCCGCTCCCGATGGGCGCTGGCCGGGCTCGCCGCGGTGTGGATCGCCGGGCTGACGGTGAACGAGGCCATGCCCTACGAGATCGCCGTGCGGCTGAGCCGCTGGAGCGCCATCGCGATCGTCGTGGCCTGGATCGGGCTGTGGGCGACGCTGCTCGTGCGGCTGCGGCCGGGACCGGGCGACGCCCACGCGCTCCGGCTGCGCGACGGCGTGCTCGTCTGCGCCCTGGCCCTCATGGTGGCGAACTCGCTCAGCCCCTACATCGGCCTGAAGACGGACTGGTCGTTCTCCCAGTACGGCAACCTGCGCACGGAGGCCGGGCACTGGAACCACCTCGTGCTGCCCGAGGCGATGCGCGTGTTCGGCAGCCAGGACCACCTGGTGCGGCTGATCGCCGTCGACGGCGACGACCGGCTCGCCGGCCTGGCCGAGCGCAACAGCGACAACCTGCTGGTGCTGCCCGACGCCCGCCGCATGCTCGCCGCGTACGACCAGGACGCGTCGGTGTACTACGAGCTGGACGGCGTGCGCCGCTTCGCCCTGCGGCTGGGTGAGGACCACGTGCTCGGCGGCGGCGTGTCCCCGTTGACGGACCTGCTGGGGCGGTGGCGGCGGGTGCCCCTGGAGCCGACCTGCCAGTTCTGAGCTGCCGGTTCTGAGCTGCCGGGTTCTGGGCGCGGTCGGCCGGGGCGCTCAGCGCCGGAAGTGCGCCCGCAGGAAGGGCGCCACCCGGGAACGGGCCTTCGCGAAGGCGGGACCCGGGTCGTCCCAGCGGAAGAACGGCCAGACCTGGGGGTGCGCCATGTCCCGCAGCCACTCGCCCAGCGTGAGTTCGCCGCGGGCGCGCAGGATGCGGTACGAGCGCCAGTCGTTGAAGGGATAGACCATGCGCTGCCCCGGCTCGTACGTGGCGGGCAGCGGGTAGGGCTCCCCGAGCACCTGGAAGTAGACGTGGCGGGCCATGTCGAACCCGGCGGCGCCCCACAGCGCTGCGGCGTCGGTGAAGCGGGCGTTGGACTCGATCAGCTTGAGCCCGCCGTCGCGGACGTCGCGCTTGAACTCGGCGTTGGCCACGCCGACGAGCCCGACGTGCTTGAACAGCCGCAGTGCCACCTCCTTGACCTCGGGGTTCCAGTCAGAGAGGTGGTGGCTGCCCAGGCCCATCCCGGGTGGGTAGCGACGCAGCGTGCGCTTGGTGAAGTCGAACATCGGGCTGCCCGACGCGTCCAGGTAGGTGTTGTAGCTGCACAGCAGCGTGTCCGGGCCGGGGATGCGCTCGGTGAGCATCACGGCGAGGCCCGCCTCCGTGACCTCCCGGTGGACCCGGCGCAGCTCCGCCCAGTCCTGCGCCACCCGGAACTTGCCCCACGCCGGGAGCTTCGCCTGGTACCGGTGCGACAGCAGCGGCTTGACGATGAGCGGGTAGACGTACTCGGCGCGCTGCCGTTCCAGGTCCGCCGGGTCGTCCACCGTCCAGTAGCGGGGCGTGGGAACGTCCGCGGCGGTGGCGTGGCGGTAGGTCGAGAGCTTGTCGAGCAGGGACAGCTGCGCGTCGACGTCGGAGATGTCGAGGCCGTAGCGCTCGCCCAGCTCGGCGCGGTGCCGGGCGATCACGGTGATGCCGACGTCGCTGCCGGCGAGCAGGACGGCGCCGTGCAGGCCCGCCGCCCGCGGGCCCAGCAGGAACTCCGCCCAGCGCTCCTCGGGCTCGCCGTGCTCGGGCACCCGAAGCGACGTCAGGAACCGGGAGGCCGCCGCGGCCATGTGCACACCGAGGCCGTACACCCGCACGCCGAGGGCACCGAGACTGCGCGCGATGAACACCGCGTTGGCCGCACCCCCGGCGACGATCACCGGGGGGCGCGACGGTGTGGTCATCGGCGGGCCTCGGTGTTCACGGTGGCCGATGGTATCGACCACCATCACGGTCAGTGCTGGCAGGTGCTCCCGCTCGGATAGGGCCGCGCAGCGCCGTACCACTCCTCGGCGAAGGTCAGCGGACGGCCCAGCACGGGATCGGCGGACACCGGCGAGGCGACCCGCACGACGCCGTCGAGCGTGTAGCGGACCGTGGCGTCCGGGAACTCCTGCGCGATCCGCCGCGCCCCGAGCAGGACGACGTGGCCGGCACCGTTCTCGACGATGGCGACCTCCATGGCCGGGTCGTCCGTGGCGAGGAACGCGACGTCGCCGCCGTCGAGCCAGCCGAACACCCGCACCTGTTCGGGGACGATCAGGTGGTTCCAGTGGCCGGGCTCCGTGCGCAGGTTGGAGAACATCGTGAACGCCGCCCGGCTCTTGACGCCGAGGTAGGGCATGGCCGCGTTGACCACGAGGACCGCGATGCCGAGCCACATGACCACACTGCGGACGCGCAACCGCGCGCGTGGCCCCGGGGCGGGGATCCAGTGACTCCGCAGGCGCAGGAGCACCACCCCGGTGAAGGCCATCCAGCCCACGCATAGCAGCACGGCGCCCCACTGGCGGGCCGCCGCGAGGGAGCCGGGCAGGACCGGGGCCAGCCCGTAGCGCACCGCGACCCAGGCGGCCCCGGCCAGGATCGGGGCGAGCATCGGCCGGGCGGCGGCCGCGGAGATGCCGTCCAGGAGCGGCGTCGGGAGCATCCGCCGGGCCGTGACGACACCGCGGGCGAGCACCACGGGCGGCAGGAACAGCACATAGAAGGCCCACGCGAACCCGGAGAACCAGGAGTGCCCCGCGAAGGCCGACACGGCGTGGAACCCGAACGCCAGCACGATCGCGTACGGGCGGGTGCGGTGGAACAGCAGCAGCACCGGGATCGCGAGCTCCAGTGCGATCGTGCCCCAGACCGCGGCCGGGGCGAGCATCTGTGGCACGACGATCGCGGGGACGGACTCGAGGATCCAGACCGCGCACGAGGTCACGACGTCGGTGAAGCCGCTGTTGAGCTTCGCGAACGCGGCGAACGCCCACGTGAGGATGAACGCCACGCGCAGGTAGGGCGCGATCCGCCCGTAGAGGACGGCCGGGTCGCGCGCGATGTGCGGGGAGCGGATCCGCAGCCCGATCCACCAGGCGCCGAGCGTGGCGCCGAGGATGCCGACGAGGACCTGGTGGTTGACGGGGTTGGGCAGCCGCGAGAGGCACTCGACGAGGAGCGTCCCGAGCAGCAGGACGAGCCGGGCGGGCGACGCCGGCCGGACGAGGACGGCGAACGCCGCCACCACGACCGGCACCGCCACCCACGTGGGGAACGTGCTGTTCCACTCGTGAACGAGCGCGCCGATCGCGAGCGCGACGGCGAAGACCGCGAACGCGACGCCGTGGAACGCACTACCCGGCGGCCGCTGCGTACGCGGAACCAGCCGGTGCCGGCCGGTTCTGGTAACGGTGTGTGTCATCGGGAGCCCCCGTTCGGGTTACTCCCTCATCGCAGCGACGGCGAGCGTCGTTACTGATCCTTTGCCTTGGCCGAACCCCGGATCCGCCCCGGGGCCGGCTCAGGCGTTGATCTCCGCCTGCGCCGCGAGCCGCACGAGGAGCTCCCGGGCGACGTCCACCTGGCCCGGCTTGCCGTGGTAGTGCATGGCGAGCCCGGGAGTGGTGTTGACCTCCAGGACCCGGCCGCCACCCTCGGCGAGCGGCACGGACGGATCCGGGGTCAGCACGTCCACGCCTGCCCAGCGGACGCCGACCAGCGCCGCGGCCTGGGCGGCCTCGGCCACGATCGCGGCGCACAGCTCGTCCCGCGCCGGGGCGTTGGTGTCGGCCGCCGAGGCGTTGATCGTGGTCTTGATCCGCACGATCCGCCCGACCGCAGGCACGGACGACGCCGCGAGCCCCTGGTCGGCCAGCGTGCGCTCGGAGTCCAGGTCGTACTTCACCAGGGACTGGCCGATCACCCCGCCGGCGCGGAGGCGGTCCGCGTTGACCTTCTCCATCAGCTGCTCGACGGTGGACTCGCCGTCCCCGACGACACTCGGCACGCCGCGCCGGATCGCGTCCACGAGCTCGCCGTCGAGGAACAGCAGCCGGTAGTTGCCGCCCTGGACCTGCCGCTCGATCAGCAGGGGCACGTCCGCGAGCTGCGCGTAGGTGGCGGTGATCCGCTTGACGCGCCCGGCGCTGCGGGCGCGCCGGCTGGAGCGGGCACCCACCTGTGCGGCCTCGGCGGCGGCGCGCACGAGGTCGCGCGGCGTGCGCACGAGGGTGGTGACGCCGCTGCCCGCCGAGCTGTCCTGGCCCGGCTTCACCACGCAGTCCCCCGGCGAGGCGGCGAGGAACCGGAGAGCCCCGTCGAACGTGGCGAGGGTGAAGGTCTCGTGCTCGGGCGCGGCGAGGCCCGCCTCCCCCAGGAGTCGGTGCACCAGGATCTTGTCGCCCGCGCGCTGCAGGACCTCGCGGCCGTCGATCGCGCAGTGGGTGTTGCGCACCCGGGTGGTGAGCGCGCCGAGGGTGACCTCCAGGTAGCCGTTCTCGACCGGACGGACGTCGGCGCCGAGGCCCGCGGCCACCTCGTGCCACAGCGAGCGGTAGTAGGCGTTCTGCTGCTGGCGCTCGGTACGCCGGATCGTCGAGACACGCTGGCGGACGATCCCCCGGGTGAGGTCGGCCGCGGCGCGCAGCCGCACCGCGGCGCCGGTGGTGGTGGGCATGTGTCCTGTCGTGGCTTTCCGGTCGTGAACGGTCACTCGGCGCCGTCGCCGTAGGGCTCGACGGGGCAGCCCTGGGCGGCGAGCTGCACGTCGACCCAGGCGTTGGAGAACTCACCCCGCTGGACGGCCTCGACATAGGCCTGACCCGACTCGGCCTTGGACCGCAGGCGTTCCAGGAGGTCCTTCGCGATCCCCTGCGGCACGACGACGACGCCGGCCTCGTCCGCGACGACCACATCGCCCGGGTTCACGACGACGCCACCGCAGGCGACCGGGTAGTTGATCTCACCGGGCCCGCGGTGCAGCGGCCCCATCGGGGTGGTGCCGCGGGCGTAGACGGGGAAGTCCAGCGGCCGCAGGTCCGGCAGGTCCCGGATCAGGCCGTCGATGACGAACCCGGCGATCCCGCGGTGGCGGGCCTTCGTGGAGATGATGTCGCCGAGCACGGCGTTGGAGCGCCCCACCCCCGCGTTGATCACGACGACGTCGCCGGGGCGGGCCACGTCGAGCACCTTGTGCACCATCAGGTTGTCGCCGGGGTAGGTGCGCACGGTGCACGCGAGGCCGACGACGGGGCCGCCGGTGAGCAGGGCGATGTCCGGGTCGATCGCGTAGAGCCGGTTGAGCAGGTCCGAGATGTCCGGGGTGCCGAACTCCGCGAACCCCTGCACCGTCTCGGCGTCCATGCGCGGGAAGTCCAGGCGGATCCGGAAGCCGGGCCCCGGGTGCAGATCCGCGGACTGCGGCTTCGCCGATCCCGTGCCTGCACCCGACTCCGCCGCGGTCGACGTACCGGTCACGCCTCATCATCCCCTGTCGTGTCTCGACCCGTCGTGCGTGCGCCCGTCACGGTACGGGCACGCTCAGTGTTGGCAGGTGCCGCCCTCCACGAAGGGACGCAGCGCGCCGAAGTACTCCTGTGCCGGCGAGAGTGGCAACCCCAGGACCGGGTCCGACGACACCGGCGCCGCGACCCGCTCGACCCCGTCCAGCGTGTAGTGGACGGTGGCGTCCGGGAATTCGTCGGCGATCCGACGGGCGCCGAGCAGGACGGTGTCCTCGGCGTCGAGCGCCTTGATCTTGCGATCCAGCACAGGGTCGTCGGTGGAGATGAAGTGCACCTCCCCGTCCTGCCAGTCGAAGACCCGCACCGACTCGGGGATGAGCAGGTGGTTCCAGTGCCCCGGCTCGGTGCGCACGTTGGAGAACATCGTGAACGCGGCCCGTGTCTTGAGGCCCACGTAGGGCATGGCAGCCGTGAAGGCGACCAGGCCGATGCCGAGGATCATGACCACGCTCGTGACGCGCAGGCTCGCCCTGGGCGCGCGGGGGGCGGGCAGCCAGTGCGGGCGCAGCCGCAGCAGCAGCCATCCCGATGCGAGCATGAACGTCACACAGAGCAGCAGGGCGCCCCAGTGCCGGGCCCCGCCACGCAGCGAGGCGGGCAGCATCCCGATCGCGACGTAGCGGCCGAGCACCCACACCGCGGCGAGCACGGCGACCGTGAGCACCGGGCGGGCGATCGCCGCCGCCACCGCCCCGCGCATCCGCTCCGGCACCGAGCGGCGGGCGAGCACGACGCCGCGGGCGAGCACGGCGGGCGGCAGGAACAGGATGTACATCGACCAGGCGAACCCGGAGAACGAGGAGTGCCCGGCGAAGCAGGACACGAGGTGGAACCCGAACGCCAGCACGATGGCGAAGGGCCTGGTGCGGTGGAACAGCAGCATGGTCGGGATCGACAGCTCCAGCGCCATCGTCCCGTAGATCACCGCCGGGTGCAGCGGCGTCGGGACCGTCACGAACGGGATCGACTGGAGGATCCAGACCGAGCAGGTGGCGGCGACGTCGGTGAAGCCGGTGTTGAGCTTGGCGATCGCGGCCGACGCCCACAGCACGATGAACGACACCCGCAGGTAGGGCGTGACGCGCACCCACATCGCCGCGGGGTCGTTCGCGATCTCCGGGTGGCGCAGCCGCGTCCACACCCACCACGGGCCGAGCGTCAGCCCGAGGATCCCCATGAGGATCTGGTGGTTGATCGGGTCCGGCAGGGCGGTGAAGCACTCCAGGCCGAGCAGGGCAAGGAGCGTGACCAGCAGGGCCGGCTTCGTCGGCCGCAGGATCACCGCGAACGCGACGACGGCGATCGGGATGGCGACCCACCACAGCGCCGTGCTCTGGAACTCGTGGACCAGGGTCCCGATCGCGAAGGCCACCGCGAACACGGCGTACGCGACGCCCGCGAACGCGGTGCCGCCTACGCCGGCGATGTCCCGCCTGCGATCGACAACGAGGTCCATCGGTGCTCCTTACCACTCCGGTAGATCAGTTCCGGTAGATCAGTCCCTGGATCAGTCCCAGGATCAGTCCCAGGATCAGTGCTGACAGCGGGGGCCGTCGGTGTAGGGCCGCATCGCCCCGAACCACTCCTGCTCGGGCGAGAGCGGCACGCCGATCACGGGATCGGCCGACACGGGCGAGGCCAGCCGCTCGACGCCGTCGATGCGGTACCGGACGTCCGCGCCCGGGTGGGCCTCGACCAGGCGACGGACCTCCAGCAGCGGGAGCCTGCGGTCCCTGGAGTAGTCCTCGACGGCGGCGTCGAGCTCGGGTTCGTCCGAGCCGAGGAACTCCACGACGCCGTCCTGCCAGTCGAACACGCGCATCGCCTCGGGCAGGACGAGGTGGTTCCACTGGCCGGGCTCGGTGCGCACGTTGGAGAACATGGTGAGCGCGGCGCGCGTCTTCAGGCCTACGTAGGGCATGAGCGCGGTGAGCACGAGCAGCCCGACGCCCAGCAGCATCAGCGGCTGCGTGACGCGCAGAGAAGCCTTCGGACCGGGTGCGGGCAGCCACTCGCGGCGCAGCGTCCACAGAAGCCACCCGCAGACGCCCATCCAGGCCGTGCACACGACCGCGGCCGTCATCCAGTGGGCCCGCCACTGCAATCCGGCGGGCAGCGCCGCGATGGCCAGCGTGCCTGCGGCCCAGGCGACCGCGACCACCACGAGGGTGGAGGCGGTACGCGCCTGCCGGCGCACCCACCCGCGCACGACCGCGTCCGGCAGTGCCGCCCGGGCGCGCTGCGTGGCCGCCGCGATCATCGCAGGCGGCAGGAACAGCAGGTAGAACGACCAGGCGAACCCGGAGAAGGAGGCGTGCCCGGCGAACGCCGAGACCAGGTGGAACCCGAACCCGAGCACGATCGCGGCCGGGCGCGTGCGGTGGAACAGCAGCAGGAGGGGGATGGAGAGCTCGAGCGCGATCGTCCCGTAGATCGCCGGGGCGTGCAGCACCGCGGGCAGGTGCACGAGCGGGATCGACTCGAGGATCCACACCGCGCACGTGCCGGCCACGTCGAGGAAGCCGGTGTTGAGCTTGGCGAGCGCGGCGAACGCGAAGGTGGTGATGAACGCGAGCCGCAGGTAGGGCCCCACCCGCGCGTACAGCTCGGCCGGGTCCTGCGCGATCTCCGGGCTGCGCAGGCGCAGCACCAGCCACCACGGGATCAGCGTGACGCCGAGGACACCGACGACCACGAGGTGGTTGACCAGGTCCGGCAGGTCCGCGACGATCTCGACGAGCAGCGCGGCCAGCAGCAGCATCAGGCGCCCGGGCGCGGTGGGCCGCAGCAGCACGGCGACGGCGGCCACGGCGGTGAGCACGCCGACGGGCCCGCTGACGACCGCGGCCTGGGTGCCCTGCCAGGCGTGGATGAGCGTCCCGAGCGCGAACGCCGCCGACCAGGCTGCGAACGCGACGCCCTCCGGCGCCCGCGGCAGCGCCGTCGCCGCGGGCGTTGCCGCCCGGCGGCGGATGCGGCCGGTGCCGGCGTCGAAGACCATTGCTCGTCCCCCTCCTGCGAGCGACGGCGGATGCTATCGCCCGTTCCGACTGTCGACGGGGAGCGTTCGCCGTTACAGATCCCGCCCGGCAGCACGCCGCCCCGGCAGGCGACAACGCCGTCGAGCGCATCGCACGGTGAGCGTCTGTCCCTGCCGAGCCCCCCGATCGGCACAACGAGGGGGCGGTGACCGGCGTTGCCTCGACGCACGCGGAGCGCAGGAATGTGGACCGATCGAGTGAACCAGGGGCCAGGGAGGGCGATCAGGCGGCCGCGGCCAACCAGGGCTCCCACGCCGGCAGCGGCTCCACCGCCAGCACCATGATCCCGCCGGCAGCGCGGTTCGGCGCGCGGGGCGGTGTGTCGAGCGTCCAGCCGAGCTCGCCGAGCAGCCGGTCCGCCTTCCTGGAGTTGCACACCCGGCACGCCGCGACGCAGTTCTCCCAGCTGTGCGTGCCGCCGCGGCTGCGGGGGATCACGTGGTCGATGGTGTCGGCGCGCTTGCCGCAGTAGGCGCAGCGGCGGCCGTCACGGCGCAGCACGCCGGCGCGGGTCATGGGGACGCTCGCGCGGTAGGGCACGCGCACGTAGCGGGACAGGCGCATCACCGACGGGGCGGGGACGGTGAGCGACTCGGAGTGGAACGCACTCTCCAGCGATGCCTCGATGCACTCGGCCTTGCCGGTGAGCATGAGCACGACGGCGCGCTTCGCGGTGACGACCGTCAGCGGCTCGAAGGTCGCGTTGAGCAACAGGACCCTTGACCCCGTCGGGACCGCACCCGGGCTCGGCGCGATCCCCGGCGCCTCCCCTGGATCGGGGTCGGCACCGGTGGGGTCGGGTTGTCGTTCGGGCACGCGACCACCTCCCGCGCACAGCAGACCACAGAAGTGGTCTGCACCGCACTCCCCATCGCATCACACACCGGTGTGTCGGGGGTCGGCACCCCGGCCGGCACCGAGTGCCGCGTCGAGGCCCGCGCGGACGTCGGCGACCAGGTCGGCGGTGTCCTCCAGGCCTGCGGAGAATCGCAGCAGGCCGGGTGCGGCGTCGTCGCCCCAGCGGCCGCGGCGGTCGGCGTTGGAGCGCGGCCCGCCGAAGCTCGTGGCGGAGACGACCAGGTCGCAGGCCCCCAGGAACGCCGCGACGGCGGCCTCGTCCGCCAGCGTGAACCGCAGGACCCCGTTCCAGCGGCGCATCTGCGCGGCGGCGACGGCGTGCGCCGGATCGCCGGGCAGGCCGGGCCACCGGACGTCCGCCGCCGCAGGGTGGGCGAGCGCCAGCTCGGCGACGGCGCGGGCGTTGCGGGCCTGCCGCTCCAGGCGCAGGTCCAGGGTGGCGAGGCCGCGCAGCGCGAGCCACGCCTCCACCGCTCCGGGGACGGCTCCGCCCCGGGTGCGGGCGGTCCGCAACCGCTCCGCGAGCACCGGGTCGCGCGCGGAGACGTGGCCCGCGACGACGTCGCCGTGCCCGGAGACGGCCTTGGTGTCGCTCGACGGCGAGATCCGCACCGAGCTCCAGCGGCCGCTGCCCGAGCGGGGTGGCGGTGGTGTTGTCGACCGCGAGGAGCGCCCCCGCCGCGTGCACCTGAGTGGCGGTGGCCCGCAGGTCGCGCACGTCCAGCCCGGGGTTGGACGGCGTCTCGACCAGCACGAGCGCGGCGCCGTCCAGCAGCCCGTCGGGCCACGGGCCTGCCGTGGGCGCCTCGCGGACGTCGACGCCGTGCGGCGCCAGCTCGTCGCGGGCCAGGACCCGGGTGAGGTGGTAGCCGTCCGAGGGCAGGACGACGGCCCCGGCCGGCGCACCGAGGCGCAGGACGGCGCCGAGCGCGGCCATCCCGGACGAGAAGGCGACGCACTCGCCGCCGTCGAGGTCGCCGATCGCCGCCTCGAGGGCCCGCCAGGTGGGGTTGCCCGCGCGGCCGTAGTAGTCGGTGGGCAACGGCTCGGTCGGCGCGCCGAGGTGGAAGCCGGTGGAGAGCACCGGCCCGGCGTGCACGGGCTGCCCGGTCGCGGGAGCGGGGTGCCCGCCGAGGACGCAGCGGGTGCCGTCGCCCCTCACACCAGACCCGCCCGCTCGGGCCGGGGCGCGCGGCTGATCAGCTCCTTCGCCATGGCCTGGGCGGAGAGGCCCTCGTGGCAGACACGCCGGACGGCGTCCGCGATGGGCAGGTCCACGCCGTGGCGCGCACCGAGCTCGCAGATCGACAGGCACGACTTCACGCCCTCCGCGACCTGCCCGTGGTTCGCCGCCTCGGCCTGCGCGAGGGACTCGCCGCGACCCAGGCGCTCGCCGAACGTGCGGTTGCGCGACAGGGGCGACGAGCAGGTGGCGACGAGGTCGCCGAGCCCGGCGAGCCCCGCGAAGGTGAGCGGGTCCGCGCCGAGGGCGACGCCGAGCCGCGAGGTCTCGGCGAGTCCCCTGGTGATCAGCGAGGCGCGGGTGTTGTCGCCGAACCCCATCCCCGCCGCGATCCCGCAGGCCAGCGCGATGACGTTCTTCCCGGCGCCACCCATCTCGCAGCCGACGACGTCGGTGTGGGTGTAGGAGCGGAAGTAGCCGGTGGTGCAGGCGTGCTGGAGTGCGATGGCGCGGTCGTGGTCGGTGCAGGCGATGACGGTGGCGGTGGGCTCGCCCGCGGCGATCTCCCGGGCCAGGTTGGGCCCCGACACGACCGCGACCTGCGACGCCGGCACCCGCGCGACCTCGCAGACGACCTCGCTCATCCGCTTGAGGGTGCCCAGCTCCACGCCCTTCGCCAGGCTCACCAGGGTGGCGTCGCGGGGCAGCAGGTCGCGCCAGTGCGCGAGGTTCGCACGCAGGGTCTGCGACGGCACCGCGAGCGCGACGACGTCCGCGCCGTCCAGCGCCGCCGCGGCGATCGTGGTGGCGGTGAGCGCCTCGGGCAGCCGGATGCCGGGCAGGTAGCCGTCGTTGCGGTGGCCGTGGGTGATCTCCGCCGCGATCTCGGCGCGCCGCGCCCACAGGACGACGTCGCGGCCGGCGTCGGCGAGCACCTTCGCGAACGCCGTGCCCCACGACCCGGCACCCAGGACGGCGACGCGGCCGACGCCACGCGGTGTCCCGGCCGTCACCGGCCGGCCCCGCGGCGGAAGAACTCGGCCGGTGCCGTCTCGCCACGGACGTCGGCGAGCAGGTCGCGCACCCGCGACATGATCAGGTCCGTGACTTCGCGCAGCAGCGCCGCGTCCGCCGTCCTGCCCCGGTAGGGCGAGAGATCCACCGGCGGCCCGCTGCGGACGGTCACGGTCGTGCGCGGCAACGGGCGGAACTTCTTGTTGTAGCCGTCCAGGACCTCCCGGGTGCCCCAGTGCACGGTCGGCACGACGGGAACCCCCGTGGACAGCGCCAGGCGGGCGACACCGGTGCGCGAGAGCATCGGCCAGCCGTCCGGATCCCGTGTGATCGTGCCCTCCGGATAGATCACGACGGCCTTGCCGGCGTCCAGGGCGCCGGTGCCCGCACGCAGGCTCTCCTGGGCGTCCGCCGAGTCCCGGTAGACCGGGATCTGCTCGGTGGCCCGCAGGACCGTGCCCAGCACCGGCACCTTCCAGAGCACGTGCTTGGCGAGGAAGCGCGGGACCCGGCCGGCGCGGTGCACGTGCAGGGCGGTGTACACGGGGTCGAGGTGGGAGATGTGATTGGCGACGACGAGCACCCCGCCCGACTCCGGGATGTGCTCACCGCCCTCGTAGCGTTCGCGCCCGCACAGCAGGCCCAGCGGGTAGAAGACCACCGCCGCCCCCGCGACCCACGGCCCACCCTTCTCGCGCGCCATCCTGCCGACCTCCCCGCCCGCCGATCTCCGCGAGAGTCTTCCCGCCCCGCCGCCGGCGGTCCACCTCCGGGTCGGGGGATCACACCGGGTGCGAAGATGGCGCTGTGGGAGGGCCCGGCCCGGACGGCGCGCAGGTCCAGCTCGTCGTGCCGGTGAAGCCGCTGTGGGCGGCCAAGTCGCGCCTGCGCGGTGCCGCGGGCGAGGACCCGGTCGCGCACGGCAGGCTCGCGCTCGCGCTCGCCCTGGACACGATCTCCGCGGCGGGTGCGGCGCGGTTGGTGGGGCGGGTGCTGGTGATGAGCACGGACCCGGACGTCGCGGCGGGGCTCGTCGAGCGCGGGGTGGCCGTCGAGCCGGACGGTCCGAAGCCGGGGCTGAACGCGGCGCTGAGCCACGGCACCCGGTTGCTGCGCCGGGACGGGGCGGGGGTCGTGGGCGCGCTGCAGGCCGACCTGCCCGCCCTCAGCGCGGCCGAGCTGGACGCCGCCCTCGCCGCGGCGCTCGCCGCGTTCGCCGCGGGGGCGGCGCGGGCGTTCGTCCCGGACGCGGCAGGCACCGGGACGACGTTGCTGCTGGCGGCCCCCGGCGCGCCGATCGCGCCGCGCTTCGGCCGGGAGTCCGCGCGGCGCCACCGCGGCTCGGGCGCGGTGGCGCTCACGGGCCCGTGGCCGGGGCTGCGCCGCGACGTGGACACCGGCGAGGATCTTCGCGCGGCCGCCGACATCGGGTTGGGCCCGCACACCAGGGCCGTGCTGACACCCTGTGCGGGGACGTAGCCCCGATACTTGATCATCATTGTTCACCCGGATGTCGACCGGCGATGCGCACTCTCCGGGCCCTGGTGCGCGAGAATCACCCTGTGGGTGACGACGTGGCCGGCTGGGCGAACGGGGGCGGAACGGATCCGATCGGGCGGGTGCACCGGATGCCTGCACCACGCCGGTTCCCGCGCCCGGCTGTCCGGCGCACGGGACCGACCTGGCGGATGACCGACGTCGCGGGCACCGGTGTGGACGGCATCCCGCGCGGGCTGGGCGGCCGCGTGTCGCACGCCTCCGCCGGCACGGCGCCGGGGCCGGCGGCGGTGCCCACGGAGATCGGCCCGTTGGCGCCGGCGAACGGCGGGGCGCCCGCGGGACTCTCCGTTCCCGAGGCCGCCGTTCCGGTGAACCCGCCCGCGCGGACCCTCTCGCCCGCCCCCGCGGGCCTGCCCGAGGACCGCTACCTCAACCGCGAGCTCTCCTGGCTGGACTTCAACGCCCGCGTCCTCGCGCTGGCCGAGGACCCGAGCCAACCGCTGCTGGAGCGCGCCAAGTTCCTGGCGATCTTCGCGTCGAACCTCGACGAGTTCTACATGGTGCGCGTGGCGGGCCTGAAGCGCCGCGACGAGACGGGGCTCGCGGTGCGCAGCGCGGACGGCCTCACCCCGCGCGAGCAGCTGGCCCGGATCGCGGCACGCACGCAGGCGATCGCGGTGGCGCACGCGCGGGTGTTCCTCGACGAGGTGCGGCCCGAGCTCGCGGACCGGGGGATCCGCATCCTGCGCTGGTCCGATCTGTCGGTGCACCAGCGCCTGCAGCTGTCGGACTACTTCTCCGCGCAGGTCTACCCGGTGCTCACGCCGCTGGCGGTCGATCCGGCACACCCGTTCCCCTACATCTCGGGGCTGTCGCTGAACCTGGCCGTCACGGTGCGCGACCCGGAGGGCCACACCGAACGGTTCGCGCGGGTCAAGGTGCCCAACAACGTCCCGCGGCTGGTGCAGGTGCGCTCGGAGGCCGAGAACGGCACGGTCACCTTCCTGCCGGTCGAGGACCTCATCGCCGCGCACCTCGGGGATCTCTTCACCGGGATGGAGGTCGCGGAGGTGCACGCCTTCCGGGTCACGCGCAACGCGGACCTGGAGGTCGAGGAGGACCGCGACGAGGACCTCCTGCAGTCCCTGGAGCGCGAGCTCGCGCGGCGGCGCTTCGGCCCGCCGGTGCGCCTCGAGGTCACCGACACGATGAGCGAGCACGTCCTGGAGCTGCTGCTGCGGGAGCTGGACGTCGACCCGCACGACGTCGTCACCGTGCCGGGGCTGCTCGACCTCACGGCGCTGTGGCAGGTCCACGGCGTGGACCGGCCCGACCTGAAGGACGAGCCGTTCGTCCCCGCGACCCACCCGGCGTTCGCGGACAAGGAGACCCCGCGCAGCATCTTCGCCACGCTGCGGGAAGGTGGCGACGTCCTCGTCCACCACCCGTACGACTCGTTCTCCACGAGCGTGCAGCGCTTCATCGAGCAGGCCGCGGCGGACCCGAACGTGCTGGCGATCAAGCAGACGCTCTACCGCACGTCCGGCGACTCTCCCATCGTGGACGCCCTGGTGGAGGCCGCTGCGGCGGGCAAGCAGGTGGTGGCCCTGGTGGAGCTCAAGGCCCGGTTCGACGAGCAGGCCAACATCCGCTGGGCGCGCGAGCTGGAGAAGGCGGGCGTCCACGTCGTCTACGGGCTCGTGGGCCTCAAGACGCACTGCAAGACGTCGCTGGTGGTGCGCCAGGAGGGGTCGACGATCCGCCGCTACTGCCACGTCGGCACCGGCAACTACCACCCCAAGACGGCCCGGCTCTACGAGGACATCGGGGTGCTCACCGCGGACGCGACGATCGGCGCGGACCTCACGGACCTGTTCAACTCGCTCACCGGCTACTCCCGCCAGACGTCCTACCGCAGCCTGCTCGTCGCGCCGTACGGGGTGCGGCGCGGCATCGTGCGCCGCATCGAGGACGAGATCGAGGCCCACCGCGAGGGCAACGCGGGCGCCTGCGTCCGGATCAAGGTCAACTCGCTGGTGGACGAGCAGGTCATCGACGCCCTGTACCGCGCGTCGCAGGCGGGTGTCCCGGTGGACGTGGTGGTGCGCGGCATCTGCGCGCTGCGCCCGGGCCGGGAGGGGTTGAGCGAGAACATCCACGTGCGCTCGATCCTCGGGCGCTTCCTCGAGCACAGCCGGATCTTCCACTTCGGTGCCGCGCAGGAGTACTGGATCGGCAGCGCGGACATGATGCACCGCAACCTGGACCGCCGGGTCGAGGCGCTGCTGCGGGTCGCCGACAAGCGGCTCGCGACCAAGCTGGACCAGGTGTTCGCCTCCGCACTGGACCCGGCGACCCGCTGCTGGACGCTCGACGCGTCCGGCGGCTGGGAGCCCTCCCCCGCCCCCGGCTCGGGGGTCTCCCCGGTGCGCGACCACCAGGCCGAGATGATGGCCCTGCACGCCGCGCCGCCCGCCGACACGAGCGTGCAGTCGGCGTGAGCAGCGAGGTGCGGTACGACGGGCTCGACGGCGACCCGTCGGTGGGTGCGGACGTCCTCGCCGCGGGCGCCGTGCTCTGGCGCCCCACCGCGGGGACGGACGGCGTCGGCGGCTCCGCTGTGGACACTGTGGATGCCGTGGACGGTGTCGCAAAGGTCGAGCTGGCGCTGGTGCACCGGCCGCGCTACGACGACTGGTCGTTCCCCAAGGGGAAGCTCGACTCCGAGGAGACGATGGCGGCGGCCGCCGTCCGCGAGGTCGTCGAGGAGACCGGGTTCGCCCTCCGGTTGGGCCACGTCGTGAGCGACGTGCGCTACACCGTCCCGGACGGGCGCAAGCTGGTGCGCTACTGGAGCGCGCAGGCCCTCGACGGCCACTTCACGCCGGGCGCCGAGACCGACGAGCTGCGCTGGTTGGGCCCGGACGAGGCGGTCGAGCTCCTGAGCTACTCCAGGGACGTCGACCTGCTCAAGCGCTTCACGGCCGTGGGCCTGCCGGAGTCGATCGTCCTGCTGGTGCGGCACGCGAAGGCGGGCAACCGCATGCGGTGGGACGGCGACGACGACCTGCGCCCGCTCTCCGGGGCCGGCCACGAGCAGGCCGAGCAGCTCGCCGACCTGCTGCCGCTGTTCCGGCCGGAGCGGCTGGTCTCGGCGCCGCCGCTGCGCTGCGTCGACACCTTGAGGCCCACCGCGTCCCGGCTGGGCCTGGAGGTGACACTCGAGCCGCTGCTCGGGGAGGACGACTACTGGGACGAACCCGCGGCCGGGCTCGCGCAACTGCGGGAGCTGGCGGCCACGGCGGGCGTGACCGCGGTGTGCAGCCAGGGTGGCGTGATCCCGGACGTGGTGGGTGAACTGGCCGCCGCCGCGGGCCGGGCTGGGGCGCGCCGGCTGGGGATCGACCCGGACGACGTGCCGTCGAAGAAGGGCAGCACCTGGGTGCTCGGGTTCCGCGACGGCGGGCTGGTGACGGCCGACCACTTCCCGACGCCGCTGGGCTGAACATGAGAGTGGTCGGGCCGGTCTGTGGATGCTGTGGACCGGCGTTGACGGCTGCCGACACCGCGACCCGGCCGCGCCGGGCATGTCGACCTGCGACACGGTGACTCGTCGACCCGCCGGTGCACTCCGCGGTGACGGGAGTCCGGTGGTCGGTCGCGCGCGACCGTAACACCCACGTTCGACTGAACGAATCTAGACACAAGTACTCCGCGTGCAGATTCGCTCCCCCAGCCTGCTGTCGCGGCGTGCCACAGGCTCCCCCAAATGCACTAAGAACCTGAGGTAGAGGTCGCTCCCCGTGATCATTCAGGACGTCGGTATCCGTGTCAGTCGTCCCTCCTGGGCACCCGCGCACCCGGCGCGATGACGAACCCATCCGGGTCTGGGCGATACGAGCGTGCCGCCCACGGGCCGCACGGGATCCCGTCAGCGGTTGCGCTCCCCGGACCTCCCGAGGTTCCGATTCAGCGGACCGTGCCGGCCGCCGAACGGATCCGCCATCCGGCCGCATTCGGCCCGCCGTCCGTGATCTTGGTGCACGACTACCTCACGCAACGCGGCGGGGCGGAGCGGGTCGCCCTGGAGATGGCACGCCAGTTCCCGGGAGCACCGCTCCTCACGACCTTCTACGAGCCATCGACGACCTTCGCCGGCTTCCAGGACGTCGATGTGCGCCCCTGCCTGCTCTCCCGCCTCTCCCCCCTGCGGCGTGACCCGCGACGAGCCTTCCCGCTCCTCGCCGGAATGATCACGGTTCGCCGGGCGCCTGCGGGCGTCGTGCTCGCGAGTTCGTCGGGTTGGGCCCACGGTCTGCGCACCCGAGGTCCGAAGATCGTCTACTGCCACAACCCTGCGCGCTGGCTGTACCAGCCCGACGACTACTTCGCCGCACTCCCCCGCGCCGCCCGCCGTGCGATTGCGCGCCTGCTCGCGCCGCTGCGCACGTGGGACCGCCGCGCTGCCCGATCGGCCACGCGCTACCTCGCGAACTCGACGGTGGTAGCCGCGCGCATCGAGAAGTCGTACGGCATCACCGCAACCGTGGTGCACCCACCGGCCGGGTTGCTCCCGGACGGACCGCGCGAGCCGATCCCCGGGATCGAGCCGGGTTACTTCCTGACCATCGGCCGCCGACGCGGATACAAGAACAACGAGCTGGTGTGCGCGGCCGCGACCGCCGCCGGACGCCGGCTGGTCATCGTGGGGGGCGCGTCAGCAGACGGCGCGCCGGGGATCGTTGGGGTCTCCGACATCTCCGACGCACAGTTGCGGTGGCTCTACGCGAACTGCGCCGCGGTCGTCGCGATGAGCAAGGAGGACTTCGGCCTCACCCCCGTGGAGGGCTTCGGCTTCGGGAAGCCCTGCATCGCGTTGAGGGCAGGGGGATACCTGGACAGTTGTGTCGAAGGCCTCACCGGCACGTTCGTGGACGAGCCGGATCTGCACCAGCTCACGAGGGCGCTCCACAGGTTCGATCCGACGCGTTACAGCAGTTCCGCGATCACCCGCCACGCACAACGGTTCAGCCCTGCCGAGTTCGGCCGCCTGCTGCGCGACGAGGTGGCCCGCGCGGCGCATCCCACGCCGATCGCTTCGCGGATTCGGGATTCGGGAACCGTCCGAGCGGTCTGAGGCAGTCGCAGCCCACGATCGATGTTGTGGACGGACCTGCCCGCCGCTGGAGGATCCCGGGCCGTGTCACTCCTGGGCCCCGCCGCCGGATCGGCACCTACCGCTGCGGTGGAGCCGTCCCACGGGGTACGCGGCGGCCGTTGGTGGGAATCCTCCGGCCGGGGACGGGCACCAGCGGCCCGGAGACCGGGGCGAACGGCAGCGGGCCGGAGGGCTGAGGCCGCGCGTGGCGCGGCGCGTCACCACCGCCGACCCGCGGGACCGGGGGTGTCACGTCAGGCGGGTGCACCGGGAGCGGTCCGGACGGAACTCCCTGCCTCGGTCGCTGCGCCGGCACCGGGGGCGGTGTCGACACCTGTGGCGGTGTCGGCGGTGTCGGCGGTGTCGGCGGTGTCGGCGGCGGCGGCGGTGTCTGCGGCGGCACGTGGCGGACGTGACGGGGAGTCGCCGTCTCCTCCTCCGGCGGGGGCACATCGCGAGCGACGGGCCGGAGTGGGGCCACCTCGAACTCGGCACCGTACGAGGCATAGGACGTCTCGGAGTCCTTGATGCCTGGGACGGCCGCGAGGACGACGCCGAGCAGGTCAGTGGACACCGCACTCAGCCTCGCGCAGGCCGCCTCGACATCAGCCCTGCTGGTGGTGCGGTACCGACAGACCAGGACGGCACCGTCGGTGAGCGGGCCCAGCACGGCGGCATCGGTGACGGGCAACAGGGGTGGAGTGTCGATCAGGACGTAGTCGTACTGCGCGCGCACTTCGCGCACGATCGTTCCCATCCGCCGCGATGCCAGCAGCTCGCTCGGGTTCGGCGGCAACGGGCCCGACGCCAGGACGTCGAGCACCCCTCCACCCCACGGCTGGATCACCGTCGCGAGTTCGGCGCGGCCGGCGAGGACGCTGGTCAGACCCGCAGTGCGGTCCAGGTGGAACAGGTCGGCGGCACCGGGCCTGCGCAGGTCCGCCTCGATGACGAGCACCCGGCATCCGGCGGCGGCGAGAGCGAGGGCGAGGTTGCAGACCGTGGTCGTCTTGCCCTCCGCGGAGACGGCGCTCGTCACGGTGATGACCTTGCACGGCTCGTCGACCCGCAGGAACTGCAGGCCGGTCCGCAGGTGCCGGTAGGCCTCGGCCGCCGCGGACTGCGCGCCGTCCGCGACGACCAGCCGGCTGTTCTTCGACTCGGCGTCCAGCGCGGTGATGCCGATCGCCGGGGCCCCGGTGATCGCCTGCAACCGGGCCGTCGACGTCACCGAGGTGTCCAGCGCATTGCGCACGAAAGCGGCCGCGACACCGAGCCCGATCCCGAGCAGGATCCCGACCGCAAGGTAGACGGGCAGGCCGGGGCTGGAGGGCCCGCCCGGCACCGTGGCCGGTGCGACAACCTGGACGACCACGTCGGCCGATCCATCCTCCGATGCCGCGGCCTCCAGTTTCTCGATCATGGAGATGAACGATGCGGCCACGGCGTTGACGGTCTGGGCCGCCCGCTCGGGCGAGGTGTCCACGACGCTGATGTCGATCAGCGTGGAGTCCGCGACGCGGCCGGCGCCGATCCGCGACCGCAGCGAACCGGGTGTCTCGGACAGCCCGAGCGAGGCGATGGCGTCCTCGGCCACCCGCTCGCTGCGCACCAGCTCGACGTAAGAGGCCACACGCTGCTGCGCCAGCAGGGTTCCCTGGTAGGTGGCCTCCTCCGCCGCAGCCGGGACGCGCGTGGTGACGTAGGTGGTGAGCGAGGCGGTGTACTCGGCCGGCCGGGTCACGAAGAGCGCCCCGGCGACGGCCGCGCAGAGGAGCGTGACCGTCACGGCGGTGAGCCAGCGGGCCCGCAGGACGCGCAGGTGATCCTGAGGACTCACGGGGCCGCTTCCCTTCCCGGCCTCGCTCGAAGGCCGCGATACCTCTGTGTCGTCGGGCCAGTAGGACGGATCGTTACCAACGCGCCGACGCACGTCACCCGTTCTCCCGCACCTGTAACCGTCGATCGGCCGATGGCGATTTCATAGTGTGATCAGTCGGGACCTCGTCCGTGAGAGACCGGTAAGAGGCATCATCCTGGCGGGTGGCTGCGGGACACGCCTGCACCCGCTCACCCGGGCGGTGTCCAAGCAGCTGCTCCCGGTCTATGACAAGCCGATGATCTACCACCCCCTGTCCGTGCTGATGCTCGCCGGCATCCGGGAGATCCTGATCATCAGCACGCCCCGCGACCTGCCAGACTTCGTGCGGCTCCTCGGCGACGGCCACGAGCTCGGCCTGCAGTTCAGCTATCGCGAACAGCCGTCGCCCGACGGTCTCGCGCAGGCGTTCCTCATCGGCGCGGGCCACATCGACGGCTCCCCGGCCGCGCTCGTACTGGGCGACAACATCTTCCACGGCCCCGGCTTCTCCGCGACGCTGCAGCGCAGCATCTCCGGAACGATCTCCGGCGCGGACGGGTGCGTTCTCTTCGGTTATCCCGTCAGCGATCCGCATCGCTACGGCGTGGCGGAGACCGATGCGCGCGGCCGCCTCGTCTCGATCGAGGAGAAGCCCGACAAGCCTCGCTCCGACCGAGCCGTCACAGGCCTCTACCTCTACGACGACGAGGTCGTCGACATCGCCAGGACGCTCACGCCGTCGGCGCGCGGCGAGCTGGAGATCACCGATCTCAACCGTGTCTACCTCGAGCGGGGCCGGGCCCGACTCGTGGATCTGGGTCGCGGGTTCGCGTGGCTCGACACCGGCACGCACGACTCCCTGCTCGAGGCGGGCCAGTACGTGCAGGTGCTCGAGCACCGCCAGGGCATTCGGATCGCCTGCATTGAGGAGATCGCGTTGCGGATGGGGTTCATCGATGCCGAGGCGTGCTTCGCCCTCGGTGCACGGCAGGCATCGTCCGGGTATGGCGAGTACATCATGACCATCGCCCGGGCGCACGCGGCGGGATGACCGCCCGAGACCTCGCCGTATCGATCCCGTCGACGCGCGGGGTCGGTTCGGCGCGCGGCCGCAGCCACTGGCCGCTGTCCCTGACGATCGCGCTCCTGCCGTTCACCTACGTCCCACACGAGATCGTGCGGATCGACCTCAAGGTCTCCTACGTCCAGCTGGCCATGGTGGTGACCGCAGGCCTCCTGTACGGAGCGTTCCGAGGTCGCCTCCGGGCCCTCGAAGTAGTGGCGATCCTCCTCGGTGCATGGGCCCTGAGCAGGCTGCTGCTCATCAGCTATCTCGACACCGGCGTTCCTGAGGTCGGCAAGGCGCTGCGCGAAGGGTCGATCCTGGTCACAGCGCTGGTCCACTACCGGCTGGCGAGCCGCCCGGAACTCCGGCCCGCGGTGCTGCGCGGCCTGGTCGCGGCGCTGTGTCTCATGCTCACGATGGAGGCCTACCAGCTGACGGTCGGGTTGGACACGCTACTGGCCCTGGGCTACGAGTCGCCGGATTTCAACTACAACACCGCCGACGGCGGCTACCGGCCGTTCGGCACGATGCAGTCACCGGTCGTCTTCGGTACCTATCTCGCCATGGTCGGCCTCGTGGTGACGCTCGGGACGCGGCGCTGGGTCGCCGCGGCCGCGTTCGTCGCCACCAGCGTGGGCATCGCCCTGACCCAGACCCGCAGCGCGCTGATCGCGTTCGCCGTCGGGCTCGGCGTCGCCCTGCTGATGCAGCCGAAGCCTGCGCGCGGCGGAAAGCTGCTGCTGGCCGTGCCGGTGCTGTGGGCCACGGCGCTCGCCGCAGTCCTCCGGCCGGAGCTCTTCAGCTCGCTGTTCGCGAGGTTGGGCAGCGTGACCGACACGACGGACACCTCGGGGGCGGTGCGGCTGGATCTCTGGGCCGGAACGCTGCGGGCCGCCGCCGGGCGGCCCGTCGACGGCTACGGTGCTACCGAGTTCGCCCTGACGATGCAGCGGTACGTGGGCGCCTTGTCGGAGTACGGCCACCCGCACAACACCTACCTGCAGGTCCTCTACCTCTACGGCGTGGTCGGGATGGCGCTGTTCATCGCGGTGATCGTTCTCGCGCTGCACCCGGGCCACGCCGGACTGCCTGCGGATCGCGTGCGGATCGCCGCCGTCGCCGCCGTCCTGGCGTACGCGATCGGCGCCTTCTTCGAGGCGACCTGGACCAGCTTCAACATGATCGCGACGCTGTTCATCGTGGCCGGGCTCTCGGCCGGGACGGCCTACCCGCAGGAGAAGTCCTTCCGCACGTAGACCCCGAGCGGCGTGAGGGGTCCCCAGACGACCACGCGGTCCAGCAGGTAGTCACCGCCCAGCACGGTCGACCTCGGCTCGGCGTCGAAGGAGAGGATCATCTCGGGGCGCCGCTCGGTGAGGATCCGGCCGATGGCCGAGTCGGCGTCGAACCACTCGCGGTCGGCGATGCCATAGAAGGTCCGCGCCTCGTCCGGCGCCGTCCGCGCGATCTCGGCGTCGGTCAGGCCTCGCATGTCGATGATGTGCAGGTCCTGTCGGGCGAATCCGAAGTAGCCCATCTCGGTGTAGGCCACCGACGAGCCCGGTCCCAGGCAGGCGACGAGGTCCGGGCCCATCGCCCAGAGCCGGCTCGACGCACCGTCGAAATCGGAGTTGCCAACCTCCACGAGCGACCGGTCGTCGAACGACGCCGTCCGCCACACCGGGGAGAACGCCGACGTCACCGGCCAGCACGTGGCCGCGAGGACGGCAGCGGCGAGCGCTGCGCCGATCGCGGTCCGCCCCCTCCCGGGCAGGCATCGGTCCACGACCGCGACGAGCCCGATCACGAGCAGGACCGCCAGCGCGGGCAGCAGCGGGGCAAGGAAACGCGCACCGCGCATCCAGTCGCCACCAGAGGTCAGGACGAACACCGCCTGGCCCACGACGACGGCGGCGAGCGGCAGCAGGGCCCGACGATGGCGGTGGACGAGCACGACCGCGGCACACACCAGCGCGAACTGCACGACCAGGGCTGCCGTGGCTCCCGGCCGGTCCAGCGTGTCCCAGACCGGCTGGCTCTTGCGGACATAGCGGCTCGCCGTCACCAGACCCTCGACGGCCCCTGTCTCCTTGGCGTGGTAGGTGTTCGGGACGACCGATCCGAAGTAGGCGAGCCGGGCCACGACCAGCGCGGCGACGGCCAGCATCGGTCCCGCGACCCAGTGCAGGCTGGCGCGATAGCCGCGCACATCGGGTCGCACGGCGACGGCGAGCACCAGGAGCAGGACGATCAGCATCGACTCGGGCCGGGTGATCGCAAGCGCGCCCGCGACGACTCCGGTCACCGCGGGTCGCGTCACGTGCTCGCCCCCGATCAGGAGCGCAGCGAGCAGGGTGGTGAGGAAGGCGACGAGGCTCGTCTCGAGGCCGTTGGTCGACGACACGGCGAGCGCCCACGAACCGCCGATCGCTCCGAGCGCGAGCAGCCGCGCCCAGCGCCGTAGGCCGGCGGCTCGCACGAGCTTGACCGACGCGATCAGCGTGAGAACGCCGAATGCGATCGACATCAGCTTCATCTTCAGCAGGAAGTAGCCGCCCGGGAGCGCGGTGAGGACGACCGTGAGTGCGAGGTGAAGCGGGCTGCTGAAGCCTTCGACCGGTTCGCCCGGGTTGAAGACCAGCCCCTCGCCGCGCAGGGCGTTGGCGGCGTAGCGGGCGGTGATCAGAGCATCGTCGGGCGAGTAATGGAACACCACGACGGAGATCAGCAGGAACGGCCCGAGCGCGACGAGGTGATCCGCACCCCGCTTCAGCCTGCGCCTGCCGCGGCGTCGCGTGCCCGAAGGCGCGTCGGGGCCCGCGATGGTGAGGCTCATGCGATCGTCCCGTCCTCGATCAGTCCCGCGGCCTGCAGGGCCGCGATCAGCGAGGTCAGCGCCCCGCCATCCGCCCGCCCGCCCGCCACGAGCGGGAGGCTGCGCGAGCCGCGCCGGACGGTCCGCGCGAAGTCGTTGAGCGGGGTCTGGACGTAGATCGGGTGGTTGGCGTATCCCGTGACGTCCACGAGCGCGGGGCTCTCGGGGTTGGGGAACCCCTCGTCGAGGCGCGGGGAGAGCCAGACCGGACCGTGGGTGACGTCGCGGACGGTGAACGCCGGGCGTGCCGGGGTGCCGTCCCAGGTCCAGTAGCCGCCCTCGATGCGGATGTTGCCGGACGTGGCGAGCACGACGTGCTGCTCGGAGACGAACTCGATCGGCGAGGCGATCAGGACCAGTCCGGAGAAGCCGCGGTTCTCCCCGTCGGGGTCCTCGTGCAGGATCCCGAACCGCGAGAAGCCGAGGTGCGACCGGATCACCGCGAAGTTGTCGGTGCCGACGCCGGCGGGAAGGTAGATGCTGGCGCGCTCGTTCCCGTCGAGGAACGAGCCCGTCACGAAGTGGTCGAAGTGGTTGTCCCGCTCGAAGGTGATCCCGTCGGTGTTGCCGTTGAGCGCACAGTGTTCCAGCGTCGCGTGGTCGGACCAGGCACCGAACGTCACGCCCGCGGCGAAGCCGACGGCGACCACCCGCCGCGCGAGCGCCCCGTGCGTGTGATGGGACTCGCCGTCGCCGGCGAACCGCAGCCCGATCGAGCCGGCCCGCGCGCCGTGGCCGACCAGGGCGAGCCCGTCCACGCTCACCCACGAGCGCCGGACGCGCAGCAGCGAGGTCATCCCGTCCTGGGTCTGCCGATCGAGCGGCTGGAGGATCGAGCCGTACACCTCGTTTCCGTTGTCGTCGTTCTTGTCCCGGCCCCACGATCCGGCCAGGTTGACGTGGCGATCCACGTCGAGTTCGGCGGAGAGGCGGTACGCCTCGCCGGGGCCGACGGGCGGGATCCATATGGTGGTGCCCTCCGGGACCTCGTCGAGCGCTCGCCGGAGGACGGGGAAGGCGTCGAAGTCGGGATCGGTGGTACGGATCGTGCCGAACTCGCGCACGTCGATACCCGGCGTAACGCCCAGGAGCGCCGAGGGCGACTCGCTCGCGGAGGCGCGACCGGCTGGACCTGCCGCCGCTGCTGCCGCCGCGCCCGTCACGGCGGCCGCGCCCAGCTGCACGAGACGGCGACGGCCCAGGAGCGCATCCCGATCACCGGGCGCCGGATGCGCCTGCGATCGGCCCCGCTCCCCGAACACCGCGCCTGCCTCCTCGCGTTCCTCCGCCTCCCCGGTCCGGTCCCCTTCATCGACGGAGTGCGGCCTCCCGAGCGGGTCCGCCGGCAGACCCGGACGCTGCCCGACCGGGCCCGGTCCCGAAACGGGCCGGATACCGGGTGAGCAGCGGCTCGAAGGTGTACCCGACATGGCGCAGCACCCGCCGGACCGGCCAGAACGGTGCGTTCTCGCTCAACCACCACAGCATCCGAGCCGGGCGCGTCGTCGCGAACGGGCGCTCCGCGAAACGCACGTTCCAGACACCGTGCTCCGCGTGGTGCTCCGGGTACTCGCGGCGGAACCGCTCGGCGTCGAGCGCGAGCTTGGCCAGCCCGAGGGTGCTCCCGCCCTCCGCCTTGGTCAGCGCGTGGACGTGCATCGCCGTCGCGCCCCCGACGAGCACGACGCGGTAGCCCAGCTCGCGGATCTTCAGCACCATGATCGGGTCGTAGTAGCCCGCGACGTAGCCCTCGTCGACGCCGCCGACCTGCTCCAGGACGGCTCTCCGGAAGATGTTGAGGTTGAGCGTCATCGATGCCGGCTCGCAGGTGACCATCGTCGGGCGCAGGACGGACGACCGGACGATCTGGGTCACGTAGTCCCCGACACTCAGGTAGGGGAAAGCGCAGCCCACGTCATCCCTCTCCGCCATGTCGAGCAGGGCATCGAGCGCGCTGATCGGGTGCGGGAGGATGTCGTTGGCCATGATGCCCACGAACGGCTCCGGTAGGAGCCGCCAGCCGGTGTTGTAGCCCTCGGCGAGCCCGAGCTCGCGGCCTGCGTGATGGTAGCGGGCCCCGATCTCCTCACACGTCGCCGCGAGCTCGGAGTCCGGCGTGGGGCTGCCGTCGACGAGGACGATCGTCCCGACGCGGCGGTTGCGCCGCAGCAGCCGCAGCCCCAGCTCGGTGGTGCGTGCCAGCAGCGCCTTCCCCGTGGCGTCCGGCGAGTTCCAGTAGTAGTTGACCACCATCCCCAGGGCGGCCGTGCCCGGTGCCTGCTCAGGCATGGCGGCGCTCCGTCAGCGTGTGCCCGAGGGTGCGGCGGACCTCGTCGACGTCGTTGTTCTCGAGGTACCAGTCGATCGTGGACCGCAGCCCGTCCTTGAACTCGATCTCCGGGGTCCAGCCGAGCTTCTCGTGGCACAGGCGGAGATCGCAGACACGGTTGTAGGGCCCTGTCGGCTTGGACGGGTCGAAGACGAAGTCGGCGTCCTTGCCCATGTAGGCGAGGACCTCGCGGGCGCAGTCGACGACCTTCGTTCGCTCCATCGTGCCGATGTTGATCGCCGAGCCGTCGTCGACCCGCTCGGCAGCCCGGATCGTGCCCTCGACGATGTCGTCGACGTGGGTCCAGTTGCGGATCTGCTCGCCGGTGCCCCAGATCTCGAAGGGGTTCTGGCCGACCATCGCCCGGCCCATCATCGCCATCACCGCGTGGCTCTCCGGGCAGCGCGGCCCGTAGGCGGTGAAGTAGCGCACGGAGGCGGCGGCGAGCCGGCCCTCGGCACAGTAGGCCCGCAGGGTCATCTCGGCCATGAGCTTGGCCCAGCCGTACAGGTTGTCGGCGGCGTAGGGCGGCCCGACCAGATCCTCGGTGAGGTAGAGGATCTCGTCGGGGTCGGTCTGGAGGTGCTCGGGGTAGACGCAGCCGGACGAGGCGAACACGACCTTCTGCGCGCCGGCGCGTTCGGCGGCGCGGAAGACCATGCCGTCGAGGATCATGTTGGTCGAGCAGTTGACCTGGTGCAGGTCGATGTAGCCGCGCCCGCCGTGGTCGGCGGCGTTGTGGAAGACGACGTCGACTCCAGCCGTCGCGGCGTCGGTCACGGCCGCATCGAGGAGGTCGCCCTCGTGGAAGTCGATCGCCCCGCTCGCGAGATGGGTCGCGAGGTTCTCCGCCCGCCCGCTGGAGAGGTTGTCGACGACGCGCACCTGCGCGCCGCGCTCCACCAGCGCGTCGACGAGATGGGAACCGATGAACGATGCGCCACCGGTCACCAGGACCGTCCTGTCCGTCCAGTCGTACATTCGCGAAACTCCTCCGCGGTTGTCGGTCGTGTCAGGTGAGGTCATGCAGGCTGCCCCGGGCGGGCGCCGATCTTCAGCAGCTCGTCGTAGGCGCGAGCCCAGGTCCGGATCCGGGCCTCCGCCCTCCCCCGGGCGGCGAGAGCGCCGCGGTGGTGCTCGTCGGTGTGCAGGCGGGCGATGGCGCCCGCAAGGGCGGTCGCGTCCCCCGGGTCGACCAGCAGGGCGCCGGTCCCGACGATTTCGGGCATGCCGCCGGACCTCGTGCAGATCAGGGCGGCCTCGCTCGCGAGCGCTTCGAGCGCGACGAGCCCGAGCGGCTCGCGCCACACCGACGGGACGACCACGATCCGCGCGCCGTTCATGAACCGCGGGACGTCACGTGGCGGGAGGCACCCGACGAACTCCACGTCCAGGCCGCGGTCGGCGACGGTGCGGCGCAGCGCCCGCTCGTAGGCCCCGGAGCGTCCCGGCTCGGCGAACCGTTGCGCGCCCGCGATGCGGGCCCGCAACCGGATGCCTCGCCGGTCCAGCACGGTGAGGGCGTCGACGAGGACGTGCGCGCCCTTCTCCGGAACCATCCGTCCGAGGAACACCACGTCGGTGTGCGCCTCGGCGGCGGACCCGGGCGCGATGAACGCGTCAGCGTCCACGGCGTTGTGCACGACGTGCAGCCGCTCCGGCTCGATCCCGGAGCGCGCGGCGAAGTCGTCGGCGACGAAGCGGCTGACGCCGACGAACCCGTCGATCTCCCGCAGGACGCGCCGCACGGTGGCCCGCGGTACATGGCTCAGCAGGACATTGTGCGCGTAGAGGTGGATCGTCGCATCGGGCAGCTGCCTGCGGAAGGCGCCGGCGAGCCACGGCTGGTTGTGCAGGAACACGTGGGTGGGCCGCGAGCAGGCTGCGCTGACGTCCGCGACTTCGCGCCAGCCCAGCGACGTCCCGCGCAGCCACTTGCTCGCCGCGTCGGCCACCGCCCGGGCCCGGCCGCCGGGTCGGGGGCACAGGACGCCCTCGCGATCCGCGCGACCGTTCGTCTGCTCTGCGCCGACGGCGAGATAGGCGGGCACGCCGACGTCGACGGCCGCTCGCTGCAGCCCGCGCGCGACGTTCAGCACGGCGGAGGCGTTGTCCTCGGCCAGGGAGTCGACGACGACGTGCCAGTCGCAGCGGCGCTCCGCGGTGTCCGCCCGCACGGGTGAGCTCGTGGGCGAGGTCATCGGGCCCGCCCTCCCGCGAGCACGGCGGCGAGGTCCGCACGGCGCAGCACGAGCAGCGACGACAGCCCCAGCCCGCTGGCCCGTACGAAGATCGTCGCCCGCGAGCCCCAGAGCAGGAGCTGCGTCAGGCTCACCGTCACGGCGGCACCCACCGCCCCCCACCGGGGGACGGCAAGCAGCATGCCGAGCAGCGTCGCGACCACTCCGCCCGCCTCGGTCAGGGAGACGAGCCCTGGGGACCCGCTGGCTGCGAGCACCGCTCCGATCGCGGTCGCACTCGCCGCGAGCACCGCGCCTGCGAGCAGGATCTGGACGAGCACCACCGCGCCCGCGAACTCCGCGCCGAACACCAGCTCGACCAGCGGGGCGGCTACGACGGCGAGCCCGGTCGCGAGGATCGCGGAGGACCAGGCGACGAGGCGAACCACCCGGGCGGAGCCGTCCCAGCCGTACCCGCCCGCGACCCGGGTGAAGAGCACGGGTGCGGCGGCCCGGTACAGCACCGAGGGCAGCTCTGCGACCGTCACGGAGACGGCGTAGAGGCCGAGCTGGTACGCCGGGAGGGCGACGGCGAGGACGAGCTGATCGATCCGCGCGTTGACGACCGAACTCAGCGTCGTCGCCCAGGACCGCAGCCCGAAGGACGTGAGCTCGCCGCGGGTCGGCTCGGCGTGCGGCTTCAGCGGATGCGCCGCCGCGGCCCGCGGCCGCACCAGCACAAGCCCCACGACGATGCCCGAGCCCAGGTACACGGCCGTGACGAGCTGCACCGACTCGCTGCCGGTGAGGAAGAGGGCGCCACAAGCGGCAACCCGCAGCACCGGTCCCAGCACGGCCTCGAGATTGAGCCGGGTCCAGTTCGCCTCGCCCTGCCGGCAGGCCCGCAGGACGGCGAGCACGATCCCGGCGAGCACGGCCGCCCAGAGGATCCGCACCACGCCCAGGTCGAGTCCGTGGCGGCCGGCGACAGTCGGTGCGAAGAGGAACAGGACGAGGTAGGCCAGAAGCCCCGCGGTGACGAGCGCCGGAAGGGCGAGCCGGACGAGCCGCGCCGAGCCCGTCCCGCGGGCCCGGAAGTAGGCGATGGCCGCGGGGATCCCGACGGTCGCGAAGGCGTCCGCGAACGTGAGCGGGGCGAGGATGGCGGCCATCTCGCCCCGACCCTCGGCTCCGAGGGTCCGCGCGAGGATCGGCGCGAGGAGTGCGGCCCCGATCGGCCCCGCGGCCATCGACAGGGTATTGACCGCCATGACTCGCGCTCCGGGGCTGAGCCCGAACGTCCGCGGTGGGCGCACGCCGGTCGTGACCCCCTTCCCGGTCATCGCAGGACCGCCCGGGCCGCGGCGCCCCGCCGCCCACCGTGTGCCGCGACCTCGTTCACGACCGCAGCGGCAGCGGCCGCCGTCCGCGGCTGCGAGAACCGCTCGCGCGCGGTCTGGCGGGCGCGATCGCCCAGGCGCCGAGCCGTCACCGCGTCGGCGAGAAGCCCGCGGAGTGCGTCGGCCAGCGCCTCGGGCTCGCCCGGCTCGACGAGTAGCCCGTCGGAGCCGTCGTCGATGATCTCCGGGATCGCCCCGTTCCGGGCGGCGACCACCGGCAGTCCGCAGGCCATCGCCTCGACGACGGTGAGGCCGAACGGCTCGGCCGACACGCTGGGATGCACGCAGACGTCGACCGCCCTCATGAGCGTCGCCACGTCCTCGCGGTGCCCCATCATCGTCACGCGATCCGCGATCCCGAGCATGGCGACCTGCTCGCGCAGCTCGGCCAGGTAGGAGTCCTCGCCGAACTGCGGGCCTCCGACGAGCAGCAGGTGGACCCCGGGCAGCAGGGCGGTCGCGGCCACGGCGACGTGTTGGCCCTTCCACCGGGCGATCCGGCTGAACACGCCGAGGAGCGGCCCACCGGGCAGGCCGAGCTCGGCCCTCGGGGTGGCCTGGGCAACCACAGGCAGGTCGACGCCGTTGTGCACGACGCGCACGAGATCGGCCCGGCCGCCCGCGGCGACGAAGGCCGCCTCCGCTGCGGCCGACGGAACGACGACGGCGTCCGCGGCGAGGTTCGCGAGCTTGACGACGAGCCGGATCTGCATGCGCCCGAAGTGGTCGCTGTCGAGGATGTCGTGCAGGTGCCAGAGCAGGGCCCTACGGCGAGCGAAGGCGGCGACAGCCGAGACGACGAAGGCCTTCTGCGAGTTCGCGTACACGACGTCGGCATGCCGGGACGCCTCGGCGACGCGCCGGGCGACCCGGATCATGCCGCGGACGGCTGGGAGGGCCGCCCGCAGCAGTGGTGCGTCACGGCGGACACGGCTCAGATCGGGGGCGTCCGCGACGACCGCACACGGCACTCCTCGTGCCTGGAGCTGCGTCCGCAGCGGGCCGTCCGCGAACAGCAACGCCGTACCCCGCGGCACATGGCCGCCCGCGACGCCGAGGAGCACCCGTTCCGCGCCGCCGAGCACGCCCGTGTGACTCACGAAGAGAACGTCCGGGCCGTCGCCGCTCCCCGTCATGCGCGCCGAGCCCCGTCCAGCGCCAGGAGCCCGGTGAGAGTGCCGGGTTCCTCCGAGATCCAGTCGAGGAGGCGCAGCAGGCCGGTCTCGAGATCCACCGTCGGGCTATAACCGAGGATCTCCGCTGCCGCACCGAGGTCGGCGTGCGCCGCGCGGACGTCACCGGCGCGGTAGCGCCCGGACACGTTCGGCCGTGGCGCCCCTGTCAGCACCGCGAGGCGCCGGGCGAGGTCCAGCAGCGTCACGGGTGCACCCGAGCCGATGTCCACGGTCACCCGCCCACCGGCGCGCCTGCCGGCTGCCGCGGCCAGGGCGGCCACGACGTCGTCGACGTAGACGAAGTCGCGCAGGATCTGCCCGTCCTCGTAGACGTCGGCTGCCTCTCCGCGCAGCGCGAGCTGTGCGAACAGTGTGACGATGCCGGTGTACGGGTTGCCCAGCGACTGGCCGGGGCCGTACACGTTCTGCAGCCGCAGCACGCAGAGGCCGCAGTCGTGCGCCCCCGCCCACGCGTCGAGGATGTGCTCCTGCGCGAGCTTGGTGGCCGCGTACACGTTGGTCGGCCGTGGCTGCGTGGTAGCCGCCCGGTGCGGGAGTGGTGCCTGCGCAGGCTCACCGGTCCCGGTGTCCGGGTCCCACAGACCTGCCGCCAGCCGTGCAGCGTCCCGCGGACGCGGGTAGCCAGCTGCTCCCGCCGCGTCGGTCCAGCGGCCCTCGCCGTACACGGCCCGCGAGGAGGCCAGGACGAAGCCGTCGGGCACGTGGCCGCGGCGCGTGAACGCGTCGAGCATCTCGGTGGTGCCGACGACGTTGATCCGGCCATGCCGACTGGCCTCGGTGAGCGACTGGCCGGTGCCCGTCTCGGCCGCCAGGTGGACGACGACATCCGGGAGGTGGTCGCGCAGCAGCGCATCCCATCCGCCGGAGTCGGTGACATCGCCGAGCACCGTCCGGACCGTCGGCGGAAGCAACGCCGGCCATTCCCGGCGCGGATGGACCTGGGGGTGCAGCGAGTCCAGCACGACGACCTCGACGTCCTGGTCGGCACCGGCAAGGGCGAGCGCCCGGACCAGTCGCGAGCCGATGAACCCGGCTCCGCCGGTGACGAGGATCCGCCGGCGAGTCACGCGCCCACCACCGAGCTCGGACGGGCGGGCGACGTGCCGAGCACCTGCTCGTCGAGCAGGTCGAGGACGGCATGGTCGTCCGGATCGAACTTGCGGGCGAAGTACAGGCCGGAGGCGAGCATCCCGTCGACGGCGTCGAGGCCCAGTACGTCGGGCCGACCCGTCGTGGGCCTACTCCACCGGATGTGGTGCAGCGAGGCGTTCTCGATCACGAGCTCCGGATCGTTCGCCAGGATGGTGGCCGAGGCCGACTCCAGCGGGATGATCGTCCGCTCGTAGTGCGCAACCAGGTCCGGACGCTCTCGCAGCGTCGCGCACAGGCGCTCCATCGCCGTGCGTGAGAGCGCGAACCAGGGTGAGTTGACCCAGCACGGGTAGTCCGGTCCGAACAGCCTGCTCCCGGAGCGGACACCGATCTTGGTGGGAAGCTGCAGGGCCTCGGGGAACCAGTAGACCCGCACCGTGCTCTGAATCTTGTTGAAGGCGCGATAGCCGAATATCCGCACCTCACGAGCCATCCGCCGCACCCGCCCGGGGACCGCGTCGAATCGTGGGCGGGGAAGCTCGACGAAGCGGTAGAGGTAGCGGCGCTCGTGCTCGCGCCGCAGGCTGCGGTCCGGGATCCGGTCGAGCCGGTCGAGTTCGACGACGGCGTCGGCGCCGCCCGCGCCGAGGCGCGCAGCGAGCCCGGAGAGCTGGCGGATCGGGTAGTCCTGCTCGGAGAGCAGCACCGCCCAGTCGAACTCGACGTGCTCGAGCATCCAGGCGAAGACCCGCCAGCGGGCGGACTCGAGCGTCATGTCACCCCAGACGATCGGGGCGTCGCTGGTCAGCAGGTGGACGTCGCCGATCGCGGCGAGCGCGGATTCGTCGAGCGTGGACCGGAAGCGGTCGTGGTGGACGACGATCACGCTCGTGGGATCCCCCGCGCGCAGTGTTCGCAGGAGCCTCATGAGCATCTGCGGGGAGCGGTAGGAGGTGACGAAGTAGGCGATTCGCATCGGGGGGCCGTTCTGGGTCGGGGAGCTGTCGGCGGTCTAGGCGTCACAGGTCGGCTAGCAGCGGATTCGGGCATCGAGCGCGTCGAGCAGCTCTGCCGACCCGCCAGCGGAGACCTTGCGGACGAAGTACTTCCCGGACTCCTCGATCATGGGAAGGTCGTGGATGGTGCGGATGCCCAGCAGGGAGCGGTCCACGTAGTGATAGTTGGCGAAGTCGGCGGTGACCCTGCCGCTCCGCGGGCGCAGCTCCGGGTCCGCGACCTCGGCACGCCACCTGCTGCTCCACAGCAGGGTCTGGAAGAAGGTCTCGTCCGGCGCCTGGGTGTGGCGGAAGGCTCGAACGAGCCGTTCGTCCGCCGCCCGCTCGAGCAGGTCGGCGACGCAGTCGGCGGTGAGCGCGATCCACTGGCTGCCGGCGACCGGGGCGAAGCCGCCGAACGCGTCCGGCCGCCGCCGAGGCGCGAGGGCGGCCACCGTACGTCGTGCGGCGACGCGCGCAGGGTAGAGCGGCCCCGAACCGACGGGGATGTGGTCGAAGTACCAGCGCCGCAGGACCTGACCGGCGGCTGGGGTCCCGTCGAGCAAGAGGGCGGCGTGGCAGTGCTGCCGGAAGGGTGCCTTGTCGAGGTAGTCGGCGAACTCCTTCACGGGACGAGCGGGGTAGCACTGGCCGGACAGGAGCACGACGTGCTCGCGGGGGGCGGCGACCTCGACGGCCGTCTCGAAGAGGCGCACGGTCGCCTCGACGACGGAGAAGCCGCCCCAGCGGACCGGCACCCGATCTCGCACGTAGACCGTCCGCGGAAGCCCGGCGAACTCCTGTCCCGGCGAGCGGGCGTCGATGTGGACGATCACAGGATGGGGCGCCAGGCGGTCCACCAGGCGGGCGAGTAGTTGCGGCTCGGCGTGGGCCAGGACCGCGAAGACCGGCACGTCGTTCCTCCTTCAACCGGGATCAGGCCGCGGCCGTCGCGATCGGCCTGCCGGGCATCGAGAGCTCGCCGAGCCCGGCCGCAGATCCTCGCGGGCGGGAAGGCCGCCGACGGGGACGGCCCGGTGCCCGGCTACCGCGAGCACACCGGCCGCAACGCCCGCCTGGGGGGACGGGACGCCTCCGGAGACGATCCTGATCACGACTCTCCGTGGTTCTCGACAGCCGTGGGGGGAGCACCACGACACCCATTCAGTCGTACGGGAGCGCCATCCGTTACGCACCGGGCCCGACTTCATCACCGATAACGAGGCCGTCCGGCCCCGGTCGGGCAGGACCGGCCGGTCCAACACGCAAGGCAGCCGCGGCCCGATTCTGCGCCGCCAACCTCGATTCAAAACGGTGGCAGGTCGTCCAGGTCGACGTGTGGGTCGGCGGTGCGACCGGGTGTCCGGCTACCGAGCGCGAGGTCACGAGGCAGTGGGCCGAGCCCGTGTTCGAGGTCGACTGGGTCCACGCGGTAGTCGTGGGGATGACTCGTCCATGTGCGGCCCGTCGGCGTGGTCCAGGTGAGACCGCCGTCCGGTTCGAGGACGACGCGCCAACCGTTACTGCCGTGGTCGGCACCGCCCTTGAGGTCGTGGTGGCGCTTGCAGAGCGCCACGAGGTTCGCCGCGCTCGTCGGACCCTCGGGGTGCGGAACGTGGTGGTCGAGCTCGCACGACGTGGCGGGCCGCGGGCAGCGCGGACCGCGGCAGTGGAGGTCGCGGGAGCGCACGTGGTCGGCGAGCCCGGTGGGCGGCTTGTAGGTGGTGCGTCCGTGATCCAGCACGGTGCCGGAGAGCGGGTCGGTGACCAGCCTCCGCCAGACGCCGTCCGCGGCGACCTCGCGCGCCAGCCCAGCGGGGATCGGCCCGTACCCGGGCAGCTCAGCGGGCTCGTCGTCCGCGTCGAGCAGCGTCGAGTGCGGGATCACGATCGTGATCAACGGTTTCCCGGGCGACATCGGGTTGAGCCGCTCCCGCCTCGGCCGAGCAGGATCCCGGTGGGTGTGCTGCGGGGCGAGCGGCGGGGATGCGCCCTTACGGCTCGGTGGCGGCCGGTCCGAATCCCGCCTGCCGCCGACCGACCCAGCCACCCCCGCGCAGTCGGCCGTCCCGGCCGCCTCCGCCGGACCAGCCTGTGCCGCACCGGCCTCGTCGACCGAGCCCGGGCCGCCTGGCCACATCGCACCCCCCGGGCACCCCTCGCGGATGGCGTCGCCAGGCGGATCCGCAGGATCGACGTAGCTGATCCGGCCCGTCAGGAGGGCCACGAGCAGGTCGGCCCGGCGAGCGTCCATCCGCCGGGGGTCGTCCCCGCCGAGGCCGCGGGCGAGCCGCGTGAGCGACTCGAAGCACGCGCGGGCGTCGGGCGCGGAGAAGTAGGCCCACAGTGACGCCATGCCCTCGGGCTGCGCGTTGACCGTGACCCGCCGATCGTTGCGGGCGGCCTGATGGCGCCTCTCGGCACCCTCGGGATCGACCGAGATGACGGCCCGCTGCACAGACTTCCGCAGCTGGCCCTTGCTCTGCTCCGGCGCCCGACCGAGCACCCGCGCGGCCACGGCGGCTGCGTGCTCGGGCGAGAGCACCTCGGTGGCGTCGGTGATGATCCGGACCTTGCCGGCGTCGAGCGCGCCGCTCTCCCAGGCCTCCAGGACGTCCGGCAGCACCTCGTCGAGGTAGCCCGACCGTTCGACCCGCGCCGCCGACTCCCCCGGCGACAGCCGCAACGACACCCCGACCTCGTCCGGTACGAACGGCACCCGCCGACCGTTCTGGCCGGACAGCTCACGTTCCCGGCGGCGTCGCAGCTCGGCGAGCAAGCGGGCCTGCCGCGCCTGCGCCCAGGAGGCCATCTTGTCGAACCCGGCGATCGCACCCACCAGGTCGTCGTCCGACAGCTGCGCGGGTGCGTCCGTGGCCAACTCCAGCTCTAGCACCGCGAACCCGGACGGCGGCAGCTCGTCCAGCCGCGGCCCTTCGGTGCACCAGCTCTCCGGCACCATCGCAGGCACGTCCGGCCAGGCGTCCGCGGGCAGCGTCGTCCCGGGGAGAGACTGCCACTCGCCGGCTACGGATTCGATCGTTGATTCGAACATCCGTTCGATGATCGCATGTTCAGCCGATCTGCGCAACCGTCCTGTTCCGGACGAACCAGCGGTAGGTGCCCTCGATGCCGTCACGCAGCTGCACCCGCGGAGACCAGCCCGTGGCCCGGATGCGGCTCACGTCCAGGAGCTTGCGCGGCGTGCCGTCGGGTCGGGACAGGTCCTGCTCGATCGCGCCGCGGAAACCGACGACCTCCGCGACCGTCCTGGCGAGCTCGCGGATCGTCACGTCGCTGCCGACCCCGACGTTGATCGGGCTCGGGTCGTCGTAGACGTCGAGGAGGTGGACGACCGCGCGACCCAGGTCGTCGGCGTGCAGGAACTCGCGCCGTGGGGTACCGCTGCCCCACAGCACCACCCGGTCGCTGCCCGCCTCGACGGCCTCGTGGAAGCGGCGGACGAGCGCGGGCAGGACGTGCGAGTGCTCCGGGTGGAAGTTGTCGCCGGGGCCGTAGAGGTTCGTGGGCATGGCCGAGATCCACCGCGCGCCGTACTGGCGGCGGTGCGCCTGCACCTGCAGGATCCCGGCGATCTTCGCGATCGCGTAGGCGTCGTTGGTGGGTTCCAGCGGGCCCGTCAGCAGGCTCGACTCGGCGATCGGCTGCGGCGCGAGGCGGGGGTAGATGCACGACGAGCCGAGGAACAGCAGGCGTCGGACCCCGACGGCATGCGCGGCGTCCATGACGTTGACCTGGATGCGCAGGTTGTCGGAGAGGAACTCCGCGGGCATGGTGTCGTTCGCGACGATCCCGCCGACCCGCGCGGCCGCCAGGACGAGCACGTCGGGACGGACGTCGCGCAGGTGGTCGAACGTCGCCGCCCGGTCGCGCAGGTCGACCTCGGACGAGCGGGCCCCGACGACGTCGGCGAACCCGGCGGCGTCGAGCGCGCGGGCGATCGCGGAGCCGGCGAGGCCGGTGCGGCCTGCGACGTAGACGCGGGAGTTGCGGTCGAGCTGTTCGACGGTGGCCACGAGTGCTCCTGTCCGTTCGACGTCTTCCCGAGGAGCCGACGGGTTCGGCGGGACAGTCTCGCCGACCGGCCCGGCCGCCGGATCACCCCCTCCATGATCCGGCGGCCTCGGGCAGGCGAGCCGCTACTCGCGCAGCTCGCGCAGGTTGTCCTTGGCCGTCACGACGGCTCCTCGCCCAGCTCGGCGGCCGGGTTCGCCGCGACGTACTCGGCGACGGTCCCCGACCGGACGGCCGCCCACAGCAGTGCGCCGCCCGGCCCGTCCAGGTACACGACCGACTGGTCGCCTTCGCGCCCGAGCCCGCGCACCGGCGCGCTCAGGAACGTCACACCGGCCGGGCGCAGGCCGCGCGCGTCCAGCGCCAGCTCGCGCAGCCGTCCGTTGGTCATGCTGTCGTCGACGCCGACCGAGTGGGTCGCTGCGTCGAGGAAGCCGTAGAGCGCCACCGGGTCGGCCAGGGTGCCCGCCGAGGCCACCTTCGTGAGCAGCGCCCGCAGCGCGTTCTGTTGACGGCGGGCCCGGTCCAGGTCGCCCTCCGGGAGGTCGTAGCGCTGCCGCACGTAGGCCAGCGCCTCCGCCCCGTCCAGGTGGTTCATCCCGGCGTGGAAGTCGACGCCGTAGTTCGACGTCGGCGCCGCGACCTGGACGTCGATGCCGCCGACGGCGTCGACCATCGCCTGGAAGCCCGCGAAGTCGACGACGGCGAAGTGGTCCACGCGGATCCCGGTGAGCTGCTCGGCGGTGCGCACCAGGAGCGACGGGCCACCGTACGCGTACGCAGCATTGATCTTGGCGGGCCCGCGGCCGGGAATGTCGACCCAGCTGTCGCGCGGGATCGACACCACCGCCGCCGACGAGGCGTCCGGCGCGAGCCGGGCCAGCATGACGACGTCGCTGCGGGCCGAGCCCTCGTCGGCGCCAGCGGCGGAGCCGGTCGTGGGGAGCGCGGCGCGGGAGTCCGTCCCCATCAGCAGGAAGGTGAGCCCCGGCTCGTCGGCCGGGCGGGCGGCCGGGTCCAGGGGGGCGAACACGTCCGGCAGGCGGTCCACGTTGTCGCCGAGCCGATCCACCACCAGGAACCCGACGCCCGCCAGCAGCACGACGACCGCGAGCGCGGCGAGTGCCACGACGCGGGCGCGGGGCCGGCGCGATGCCGGCCTGCCCACCGCGGCACGCTCGGCCGAGGCGTCCGTCTCAGGGAACGGCGCCCTCGGCGGGTCGATCCAGTGCACGGACTCTCCGGTGGTGTTCGGTGGCCACGGGGGGAGCACCGCGACACCCGGTGAGTCGTTCGACCGCGTCGGTCGTTACCGCTCGCGCTCGGTTTCATCACGCAGTTGAGGCTCTCCGGCCCATCTGCGTACCGCCGGACGGCTGAGTACGGCGGTCTGCAGGTGGCCTGGTGTGATCACCGAGACGACCGTCTCCAGTGCCTCCGCGAGGAGCACCGCCGCCGCGTGGTGCGCCTGCCGCGGGCCTCCGATCGGGTCCGGCACCCGGTCCGCGTCCGGCCCGGCGGGAGGTGCGAGCCCACGCCCGTGCCGGGCATGGTCCACGAGCGCGTGTGCCCGCTCGACCGGGTCCGCCGGGAGCACCGCCGGATCGACGGCCGCGGCCAGCCGGGCGAACTCGCGCACCGCAAACGTGGTCCCGAGGCCCGCCGGGCTGCATTCCAGCACCGACCGCCGGTGCCGCGCGCCCGCGCCGAGAACGAGATCGGCCGCGTCGACCATCGACACGTCCAGCCGCCGCGCGACGAACGTCCCGCTCGCGGCGCCGTGCAGCCCCCAGGGCGCGAGCTCGGCGCGCGAGTCCGGGTGCATCCCCGCACCCGCGACACCCTGCACCCCCGCGCTCGCCACCACGAACCGCGCCGCCGCAGGCCCGAGCCGCGCCCGCAGCAGGTGGCGCGTCAGGATCTCGGCGAACGGTGACCGGCAGACGTTGCCCGTGCACACGAAGAGCACGCGGAAGTGCTCGTCCACGCCGGCCCGGTGACGCCCCACCGGATCAGTGTCCCCCGGCGTCCCGGTAGACCGTGATCGCCTGGTCCTGCGCGTTCACCTCGAGCTTCACCAGGATGGACCGGATGTGGGTGCGCACCGTCGCGAGCGCGACGAACAGGTCGTCCGCGATGTCCGCCGCCCGCCTGCCCTCGGCCAGGAGGCGCAGCACCTCCCGCTCCCGCCGCGACAGGCGGCGCAGGCGCTCGACGCGCCCGGCCCGCTCGGCCTCGGCACCCGCGTGGACCTCGTGCCACCGGGAACGCTCCGCCTCGCCCATCCGCAGTCCGGGCCCCGCCACGACGAGCTGGGCGAGGTCGGCGAACGGGGTGTCCGTGCTCGCCCAGGCTTGCGCGCCCGCGACGACGGCGGCCGCAGCACGGTCCACGCACGCCCACGCGCCGACGGCGATCACCGTCCAGCCTGCGGCGACCGCGCGCGGGATCGTCTCCACCGCGCGCGGCGGGCCGAGGTCGACGATCAGGACGCCAGGGCGTGCGTCCCCGAACGCGCTGCCGCTCGCCAGCAGCTCCGCCGGGTGGCCGTGGCAGCGCAGCGCGGCCACCAGGCTGGTGAGCAGCAGGCTCGGCGGACCGAGAACGGCGACCGGCACCGCCGCGCCTTCCGGGACCATCCACCGCCTCCGTGGGTACGCCGCGTGACGAAGTGGCGGCAACCGTAGGCACGGCAGGTTTCCGATCGGTTATCTACCACCCGATCGGATCAGGTCTTGTGGTACAAGGCGCAATCGAGCGCTCGACCAGGTGAGCTACTTCTTCTTCCCCTTGGCCGCCTTGCCCTTCGCGGGCTTGCCCTTGGCGTCCTTGCTCGCCTTCGCGCCCTTCCCGGCCTTGTCAGCCATCACGGCCTTGTCGGTCTTTACAGCCTTCACGGCCTTGTCGGTCTTCACGGCCTTCTTCGGCTTCGGCGGCACCGCGTCCACCTCGGGAGCGTCCGCGGCGAACGACGCACTCGCCCGCACCGGCGCGGCCGCGGGCTCGCTCGCGACCTCGGCCGCCTCGACGATCGGGGAGGCGGCGGGTGCCGCCGCCACCGGAGCGGGCCGCGTCCGGCGCGCGGACTTGGGAGCCGCCCCGTTGCGGGGGTCCGGCGGGACCGGCGCTGCCCCGTCCTTCGGCTCGAACGGCTCCCCCGGTAGTGCCGCCGGTGGGCTCGCCGCGGTGCCCGCCACGACGGCCCGGAACCCCGCACCGGGACGGAACGCGGGCACCGTCGTCGCCGGCACCGCTACCGCCTCTCCGGTGCGCGGGTTGCGGGCCGTGCGCGCAGCACGGGCTCTGCTCTCGAACACCCCGAACCCGGCCAGCGACACGGACTCTCCCGCGCCCACCGTGCGGACGATCGTCTCCAGGACGCCGTCCACCGCCGCCTGCGCCGTACGCCGGTCGCCGATCCGCGCCGTCACGGCCTCCACGAGCTGCGTCTTGTTCATCCGGGCACCGTATCGCCTGGTCGGGGCCACGCGGGTCCGGCTCGCGGGTGATCAGGTGCCCGTTCTCGACGCCGGCACCCCGCCGTCAGACCGCGCGTCCCACCGCGACGCACATCGGCAGCGCCCCCCACGGCCGCACCGCCGCCCCGTCCGCGCGCAGGAGCGCGGCCTCCCAGCGGGTCACGTCCGCGACCGTGGCGACGCCCGCCGCCACCATCACCTCCCGCGCCGCCCACGCGGGCGGGCGCACCCCGACCGGCAGGCGGAGCACCGAGCCACCACACGTGTAGCGCTCCACCGCGAGCCCTGCCCCCGCCAGCAGCACGCCGAGCCTGCGGCCCACCGCCATGTCGTTGCCGCGGCCGGACTGGAAGCGGCGGTAGCGCTCGGTCAGGTCGGCCAGGTCCGGGTCCTGTGGCTCGATCCAGGCCGAGGGCGCGTCCACGTCCACCAGGTAGACCGCACCGCCGGGCCGGGCCAGGTCCGCCAGGTGCGCGACGATCCGCTGCTCGTGGCCGCCGTTGTGCGCGAGGACGTGCCGGCACATCACGACGTCGTACGCGCCGGTCGGCAGGCCGGTCGCACCCGCCTCGCCACGGTGGACCGCGGCCTGCGGGAGGTCGCCGACCTCGGCTGCCGCCGCTGCCACCGCCTCGTCCGCGACGTCCACGCCGTCCGCGCGGCCCAGCGGACCCACCGCCTCGGCCAGCCGCCGGAGCACCGCGCCGGGCCCGCATCCGACGTCCGCGACCGTCGCGCCGGGCAGGATCCCGGCCGCGCTCCATGCGTCCCGCTCGTCGGCGTGGGCGATCGACGCCATCATCCGGTAGCGGGCACGCTCCTCCGGGCTCAACGCGAGCGCATATGTCGTGGTGGCTGCCATGGCGACTTCCTTCCCTGCGACGGCCTTCCTGCCCGCCACGGTGCGCCGCCGCGCTGTACGGCCGCTGATCCCCCGCTGACTCGGGTCCGATCAGCGCCCCGATCAGCGCCCGCTCAGCGCCCGCTCCGCGCCCGGGTCCGGTCCAGCGACGCCCGCGCGTGCGCCGTCCAGCGCGGCGCATCCGCCCGCCGCGCGACCGCGAGCGCCCGCCCGTACAGGTCGGCGGCCTCCCGCACCCGGCCCCGGTGCTCCGCGATCTCGCCCAGCACCTGCGCCACCGGCCCGACCGCCACCGTCGCCGTCCCCGCCCCGACGACGAGGTCGGGGAACGGCGCGAGCACCGCGTGCGCCTGCTCGACGCGTGCGTCGTCGCCGATCGCGATCCCGAGCCGGGCCCGGGCGGCCATCACCGTGTCGTGGAAGTAGTCCAGCCGCACCGGGCCGGGCGCGCCGGCCTCCGCGGCCGCCTCGTCCGTGCGGCCCGCCGCCGCCAGCGCCGCCGCGTACAGCTCCGGCAGCTCGCGGCCCTTCGCCGCCCGGTGCGCCGCCGCGATCCGCACCGCCTCGTCCGGGCGCCCGGCGAGCATCCGCAGGCTGTAGGCGGCGTAGGCGGCGAGGTCGTGCTCCCCGCCCCACTGCCCCAGCCGCGCGAGCATCGCCACCGCCTCGCGGTAGTCGCGCTCCGCACCGGCGACGTCGCCCGCCACGGCGCGGCGGGTCCCGCGGTAGAACTCGACGAACGCGAGCTGCAACGGGCGGTCGTAGCGGCTCGCCAGCTCGGCGACCGGCTCCACCAGCTCGTCGGCGGCGTCGAACTCGGCCCGCTTCGCGTGCGTGCCCGCGAGCATCAGTCGCGCCACGCCCTCGGCGTAGGCCAGCTCGTGGCGCTCCACCAGGTCCAGCATCTCCCGCGCCGCCGCAGAGCGGCGGCCCAGGCCGTCCAGGGTGTAGTGCTGCATGCACACCGCGTTGAGCGCCATCAGCAGCCCCGCCGGGGACCCGGCCCGCCGCGCCAGCTCCTCCGCCTGCGCCGCCGCGGCCCGCCCCCGCCCGCCCGCCTCCGCGTCGGTCTCGAACGCGATCGCCACGAGCAACCGCACCCGCAGCGTGTCGTGGCCCGGCGGGAGCTCGCGCAGCGTCCGCTCCGCGAGCGCGACGACGTCCCTCGCGAGCGTGCCGTAGGGCCGGGTCGTCCACAGCGCCGGAGCGGTGAGCGCTCCGATGGCGCGAGCCGTCCGTATCGGGTCGCTCAGGGCCACCGCCGCGGCGATCGCGTGCTCGCGCTCGGCACGCGCCGCCACCACGTCCCCGCCGAGGGCGAGGGCCCGGATGCGGCGCAGGGCCAGGTCCAGGCGCTCGCGCGGGTCCGGTCCCGCCTGCGCCGCGGCCCGGTCGGCCGCCACGATGCTGCGCTGCCACAACACCGCGGCCTCCGGGTAGGCCAGGCGCACCTCGGCCGCCTCCGCCGCCGCGCCCGCATACCGGGCCGTGGCGGCGTGGTCCGCGCCGCTCGCCGCGAAGTGGTGCGCCAGCGCCGCCACCTCCCCCGGCTGCGTGCGCTCCAGCGCCCGCGCCACCCGCCCGTGCACCCGGGCCCGCCGCAGGCGCGAGAGCGACTCGTACGCCACGTCGCGCACCAGCGCGTGCGCGAACTCCAGCCGCCCCGCGCCCGGCTCCACGACCAGTCCCGCGGCCACCGCGGGCTCCACCGCGTCGAGCACGGCGTCGGGGTCCGCCGCGGTCACCTCCGCGAGCAGCTCCACGTCGAAGCGCCGACCGATCACCGCGGCCGTCGCCAGCAGCGCGCTGCTCGCCGCGGGCAGCCGCGCGATCCGCCGCGCCAGGACGTCCCGGACGCCCGCCGGCACCTCCGTCGTCGCCGCCTCGGGGCCCTCCGCCTCCAGCAGGCGCGCGCACTCCGTCACGAAGAAGGCATTGCCGCCGGTCCGCAGCGCCAGCTCCGCGACCGTCCGGTCGTCCACGGGGGCCGTGCACACCGACCGCACCAGCTCCCCCACCGCCGCCTCGTCCAGGCCGCCGAGGGCGACCCGCACCGGCAGGTGGCGGGCCAGCTCGGCCAGGGCCGAAGCCAGCCGTTCCCCGCCCTCGTCACCGTCGTCGCCGCCCGCGGCGCCCACCTCCCCGTCACGCAGCGTCGCCACCACGAGCACCGCGGTGCCACCGAGATCGGGAACCAGACGGCACAGCAGCGCGAGCGTCTCGTCGTCCGCGTCGTGCAGGTCGTCGAGGAGCAGCAGCAGCGGACGGGTCGCCGCCAGCCCGGCCAGATACGCGCCGACGGCGCGATGGCGGCGGAAGCGGGCCACCGCGGGATCGCCCGCGACGTCCGACCGGCCGTCCCCGGTGCCGTACGGGGTGCCGTCCGCTGCGAGCAGGCCGTCCAGCGACGCCGCCTCCCGGTCAGCGACGATCCCGGCAGGCGGCTCCTGCGCCGTCAGCGCCTCCAGCAGCTCGATCCACGGCCACGCGGGCGGGGCGCCCCGATCCTGCGGGCACCAGCCCGCTGCCGTCCGCCACCCGGCGGCGGCGAGCTCGGCGGCCAGCCGGCGAGCGAGCGCGGACTTCCCCGCACCCGGGGCGCCGGACACGAGCACGAGCCCGCCCCGGCCACCGGCGGCGGACGCCGCCGCCGAGCGCAGGACGGAAAGCTCCGCGGCCCGGCCGACGAAGGGGGCGAGGCCGGGCGCCGGGACGGGCAGGGCGGCTGGAGCGGGCAGGGCGGCTGGAGCGGGCAACGCGGACATCCCGGCTGGCACGGGCACCGCGGGCAGCACGGGCGGCACGGGCACCGCGGCTGGAGCGGGCACCGCGGACGATGCGGGCGGCGGGAGCGGCGCGGGCAGCACGGCCGGCCCCGACACCGCGGGCGCGGGCACCGGGGGCGCGGGCACCGGGTTGGACGGCGCGCCCGCCACCTTCTCGACACCCGCCACCACGGGCCGCTCCGGCAGCGGGACGGCCTGGTCGAGCACGTCGCGCTCCGCCCGCCGCAGCGCGGGACCCGGGTCGACGCCCAGCTCGTCGCGCAGGGTGGCCCGCACCCGGCGAAGGGCGGCGAGCGCGTCCCCCTGGCGGCCGGACGCGTAGTGGGCGAGCGCGAGCAGCCGCCACGCCTCCTCGCGCAGCGGGTGGGCGGCGGCGTGGGCCTCCAGCTCGGGCACGAGATCCGCGACGCGACCGAGGGCCAGCGCGGCGGCGGCGCGGCGCTCGTGGGCGAGCAGCGCCGTCTCGGCGAGCCCGTCGGCCTCGACGCGGGCCCAGGCGGCGTCGGCGAACTCGGCGAACGCCGGCCCGGCGCACAGCGCGACCGCGGCCTCGGCGCGGGCGTGGGCGAGGGCCGCGCGCCCGTCGTCGAGCAGCTCACCGGCCTCGGCGACGAGGCGTTCCAGCTCCCAGGCGTCGACGGCGTCGGCGTCCAGCCGCAGCGCATAGCCGGGCGGCTCGGTGACGAGGACGCGCGCGGGTGTGCGGGGCGCCCGGTCCGGTTCGAGGGCACGGCGCAGCTGCGAGACGAACGTCTGCACCGCAGCGAGCGCCTGCTGGGGCGCAGCCTCGGGCCAGAGGTCCTCGATGAGCCGGTCCACGGCGACGACTCGGCCTCGGGCGACGGCGAGGCGGGCGAGCACCTCCCGGTGTCGCGGCCCCCGCAGGCGGACGGGCGCGTCCCCCAGGCGGGCCGCGATCCCGCCGAGCACCCGCAGCCGCACCCCGGTCGCCGAGCGCACCGGTGCGTCGAGCACGACCGCCGTCACCGACCCCACCCCCATGCCTTCTCGACGGCACGCGGTGCCGCGAGGTTCACCTCGGTCCGAACCCTGCACGGCACACCGTTCCGGCGGCGTTCCATCAGTCGAACGCCATGCGATTAGATTGAATCGCATTCCATCCGAATGTCAAGCCGGATTGCACCGAGCTCACGGACCAGTCGTACCGGCGGCGAGAGGGCGCCGGATCGGTGGCGACTACGGAGTTAGGGCCGAGCTAGGGCGAGGTCGAAGGGGTCAACACGTCCTGGGCCGCGACCAGCCCCCGCGCCATCCCGACCATCACCCGCCAGGAGACAGCAGCGTTGGTCTCCACGAGCCGCCGGAAGTCCCAGGAGCTGAGCGTGAAGCAGCGCAGCCCGTCGAGCGCAGTGACCGTCGCGGTGCGCGGGATCTCCAGGAGGAGCGCCACCTCGCCGAAGTGGTCGCCGGGCCCGAGCGTCCGGATGCGGCGACCGCCGACCGTGACCTCCGCGGCGCCAGCCTGGATGACGAAGAACCCGGCTCCGCGCTCCCCCTCGACGACGACGTGCTCGCCGGGTGCGAACCCGCGCTCCCCCATCAGCGCGGCGACCTTCGCGAGCTCGCGACGGCGCAGCTCGCAGAACAACGGCGAGCGCCGCAGCCCGGCCGCCAGGATCCGGGCGGTCACGGCAGCCTCCGCCGCGGCGTGCGCAGGCCCGCGACGGCGGCCCGCAGGTTCAGCGCCGTCACCCGGCGGTTCCAGGCCGCGATCGCGCGCCGGCCCGCCGCGCGGTCCGCGACGAACAGCAGCTCCAGCTCCCCGCCCGCGCACAGCGGGGTGACGGCGTAGCGGGAGCGCGGCCTGCGCACCCGCAGATCGCGGGCGAACGCCGTTGCGTCGGCGAGGACGGCCCGCAGCTCCCGCGCCGCGAGCCCGCGCAGGCCGGACGGTCCCCGCCCCGGCTCGTGGACCAGCCCGCCGGGCACCGCCGCCCGGAACGCCCGGCCTGCGTCGCGGGCGTCGACCGGCAGGATCGCCGTGGTCAGGTGCTCGCCCGCCGCGCCGAGCAGCCGGGTGCGCGCGGCGTGCAGCAGGGCCTGCTCCCCGTCGGGGCAGGTCGCGGTGCGCACGCGGCGCACCTGACCGCCGCTCGCCCGCTGCAGCCACTCCCCGCTCACCCCTGGCGTACCGGGCGGGCAGAACCACACGATCCGGTCCGGTGCGATCCAGGCCGCGCCACCGTCGTGACCGACGCGGCGGGCGACCCGTTCCGCGAGCTGCGCGAGCCGCCACCGCGCCGCGTCGGCCCGCGAGCGCGCGTCCAGCCGCTCCAGGCCGCGGGCCGCGACGAGCGCCGTCGACCCCACGACGACGGGCTCACGCACCCGGCCCAGCGCGTGCAGCCACTCCAGGGTCAGCAGGGCGGACGCGGGGCCGCGCCGCAGCCACTGCGGGCCGACGCTGCTGCGCCGCAGCGTGGCCAGGGCGCCCGCGCAAACCGCCACCACCGCGGCGACACCCGCCAGCAGCGGCGCCGCGGCCCCGGCCAGGTACCCGATCCCGACCACCCCGGCCGCGCACAGCGCACCGGTGCCGATCACCGCCGCGTACGCGGCCCCGGCGAACGCCTGGATCTGCGCCCGCGCCAGCACCGAGCGGGCCACGAAGAACGCGCCGAGGGCACCGAGCTCCGCGGGCCCGGGCCGCTCCACGAGAGCGACGACCGCCGCCGCGAGGGCCCCGAAGCCGAGACCGAGCACCACGGCGAGCCACGCGGTGAACCGCTCGAACCGCCGCCGCAGGTTCGCGAACAGGCGCAGCTCCAGGCGCTTGAGGTCGAAGTAGAGCAGCCGCGCCCACTCGGCCCCGGCCGTCACGGTCGGAAGCACCAGGAACAGCGCCGACACGCCCGCCGACACCCCGGCCGACACGCCCGCCGACGCCGCCCCGGCCAGGAGCCCGAGCACCACCAGCCCGTCCAGACCCATGACGGCGTTCGCCGTCCCGGCCGCGAGCGCGGTCCGCCACGCCGCCGCGCACCCGCGGGCGGCCCGCAGGCCCAGGCGCCCGCGCAGCCGAACCCCCAGGAAGTGCTGCAGCCGCCTCGTCCAGTGCAGGGTCGTCGCGGTCTCCAGCACCGTCGTCACCAGCACCGCGACGACCGGCGCGGACGCCCGTCCCGCGAGCGCGACCAGGACCGCGAGCCCGGCGAGCTGCGGGGCGAGCGTCGCGCCGAGCGGCAGCCGGACGCGGCGCACGGCGTACACCCCCGAGTGGTAGGCCCGCACCGGCAGCTCGGCCGCGAGCCGCACCAGGAGCGCCGCCACGTACAGCTGTGCGACCCCGGGCCCGAGGACGGCGACCCACGCGACCGCTGCGGCGAGCACCACCCCGCCCAGCCCGAGCCCCAGGCTCACCCAGGACGCGATCACCGGTGGCACCCGGTGCGGCCGCGCCGCCCGGTGCAGCTCCCGCACCCGGGACCGCTCGGCCTCCAGCACCCCCCACCAGAACTGCCCCGCCAGCAGGACGGCACCGTGCGCGGCCACCGCGGACACCAGCTCGTCCGTCCCGAACGAGCGCAGCAGCACCAGCGCGAGGACGGCGTGGGCGATCGACGCCACCAGCCAGTTCACGGTGAAGAACCGCAACCGGTAGGCGGCGTAGCGCCACAGCCGGTCGCCCAGCAGCGCCTGCTCCAGGGTGACGATCCGCGCCTCGCGGGCGGCCTGGCGCGCGAGCCAGCGCTCGGTTCCCGTGCTCACGCGCGCCCCCGGGCGTTGCGGGTCGCGACCAGCGACGCCAGGCCCCACTCACGGCGCATCCGCCGGTAGCCGACGGTGCGAAACGCCCGCGGGCCGCGGCGCCCGCTGATCGCGCAGGCCGCGATCAGGGCGATGCGGTGGTCGAGCTGGCGCAGCTGCTCGCGGTCGGTGACGATCTCGCGCAGCGCCGCGGCCGACCGTTGCTCGGTGAGCGCCGCGCGCGGGGTGAGCGTCCTGTTCACCACGGCACACACCGCCCGGCCGAGCCGGTCGGGATCCGTGCGACCGAGCGTCGCGACGGTGGCCGCGGTGCGCCGGTCCACCTCGCGCAGCAGCGCCCGTACCTTCGGCGGGTCCAGGCCGACGACGCCGCCGGCGTGGACCCGCATGCCGAGAAACGCCACCGCGGGCGCCCCCGTCGCCTCCGGCCAGTCCCCGGACGGGCGGCCCGGCGGGGTCAGATACAGGACACGGCGCTTGCGCGCGTTCACCGTGAGCCCGAGGCCCCGCAGGACCGCATCGATCGTGGCGGCGGCGCTGCGGGCGGCGTCCACGTCCGCGTGGGCGAAGAGGAAGTCGTCGCCGTAGCGGGCGTAGAACCCGCCGGGGACGGCGGCGAGGGCCGGGTCGAGGGCGTTGTCGAGATCGGCGAGGTAGCGGTTGGCGATCACGGGCGCGATCGGCTGGCCCATCGGCAACCCCCGCACCCGGGTCGCGAGACCCCCGCCCGGCACCCGCAGCGTCGTGCGCACCACCTCGGTGACCAGGGGCGGGAGCGGCCCGAGCGCGCCGGTGAGCATCGGCCACAGCGGCGAGCCCGGACCGAGCGGGATCGAGTCGGTGTAGGAGTCGACGTCCCCGCGCAGCACGTACACGCCCCGGCTGCCCGGCGCCTGGCCACGGCGGGTGGCGCGCAGCCACGCCGCGAACTGCGCCACCGGCTGCCACCACGAGCGGCCCGGCCGGTAGGAGAACACGCGCGCCGAGAGCGCGGGCTCCAGCGCCTGCGCCACCACGTCCGCGACGACGCCGTGCACCAGCAGGTCGGTGAGCCGGCACGAGTAGACCTCGCGCAGCTTGCCGCGCGCCCGGATCGTGCGCAGCTCGCCCGGTTCCAGCGCGTAGCGCCCGGCCGCGACGTCGCGGGCCAGCAGGCGCGCGACCCGGCCCCGGGCGAGCACGACCGAGGCGAGCGAGACGTCGTCCTGGCGCAGCTCGTGCAGGCGGCCGGTGAGCAGGTGGCGCTGGTGGAGCCGCTCGATGCGGCTCTCGTAGCGGCGCCGGTCGGCGAGCGCGTCACGCACGTCGACGATGGTCACGGTGGTCTCCGGAGGGGAAGGGCGGGCGAGTGGTTTGTCTTCCTTGGCGTAGCTCAGTGGTAGAGCGCCCCGGAACCTTTCCGGGGAGGCCGCTGGTTCGAGTCCAGCCGCCATACCTGACAGCCCGTGGCGGGACAGGACCGCGGTCCCTCCTCCCGCCCGGCGTGCGACCGCACCGCGAGCGGTGCGGGGGTCGCCCGCCCTTCCGGCCCGGTTCACGGACGGGCGGCCCGTCCGGTTCAGCCGTATCCACGGACGGCGCCGCTCGCGTTCAGCAACAGCACGAGCAGGACGGGCAGCACGGCCACCAGCACCGTCACGACCACCGCCGCCACGACCCGGACCGCCGGACCGTGCGCGTATCCGCGGGCCATCACGACGACCGCGGCCACCATGAACGGGGTGGCGAGCATCAGCCCGTACTCGGGGCCGAGGAGCTCCCAGACGACCGTGGCGCCGATCGTCGCCGTCATGCGGCCGAAGCTGCGCACCGCCGAGAGCGACCCGAACGCCGACCAGCGCAGCCCGGCGGGCGCGACCTGCGCGACGCCGACGTGCTCGGCCGCCTCGATCGCCCCGCCCGCGGCGCCCGCGGCGGCGAAGCACAGCGCGAGCTCGGCCACCGTGCCCGAGGCGAACGCGAACCCCGCGTAGGACGCGAGCAGCGACGCCACCCCGGCGGCCATCACCGGCACCGGTCCGGCGCGGTCGACCCAGCGCCCGCACAGCGGGCTCGACGCCGCGGCGGCCAGCCGCCACAGCAGGTAGAGCAGCACCGCCATCGCGGCCGGGCCGAACGGGACGTCGCGGCTCTCCAGGAGCTTCGTCGCCCGCAGCACGAGCAACACGGCGGCGAAGTTGGCCAGCTCGAACAGGGTGATACCGGTCATCAGCCTGCCCAGCGGGCCGGTGTAGACGGCGCGGACCCGCAACCGGGGAGCTGGGACCTGCGCCACCGCGGGAACGGCACGTCCGCGGCGGCGCAGGAGCACGATGCCGATCACCGTCGCGATCAGCCCGGGGACGACGGCGGCGAGCAGGGCCGAGCGGACGCCCGCGACGGCGAGCACCGCGAACGCGAGCAGCGGCCCCCCGACCGAGGCGAGGTGGTGCATCCCGCGCTCGAACCCGAACGCGCGGCCGTAGCCCGCGGAGGCGACCCGCTCCGGGACGGCCGCGTAGCGCTGCGGGGAGCGCAGTCCGCGCGCGGCGGCCGACCCACCGCGCAGGACCCCCACCTGCACCGCCGACGCGGCGACCGCCACCAGCCCGGCGAGGAGCGCCATCACGGCGTAGCTGCCCGCGCTGATCCAGCCGCGCCGCCTCGGGTTCTCGGCCAAGGCGCCACCAGCGAGCCGGGCCGCCCCGTCGGCGAGGCTCGCGAGGCCCTCGATCACGCCGAGCGCGATCGGGGACGCGGCCAGTGTCCCGGCGAGAAAGGCCGGCATCAGCGCGGTCGCGGCCTCGTCCGAGGCGGTGGAGCACAGAGTGGCGGTGCGCCCGGACCGGACCCGGCCCGGTGCCGGTGCGGTCGCGAGGGCTGTGCTGGTTGGAGGGCTCGTCGGCGGGCTCGTCGGAGGGCTCGTCGGCGGGCTTGTCGGAGGGCTCGTCGGCGGGCTCATCGGAGGGTCCTTCCGGGGACGGCGGTTCAGGCCGCCGGGTCCAGGTCGTTGCGGTCCGCGCCGTCGAGCTCCGCCAGCGCGGCGCGCAGGCGGCGCAGGCCGTAGTGGACGCGGCTGCGGACGGTGCCCGGCGGCACCCGCAGCTCTGCGGCCATCTCGTCGTAGGCGCGGTCACGCACGACCGTGCCGAGCACCGCGGCGCGGTGCTCCGGGGTGATGCGGGCGAGCGCGGCCACGAGATCGGCCCGCAGGAGCACCCGGTCGGTGGCCGAGGCCCCGCCCGTGGGCGCGGGTTCCGGCGGCGTCGTCACGTAGGTGCAGGGGCGAGCCGCCCGGGCGCGGAGCATGTCGAGCGCCACGTTGCGGACCACCACGAGCAGCCAGTGCCGCAGCGGCGCGCCCGAGCCTGCGCCGGGGTCGAAGGAGGCACACGCCCGCCAGGCGCGCAGGAAGGCCTCCTGCGCGGCGTCTTCGGCCGACGCCGAGTCGCCGAGGACCGCGCGGGCGCGGCCGAGCAGGGCGGCGCGGTGCTCCGCGTAGGCGGCGGCCATGCCGTCGGAGGTGCAGAGGCGCGCGCAGCCCGGCCGGCAGCCCGGCCGGGCTTCCTCGGCCGTGTCCCCCACGGGGACCGGGAGCTGCGAGATCGTCATGCCGGCAGCGTGCTCTGGCTCACTGTACGGCCGCTGAGCAGCGACTTCGTGCCGATCTCGCCGCGGATCTCACCCCCGACCGCGCCGCCGGGCTCCCGGCGCGCAGCAGCGCGACCCCGAGGGCGTAGGGCACCAGCGTGCTCATGAACGGGATCGTGAGGACGAACGCCGTCCACGCCCCGACGGCGCCCGCGGTGCCCGGCAGCAGGGCCGCGACCGCCACCCCCGCGACGACGAGCCCGGCGAGGCCGTATCCCGCGCGGGCCACACCGCGGAACCCGAGGGCGGCGGCGAGCGCGCCGAACCCGGCGTGGGCGAGCACGAGGTAGGCCAGCTGCGTGAGGTCCGACCACACGAGCAGCACGGTCATGAGCCCCGGCTCGCCGTCCAGCCCGGTGAGGTAGGACGCGGCCCACCACGCCGCGTCCTCCACCGCCGCCTGCTGCGCCGCCGCGCCGGACGCGACGACCGCGCCGCGCAACAGCAGGTTGAGCAGGTACCCGGCGCTGCCCACGACGAGCGCGACGACACCGAGCGCTGCCGGGCCACGCCCGCCGGACCCCACCCGCAGCGCGAGGACGACCGCGCAGGCGAGCAGGACGGCGCCCGCCGCGCCCAGCACGGCGGCGTTGACGAGCATCAGGCCGGGCTCGCGCGCCGTCGGCGGGCCGGTGAGCCCCGCGAGGGTGAAGATCCCCGGCCCGGCGAGCACGAGCCCGCTCGCCGCGGGATCGTCGGGCCCGCGCCGCACACACCAGAGCACGGCCGCCCCGTAGGCGGCGAGCACCGGGGCGGCGACGGCGACGGGCGGCGCCAGGGCCGTCACGACGAGGATGAGCAGGAGCCCGAGGGGCCAGCCGGTCCAGGCGGCCGCCAGGCTCGGGCGGGGACGTGGGAGAGATGCCATGCGCGCAGGGTGTTGAGGACCGCCCAACAGCTGTCGAACAGTTGCTGAGCAGCCGCTGTCGTAGGCTGCGGCGACCTGGGAACGTGGACGCCGAGGGGGGCTCGTGGACGGCGTGAGCGCGTTGCGCGAAGCGATCATGAGCGTGCCGGTGCCGGGTTCGCCGCCGCGGTTCCTGCGCGCGGACGCCGTCACGGGCCTCGGCTACCTCGACGCCGCCCTGCGCCTGGACCACGTCCGCAGGCTCACCGAGCGGCTCACCGTCGTCGCGCACCGCTCCGCGCACCGCACCACCGAGGTCGACGTCAACCTCGCGGGGCTCGATCACGGCCTGCGCGAGCACGGCGGCACGGTGTGGGTACCGGTGTCGCGGATCGCGCGGCGCAGCGTCGCCCCGGTCGAGGTCCGCGACGGCGCGGGCGACCGGCTTCCGCTGCTCACCCAGCACGAGCTCTCGCGGCAGCTCGCCGCGGGGCTGTACCGGTTGCTGTTGGGGATCCTGCACAGCCACCCGAACGCCCGCGGCACCTCGCTGCTCGACGAGCTGCTCACCCAGGCCCACGAGGCGCGCTGGCTGGTGCAGTCCGCGATGGCGAGCCTGCTCACCGACCAGCACCGGCCCGAACCGGACGAGATCATCGGCACCTCGTCGCACGGCACGGTGTCCGGCCAGGGTGCACGCCACCGCAGGCTCGCGCTGAAGGTCCTCGACGACTACGCCGACGAGCTCGCCGACTACTTCGCGCTGTTCGACGTCGCGGTGAACGACCACCTGCTCGTCGTCCCGCTGGACGCCTCCCGCGACGAGCACCTGGTCCGCTACGAGATGCCGCTCTACGCCGACGAGCCCGACGCCGGCCGGTCGCTGCGGCGGGTGGGCCGCAAGCTGCGCACCGGCGCCGAGGGCTACTCCCTGACCTACTCCAGCCGCATCTCCTCCAGCGTGCGCTCCTACCAGCTCGTCCTGGAGACCGAGCCGGGTGTGCACATCGAGCGGATGTTCCTGTCCACCGACGCCGACTCCGAACTCGTCGACGAGCTGCACGCGGACCTGGGCGTGCTCGCCAGGCGGCTCGCGCAGCCGCCCGCGGACCGCGCCGACCGCAAGATCCTGGAGCTGCAGACCCACACGACGCTGCGCAAGCTCGCCGACCTCGTCCGGCGCCGCGAGTGGGACACCGACCACGCGGGCGTCGACCTGCCCACCACGCTGCCCGAGTGCGCGGTGCTCGCCCGCGTGGCGGTCTCCGGGGAGGGCGTGGAGTCCGACGAGCACGGCGTGGACAGCTCGATCCTGCGCCACCCCCTGCTCGACGCCACGCGGCTGCGGCGGGCCGCCCAGGAGCTGCGCGGCGGCGAGGCCCACCGGGACCTGTCCGTGGAGCGCGACCCGGAGAGCCACCGCGCCCACGCCTACTGGCGCGGGCCCGCCGCCGACGCCCGCGGCAGCAGCCAGGTGGGGATCTACGCCGCGGCGCTGCTACGCGACGCCACCGCGGCCGGGCCGAGCGCCGTGCGGCTCTACGGCTTCGCGGTCGCCGCCATGGGCTACCTGACGGCGTGCTTCCTCACCGGGTCGGTGTGGCCGTTCGACGCGGCCGGGGTGGCGCGGATGGGCGCGGTCGACGACCCCGACGCGCTCATCGCGGTGCTCCTGCTCGTCCCGGGCTTCCTCTACACGCGGCTGGCGCTGCCGGACCGCACGTCGGTGGCCGGGCGGCTGCAGGCGCTGTCGCGGCTGGTGGCGAACCTGTGCGTCGCCGTCGTCGCGGTGGCCGCCGCCGCGATCGCCGCCGCGATGTCGGGGACGCTCATCGCCGCCACCCTCGCCGCGATGATGATCGTCCCGGTGCTCGGGGCACTCGTGCTCTTCGTGCGCAGGCCCGCCCGCAGCGACCGGGCCGAGCTGGTGCGCCTCGGGGCGCCCCGCTGGCTGGACCGGACCGCACCCGCGCCCGTCACGATGGACGCACGGTTCTCCTCGATCGGCGGTGCGGAGTGAGCTTCCCCGACGAGGAGCCGCGCCGCAGCCCCGCCACCGGCCGCCTCGCGGACCTCGCCCGCGCCGGCTATCTCGGCCTGCCGCGGCCGTCGATGCGGGTGGAGTTCGAGATCCACCACGTCGTGGACGGGCCGGGGCGGCTGCTCGGCATCCTGGACGGCGCCGCGGGCGGGCTCGCCGAGACCCTGTCCGCGGGCGGCAACGGCGTCGGCGTCGTGGTCGGCACGCGGCTGGCCGAGCATCCCGCGCAGGGCGTGTGGTCCCCGCTGCACCTCCAGCCCGGCACCACCCGCCAGTCCTTCCACGGCAGCGCCCGGCCCAACCCGACGTTCCAGCACGCCACCGCGGACCGTTTCGAGGCCGTCGTCTGCATCGAGGACGAGCCGCGCCGGGTCACGCTGCGCCACGGCTTCGCGCTGCGCGACCTGCTGCACGAGGTGTCGGAGGTGTCGCTGCGGGAGCAGGCGCCGCTGGTGTCGCTGCAGTGCCCGGCGCAGATCCCGCCGCACACGTCCCGACGGGTCGTCGGCGCCACCACCACGCGCGCCGTCGACAGCTCGCGGTCCTCGTCGCTCGCGATGCGGTTCTCGATGGCGCTGGCACGGCCGCGCGCGGCCGCACGCCTGCGGATCGCGGACCGGCTCGCGGCCTTCTGCAGGGAACGCGGCCTCGGCCTCTGGCTCGCCGACACCCGCGCGGGCTACCACGACGGTGACTGGTTCATCGTCTCGCGCCACGACCGCTCCACCGCCCGGGCGCGCTACGACACCCGCCCGGGCGGGCGTCACGGCGCGAGCGCCGAGGGCTGCCTGCCCGTCACCCTCGTCGGGCCCGCCCGGCTGGGCGCGGTGCACGCCGTCGCCGCGTTCCTCGCCCGCTGTCCCGACGCCGGCGTGCTGGCCTGCTCGATGACCCCGCTGGACGACCTCGCGTTCGTGCACCTGCAACTCGCCGTCCATCGCGCCTCCCGGGGGCGGCTCACCGGGATCAACAGGGTGCTCACCGAGGGCCCGTCCGGCGGCGGCCCCGCGGACGTGCTGCCGCACATCCTCGGCGACCTGCTCGGCTGCCCGCCCGCCGACCCCGTCCCGGGCACGGTGCTCGCCGACGCCGAGGACTACCAGGTGGTCGTCGGCCCGGCGCTGCCCGTCGTCGCGGACACGACGACGGTGCGGCTGCCCGCCTGGTTCTCCTGGACGATGCGCGCCCGCCCCTCCGGCGACGGGCTGCGCACGATCGTGGGGACGTTCACCGAGGCGCTCGCGTCCCTCGGGCTCGGCGGGGAGGACCAGGCCGCGCCGTCCATCGAGTACCTCGTGTGCCGCCAGGTGGGGCCCTCCCGGCTGAAGGGCAAGGGCAAGCTCGGGGTGCCGCGGGCGCTGGTCGACGCCCGCTTCCCGGCCAGCCGGGCGACCGCGCCGACCGGGCGGATGTGCAACGCCCTGGAGTCCGCCTGGCGGGCGCGACTGGCCGCCGCGCCCGGCGGGGAGGACGTGCTGGCGCTGTCCGTGTCGTGGCGGGAGTCCTGGCTGGGCCACTGGACGTGAGCGCGGGCTCCCGTGATCAGGACGTGACGGGCAGCCGGGCCGGCCGAGCCCCCTCGAACGTCGCGATGTACTCCGCGTGGCGCATCGTGAGCCCGATGTCGTCGAGGCCCTCCAGCAGCCGCCAGCGGGTGTAGTCGTCGATGTCGAAGCGGATCGTCAGGTCCTTGGCCTGCACCGTCCGCTCCACCAGGTCGACGGTGACCTCGGTGCCCGGCTCGTTCTCCAGCAGCTTCCACAGCAGCTCGACGTCCGGCTGCTCGACCCGCGCCGCCAGCAGGCCCTGCTTGGCCGAGTTGCCGCGGAAGATGTCGGCGAACCG
>NZ_JBFWVQ010000003.1:0-156794 GCF_050246655.1 Pseudonocardia sp.
GCCGACGGGGCGGTGCGGTTGTGGGACCCGGGCAGCGGGGCGACCGGGCGGGTGCTGGAGGGCCACATCGGCGGGGTGCGGTCGGTGTGTGCGGTGCGGGTCGGGGGTCGGGAGCTGCTGGCCTCGGCCGGCGACGACGGGACGGTGCGGTTGTGGGACCCGGGCAGCGGGGCGACCGAGCGGGTGCTGAAGGGCCGCACCGGCTGGGTGCTCTCGGTGTGTGCGGTGCGGGTCGGGGGTCGGGAGCTGCTGGCCTCGGCCGGCGCCAACGGGGCGGTGCGGTTGTGGGACCCGGGCAGCGGGGCGACCGAGCGGGTGCTGAAGGGCCACACCGACGGGGTGCGGTCGGTGTGTGCGGTGCGGGTCGGGGGTCGGGAGCTGCTGGCCTCGGCCGGCGACGACCGTACGGTGCGGTTGTGGGACCCGGCGATGAAGTCCCGGCCCATCGTGGTCGGGACCAGCGTGCCGGCGTTGTCGGTCGCTCCTTTCAGTGGGGGCCTCTTCATCGGACTTTCGACAGGTGTGCTCGCTCTGCGCCTGGACGGCATCAAACCTGATCAGCCGATGCGGTGAGATCACCTGGACGATGTCAAGGGTAAGGCTGCTTCCATCGCTGAGCCGCTGTCACTTTCGCGGCCGGCTGCGTGGCGACCCGGCGGGGATCCGTGCTGCAACACCCGGGAGGCGAGGCAGCGAGCAGCATTGCGGCCTGAGGCGCACCGATCCGCTGTCGGGCCGGCGGCCGAGCACTCAGCGCCTCCGGCACTTCGGGGAGATGTTCCACCCGTCCCACGCCGACGTGGCATCACATGTGGCGCGAAACGAGGTCAACGAGCGGTGTCAGCGGTGCGGATGAGGTCCGCCGCGCAACCGTTGTCGCAGGTAGAGGCCATGGTCAAGACGGACGGCTTGCCTTGTAAACAGTAGGTCGTCGGTTCGATCCCGACCTCCGGCTCCAGGTTCTGACCAGTAGTTTCCCATTCGGCGTTGGCCACCGGCGCCGTCAGGCTTCTTCAGTTCGAAGCAGTGAGGAAGGACGTCCCGCGCTCGGCTGGGAGACACCTGGGTCTCTGCGCTCCGGCTGGGCGTCCTCGGATCCCGGGCGGAAGAGGACGCCTGCGACGGCGCGGGCCTCGGCCTCGGGATCGTGGCCGAACTCCGGCGGCAGGCCACCGGTGACCCACAGGGTGGCGAAGCCGTGTACCAGCGACCAGGCAGCGATGCCGGTGAGGCGGGGGTCGGCGCCCGCGCGGCCGCCGACCGAACCCACTCCCCCGGCCAGTGCCGCACCGGCCCGTCTGCGCGCGGCGATGAGGTCGGGATTGTCGGCGTGGTAGAGGTCGGGCCGGAACATCACCTCGAAGTGCGCACGGTGCGCGACCGCGAAGGTCACGTACGCCACGCCCATGTCGAGGAAGCTGCCCGTGCCTTCCAGCGCGGCGGCCAGCAGGTTGAAGCCTTCGACGGCGACCGCGGTGAGCACCCCGGCCTTGTCGCCGAAGTGGTGGGCGGGGGCGGCGTGGGAGACGCCGGCCCGGCGCGCGAGGTCGCGCAGGCTCACGCTCGCTGGACCGCGCTCGGTGATGACGTCGACGGCGGCGCGCAGCACCGCCGCACGCAGATCTCCGTGGTGGTAGGGGCGGGGGGTGGACACGGTCACAGGCTAGACGGCGCATCTTTCCGTTGACAAGTTTCGCGTGGAAGCGCAGACTAGTCACTGTCAAGTTCACATCAGCCTAGGGACGCACCATGGCTCCACTCGTCGTTCTCAGCACCGTCACCCTGCTGCTGCTCGCCGCCGGCGCCGCCGGTGTGCGGCGGCTCCGCCCCTGGCCGGTCGCGCTGCGGGGCGGCCTCGCCGCGATGTTCACACTGACCGGGCTGTCGCACTTCATCGGCATGCGCGCCGACCTGATCAGCATGGTGCCACCGGCACTGCCCGAGCCGGCTCTGCTCGTCACGGTCACCGGCATCCTCGAACTCGCTGGCGCGGCCGGCCTGCTCTGGCGGCAGACCGCCCCCTGGGCAGCCGCCGGGCTCTCGGCCCTGCTCGTCGCGATGTTCCCGGCGAACGTGTACGCCGCGGTCGCGGGCCTGACGCTCGGCGGCGAGCCTGCGATGGCCCTGCTGCCTCGCACCCTGCTGCAGCTGCTCTTCCTCGGCGCGACGCTCACCGTGCTGGCGTGGCACGTCCGGCAGCGCCGATCGGCCACCGCGACCGCCGCCGGGGGCGGCGACCAGGCAAGGCCCGCCGTGACCATCTGAGGTTCGCCGCGATCCGCCCGGCACATGCACGCGCCCGGCCCTACCCAGGGCCGGGCGCGTGCCGACACGCGCGGCATCGTCCGGGTGGCGTCCGCGATCGTGGTCGAGAGCTACGTCAGCAGGGACGGCACCCGCGCGTCGCTTGCTCTCGATCACCGGCGCCGGGCGGGGCCGCGGCCCTCGCCATCAGCCGAAGCCTCGGATTCCGCCCGCGCGCTGACGGTCTCGGATCCGGCCGGAACTCGGAGTCCGGTCGCCGGCGGGTCGCCGCACCGTGGCGGTGGCCCCGCCACCGAACCGCGCCGACAGCGCGCGGCCGGGGCACAGCGGTGCCACAGCGGTGGGGCGGCCGTGAAGCGTGTGGCTGCGGTTCGACCGGTGACCCGGCCCCTGTGGCCGTGCCAACTCCCGCCACCGTGCACGGCAACGCGTCGTCGTGCACACGTTCCGCCGTCTGCACGGCGACGTCGCGATGTGCACGGCGCCCGAGGATGTGCACGGCCGGGCTCAGGCCTTCGCGAACTCCTCCACCGTCCCACCCGACTCGGGGCGGCGGACACCTCGGCCGACGAGTCCGCTGCGCCCGCGGCCTCGGCGCCTGGCCGGCGGGCTTCCCAGCAGCACGGTCACAGGCCCTGCCTCACCTGGTCGGGCCGGTCGAGAATCCCCCGTTGTCCCCGAGTCGGTATCGGTGGATCCGCCGGTGGAAGGTCTTGCGGGACATCCCGAGGGCGGCGGCCGCGGCGGACTTGTTGCCGTCCGACTCGACCAGGGCCTGCTGTATCGCCGCGCGTTCCATGGACTCGATCCGCGACAGCCCGGTGCGGCCCGCCGACAGGACCGAGTCCGGCAGGTCGACGCTGGTCAGCACCGGGCCTCGACGCCGGGCCAGCGCTGCACCGATCGCCGCGTGCAGCTCGCGGATGTTGCCCGGCCATGTGTGGCGGGCGAGGGCTGTGGCGGCATCGGCGGACAGCCGCGGCGGCGGACGGTGCGATCCGGCCATGGCCAGGCGGTGTTCGGCCAGGTCGTGCACGTCACGAAGGCGCTCGCGCAGCGGGGGCAGCGCGACGATCTGCAGGTCGTTGAGCCGGTCGACGAGGTTCGCCGGACCGGGATCCACCGTCGACGTGGTCACGGTCGCGACGACGAGACGGTCGCCGTGCGCCGCGCCGATGAGTTCGCTCGCCGCGCGGGCGCATCGGGGACTCAGCTCCTGGGCCTGGAGGATCACGAGGGTGCCGACCGCATCGTCCGACAACGATTCGTGCAGCATCCGGAGCCACTGCTGCGGGCCGTCGACGAGTTCGAGGCTCGCGGGCAGGAGCCGCAGATGCCCCGTGCTGTGGTGGCGGTGCAGGAACTCGGCAATGGCGCGCTTGCCGATGCCCGGCTCGCCGAGGATCGCCACGGGGCGGTCCCGCCGCAACTGCACCACGGTCCGGCAGATGTGTTGCCAGGTCGGGCTGCAGCCGGCGAGGCCGGACGCCCGAAGGCGGGCCATCGCGGCATCCGGGGGCTCCGTGAGCGACAGTCGTCGGACGGACGGATCCGATGCGAACAGGATGATCGACCCGACCGTCCGGCCTTCGACGACGACGCCCCGGAACGTGGCCGGCAGCGTCTCGCGGTCGAGCTGGACCGTGCCGGACAGGGCCGACTCCCCGAGGCGTCCGGGAACCTGCTCCCACAGCGCGCTGCGGGCGACCCCGTCGAGGACGGACGTGGCGGCGGAGTTCGCCATCATGAACGACTCGCTCACGGCGACGATCGGCCCTCGAACGGTCCTGTTCGCGAGAAGGAAGGCCTCGAGGACCGCTTGCTCCCTGTGCGTCGAGCGAGCGTGCATCTCGCGTCCGATCCGCCGTGCGAGATCGATCACCGTGGGTAGCAGGAGTCCGTTCACCTCGGCGTTCGGGCAGGCGAGGTTGACCACACCGTCGATCTGCCGGGACAAGGGGTTGCGCAGTGGAGCACCCGCGCACGTGAGCGCGTGCAGCGACTTCGCGTAGTGCTCGGGTCCGCACACCTTGACGGGGCGCATCGTCTCCAGGGCGGTGCCGATCCCGTTCGTGCCGGCGTGTTCCTCCGACAGCACGAAACCGAGACTGATCGACTCGGCCTCGAGCCGGCGCTCGAGTGCCGTCTCGCCGCTCCACCGGGCCACCACGCGCCCGGTCCGGTCGGCGAGGATCACCGAGACCGGCGATCCGGCGACACTGTCCGCGAACTGGTCGAGCACCGGTTCGGCAGCGAGCAGCAGCCGCGAATCCTCCATCGCGACAGGTGTGAAGGGCAGGTGCAGGCCATCGACCGAGACCTGGCTGAGCTGGCTGCGCCGCCAGGACGCGATGATCTCCGGGCGGACGTCGGCCGGAACCGGTCTCCCCTCGACGAAGGTCGCCCAGGCCTTGCGCAGGTTCCGTACCTCGTCAGCGCTGACGACCACGGCTGCACTCCCTTCCGCGCATGCACGTCGTCGTGCCGACAGGCGGGCGGACGGGTTGTGGGCCTGTTCGGCGAGGGGTCGGTCGAGTATGCCTCGCGGGTATGGGCGAGGCGAGGCGCCTCGGGGCGGCGGGCCCGCCCGCGCCGGTCACGGGAACTTGTTGAACGAGCCCGCGTCGACGAGATGGGCCAGGCCGGTGATGTAGCGGGCGTCGTCGGAAGCCGGGAAGAGGACCATGTTGGAGACGTCCTGCATGTCGATCAGCGCCACCGGCTGCGCGTTGAGGCTCGCCGTGCCGATCAGCTGGTCCTCGCGGGTTCCGCCCGGACCGCCGAAGAGGCTGAACGCCCACTCGTTGTCCATCATGGGTGAGTCGACGGCCGTCGGGCAGACCGCGTTGACCCGGATTCCGAGCTTGGCGGTCTCGTTCGCGAGCGCGCGGGTGATGCCGACGACGCCGTGCTTGGCCGCGGTGTAGTGGGTGATGTTGCTGAATCCCATCAAGCCTGCCGCGGAAGCGGTCATGACGATGCTTCCGCTGCCCTGCGTGATCATGTGCGGCACGACGTACTTGCACATGAGCCACACGCCCTTGAGGTTGACGCGCAGCTCCTCGTCCCACTGGGCTTCCTCGAGCTCCCAGGTCGGTACGCCACCTGCGACGATCCCGTGGTTGACGACGAGGATGTCGATGCGCCCGAACTCGGAGATCGCGGTCTCGGTGAGCCGGCGCGCGCCGTCGGCGGTCGACACATCGGCCTGGACCGCGACGCACCGCCGGTCCAGGTCCTCGATGATCCTGACCGACTCCTGCAGGTCGGCGGGTGTCGAGCCGGGGTAGCTCGTGTGCGGGAACGACTCGCAGATGTCGCCGATGACGATGTCGGCGCCTTCCGCGGCGAGCGTTCGCGCGTGGCTGCGCCCCTGCCCGCGTGCGCCGCCGGTGATCAGAGCGACCTTTCCGTCGAGCTTTCCCATGGATTCCTCCTGGAGTCGGTTTGTGTCAGGAAGTTGCGGGTGCGTGCACCGACGGCGTCGCGCACCATTTGTCGTGGGGGTTTTCCGAGCGCCATCGGGCGGCGTAGGCCCCGAGTGTTTCGAAGACCACGTTGTCGGAGTTCGCGAAGTGCTCCACGAGCCGTTCGAACATCAGCCAGCGGTGGCCGCGCCCGATGGTCTGCGGATGAAGGGTGAGAATGTAGATCCCGCCGGGGTTGCGCTCGACCGCGAAGTCGAAGTCGCCGCGCCAGATCTCCTCGACGGCGGAGGGTGGGCGCAGCCCGGGGAGGGCACCCCAGACGAACTCGAAGCACGGAACGTCGGTGAGCGCCCACGAGGCGGGGAGTTCGACCAGGTCGACGGGACCGCCGAAACGGTACGGCTGCGTGGGCGATGCCTGATCGCCTTCGCGCAGGTAGTAGGCGTTGAAGTCGTCGCCCATGAAGCTGGAGTCGTAGGAGAACCCGAACTCCTGCAGCAGCGAGACCGTCCGTGGGCTGAAGTCGAACCCGGGGGCGCGGTAGCCGGTCGGGCGGATCCCGAGAACCTTCTCGAACGCCTCGAACCCGCGCTCGAAGACCTCGCGTTCGCCGGCCTCGTCCGTCAGGCTCACGAGCTCGTGCACCCAGCCGTGATGGGCGAACTCGTGGCCGTCAGCGGCGATCGCCTTGGCGATGTCGGGGTAGGCGAGCAATGTGTGACCTGGCGTCGCGAAGGTGGCCGGAATCCTGTGCGACCGCAGATAGGTCAGGATTCGGGGCATCGCCACCGCGGCGAACTCGCCCCGCGAGATCTGTGTCGGGTTGGTACTCCCCAGCATTCCCGCCCATAGGGACAGCGCGTCGTAGTCGAACGTGATGCACACGGAAAGTGGTCGTTCTCCCGAACCGTCGGTCACGGCTGCTCCCTCGTCGATATCGGTGCGGTGCTCGTACCGCCAGATGCTGGTCGGCAGGGGGCGGTCCGGGGTGGGTCAATCTGGCCCATCGGTCGTGCAGCGGCCCCGCCGACGATGAGGCGGAGCGGCGTTCGCCGTTCGCGTCGGATCGAGAAGGGCTCACATGGACATGGGTCGGGTCGACAAGTCAGCCGCGCCCGCGGAGCTCGTCGGGTTCGTCCTCGCGCTCTGCCGCCGCTGCCTGGTCGACGACCGCTTCTGCCGGCGAACGGTGTCCCGGACCGGCGCCGGCGCTGCCGGCATCACCCGGCGCGAGCTGGAGGTCCTGGCCCTGTACGCCGACGGGCTGAGCAACAAGCAGGTGGCCCGGCGCCTGCACGTGTCGGAGACGACGGTGCGCTACCACTCGAAGAACATCCTGCGGAAGCTGTCCGCGGCGACCCGGTCGCAGGCCGTCTTCAACGCCGTCCGTGCCGGGATGCTGCGTTCACATTGACATCGGGCATATCACTCAGCAACTATTGACTCAATGAATACTGAGCAGAACGGTCGGTTGATGCGTCGGGCCGCGGTGCACGCCGCGCTCGGCGATCCCGGCCGCCTCGCGATCGTCGATGCGCTCGTCCTCGGCGAGGCGTCGCCGTCGGAGCTGCAGACGCTGCTGGCGATGCCGTCGAACCTGCTCGCCCACCACGTCAAGGTGCTGGAACGCGCCGGCGTGCTCACCCGGCACCGCTCGGAGGGCGATCGCCGTCGCACCTACCTCGCCCTCGACCCCGGCACCGTCGAGGGGCTGTGGCCTGCGCGGATGCGCGACGCCGTGCGGGTGGTGTTCGTCTGCACCGGGAACTCCGCCCGGTCCCAGCTCGCCGCTGCACTCTGGCGGGCCGAGAGCACGGTCCCGGCGGCGTCGGCCGGCACGCATCCCGCTCCTGCGGTGCATCCGGGCGCGCTCGCCGTGGCCCGGCGTCGCGGTGTGCCACTGGCTGCGGCGGCGCCCCGGCACGTCGACGACGTCCTCGCAGCCGACGACGTCGTGATCACCGTCTGCGACGCGGCCCACGAGGAGCTCGGCGATGCGCCCGGGCGGCTGCACTGGTCGGTCGCGGACCCGGTGCGCCGCGGCGACGATGCCGCGTTCGACGCCACGCTCGACGAGCTGAGCGTCCGCATCGCTCGGTTCGCCCCCGCTGTCCGCCCGGCCGAGGAGGTACCGTGACCAGCACCCACCGCCAGTTGTCCATCGACCAGCAACTCGCCCTGCGCACCGCCGCGACCCATCTGGCCCGGGAGTTCGACGGCACGTTCGGCACCGAGACCATCGAGCGGTTCCTGCACAGTTCCTACGACGCGTTCGCCGCCCGCGCCGTCGTGCTCAACCACCTGCCGCTGCTGGCCGAACGGTTCGCCCGCCAGCGCCTGCGCGCCCTGGCCAAGGTCGAGGGCCGCCAAGCCAGCGGGGTGCCGGTGGTGCTGTTCCTGTGCACCCACAACGCCGGGCGCTCGCAGATGGCGCTCGGGTTCTTCACCCATCTCGCGGGTGACCACGCGATCGCCTGGTCCGGCGGCTCCGACCCCGCCGGGCGGATCAACGACGCGGCGATCGCCGCCATGGCCGAGCGTGGCATCGACATCACCGGCGAGTACCCCAAGCCGTGGACCGAGGAGATCGTCCGCGCCGCCGACGTCGTGATCACGATGGGCTGCGGGGACGCCTGCCCGGTCTTCCCCGGCCGCCGCTACGAGGACTGGCAGATCGCGGACCCCGCCGGTCTCGACGTGGCGGAAGTCCGGCCGATCCGCGACGAGATCGAGCGCCGGGTGCATCGCCTGCTCAGCGAGATGAACGTGCCGGCCGGTGGCTGACCGCGCCCCGCTCGGCCGCAGGCTGCTGGCGGAGTTCCTCGGCACCGGGCTGCTGGTCGCCGTCGTCATCGGCTCCGGCATCGCCGCGCAGCGGCTCTCCCCTGACGACACCGGGCTGCAGCTGCTGCAGAACTCGATCACGACGGTGCTCGGGCTCGGTGTGCTGATCGTCGTGCTCGGCCCCGTATCGGGCGCGCATTTCAACCCGGTGGTGTCGGGCGTGGACTGGCTGCTGGGCCGCCGCGCCGGCACCGGGTTGTCCGGCCGGGACACGGCGTCCTACTGCGGTGCGCAGATCCTCGGCGGCGTCGGTGGTGCGGTCCTGGCCAACCTGATGTTCGCGCTCCCGCCGGTGAGCATCTCGTCCACCGCGCGGAACAGCCCGAACCTGTGGCTTGGTGAGGTGGTGGCCACCGCCGGGTTGATCGTGACGATCTGGGCGCTGGCCCGGACCGGGCGCGTCGGGCTGGTCGCCGCCGGGGTGGCGTCGTGGATCGGGGCGGCGTACTGGTTCACGTCCTCGACCTCGTTCGCCAACCCCGCGGTGACGGTCGCCCGGATGTTCAGCGACACGTTCGCCGGTATCAGCCCCTCGTCCGTGCCGGGGTTCGTCGTGGCGCAGATCCTCGGCGCCGGGGTCGGGGCACTCCTCGTCATCGCCCTGTATCCGGACGCGCCACGGATCGCGGACGACGTCGTCGTCGCACACCCCGCGCCCGTCCGCCAGGAGACCACGTGACCGACCGTGGCCGGTGCCCGCCACCCGTGCGGCGAGCGGCCGGCGCCTCGGGTCGGCGAGGACCGGCCCGCCCGATCGGCTCCCGAACCAGCTCCGGGTGTAGCGGAGCCGAGCCGCCGGTTGCGTCCTCGCGGCGTTACCGTCGTCAGTCACGGTGAAGGCGCCGCCCGGGCGCCCGGAAGCGGGAGTGAACGAAGCGGTGGTGAACATGGACGCGACCGGCCGTGCGGCGAGCGTCGACGTCGCTGAGGAGACCTGGCGGGACGTGATCGCGCAGCTTCGCGCGTTCGTCCGGCGCCGCATAGCCGATCCGGACCGGGCCGAGGACCTCGTCGGGGACATCCTGCTGCGGATCCACCGCAACCTCGGCACGGTCGACGACCGCGAACGGCTCGCGCACTGGGTCTCCGGGGTCGCCCGCAACGCCGTCGTCGACGAGTACCGCCGGGCCGGCCGTGGCCGCGAGCAGCTCGTCGCGACCCCGCACGACGTCCCCGCCGCCGAGCCGGACGACGCGAACGAGGCCCTCGATGAACTCGCCCGCTGCCTGCGCCCACTGCTGCCCGGGCTACCGGTCGAGCAGCGCCGGGCCGTCGAGCTGATCGACCTCGACGGCCTGCCCCAGGCCGAAGCCGCCCGCCGCGAGGGCGTGTCGCTGTCCGGGATGAAATCCCGCGTGCAGCGCGGCCGCCGCCGCCTCGCCGAGCTGCTCGACGCGTGCTGCGCCCTGACCCTGGACGCCCGCGGCCTGCCGATGGACTACACACCGACCTCGCGCTGCGACGGCTGCACCTGACCGCGCGGTGGCCGCCCGGCGACCACCGCGCGCCGCGCCGTCATGCGCAACAGCTGACCTCGCCGGCGTCGCCCGCGGCGCAGGTCAGCTCGCACACCGAGGTCGTCGCACCCTCCGGGTCGGCCGGGTCGTCGTCGGTAACCGCGTAGAACTCCCAGAACCCCAGCGGCACGTCCGGGGCGGCCACGAACACCTTGTGCTGCGCGGCATGGCAACACACGTCCTGCTCGGCGACCTCGGCGTGCAGCCCGGCCTGCTGGAACCGGGCCAGCGCCGCATCAACCTGCTCCGAGGTGAGCGCCTCGACACCGAGGTGGTTCAGCCCGCCGCCCGCGCCCGGCTTCTCGATCAGCACCAGCTTCAGCGGCGGGTCGGCGACGACGAAGTTGGCGTAGCCGTCGCGCCGCTTGTGCGCGGGCACGCCGAACAGGCGCTCGTAGAACTCCGTCGCCTCGGTGACGTTCTCCACGTTGAGCGCGAGCTGGATACGGGTGGTCGACATGTCGGGCTCCTCCGGTGAGGGGTTTCGGACACCCCTACTGACGTCGGAGTCGCATCCGGGACGCAGCATCGGCGCCGCGCGCCCGTCATCCGTGCGCGGCGTGCAATAGCACGGCCCGGATCGCGTCGACCGGCAGCGGTTCGAGCAGGACCTGGGTGCACAGCCCGTCGGCGGCGGCGGACACGGCGGACACGGCGAGCGGGTCGTCGGTGTGCTCCCGAGCGGCCTGTGCGACCAGGTCGGGCCAGCGGCGCGCGAGCGGGTACAGCGCCGGCCGCCGGGCCGCCAGCAGCGCGAGCTCGCGTTCGGCGATCCCGCGGCGCCTGCCGTCTCCGGCGCAGTCACCGATGAGCTCGGCGACCGCGTCGAGCGGGTCCGTCCCGGCCTGCCGCCGCGCCGCGTACTGCGCCGTGTACTCCTCGGCTGCGGCCGCGAGGGCGGCGACGAGCAGGTCGTCGAGGGTGGCGAAGTAGTACAGCGCCGAGCTCGCCGGAACTCCGGCCTCCCGGGCCACCGTCCGGTGGCTGACCCCTGCGACCCCGTCCCGCTCCACCACCGCCAGCGTCGCAGCGATGATCGCGGCCCGTCGTCGCTCGCCCCGTGCGCGCCGCCCGTCGACCCGGTCCGGCCCGCTCATCCGCCCAACTCCAGCGAGACGACCCCGCCGACCACGAGCAGCATGCCGAGTACCTGCAGCCCGGACAGCGAGTCGCCCAGCAGCACACCCGCCCCGGCGACCAGCGCGATACCCACCGCCGACCAGATCGCGTACGCCACCCCCAGCTCCATCCCTCGCCGAAGGACCTGAGCCAGGAGGTAGTACGCGGCCAGGACACCCCCGACCGCGACGAGCGTCGGGCCGAGCCGGGTGAAGCCGTCCGACAGCCGTGTCGCGACCGCCGCGATCACCTCGACGACGATCGCCCCGAGCAGCAGTAGGTAAACGACCACCGCGACCTCCTGACCTCCTCAACTTCTTGAACGATCGCACAACTTGTTCGGGCCGTTCAAGCGGTGGCCGGCGGAAAGCTCAGCACTCGGCGAGGTACACCGGATGGACGTCGAGCACGCGGTAGCGCCAGCGGCCGTCCGACCGGGGCGGCTCGGACGTGCGCTGGTAGACCGCCGTCGGACGCCCGGTGGATGTCCGATAGTGGGACATGTCGCGGCGGCTCCGGCCGCTCGACGATGGGGCCGCCCAGTGCCGGGAGGTGGTCGTCATGGTGGAGCCCACGGATCGGCGGCGCCTGCTGGTGACCGCCCGCGACCGGTTCCTCGAGGGCCGCGACTCGTACCTGCGCAGCGTGCCCGCCCACGTGGCCGCGTCCTGGCGGCGGTGCGTCTCGTCGGGTGTGCAGCCGGACGTCGTGTCGAGCGAGTACTTCACCGACGTCGACTTCGGCTCGCGACTGGTCCACTGTGCACAGCCCGTGATGGGCCAGGTCGCCGAGCAGATCGCCGACATGCCCATGTGCCTCGCGCTCACGGACAACCAGGTCCGCCTGCTCACCCGGCGCGACAGCGACCCCGAGTTCGGGCGGCTCGTCGAACGGGTGTGTTTCGCGCGGTCGGCAGGCGGTGCTCGCGGTCGGGCCCCGCCTGGTGATGGCCAACCCGGCCATGCAGGCGCTGGTGGACCCGGGCGACCGGGAGGTGCTGCTCGAGCACATGCGCTTCGTGATGCAGCGCCACCCGACCGTCGACGAAACCGTGGACCTGCCGTCCGGGGTGCAGGTGCCGGGTGCGCGGCTCGACGATCTCCGTGGGTAGCGACGTGGCCGGCATGGTCGCCGTCGTCACGGCGCTCCGCGGGGCCGGTGACGCCACGGCGCCTGCACCTCGGGCGGCCGGGTCCGGAGCGCCTGTGACCGGCGGCTGCCCGGCCTGGCTGGCAGCCGCGTCGACGGTCGAGGCGGCGTTGCGCTCGAAGGCTCCGGTGCTGGTCCTGGGGGAATCGGGAACCGGCCGGACGACCCTGCTGGCGGACCTGTTCGCCCGGCTCCACGACGGCGGTCGCGCGGTCAGCCTGTCGGCCGACGCGGTGGAGGCCGCGCCGCAGGACATCGCGGACCGGCTGACGCGGACGTCGAGCCGGCCCATCCTGCACATCCTGCGCGACGTCGACTCCCTGTCGACGCGGACGGCCGAGATCCTCGCCGCGGCGCTCGGACAGCACCCGCTGCACCTCGCCGCCACCGCGACCGACGGTGGGCGGCCGGACGCGCCGTACCACCCGTTGCTGGCCGTCTTCCGGGCATCGGCGACCGTGCCACCGCTGCGGCACCGCGGATCCGCCATTCAGTCCCTGGTCGAGTCGGTGCTCGCCGATCTCGCACCGCGCCGGGAGGTGCGGCTGTCCCGGGACGCCCTGCGGGTGGTCGGGCAGTACCACTGGCCCGGGAACGTGCGCCAGCTCGTCGACGCGCTCACCTCGGCGCTGCGGCGCCGTCCCGTGGGCCGCATCGAGGCGGAGGACCTGCCCGCGTACTGCCACAGCACACCACGACATGTGCTGCGGCCCGTCGACGAGATCGAGCGCGACGCGATCGTCGCCGCATTGCGGGAGGCCAGCGGGAATCGGGTCGCGGCGGCTGCGGCACTGGGTCTCGCGCGGTCCACCCTGTACCGCAAGATCCGCCATTACGGGATCACCGCCTGAATCTGTCCCATCTGGTCGGCGCGTGCGAGCATTCGAGGCGGCCCGGATGTCGGTGGACCTGGCACTGGAACCGAGGCCTGGTTGACGTACGTCAGGCAGAAGTGCGAGGACGAGGCGGCCGCGGGGCACCCGACCTTCCCGCGACGCTGATGACCCCCGCCCTCTCAGCGGCTCGCGGTGACCGCCCTGAGGGTGGGCACGACCGCGCCGTTCCCCGGCTCGACGGCGAGCAGGAGCCAGGAGCGGATCGCGGACACGCGCGACATGCGCCGGTAGAACGGTCCGAGCTCGTCCGCGATCGCGGCGGTCGGCAGCACCCGCGGCTGCTCGACGGCGTAGCGGGTGCCCCCGACGACCAGCGTCGCGCGACCGGACGCCTGGATGTTGCGCAGCCAGTCCACGTCGGTTCCGTAGGGCAGCGGCACGGCGAACCCGGCCCGCAGCGGCCGGGCAACGACCGGCGTGGCGCGGGCGAGCCCGGAACGGCGGCCGACGTGCTCCAGCCGCGCGGCGTACCAGTGCCTGCGCCCGGCGAGGTGCAGCATCGCCGGGTTGAGGATGTTCCGGTTGAACCGGCGAACCCCGTCGAGCACCGCGGGGCGGTGCCCGCGGAACGCCACGGCGGCGATCACCGGCGCCGCCACCAGGGCGGCGGCGATCCCCCGGACGACGGGTCGGCGCCACCACGCCCGCCGGAGCGACCGTTCCCTCTGCTGCATTCGCCCTCCCTCCGGAGCCTGCCTCACCATCCGCGCCCGGCCCGGTCCCGGCCAGAGCCTTCCGGCCGTCGCTTCCGGGCAGCACGTCCCGCTCGCCGAGGCGATCGGCCGACCGGGCCCGGGCGGGCTCTACGTTCGAGTGGACACCCAGGGGAGGAGCGGTCGTGGAGGACGCGTGGGCGCTGGAGTTCGACGGATGGGACCCGGCGGACGAGGGACGGCGCGAGGCGCTCGGCACGCTGGGCAACGGCCGGTTCGCGACCCGCGGCGCGGCGCCGGAGTCGGTGGCGGACGGCGTGCACTACCCCGGCACCTACGCGGCGGGCTGCTTCAACCGGCTGACCGACGAGATCGACGGCCACACCGTCGAGAACGAGAGCATGGTCAACCTGCCGAACTGGCTCGACCTGCGCGTCGCGGTCGGGGACGGGGACTGGGTGGCGTTGTCCGGGGTCCGCGTACTCGTGCACCGCGTCCGGCTCGACCTGCGGCGCGGGATCCTGATCCGGCAGCTGCGCTTCACCGACGCCGACGGCCGGACCACCTCGATCCGGCAGCGCCGGTTCGTGCACATGGGCCACCCGTACCTGGCCGGCCTGCAGACGGTCGTCACGGCCGAGGACTGGACCGGGCGGCTACGGGTCGAGTCGGGCATCGACGGCCGGGTGACCAACGGCGGAGTGCGGCGCTACCAGGGCCTGGCGGACCGCCATCTCGAGGTGCTCCGGACGGACGCCCCCGACGACTCGACGCTGCTGATGCTGGCCCGCACGGTCCGCTCCGACGTGCGGATCGCCGTGGCCGCGCGCACGACGGTGAACACGCCGGACGGCGACCGTCGCCGTCACGAGGAGCCGGGCCGCATCGCGCACGAGCTGGAGCTGACCGCTCGGGCCGGGGAGCCGGTCGTGGTGGACAAGGTGATCGCCCTGGTCACGTCGCGGGACCCGGCCGTCTCCGAGCCGAGCGGTGCGGCCGTCGACGCGCTGGGGGCGGCCCCCGGGTTCGACGAGCTGCTCGGAAGCCACGAGCTGGCGTGGCACCAGCTGTGGCGGCGGTTCCACCTCGACCTCACCGACGGTCAGGACGCCCACGACGGGAGCCCGGCGGCCGCCGAGACGCTGCGCACCCTGCGGTTGTCGATCTTCCACCTCCTGCAGACGGTCTCGCCGCACAGCGTCGATCTCGACGCGGGCCTGCCCGCACGGGGACTGCACGGGGAGGCCTACCGGGGACACGTGTTCTGGGACGAGCTCTTCGTGTTCCCGGTGCTCACCCTGCGGCTGCCAGGGCTCGCCCGCGCGCTGCTGCGCTACCGGACCCGGCGTCTCGACGCGGCCCGCAGAGCGGCGCGCGAGGCCGGGCACGCGGGGGCGATGTACCCGTGGCAGTCCGGCAGCGACGGGCGTGAGGAGTCGCAGCGCGTCCACCTCAACCCGCTCTCCGGGCGTTGGCTCCCCGACACGAGCCACCTCCAGCGCCACGTCGGGCTGGCCATCGCCTACAGCATCTGGGAGTACTACCAGGCGAGCGGTGATCTCGAGTTCCTCGCCGACCACGGCGCCGAGACGCTTCTGGAGATCGCACGCTTCTTCGCAGGCCTCGCGACCTACGACGCCGCGCGCGACCGCTACCGGATCCGCGGGGTGATGGGGCCCGACGAGTACAGCACGCGCTATCCCGGCGCAGCCGAGCCCGGCATCGACGACAACGCCTACACCAACGTGATGGCGGTCTGGCTGCTGCTGCGCGCGCGGGACGTCCTCGACGTGCTTCCCGCGATCCGGCGGGCCGAGCTGCTGGAGCGCCTGGAGCTGGGACCCGCCGAGCTGCTGCGCTGGCGTGACGTCAGCCGCAGGATGTACGTCCCGATCGCCCCCGACGGCGTCATCAGCCAGTTCGAGGGCTACCACGACCTTCCGGAGCTCGACTGGGACGACTACCGGCGCCGCTACGGTGGCGACATCCAGCGGCTCGACCGGATCCTCGAGGCCGAGGGGCGCTCGGTCGACGACGTCAAGGCGTCCAAGCAGGCCGACGTCCTGATGTTGTTCTACCTGCTGTCGGCCGACGAGCTGCGGGAGCTGCTCGGAGATCTGGGCTACGAGCTGGCACCGGACGCGATCCCACGCACCATCGAGTACTACCTCGCGCGCACCAGCCACGGCTCGACGCTCAGCGCGCTCGTCGGCGCCTGGGTGCTCGCCAGGGCCAACCGGGAGCAGGCCCTGGAGCACTTCGAGCGGGCGCTGCGCAGCGACGTGGCGGACCTTCAGGGCGGCACCACCGCGGAGGGCATCCACGTCGGCGCCATGGCGGGATGCGTCGACCTGCTGCAGCGGTGCTTCGGAGGCCTGGAGACCCGCCAGGACGCGCTGTGGTTCAACCCGAACTGGCCGCGGCGGTTCGGCGGGCTCGAGTTCGCCGTCGAGTACCGGGGACAGCCGTTGACGGTCCGCGTCTCCGGCCGGGCCGTGCGGGTCCGCTCCGAGCCCGGGCCCGGCCGGGTCGTGCGCGTCGGGTGCGGCAGGCAGGTGCACGACCTGCATCCGGGTGACGCGGTCGAGTTCGTCGCCCACCGGCGGGGCTCCGAGTCCGGCCCGGTGGTCGACGGCCGGGTGTGAGGGGCTGCTCCGTGACCGGCAGTGCCGTGCCAAGTGCCGTGCCGAGTGCCCTGTCAGTCGTCGTCCACGCGGATCGACGGTGGGACGGGATGCGGTTCGATACGCGCCTCCGGGCCGGGGAACACGACCGACTCGTGGCCGTCCTCCACCCACCGCACGCGGTAGGGAGGTGAGCCGTCGGCGTGCTGCACCTCCAGGATCTGACCCTGCCGACGTCGGTCGTCGACCTTCCTGCCCTCGATGATCAGCCAGTCCCCGACCTTCGCCCTCATCGCTGCCCTCCTCGCGCGCCGACCCCAGCCTGGGCCACTCGACCGCACCTCGCCAGGGTTTCCACGCCGCGGGGCGGGCCGGGTCACGCCGCGACAGGACGTGCCAGCGGCCGCAGGCGCCTACGGGTGCCGGGTGGGTGGCAGCCATGAGCCTCCTGCAGGGTTCGGGCGGGTAATTCGATGCCGGTTGCGGGTCTTCCGCCACCTCCCCCGCCGGCGCCGCCGCAGGAGCATGAAGGGGCGGGGTCGCCGCCGGACGGGACCGGGCACGGCGCGCACCGCCCGCCGGGACGCGCCGGGCGTGACCGGCAGGGGAGAGGAGGAACGATGAACGTCGCGAAGCAGTGGACCGTCGTCATCGACATCGACGAGCACGACGGCCGGACCCGGGCGGTCGCCCGGTTGGACGCCCACGGCGCCGAGGATCTGGTCGGCACGGGGCTCGCCCGGTGCAACCCGGCCGACCGGGACGTGCCGGAGATCGGCGACGAGCTGGCCGCGGCCCGTGCGCTGTCCGACCTGGGACACCGGCTGCTCGACGCGGCGGCGGGCGACATCGAGCAGATCGTCCGGCGGCCGGTGCATCTGGACCGCTGACCGCCACGCGCGACGGCCCCTCCCCGGGATCCGCGGAGGGGCCGTCCGCTCGCGGTGTCCCGTCCACCGGCAGCGGCGGCCCCGGCCGTCCGGCCGCTGCTCGGCCGGTGTGTGCGGTGCACGCCGCACGGATCAGGGCAGGATCGCGTCGACGTAGCCGCCGTCCACCCGGATCGCCCCGCCCGTCGTCGCCGACGCGAGCGGCGAGCTGAGGTAGGCGACCATGTTCGCGATCTCGGCCGGCTCGATGAGTCGCTGCAGCAGCGACTGCGGGCGGTGCTCGCGCATGAAGGTGCGCTGGGCCTGTTCCCACGGCTGGTCCGCGCCGACCATCTGCTCGACGAGCTCCTCGACGCCCCCGGTGTGGGTCGGCCCGGCCAGCACCGAGTTGACCGTCACCCCGGTGCCGGCGGCGACCTTCGCGAAGCCGCGGGTCACCGCGAGCTGGGCCGTCTTCGTGACCCCGTAGTGCACCATCTCGACCGGGATGACGACCGAGGAGTCGCTGGAGATCGACAGTACCCGGCCGAACCCGCGTGCCATCATCTCCGGCAGGTAGGCGCGGATCAGGCGCACCCCGGCGAGCACGTTGATCTCGAAGTAGCGGCGCCACTCGGCGTCGTCGATCTCCAGGGCGGGGCGGGCGCCGAAGATCCCCAGGTTGTTGACGAGGATGTCGACCGAGGGCACCTCGAGCAGCAGGTCGTCCACCGCCTCGCCGTCGGTCAGGTCGGCGACGACGCCGCGCACCGTCGCGTCCGGGACCGCGTCCCGGATCCGGGCCGCCGCCGCCTCCACCCTGCCGCCGACACGCCCGTTCACCACGACGGCCGCGCCCGCCTGCGCCAGCCGCGTGGCGATCGCGTGACCGATGCCCTGGGTCGAGCCCGTCACCAGGGCGACCCGGCCGCCGAGATCGATGTCCAGGGTGCTGCCGGTGGTCGACACGGGATCCTCCTCGTCGGGAGCCCCCATCCTGCCCGGGACCGCCGACGCTCGGAGGTGCGGCGCCCCGCGGTCGTCGGCGCGGTGCGCCGCTAGGCGGCCCGGGCCGGGACGAGGGTCCGCGCAGCGGCGCGCGCGGCGTGCACCGCGTCGGTGCGCATCTGCTCCGCGACCTCGACGAACTCGTCGAGAGTGGGGTTGACCCCGGCGAGGGTGAACTCGCGCTCGACGACGGTGAGATCGGTCCCCCAGACGTCGCCGACGATGCGGGTGAGGTAGCCCGTCGAGTGGTCCCAGCCGTGCCGCGGGGTGCCCGGGCCGTACGCGCCGCCGCGCACGGTGACGAGGACCGTGGGCTTGCCGGCCAGCATCCCGGCACCGCCGTTGACGGCGCGGGGGTCCGCGGTGACGAGGTCGATCCAGCCCTTGACGTGCTGGGAGACGCCGAAGTTGTACATCGGGACGGCCAGCAGGAGGGCGTCCGCTGCGTGCAGCTCGTCGAACAGCGTCGCGGCGAGCCGGGAGGCCTCCCGCTGCTCCGCGGTGTGCTGCTCGGGCGAGGTCTGTGCGGCGCCGAGGGCCAGCGGCCAGGCATGGGCGGGGACCGGGTCCGTGCCGACGTCGCGGCGCACGACGGGGGAGCCCGGGTGCACAGCGCGCCACTCGGACTCGACGACGTCGGCGAGCTCGCGGCTGGCGGAGCCGTCCAGCCGGATGCTGGCGTCCAGTCGAAATAGGGTCATGCCGGGCCTCCCGTGGGTTCGATTACTTCATGCGTGAAGTTGCGCTCGTACGGTATCACTTCATGTGTGAAGTCACGAGGGAGGCCGTGCCGCCCCGATACGCTGGGCGGCATGGCAAGCCCGACCGGTCCGGACGTCTCCGAGACCAGTGACGCACCGGTCCGGTGGCTCTCCGAGGAGGAGACCGGCGCCTGGAAGGCTCTCGTCAGCCTGCTGCTGCAGCTCACCGGTCCGCTGGACGCCCAGCTCCAGCGCGACTCCGGCCTGAGCCTGTTCGAGTACCTCGTGCTCAGCAGCATGTCGATGGCCCCGGGGAGGGCGCTGCGGATGAGCGAGCTCGCCCGGCTCGCCAACGGATCGCTCTCGCGGCTGTCGAACGTCGTCAAGCGGCTGGAGGCCGCAGGCTGGGTGCGGCGCTGCCCGGACCCGGTCGACGGGCGCTACACCGTCGCCGCGCTGACCGACGAGGGTTTCGCCGTGGTGGAGGCGGCCGCGCCGGGCCACGTCGACGCGGTGCGCCGGCTCGTGATCGACCCCCTCACCGCCGCGCAGCAGCGCTCCCTCACCGCGATCAGCGCGCGGCTCCTGGCCGCGATGCAGAGTTCGGGCGAGGGCGCCGGCACCTGCTGATCGGCGGTCCGCGGTCGCTGATCGCCGTCCGCACGACCCGATCGAGGGTTGCTCACCGTGTCCGCCGATGTGCCCCTCAGGGTGACGATCGTCCCGCCGGACGGGGAGGCCACACCTTCGGGTGATGTCGCTCGTTGGACCGATCGTGACGGACCCGACGGGGAGGCGCGAAATGACGTCGACACTGCAGCGGCTCCGCCGCGCGTACCGCACCGCGAGGAACGCCCGCGACGACGCGCGCCGCCAGGCCCGCCTCGCCACCGCCGGGCGCGGCTACCTGATCACCGACGTCGACGCGCTCCTCGACTCGGGGGAGCCCCCGATCGGCGACGGGTACCTGTTCGTCCCGAACGTGCACGCCGCCCGCGGCTGACCTGGCGGGGTGGGCGTCCGCCGTCGGGGCCTACCTGGTGGGGCACGGCTCGTTGCGCGGGGGGCCGCCTGCTGCTGCGCGGGGCGGCGGGGCCTGCGAGGGTGGTGCTGGGGCTGGGGCTGGTCGCCGGTTGGGCTGGTCGCCGGTTGGGCTGATCGCCGGTTGGGCGGGGTGCCCGGCTGTGGCGCGTGGGTGTCGCCGCTTCGCAGGGTCTGGGTGCGCTTCGCAGATGCTGCGGCGTCTGCGAAGGGTGTGCGAGGTCTGCGGGGACTGCGGTGGGCTCTGCGAAGCAGCGGTGGGGGTCTGCGAGGACTGCGGTGGGGTCTGCGAGGGCGGCGGCGGGGTCTGCGTGGGCGACGGGCGGGGTTGCGAGGGCAGCGGGCGGGGTTGCGAGGGCAGCGGTGCGCTCTGCGAGGGTGGTGCCTGCCGCGCGGTCGATGGGTTGATGGTCCGCCGCCGGGTCGCCCGGCGCTGGGGCTGGTCGCCGACCGGGCGGGGTGCCGGGCTGTGGTGCGTGGGTGTTGCTGCTTCGCAGGGTGTGGGTGCGCTTCGCAGGTGCTGCGGCGTCTGCGAAGGGTGTGCGGGCTCTGCGAAGCAGCGGTGGGCTCTGCGAAGCAGCGGTGGGATCTGCGAAGCAGCGGTGGGATCTGTGAGGGCTGCGGCGGGGTCTGTGAGGGCTGCGGCGGGGTCTGTGAGGGCTGCGGCGGGGTCTGTGAGGGCGAGGGCGGGGTCTGCGAGGGCGAGGGCGGGGTCGGCGGCGGGCCTGGGCCCGGCCGGTGGTCCGGCCCGGTCGGTGGTCCGGCCCGGCCGGTGGTCCGGCCCGGCCGGCGGCCCGGCCCGATCCCCGGGTCAGACCCCGCCGCGGATCCTTCAGTCCTCGTCCGGCGGCGCGTACGCGGCCAGCGCCTCCACCGGCGGGACCGTGTAGTACGCCCCGGTGACCGGCGTCAGGTATTGGGTGAGCGCGCACCGGATCCCGTCAGCGGCCCCGGCCATGCGGCGCAGCATCTCCGCGAGGCGCCACTGCCGCGCCGCGAACCCGACGAAGACCGTGCCGTGCTCGGTGACGCCGCCGTAGGCGACGTTGCGGCGGAAGATCTTCTGCTCCTCGCCGTCGAGGACCAGCGTCGTGCGCGCGACGTGGGCCGTCGCCGGCATGGTGGCGTCGTCGAGCTCGATGCTGTCGGGCTTCGTGCGGCCCATCGCCAGCTCCTGGTCGCGCTGCGTGAGCGCCTCCCAGCCGATCTGGTCGTGCACCCATTTCTGGACGAGCACGACGCTCGACCCGGCCCCCGGCTCGCCCTCGGCGACGCAGGCCACCGCGCGCGCCTCCAGCAGCGACGGGTTCTCCGTGCCGTCGATGAACCCGGTGAGGTCGCGGTCGTGGCGGTAGTGCCAGCCGGTCAGCTCCGAGGCGACGGTCGTGAGGTCGCGCAGCCGCCCGATGACCAGGCGCCCGTTGTCGAACACGAGCGTGCGGTCCGCGCCCGCGATCCACACCCACGCGTCGTGCTGGGTGGCGGGCATCCCGAACCCGTCCACGCCCGCGAGATCCTCGGTCCACCCGGCGGCGTCCGGTGGGCCGTCGCCGAGACCGGCCCACAGCTCAGGGCGCAGGCCGACGACCACGTTGACGCCGCTGGTCGTCGCGAACGGCTCGGCGAGGCCCGCCAGCGCGCGGATCAGCTCCTCGGCGGTGTGGCCCGGTCGCAGGTCCAGCTCCAGGTAGCAGTGCTCCGGTGTGCCCGACGCGAAGATCCCCGGTTGTGGTGTCACGAGCGAAGCATGCCCGCGCGGCCCGGAATCGTCGCAACCGAGGTGGGGTTCGGCGCGCGGGGATCAGGCCCGCAACCCCCGCAACAGCCGCAGGGTGGAGACGGCGTCCAGGTCGGGCAGGTACGCGCGGGTGATCGCGGTCGCGATCGCGGGCAGCGCCGCCACGTCCGGGTAGGCCATGTACAGCGGCCGGTAGCTCGGCTGGAACTTCGCCTTGAACGCGAGCAGCGACCGGAACCCGTAGACCGGTTCGAGCGTGCGCCCGGTGAGGTCCAGGAGCCGCTGCAGCGGGTCGGGCTGCTCGCCGCGGTCGAGCCGCGCCAGGGGAGCGCCGGACAGGCTCATCTCCGGGACGCCCTCGTCGCGGAACCGCAGGGCCGCCGATGCGATGAGGAACTCCATGACACCCCGGAATCCCTGGTCGCGGCGGCGCATGAAGTCCAGCGTCCAGCACGCGATCTTCCCGTCGCGGTAGGCGGGCAACCAGCTCGTCACGCCGTGGACGGTGCGGTCGGCGTCCACCGCCACCAGGCAGCGGACGTGCTCGTCGTCCAGCTCGGCCAGGCCACCGAGGGTGAACCCCATCTCGGGCAGGCCCTTGTCGGTCACCCACTCCTCGGAGATGGCGCGGATCTGGTCGGTGAGCGCGAGCGGCGCGCTCCCGACGGTGATCCACTCGGCGGTGACGCCCGCCTTGCCCGCCTTGTTGAGCGCCGTGCGGACGTCCTGCCACTTCCGCCCGGTGAACGCGAGGTCCGGCAGCGCGACGACGGTCTCCTCCGCCACCTGGACGGCGTCCCAGCCCAGCGCGGCGGTGGCCGTCCGGGTGTCCTCGCCGATGCTGTAGAGGCACGGGGTCCAGGCGCGCTCGGCGCAGAAGCGGGCGAACTGCGCCACCGCAGGCCCGCGGGCAGCCGGTGCGCCGAAGGGGTCGCCGGTGGTGAGCGCGATCCGCCCGATCACCCGGTACGCGACGCCGGCGCGGCCGTCCGGGGCGAACCAGTAGCTGTTGCCCGGCCAGGTGGCCTGCCACGACAGCGCCGTCCCGCCCTCGGTGAGCAGTAGCTCGCGGGCCGCAGCGGCGTCCCCGGTGTCCGTCGCGGTGCGGCGCAGCACCCGCAGTGACGCCACCAGCACGACGGCCCAGAACACGACACCGCCCCACTCGTAGACGACCGTCGCGAGCGTGCCGACCGGGAGGAACCGCACCTCGACCTCGCCGAGGTAGCCGGGCGGGAGGAACCGGGTCGGGACGTCCAGGGCGAGGTCGGCCCACCCGGGCACGGGGGAGAAGTCCTGGCGCAGCGCGTGCCCGAGCAGGACGTACGCCACCGAGACGGCGACGAGGGTGGCGACGACGGTCACCGTCCACCCCCGGTACGTGCCCGGTGGCGCGAGGATCGTGAAGCGGCGCCGCGTGAGCACCAGCAGGCCCGCGACGGCCAGCGGGAGCAGCACCGCCGTCGCGACCGCGGCGTAGAACAGCGCGTCCGTGGCGCCGCCGAACGCGACCAGGCGCTCCGTCGGCGTGCGGGCGGTGGTGAGTGCGAGCGCGAGCCCGAACGCGGCCAGCACCACGTTCACGAGCACCGCACCCCACCAGGCGAAGCGCCTGCCGCGGCGCAGCCCGTCGGCGAGCCCCAGCAACAGCACGACGGGCAGCAGCGACATCACCGCGGGCCCGATCCCGCCGACCCGCAGCCGGAACTGCAGGCCCAGGCAGTCGTCCGACGCGGTGGGGTCGGCGCACAGCGCCTGCACCTGTGCGGGCTCCGGCGGCGGGGGCAGCACCAGGTAGCGCAGCACCGACAGCGGCCCGATGGACGTCCCGGACAGCGCCGCGATCAGCGGCCCCGCCGCCGACGCCGCCACCACCAGCGCGATCAGCACCCGCGTCTCCGCGGCCGACGGTCGTCCGGCCCGCTCCGGGGCGCGCCCGCGCAGCAGCGGTCCCGCGGCGAGGCCGACGAGGCCCGCGACGAGGCGCAGCACGTCCTCCAGCGAGCCCGAGTACAGCGCGAGCATCGCGAGCACCACGAGGGTGACGACGCGGACGCGCCGCCGCCACAACGGGCCCCAGAACGCGCTCGCGGCGAGCCCGACGCCGACGGCGGCGGGCGACGCCCCGACCGCGACGTCCGTGGCGAGGCTCTGCGCCCAGCCGTCCCCGGTGAGCCCGCCGAGCGCCACGAGCCCGGTGCCGAGCGCGGTGCCGACGACCTGGGTGCCGACGAGCAGCAGCGCCGTGCGGGCCGGGCCGAAGCGGCGTTCGGCGGGCACGACGAGGATCAGCAGAAGGGCGGTCGTGGCGAGGTAGCTGACCGCGTCCGCGCCCCACGCGATGCTCGTGAGCGGGGTCCACCAGCGGCCGGCCTGCAGCGACGGCACCCCCACCCCGACGACCTGTTCCAGCGCGGGCGCGGGCCCGGCCACGATGCTGTCGGTCACGAGCCCGACCACCCACAGCGCGACGGCGAACCCCACCGTCACGGGGGCGGCGCGGGCCACGGCCCGGACGCGGCCCGCCGGCAGCGCGAGCCGCCCCGGCGCCCAGCGCCGGGGCGGGGCGGGGGCGCTCATGGCGTGAGCCGCAGCCGGGCGCCCAGCCACGGCAAGGCGTCGGAGAGGCCCGGGCCCCACACGTCGAAGCTGTGGCCGCCGGGGATCACGACGAGCCGCGTGTCAATGCCGGCGGCGCCCGTGGCCTCGTGGACCCGCTCCGCCTGCGGCAGGTAGGTGGCGTCCTGCGCGCCGCCGACGAGGAACCCCGCGCTCGCGGGGAAGCGGGTGCGCGCCAGCACGTCCAGCGGGTTGACGGCGGCGAACGCGGCCTCGTCCCCGGCGAAGGCGGCCTGGACGGTGCGGGCGTGGTCGCCGAGCGTCGGCCCGTCCTCCCCGGAGATGAACACGAACGTCGGATACACCCGGGGGGCGTTCACGGCCAGCTGCAACGCGCACGTCGCGCCGCCTGAGAACCCGCCGACCGCCCACCTCGACGGGTCCGGGTCGACCTGCAGGTGGGTCCGGACCCACCCCGGCACGTCCACGCTCAGGTAGGTGGCGACCCGGCCGAGCCGTGAGTCCATGCACAGCGGGTTGGCGGTGGTGGAGCCGAGGTCGTCCGCGACCACGACGACGGGGGCGAGGCCGTCGTGCGCGCTCGCGTAGGCGTCCATCCGCGCGGCGAGCCGGCCGCCGTCGAACCACTGCTCCGGCGCGCCCGGCTGGCCGCCCATGAGCACCAGCACGGGCAGCAGCGCCCGCGGCGAGGCGAGGTAGGCGGGCGGTAGGTACATCCATGCCTGCCGGGCCACGAACCCGGACCGCGGCCCGGGGATGTCGACCTGGGTGACCGCGCCCTCGGCCGGCATCCCCGCGGGTGGCGTCCACGCCTGCGACAGCGGGTGGCCAGGGCGGGCCGCGACGAGCGGGGCGTGCAGCGGGATGTCGGCGAACAGCCGCTGGTCCGACGGGGGCAGGCCCAGCGCCGTGCGCGGCGTCGGGTAGGCCCCGAACGCGAGGTTGGTCCACTGCGCCCCGCCGAGCAGGACGGCGGGCACCGCGAGCAGCGACACCACGCGCGTCCAGCGGCCCCGCGCGCGCCAGCCGAGCACGGCCAGCACCACGGCCGCGACGAGCGCCCCGGCCGACACCACGACCTGCGCCGGGAGCGGGTCCGGGAACGGCCGCCACACCCGGTCCACCGCCACGGCGACGGCGACCGCCGCGACCGCACCGACCGCGAGCGCCAGCGGGACCGCCCGCAGCCACCACCGCCTGCCGCGGCCCGCGAGCAGCACCAACGCCGCGCCCGCGGCCACGGCGAAGATCGCGACCGGCAGCCCGCCCTGCAGCAGCGACACGTCGAGCAGGCGCGCCATCCCGTCCTCCGCGAACCGCAGCCGGACCGTCCGGCTCGGTTCGGACGCTACCCGCGTGCGGCCCGCGTCAGCGGGGACCGATCCGCCGCACCACCTCGACCCGGGACCCGTCCTCCCCGACGATGCCCGCACCCGGCCACCACAGCTCCAGGACGGTGCGTTCGGAGTGCGGGTTGAGGATCATGCGCAGCTCGCCGGCGACCTCGTCCGGGAGGCGGTCCGGGACGTCGTCGGTCCCGAGCACGGTGCGGGCGAGGTACTCGACGTCGCCGGGGTCGACGGCGAGATGCTCGGCGAGGCGGTCGACGGTGCACACCCTCCCGGAGTAGCACGCCGGTGCCGTCGCGTGCCAGCTCGACCTGACTCAGCTCGCCGCCGTCACCGTCGTCACGGTCAGCTGGGGCTGTGGCGGGGTGCCCGAGCAGCCGGTGCCCTCGGCGGGCACGAAGAGCGAGGCGGTGTCGCCGGGCGGGTAGACGCGCAGCCCGCGCACCGGGACGGGCACGCACGCGGCCTCGTCGAAGTTGCCGACGTTGACGAACCGGACCGTCGCGGACGCCGCCTCCCCCGGCGCGAGCTCGACCTGCGGGCCGCGCTCGCCCTCCTCCTGCGCGGCCGGACCCACCTGCTGGCCGTCGTCGCCGGTCACGTACGAGACGCCGGGGAAGCCGCGCAGCTCGCACGTCCGGGTCCCGGTGTTGGTGAGCAGCAGCGGCCGGTAGGTCGAGCCGGCGGCCCCGTCGGGGGTGCCGAGCGAGCCCGTCAGCTCGGCGGTGGTGCAGCGCGGCACCGCACCCCCGGTCGGCGCGGCCGGGGACGCGGGTGCGGGCGAGGTGGCGGGGGCGGCCGGGGCGGGCCCGGGAGCCGTGCCGCAGGCCGCCAGCAGGGCGGCGAGGGCGGTCACGAGCGCCGTCACGAGCACGGCGGGCAGGGCGTGCGTGCGGCGCACGGGCGCCTCCGATTCTCCGACGGTCACACCGACGATCACCGACGTCGGCCAGTCGACCACGACCCGCCCCACCCGATCCCGCGACGCGCCCGGCGGGGCACCCGGAGGTGTCGCACGATCCCCGCGGGCCGCGGCAGGATGTCCGGGTGATCGCCATGCGGCCGGACGTCGAGCGCCGCCGCCGAGCCGCGTCCGCGCTGGCCCGGCTGCACCCCCGGCTGGACGCGGAGGCCCGGCGCCTCCTCGGTCACGAGGCCGAGGGCTTCCTCGCCCGCCTGGACCTGTGGTTCGCCGACCTGCACGGCCCCCTGGAGCACCTCTACGGCGACGGGGACGACGTGGCCGACCTCCTGGTGCGCCTCGCGCTGGCGGCGGCGGCGCAGCGCCCCGCGGAGCTGCGGGCCCTGGACCGGCGTCGGGAGATCCGGCCGCGCTGGTACCAGGAGCCGGGCATGATCGGCTACGTCGCCTACACCGACCGGTTCTGCGGCACGCTGAAGGACCTGCCGTCGCGGCTGGACCACCTCGCGGACCTGGGCGTGCGCTACCTGCACCTCATGCCGCTGCTGCAGCCCCGTCCCGGGGAGAACGACGGCGGGTACGCCGTCATGGACTATCGCGCCGTCGATCCCCGGCTGGGCACGATGGAGGACCTGGAGTCGGCCGCGCGGGCGTTGCGCCAGCGCGGGATGAGCCTGTGCGTCGATCTCGTGATCAACCACACCGCGCGGGAGCACCCGTGGGCGCGTGGCTGGGTGGCGGGCGAGCCTGCCTACGCGGACTTCTACCTGGCGTTCGCCGACCGCACGATGCCCGACGCCTACGAGGCGACCATCGCCGACGTCTTCCCGGACCGGGCGCCCGGTTCGTTCACGTGGTTCGACGAGGCGAACGGCGGGTGTGGCGGCTGGGTGTGGACGACCTTCTTCGCCTACCAGTGGGATCTCAACTGGGCCAACCCGAACGTCTTCGCCGCCGTCCTGGAGACCGTCCTGTGGCTCGCGAACCGGGGTGTGGAGATCTTCCGGATGGACGCGGTCCCGTTCCTGTGGAAGCGGCTGGGGACGTCGTGTCTCAACCTGCCCGAGGTGCACGAGCTGCTGCAGGCGCTGCACGCGCTGACCAAGCTCGCGGCGCCGGGCACGGTGTTCAAGGCCGAGGCGATCGTCGCGCCCGAGGACCTCGTGCCCTACCTCGGCGGGCACGCCCGCTACCGGCCGGAATGCGAGCTGGCCTACCACAACCAGCTCATGGTGATGCTCTGGTCGAGCCTCGCGACGAAGGACGCGCGGCTGGCCGTCCAGTCGCTGCGGCGGATGGCGCCCGTCCCGGACGAGGCGGCCTGGGCGACGTATGTGCGCTGCCACGACGACATCGGCTGGGCGGTCGCCGACACCGACGCGTGGGCGGTGGGCTACGACCCCTTCGCGCACCGGCGCTTCCTCAACGACTTCTTCGCGGGTGCCTTCCCCCTGTCCTACGCGCGGGGAGCGCTGTTCCAGGACAACCCGGAGACCGGGGACGCCCGCATCTCGGGCACGTGCGCGGCGCTGTGCGGGATCGACGAGGCCCGCGAGCGCGGCGACGAGCACGCGCTGGCCCTCGGCATCCGCCGCCACCTGCTGCTGCACGCCGTGACGTTCGCGTGGGGCGGGGTGCCGCTGCTCTACATGGGCGACGAGCTCGCGCTGGCCAACGACACGGGCTACCTCGAGGATCCGGCGCTGGCCGCGGACAACCGCTGGATGCACCGGCCGTACCTCGACCCGGAGGCGTTCGCCCGCCGTGTCGACCCGGCATCGGTCGAGGGGCGCGTGTACGCCGGGATCCGCACGCTCGCCCGGATCCGCGCGGAGCTGCCCGCGCTGCATGCCGCGGGTGCCTCCGGGGTGCTGGAGCTCGACGACCCGCACGTGCTGGCCTGGTGGCGGCGCCATCCGCGCAGCGGGCACTTCGTGGGGCTGGTCAACGTCGCCGAGCACCCGGTGACGATCGACGCGGGCCTGCTGCGCCGCTTCGGTCCACTCGAGACGGTGCACGCGAGCGACGGGCCGGTGCGCGTCGAGGGCGGGCGGGTGCACCTGCCGGGGCTCGCGTTCGCCTGGCTCGCCGAGCCCTGACCTGCCCGGGCCCTTCGCCTCTTCCCGGTCCGTCGCCCGGGGCACACGCTGTGATGCGGATCCTCGGGGAGGAACGAGATGAGGCGCATCCTGTCTCCGGAGGACGGCACCGACGCGGTCCTCACCCCGGTCCCCGCGCGCGTGGTCCTGCTGACCACCTCCGGCGAGGTACCTCGCTGGACCGCGGACTGGTGCCGGCACACCGGGCGGGTCCTGCACGTCCGCCGCCTGCGGCCGGGTGGCGGGTCGGACGCGGGGGGCCACGCGGTCGAGCGCGTGTGCGCGCTGGCGGGGGATCTCGTGCTCGTCGTGCCTCCCGGCCTCGACGGCGCCACCCCGCGGCGGGTCGTCGCCGCGCTGCGCGATCTCGACGCGGAGCCCGGTGTGCTGCGCCACGCCGCGCAGGTCGCCGAGGAGACCGGGGGCGAGCTCGTCGTCCTGCACGCCGTCCCGCGGTCGTTCGGCGAACGCTCGATCGGCCTCGACGCCGCCGTCGGCGCCGGGCAGGCGCTGGTGGCCGCGGCGGCGCGGTGGACCGCCGCGCGGGCTCCGGACGTCCCGTGCCGGGGCACGCTGGTGCGCGCGCACCCGCACGAGGCGGTCGGGGGGAACCTCCGGGCGGACCTGCTCGTCCTCGGCGGGCCCCGGCCGGGCCGGCCCGAGCCGGGCCCCGTCGTCAGCACCGCGCTGCAGCACGCGCCCTGCCCGGTGCTGCTCGTTCCCCGTGGCTGACGGCCGTGCTCACCCTGCGCGACGCCGGGTCGGCGGCGGTTCAGGCCCTGCAGGCCAACCGGATCCGCTCGGCGCTCACCACCCTCGGCATCGTCATCGGCATCGCCGCGGTCATCGTCGGGGTCGCGCTCGGCAACGGTGTGCAGGCCTACTTCGACGAGATCGTCGGCCCGCTCACCACGCAGATCACGGTGGCCCCCGTGACGCACGTCGCGGGGGGCGGCCGGGCTCGTCCGCTGACCGACGGCGACGTGTCCGCGCTGGACGATCCCGCGCGCGCACCCGACATCGCGTCCGCGACGCCGGTCGTCATCGGCAGCGCCGCGGTGCGCGCTCCTGCGGGGGAGCGGCGGACGACGGTCGTCGGCACGGAGGCCGGCTACTGGGACGTCACGGACCGCGGCCTGGTGGCGGGGCGGTTCTTCGCCGGCGACGGCGACGACCGTGAGGTCGTCCTCGGCCCGGTGACCGCCGCCGAGATGTTCGGCGGGGACGGCTCGGCGGCCGTGGGCACGACCCTGCGGATCGGGCGGCAGCGCTTCCGGGTCGTCGGCGTGCTGACGTCCAACAGCCAGCTCGACGACGTGGCCGTGATGGGCATCGAACCCGCCCGCGCGTACCTCTTCGGCGACAGCGGCGAGCTCAGCCAGATCCTCGTGCGCGCCCGCAGCGCGCAGGCCGTCCCGGCGGCGACCGGGCAGATCGTCACGGTGCTCACCGATCGCCACCGGATCCGCGATCCCGCGGACCGTGACTTCGAGGTCGTCTCGCTGCAGAACCTCATCGAGCAGCGCGAGGAGTTCCTCGGCGTGCTGCGCACGTTCATCGGGTTGGTCGCGGCGATCTCGCTGCTGGTCGGCGGGATCGGGGTCGCGAACATCATGCTGGTGGCGGTCACCGAGCGGACCCCGGAGATCGGTCTGCGTAAGGCGGTCGGGGCCTCGCGGGGGGCGATCGTCGAGCAGTTCCTCACCGAGGCGGCCATGCTGTCCGGCGCGGGCGGGCTCGCCGGGATGGTGCTCGGCGTCGGGTTGTGCGAGCTGGCTGCGCTGGCGTTGCAGGGCTCCACGACCTTCCCCGCTCCCGTCGTGTCCCCGGTGTCGGTGGTGGTGTCCTTCGTGATCAGCGTCGGCGTCGGCCTGGTCGCGGGCAGCTATCCGGCAGGCCGGGCGGCGCGGCTGGAGCCCGCCGACGCCCTGCGCCACCACTGAGCGGGGACCTCTCCCGGCCGGATGCGTGCCGTTCGGCCCGGGTGCCGCGCCCGGCCCAGCGCGCAGCATCGGCAGGAGCGAGGAGGTGCGACGTGCCCGCGACGGTTCCGCTCGGCCGGGTGGCCGGGATCGCTGTGACGGCCCGGTGGTCGGCGCTCGCCGGGACGGCCCTCATCGGCGTGCTGCTGTCCGTGTCGGTGCTGCCGGCGCTCGCGCCCGGGTACGGGAGCGCGGCGTACGCGCTGGCTGGCGGCCTGGCCGCGGTCGGGTTCGGCGTGTCGCTGCTCGCGCACGAGCTCGCCCACTCCGTCGTCGCCCGCCGGGCGAGGGTGGAGGTCCGCGGGATCACGTTGTGGTTGCTCGGCGGCGTGTCGGAGCTGGCGACGCCGCCCCGTGACCCGGCGGCCGAGGTCCGGATCGCGCTGGCCGGGCCGGCGACCAGCGTCGCGCTCGGCATCCTGACCGGGGCGGTGGCAGCCGCCGCTGCCGGCCTCGGCACACCGGCGCTGCCACTGGCGACGCTGTCCTGGCTGGCCACGATGAACCTCGTGCTCGGCGTGTTCAACCTGCTCCCGGGCACCCCCCTCGACGGCGGCCGCGTGCTCCACGGCGTGGTGTGGCGCCACTGCGGGGACCGCGTGCGCGCCACCCGGATCGCGAGCACGGCAGGCCGGGTCCTGGGCGCCGTCCTCGCCGGGCTCGGCGCGATCCTGGCGGTCACCGGCCGCCTCGACGGGCTCTGGCTGGTCCTCGTCGGGTGGTTCATCGCGGGCTCCGCAGCGGCCGAGTCGGATGCGGCGGACGCGGCGCAGGGGTCGGCGCGGCTGGCCGGGCTGCGGGTCGCCGACGCCATGTCCGCCCCGGCGACACCGCCCCCGGATGGCAGACGGTCTCCGCGTTCGCCGAGCGCCTCGCCGCGGGTGGGCCGGAGAGCCGCCACCGCAGCTTCCCGGTCGTCGAGTTCGACGGGCGGGTGGTCGGGACCGTCGAGCTCGCCGATCTCGCCCGCTGCCCGGCCACCGAGCGCCCCCGCACGGTGGTGCGTGAGCTCGCCCGGCCGCTGCCGCCGTCGCAGGTGCTCGCGGCCGGTGCGCCGCTGCGGGAGGTGCTGTCCGGGCCGCTGGCGCGCGGCAGCGGGCTGGGCGTGGTGGTGGACGGCGGCCGGGTCGTCGGTGTCCTCACCGGGGCCGACCTGGTCCGGGCCGAGCTCGGGGCCCTCGCCACGCGCTGAGCCGCCGCCGCGCACCACGGGCGGCGACGGTGGAGAGGCAGGGAAAGGGGACGACGATGAGGATCCTGGTGGCCTACGCGGGCGTGCACGGGGCGACGCGGTCGATCGCCGAACGGATCGCCGACCGCCTGCGCCGCGCCGGGCTCGACGCCGACCTGCGGCCCGCGCACGAGGTGGGATCCGTTGCGGGCCACGACGCGATCGTCCTCGGCAGCGCGATCCACGACGGCCAGTGGCTGCCGGAGGCGGCGGAGCTCGCCGGCCGCGAGGCCGCGGCGCTGGCGGACCACCCGGCATGGCTCTTCAGCGTCGGGATGGTCGGCGACCGGTCCAGCTCGCTGCCGCGCCCGGTCGCGCGGATGCTGCGCTCGCGCCAACCCGTCCCGGATGCCGTCGCCGCGGCCGTCCGCGCGGGCGTGCTCGCGGGACGCCACCACCGGTTCACCGGGGTGTTCCTGCGCGAGCACACCGGCCGCAACGGGGCGCTGCTCTACCGCGCCATGGGCGGCCGGTTCGGCGACCACCGCGACTGGGACGACGTGCACGGCTGGGCCGACAGCATCGCCGCCGCGCTGGTGGGGGAGCGGGCCGGCCGCTGACCGCGCCGTCAGCGGGCGGTCATGCGCAGGGCACCGTCCATCCGGATCGTCTCGCCGTTGAGGTAGTCGTGCTCGACGATCATGGCGACGAGCCGGGCGAACTCGGCCGGGGTCGCGAGCCGGCGCGGGAAGGGCACGCCGGCGGCGAGCCCGGCGCGGATCTCGTCGGAGAACCCGGCCATCATCGGGGTATCGACGATGCCGGGGGCGACGGTGACGACGCGGATGCCGTACTGGGCGAGGTCGCGGGCCGCCGTGACGGTCATCCCGGCCACGCCCGCCTTCGAGGCGGCGTAGGCGATCTGGCCGATCTGGGCCTCGAACGCGGCGATGGACGCGGTGTTCACGATCACCCCGCGCTGGCCGTGCTCGTCGGGTTCGTTGCCCGCCATCGCCTCGGCGGCCAGCCGCATCACGTTGAACGTGCCGAGCAGGTTGACCCGCAGCACGGACTCGAACAGGTCCAGGTCGTGCGGGCCGCGGCGGGACAGGATCCGGGCGGACGGCGCGATTCCGGCGCAGCTCACGGCCACCCGCAGCTCCTGGCCGTCGTCGGCGATGCGGGCGAGGGCGGCGCGGACGGGCAGCTCGGTGGTGACGTCGGCCTCGATCAGAGCGATGCCCGCGGACGGGACGGCCTCCGCGATCGACTTGCCGAGATCCAGGCCGTAGACCGTGGCACCCGCGGCGGCGAGGTGCGTGGCGGTGGCGGCGCCGAGGCCGGAGGCGGCCCCGGTGACGAGCGCGGCGGCTCCGGAGATGTCCATGGAGTGCGGTTCCTCTCGGGTCAGCGGGCGAACTGGCGGCTGATGACGAGGCGCTGGATCTGGTTGGTGCCCTCGAAGATCTGCATGATCTTCGCCTCGCGCATGTAGCGCTCGACCGGGAAGTCGCGCGTGTAGCCGTAGCCGCCGAGCACCTGCACGGCGTCCGTGGTGACCTTCATCGCGGCGTCGGTGCAGACCAGCTTCGCGACGCTGGCCTGCCGACCGTACGGGCGGCCGAGATCGCGGCGGCGGGCGGCGTCCAGGTACGTCGCGCGGGCGGAGTCCACGGCGGCCGCCATGTCGGCGAGCAGGAACCCGAGCCCCTGGTGGTCGACGATCCTCTTCCCGAACGTCGTGCGCTCGTTCGCGTAGTCGACGGCGGTGTCCAGCGCGGCCTGGGCGAGCCCCGTGGCACACGCGGCGATGCCGAGGCGGCCGGAGTCCAGGGCGGCGAACGCGATCGGCAGGCCCTGGCCCTCCGCGCCGATCAGCCGCTCCGCGCCGAGGAGGGCGCCGTCCCAGTTCGCGGTCGTGGTGGGCACGGCGTGCAGGCCCATCTTCTCCTCGGGCCTGCCGAACGACAGGCCCTCGGCCTGCCCGGGCGCGAGGAAGCAGGAGATGCCGCGCGGGCCCTCCCCGGTGCGGGCGAAGAGGGCGTAGAAGTCGGCGATACCGCCGTGGGTGATCCACGCCTTCGTGCCGGTGATCCGGAAGCCGCCGTCGGTCCTCTCGGCCTTGCAGGTGAGCGCCGCGGCGTCCGAGCCCGCCTGCGGTTCGGAGAGCGAGTAGCCGCCGACCAGCTCACCGGCGAGCATGCGCGGTAGCCACTTCTGCTTCTGCTCCTCGGTGCCGAAGGTGAAGACCGGGAAGCAGGCCAGCGTGTGCACGCTCGTGGCGACCGCGACGGCGGCCCACCGGGCGGCCAGCTCCTCGACGACCTGCAGGTACACCTCGTAGGGCTGCTCGCCGCCGCCGTACTCCTCGGGGTAGGCCAGGCCCAGCAGCCCCGCCTGGCCGAGGGTGGCGAACAGGCCCTCCGGGTAGCTCTCGGCGCGCTCGTGCTCCTCGACCCGCGTCGCCAGCTCCTTGTCCGCGATGTCGCGGGTGAGGGCGATGAGATCCTCGGCTTCCTGGGTGGGCAGGAGGCGGTCGACGGCCATGGCGACTCCTAGCGGCGGTACTCTGATAGGTACGAGAGTACCGTAACGCATCGTCCTTCGGATAGCATGGCGACGTGACGAACACCCCTGTGCGTGCCCGGCGGGGCTCGGCGCGGCGCGAGGAGCTGTTCGACGCGCTGGTCGCGCTGCTGCTCGCCGAGGGCTTCGCCCACCTCACCCTGGACGACCTGGCCGCCCGGCTGCGCTGCTCCAAGCGCACCCTCTACGGGCTCGCGGACTCCAAGGAACAGCTCGTCCGCGCCGCGGTCGTGCACTTCTTCCGGCGGGCCACCGCCGACGTCGAGGCCGAGGTCGCCCGCCACGGCGGCGCGCAGGAGCGGTTCGTGGCCTACCTCGGCGCCGTCGCCCGGCAGCTCGAGCCGGCCTCGGCGGTCTTCTTCGACGACGTCGCCGCGTTCGCCCCGGCCGCCGAGATCTACGAGCGCAACACCCGCGCCGCGGCCCGGCGGGTGGAGCAGCTGCTCGACGCCGGCGTGCGCGACGGGGTGTTCCGACCGGTGCACCGGGCGTTCGCGGCGGACGTCATCGCGTCGGTCATGGTGCGCATCCAGCAGCGACAGGTCGCGGCCGCCACCGGGCTCGGGGACGCCGAGGCCTACGAGCAGCTGACCACGCTGCTGCTGCACGGGCTGCGGCGCTAACGTGACCCCGACCGGCCCATCGGGGCTCGCGACCAGGAGGCCAACCGTGAAGATCGTCGTCGACTACAACAAGTGCTCCGGGCTCGGGCTCTGCGAGGCGACCGCGCCGGACTACTTCGAGGTGCAGGACGACGGTTCGCTCACCCTCCTGCGCGAGGAGGGCGACGAGGCCGACCGCGCGATCCTGGAGGAAGCGGTCGTGAGCTGCCCGACGGAGGCGCTGCGCCTGGAAGGCTGAGCCGCGACGGCGGCACAGGCCCGCGGGCGGCGGCACACACCGTCGAGTGGCGGCACACACCGTCGGCGGTGTGTGCGAGGGCCTTGGGGCGTGTGCGAGGGCCGGGCGTCCGACACCCGGATGCGCGAGGACGCCGTTGCCTGCATCACCTGGAGTGCTGTCTGGGCGGTCACCTAGGGTAGTACCGGCCGCACCAGCGGCGACGACCTGACCGAGCGAGGTGCGGATGGGCGAGGCGTACGGCCTGCTGCCGCCTCTGCGGATCGTCCGCGCCGGGGCGTCGGCCGGGGCGGCCACGGCCCTCGGCCTCGCGGGCCACCTCGCTGCGGGTGGCGCGTTCACCCTCACCGGCACCCTGCTCGCGTTCGCCGCCGTACTCGCGCCGTCATGGCTCCTGGCCGGGCGCGAGCGCGGCTGGACGTTCATCGCCACCGTGCAGGTCGTGGCGCAGCAGGTGATCCATCCGCTGCTCACGGGCGTCGCACCCGAGCCCGCCGCGCTGCCGCACGACGTCATGTTCTTCCTGCACGTGCTCGGCGCGCTCGCGATGGCCGCGTGGCTGCGCCTCGGCGAGCGTCGCGCCTGGGCGGCCGCCCGCCGCCTCGCCGCGCGGATCCTCCACTGGGCGATCCGGTTCCTCGCCGGTGCCGCCCGCCCGGCCGGGCCGGTCGTCCGGGCCCGCCCGTCCGGTGCCGTCGCACTCCCCGCGGCGGCGCTGCTGCGCCACGCCGTCGTCCGGCGCGGCCCGCCTCTCCCGGCCTGACGGTCCGACCCCGGCCGGGCTCCGCCCGGCCGCCCGCCCGTCGTGGTGGCCCGCTGCCCGCCCCTCGCGCGTCCTGAGCTCCGCGCGACCCGGTCGGGAGCGCGGCCGTCCGGCCGTCGGTCACCGCCCGGTTCCCGGAGCTCTCCCCACTCCCGAGAGGTTCCCTCCCATGATCGTCCGTTCTCTGGCGCGCACCGCCGCGGTCGTCGCGGCCGCAGCGGCCCTCGTCGTCGCGGCCGCCGCGCCCGCCCTTGCCCACGTCACCGCCCAACCCGGCCGCGCCGAGCAGGGCGGGTACACCGTCGTCTCGATGCGGGTGCCCAACGAGTCCGACACGGCGGGCACCGTGAAGCTGGAGGTCAGCCTGCCCGCCGACACCCCCATCACCGGCGTCCGCACCACGCCGGTCCCCGGCTGGACGGCCACGGTCACGAAGGCCGCGTTGAACCCGCCGCTGGAGCGCCACGGCCGCCAGATCACCGAGGTGGTCCGCACCGTCACGTGGACCGCGCAGCCGGGCACCCGCATCGGGCCGGGGGAGTTCCTCGAGTTCCCGCTCTCGCTCGGGCCGATGCCCACCGGCGTGGACCGCATCCTGCTGCCTGCCGTGCAGACCTACGACGACGGCGAGATCGTCCGCTGGGACCAGCCGCCCGCCGACGGGGCGGAGCCGGAGCGGCCCGCGCCGGTCGTCGAGCTGACGGCGGTGTCGTCAGGCGACGGCCACGGCGCCGCAGCGGCGATCGCGGCCGGTGCCGGCGGCCTCGGGGGCGCGGACGGTACCGACAGCACCGCGCGTTGGCTCGGCGGTGCCGGCCTGCTGCTCGGCGGGCTCGGTCTCGGGCTCGGCGTGGGAGCCCTGCTGCGCGGACGGCGGGGGTCGGCGTGAGCGGCGGGACGGGTGTGGGCCGTGGAGTGCGCGGTGGGATCGGTGTGAGGGGCGGTGGGACCGGCGTGGGCCGTGGGTTGCGCGGCGGGTTCGGTGTGAGGGGCGGCGTGAGCGGTGGGATCGGTGTGAGGGGCAGTGGTCCGGTGGGTCGTCGGGACGGGACGGGCGCGGGGGGCACTGGTCGCGTGGGTCGTGCGGCCGGTGCCAGGCGGCACCTGCGCCGCGGGGTCGCGGTGGTGCTGCTCGCCGTCGCCGCGATGCTGGGCGTCGCCGCGCCCGCGTTCGCGCACACCCGGCTGGAGGGCACGGACCCGGCCGACGGGTCCTCGCTGGCCGAGGCCCCGCAGCGGGTGTCGCTGACGTTCAACGAGAACCTGCCGGCCGAGTTCAGCGCGATCACCGTGATCGGGCCGGACGGCGCGGCCTACCAGAGCGGGGCGGTCTCGGCCCAGGGCACCACGATCTCCACGGCCGTCCGCCCGCTCGGCCCGGCCGGCCGCTACGAGATCGGCTACCGCGTGGTGTCCGACGACGGGCACCCGGTGGAGGGCAAGGTCGCGTTCACGCTGACCGCACCCGGACCGGCCGCCGCCGCCGCGACCTCCCCGAGCGCGGCGTCGCCGGCCCCCGTGGCGGCCACCCCGGCACCGGACGGCGGCTCGGCGCCGGTCTGGCCGTGGATCGCCGGTGCGGTGGTGCTCGTCGCCGCCGGGGTGACGGTGGCGCTGCGGGTGGGCCGCCGGTAGCCGAGGCGCGGCGCCTGATCCGGTGACCGCGCCGGAGGGTGGGTCGGTCGAGCTGGTCGTACACCGTGACGAGTCGGCCGGCCGACCCGGCCCGCTTCGCGGGGGGTTCGGCACTGCTTCGCGGGGGTTCGGCCCGCCTGGATAAGGCTTCGCAGGGGTCCGGTACCGCCTCGCAGGGGGTTCGCAGGGATCCGGTACAGCCTCGCAGGGGTCCGGCACAGCCTCGCAGGGGTTCGACACCGCCTCGCAGGGGTCCGACACCACTTCGCAGGGGTCCGACACCACTTCGCAGGGGTCCGACACGGTTCGCAGGGGCCCGGTACCGCCTCGCAGGGGCCCGGTACGGCCTCGCAGGGGTCCGGTACGGCCTCGCAGGGGTCCGGCACGGTTCGCAGGGGCTGCAGCGTCTGCGAACCGTGCCAGGGGTCTGCGAAGGGCGGCCGCGGACTGGTGTGAGCGGCGATCCGACGGCTCGCGCCGTTCAGGTGGCCGGCGGGCGGCGCCGGGCTGTGCTGCACGGCGGCACCGGGCGTCGGGCCGTGCCGCGGGGCGGCCGGGGTCGGGCCGTCGGCACCGCCTCGCAGGGCTCCGGTACCGCCTCGCAGGGGTCCGGTACCGCTTCGCAGGGGTCCGGTACCGCTTCGCAGGGGTTCGGTACCGCTTCGCAGGGGTTCGGCACCGCTTCGCAGGGGTTCGGCACCGCTTCGCAGGGGTTCGGCACGGTTCGCAGGGGCTGCAGCGTCTGCGAACCGTGCCAGGGGTCTGCGAAGGGCGGCCGCGGACTGGTGCGAGCGGCGATCCGACGGCTCGCGCCGATCAAGTGACCCGGCAGGCGGCGCCGGGGGTCGGGCCGTACCCCACGACGGCGCCGGGGGTCGGGCCGTACCCCACGACGGCACCGGGGTCGGGCCGTGCCATGGCGGCACCGGGGACCGGACCGTGCCCCACCGCTGCGCCCGAGGCCGGGCCGTGCCCCGCGGCGGCGCCGCGATGGGCCCGCGGATCAGCCCCCGAAGCGGGCGGCAGCGTCGGCCCAGTTCACGACGTTCCACCAGGCCTTCACGTAGTCCGGCTTCACGTTCTTGTACTGCAGGTAGAACGCGTGCTCCCACATGTCCAGCATCACCACGGGCGTGAGCCCGACCGGCACGTTGCCCTGCTGGTCGGTGAGCTGGAAGACGTGCAGCCGCCCGGCGATCGGGTCGCGGGCGAGCACGGCCCAGCCGGAGCCCTGGATCGTCGTCGCGGCTGCTGTGAAGTGGGCCTGGAAGGCGTCGAAGGATCCGAACTGGTCCTCGATCGCGGCGGCCAGCTCGCCCTCGGGCGCGCCGCCGCCGTCCGGCGACAGGTTCTGCCAGAAGATCGAGTGGTTGACGTGGCCGCCGAGGTTGAACGCCAGGGTCTTCTCCAGCCCGACGATCGCGCCGAAGTCGCCCTTCTCGCGAGCGGCGGCGAGCTTGTCGAGGGTGTCGTTGAGCCCGTTGACGTAGGTCTGGTGGTGCTTGGAGTGGTGGAGCTGCATGATCTCGCCCGAGATGTGCGGTTCGAGCGCGCCGTAGTCGTAGGGCAGGTCGGGGAGGGTGTAGGTCACGCCGCCACGCTATCGCTCCTACCATTCATGTGCATCTGCACGATCCGGTCCGCCCAACGGCCGAGGAGGACGCCGTCGTGGGAGACCGCGAGCACCGCGCATCCGGTGTCGGCCTGGTACTCGCGGATCACACCGACGAGGGTGGCCGTCGTCGAGGCATCGAGCATGGTCGTCATCTCGTCGCACAGCAGGTACGCCGGGCGCAGCACGAGTGCCCTCGCGAGGCCGGCCCGCTGGAGCTGCCCGTCGCTGACCTCGTGCGGGCGCCTGCCCAGCAGGTCCGGCGTGAGCCCCACGCGCTCGGCGATCTCGGCCACCTGTACGGGCAGCCGGTTGGCCCGCAACGGTTCGGCGATCGTGGCCCGCAGCGTCATCCGCGGATCGATGGCCAGCCGCGGCTGCTGGAAGACCATCCCGACCCGGGTGCGCAGCCCGCGCGACGCACGGTGGCGGAACCCGGGCACGGGCGCACCGTCGATCTCCACGGTGCCCGCGTCGGGACGGTGCAGCAGCGCGAGCACACGCCCCAGGGTCGTCTTGCCGCAGCCGCTGGGGCCCGCGAGCCCGACGGTCTCCCCGCCCCGGACCTCGATGCCGACCCCCTCCAGCACGGGCGCGCTACCGTAGCCCGCGACGACGTCCCGGGCCGCCCAGATCAGATCGGGTGATGACACGCCACACCTCCGACGGGTTCGGGAAGGGTCGCGCACACCGCGTCCGCGTGGTCGCAGCGCGGCGCGAACGCGCACCCCGCGGGTAGGTCGGTGAGCAGCGGCGGGTGCCCCCGGACGGGGACGAACCCGCGGTCCGGGAGGGCATCGACCAGGCCGCGGGTGTAGGGATGGCGGGGCCGGTCCAGTAGCTCCGCCGTCTCGCCGGTCTCGACGATCCGCCCCGCGTACATGACCGCCACGCGGTCGGCGACGACACGGGCGGCGGCGAGGTCGTGGGTGATGAGCAGGACCGCGTGGCCCACCGCGACCAGCCGGGCCAGCTCGCCGACCAGGGCGTCGACGAGCGCGCGGTCCAGCCCGGTGGTGGGCTCGTCCGCGATCAGCAGCGGCGGGTCGCCCACCAGCGCGAGCGCGGTCGCGACCCGCTGCGCCATGCCGCCGGACAGCTCGTGCGGGTAGCGGTCGAGGTCCGCCGGATCGAGCCCGGCGCGGATCGCGGCGGCGTCCGCGCGGACCCGCCGCTGCGGCCGTGGCACGTGGACGGCGGCCGCCTCCTCCAGCTGCGCCCGCGCCGTCCGTACGGGGGTGAGGTGTCCCGCGGGGCTCTGCGGCACCAGCCCGATCCGCCGCCCCCGCACCGCCGTGGCGAGCTCCCGCTCGGAGGCGGTGAGCAGGTCCAGGTCGTCCAGCAGGGCGCGCCCCGCCACCTCCGCGTTCGCCGGCAGGAACCCGAGCAGGGCCGAGGCCAACACGGACTTGCCGCACCCGCTCTCGCCGACCAGCGCGACGCAGCGGCCCGGCTCCAGCGTGAAGCTCACGTCCGACACCGCCGCGACGCTCGCCCCGGGCAGCGCGAACCGCACCGACAGGCCGTCCACCCGCAGGCTCACCACGACAGCTCCGAGCGCCGCCGCGGGTTCAGCCGGTCCCGCCACACCCCGCCCACGCCCGCCACGGCGAGCGTCGCCACGACCAGGACCAGCCCCGGTGCCGCCGACATCCACCAGTGCCCGAGCAGCAGCGAGCGCGACGCGTCGTTGAGCATGTTGCCGATGCTCGCCGTGTGCGCCGGCAGGCCGAGCCCGAGGAACGACAGCGCCGTCTCGTGCCAGATGGCGTGCGGCACCATGAGCGTCGTCGTGAGCAGCACCTGCGGGGCGACGTTGGGCAGCAGGTGCCGCACCATGATCCGGGACCGCGACGAGCCGCCCAGCACCGCCGCGTCGACGAACGGGCGCCCGCGCAGCGCCAGCACCTCGGAGCGGACGATCCGCGCCGACGACAGCCAGTGCGTCAGCGCGATCGATGCGACGACGCTGAACAGGCTCGGCCCGAGGATCGCGACGATCACGATCCCGAGCAGCAGGTGCGGCACCGCCGCGACGCCGTCGACGGTGCGCATCAGCAGCCGGTCCGTCCAGCCGCCCGCCACCCCGGCCAACGCCCCCACCGCCGTCCCGACGACCGACGACACCACCGCGGCCAGCAGCCCGACGGCGAGCGAGATCCGCAGGGCGTAGATGCAGCGCAACAGGACGTCGCGGCCCAGCTCGTCCGTGCCGAACGGGTGCGCGGGCCCCGGCGGCAGGTTCGCGGCCGCGAGATCGACGAACTGCTGGTCGAGCTGCACCACCATGGGCACGACCAGCGCGGCCCCCACCAGGACGGCCAGCACGCCGCCCGACACCCAGGCCCGCAGCCGCGGGGCCCCGCCGGTGCCTGCTGCGGTCAGCCGGGAGCGGGTCGCGGGGCGCCAGGCGGGTGCGGTCTCGCGGCGGCTCAGTACCTCAACCATCGACGGCCACCCTCGGGTCGGCGAGTGCGTACAAGATGTCGGCCAGCAGGTTGCCCATCAGCACCGTGGTGGTGAGGATCAGCGTGCACGCGGCCAGGAGCGCGAGATCGAGGTTCAGCCCGGCCTGCACCGTCGCGCTCGCGATCCCCGGCCAGGAGAACACCACCTCGACGAGCAGCGCTCCCGACACCAGTTCCGCGACGCGCGTGCCGAGCAGGCTCAGGAACGGCAGCAGGGAGGTGCGCAACGCGTGCCCGAGGAGCACCACCCGGTCCGGCACGCCCCTGCTGCGCGCGCCGATGACATGGCTCTGCGAGAGCGACTCGATCAGCGCCTGCCGCACGAACAGCACGAACCAGGGCGCCTGCGAGATCGCCAGCACCGATGCCGGCAGCACCAGGTGGCGCGCCACCTGCGCGACATCGAGTGCTGCTCCCGGGTCGGTCAGGCCGCCGCCTGGCAACCACTGCAGTGCCTGCGCGAAGACGTAGATCGCGAGCAGGCCGATCCAGAACACCGGGGCGGCCTCCAGTGTGAAGCACGTCCCGGTGATCACCCGGTCCGTCCACGTGCCCTGCAGCCAGGCCGAGAGGGTGCCGAGCACCAGTCCGAGGAGCAGCGCCGCCACGAACGCCGTCCCCGCCAGCAGCGCGGACCACGCCAGCCGCTCGCCCAGCACCTGCGCCACGGGCTGGTGCAGGAACAGCGAGTCCCCGAGATCACCCGAGACCACGTTGCCCAGCCACGCCCACCACTGGCTCAGGAGCGGCTCGTCCACCCCCCAGTTCTCCCGGATCTGCGCCACCCGCGCCGGGTCCGCCCCGATGATCCGCACCCCGAAGTAGCGCTCCACCGGGTCGAACGGGGAGAGCTTCGCCAGCGCGAACTGGGCGAAGCTCACCACCACCAGCAGCGGGACCACGAACCACAGTCGCCGCAGCGCCATCCGGGCGATGTCGCGGTATCTGGTGTGTGGCGTCATGCCGGGGACGGCGCCCACTTCTCGAGGTTCCACCACGGCCCGTGCAGCAGCCCGTGGTCATGTGGCTCGACCTGTTCCTGCATGCCGCTCCACCCCGTGCGCATGACGTAGGTGTGGTCGAGGAACACGAGGAACGCCCAGCCGGGATCGGCGACGTAGGCCTCCTGGAACTCGTCGTAGGCGGCCTTGCGGGTGGCCGGGTCCAGGCTGGACCGGCCCCGGTCCAGCGCGGCGTCGACGGTCGCGTTGCGGTAGTGCGTCATGTTCACGTAGCCGTCCTGGCCGATGTACCGCGAGTGCAGCAGGGTGTACGTGGCCGTGTCCGGGTCGTACGGGTCGCCGCCGCCCCAGATCGCCGCCGTCTCCTTCTGCCGCGCCAGCATCACCTCGAACGTGGTGCCCTCCACGGGCGCGTCGATGCCGAGCTTCGCGATGTCCGACGCCGTCGCGAGCGCGAGTTCCTTGCGCAGCGAGTCCGTCCCCGGATACAGCACCGGCAGCCGGGCGCGCACCCCGTCCTTGCTGCGGGCGCCGTCCGGGCCGCGCACCCAGCCGGCGGCGTCGAGCACGCGGCCCGCCTCGTCGGGGCCGTAGGTGAACGTCGCCGCCGGGTCGTACCACTCGGCGAGGTAGGGCGAGATCGGCGTCGCCGCGGGCTTCCCGGCGCCCGCGAGCACGGTGTCGATCATCGCCTGCCGGTTGATGCCGAGGTTGATCGCGCGACGCACCGCGGGGTCGCTCGTCAGCGGCAGGTCCGACGGGATGCCGAGCCCGCGGTAGTCCGCGCTCTCGCTCTGCACGACCTGGTAGCCCTCGCGGCCCTCGTAGGCCTTCGCGAGCTTCGGCGGCAGCGCCGTCGCGTCGAACTCACCCGCGGCCATCCGTTGCGCGCGGGCGTTGTCGTCGGTGACGAACACGAACGTCGCGGAGGTGACCTGGGGCGCCGGGCCCCAGTACTCCGGGTTCGCCTCCAGGACCAGCCGGTCGCCCTTGCGCCACTCGACGACCCGGTAGGGGCCGGTGCCGATCGGTGCGGTGTTGAAGGGCGCGGTGTTCACGTCCTGGCCCTCGAACGCCTTCGCGGGCACGACCCCCAGCGTCAGCCGCTGCGCGAACGGGGCGTACGGGTACTTCAGCCCGAACACCACCGTGCGCGGGTCAGGGGACGTCACCGACTCCAGCGCGTCGAAGCTCGACGCGATCGTCGAGTCGACCTTGGGGTCGATCACCGACGAGTAGGTGAACACCACGTCCTGCGCGGTCAGGGCGGTGCCGTCGGAGAAACGGACGCCATCGCGCAGCGTCGCCGTCCAGGTCAGGCCGTCCGGCGAGGCCGTCGGCAGCGTCTGCGCCAGCGCCGGGACCAGGTCGAGGCCCGCGTCGCGGGCCACGAGACCGTCGAAGATCTTCGAGGCGCCGTCCGGGGCGTACCCGAGTATCGGGTTGAGGCTCTCCTGCTCCGACCCGGCGGCGATGACGATCGACCGCCCGTCCCGCGCCGTTCCGCCGTCGCCGCCGACGCCCGTGGGCGCCGCACATCCCACGGTCGTGAGCAGCACCGCTAGCCCGACCGTCATCATCCTGATCGCCCGCATGGGGGACAGTGAACGTGTTCATGCCATCTATCGGCAATAAGCCAACAGTGGCATGTGCAGTCATCTTGCCAAGTGATGCCACTGCAGGTAATTTGCAGGAAGTCGCAGATCGTTCTGGCAGCTCGATGGCGGCGACGCGAGGGTCCTGGCCGGTGGGGCAGGGCCCTCGCGGCATCTGTTGCGAGTGGGTGGCAACAGTGCGCAGGCTGTGGCCCATGCATCCCGTCGAGATCGAGGTGTTGCTCCTGCGGGCGCTGGCCCCGCCGGGTCCGGGAGTGGCGTACCGGGTGGTGCGGGCTCCTCTCGCCCACGGCACCACCCCGGACGGCGCGGCTTTGCGGCTGGCGGGGATCGAGGGCCCGGCAGCGGGCGGGAGCGCCGAAGCGGGCGGCAGGGCGGTGGCGGGCCACCCGCCCGGGCCCACGGTGGCGGGCGCGTGCGTGCCGGGCGGCGCCGGGTCGGTCCCCGTCGCGGGCCCGGCTACCGTCTGCCACTCGACGTCCTGGCGCCACGAGGCCGGCACCGTCGTCCTCACCTACGCGGCGCTGCCGGATCCGCGGCCCGGCCTGCCCGCCGCGACGCTCGATGCCCCGGCGGTCCTCTGCTCGGAGGACCCGCTGCGCCCCGCACCGGCCGGGCTGCACGGCCACCACGTCGTCGCGCACGCCGTCCGTCACCTCGCCTACCTTGCCGCGCACGATCCCGTCGTCGCCCGAGCAGCCGCCGCGGACCGCACCGGTGTGTGGCGCGCCGTGCTGCACGGTGCCGCGGGGATGCCCGTCGGCACGCACGTCGAGCTGCTGGCCGGTGGTCACCTCCACCCCGGGCGGGGCGGAGCGGCGATGCCCGCGGCGGGCGTGCCGGGGGGCGAGGCGGCCTCCTGATGATCCGTGCGTGCGGTGCGGAGCGGCCACGGATGGCCGCCCCGCACCACGGACGCGGATCATGCGGCCCGGCGGCCGCGCGGGTGCCGGTCCCCGCCGTTCGGAGCCGTTCCGAACGCGCGGGCGAGCGCAGGCACCCGCTGGACGACCAGCGTGTCGAGCACCAGCACCGCCAGGATCGAGGCCCCGAGCAGCGGGAACAGGATCCCGAGCATCGCGATGACGAGCAGCAGCCCGAACCCGAGCGTCCGGCTCGGGACCTTGCGTGGGGCGCCGATCCCCGTCGGGCGCCGCCTGCGCCACATGACGACCGCCGAGGCGAGCGACACGAGCAGCGCCAGGGCGCCGATCGCCGACAGGATCTGGTTGACGGTGCCGAACTCCCGACCCTCGTGCAGGGCGATGCCGACGTTGGTGGACTTGCTGAGCCAGCCGAGGTCGGCGAACCCGTACTGCGAGATCGGCGTGGCGGCGTACTGGTCGATGTAGGCGATGTGGACGTCGGTCGCGCTGCGGTTCGGCTGCTGCGGGCCGTCCTCCCAGCTCGTGGCCAGGTAGGAACCGGTCTCGTCCTCGGGGTAGTACAGCGAGAGCCCGTCGCGGATCACCAGCTGCTGGCCGACGGCGACCACGGCGTCCAGCGGTGCGCCCCGGGCCGGGTCCCAGCTCAGCGGCGCACCGACGGCGCCGGGCGGCGCCGATGCCGGGATCGGCTGGTTGCCGAACGCCCACGCCGACCTGCCGTTGGGCAGCAGCTCGCCGACCGTCGTGGATGTCGTCTCCACCTCCGGGGTGCCCCCGAGCGCGCTGCTCGCCACGGACAGGTAGTTCGGACCCCAGACACCCGTCCAGGCCATGCCGGTGAGCAGGAAGAACAGGGTGACGAAGGAGAACAGCACCCCCGTGACGGCGTGCAGGTCGCGCCAGAACGTGCGGCGGCCCGACGGCCCGCGGACGGCGAGCGCCCGGCGCAGGCCGCGGCCGCGCGGCCACCACAGGTAGCTCCCGGTGATCAGCAGCACCACTCCCCAGCCGGCGACGATCTCGACGAACCCGTCGCCGATCGCCTCGTTGCCGAGCCAGCGACCGGTCATCAGCGAGCCGTGCAGCTCCAGCGCGATCGACGGCAGGTCGGTGGACTTGTCGACCTCGCCGAGGACGGTGCCGCGGTAGGGATCCACGTACACCATGAGCTCGCGCCCGTCGGCCGCGGCGATGTCGAAGATCGTCGAGCGGGTCGCGTCGGCGGGTGTGTAGACGGCGACGAGGGTTGCGTCCGGGTGGGCGGCGAGGACGGCCTGCTCCCGGTCCTCGTAGGTCGCCGTCGTCGCCGCCGGGGTCACGTGCTGGAGATCGCCGTACTGCAGGCTCCAGATCTGCGGCTTGAACAGCCACACCAGACCCGAGAGGCAGAGGATCGCGAGCACGGGGACGACGAAGAGGCCGGCGAAGAAGTGCCAACGCCAGAACGTGCGGTAGAGCGAGCCGGCGGCGGGTGCGGCCGGTTCGGCGGGGTCGATGGCGCTGGTCGAGCCGGTGGTGGTCATCGGGACCGTCCAGGGGTGACGGGCATGTCGGTGCTCCTGTGGATGGGCGCGCGACGGCGGCGCACCGGCCGGGAAGGTCGGCGCGCGCGTGCGCGGGAGGTCAGGGGGGTGGCGTGCCGGCGGGACGGCCGACGCGGGCCGTCCGGACGTGCTCCCGGCGGGGGAGCGGGATCAGGCAGGAAGCGGCGGGCCGCGCAGCGCCGCGCACCCGCGTCCGGAGCGCTGGTGCGCCCGGAACGCCGGTCGGACGGCCGGGATCGCGGCTGGCGCGGAGGCTGTGCTCCCGGGGCCTGCGAGGCGTTCCAGGCACCGGGCGACGGCGGCCGCGACGCGTCCGACGCCCGCCCACAGCCGGCGTTCCGCCGGCCGCAGCAGCGTCGCGGCGAGCAGGCCCGCCACGACGTGCAGGGCGAACATCAGGTCGTGGGGCAGGAGCGCGGCACCGTCCGGCGCGGCCAGGCCCGAGGCTGCGGCGTGCACGACGAGCTGCGTGCCCACCTGCTGGCCGGCAAGCCACAGCCAGCCGCGCTCGCGCCCCGCGAAGGCGGCGGTCACCGCGACGGCCGCCAGCAGCGTGGCGATCGCGGCGGGAGCCGAGACGGCGCCGCCGGCGAGGACGTGGCCGGTCAGACCGCAGCCGACGGCGAGGCTCGCCGCGACGCTCGCGCGCAGCGTCCGCGGAGGCCTGGCGCGCAGGGCCCACGGGTGACCCGGGAGGGGAAGCGACGCGGCAGTGTGGCCGCGTCCCCGCGTCGGGGTCACCGGTGGTCAGCCTGTGGCGGTGTGACGGCGTGGGGTGAGCGGGCGGGGCGTCCCGTCGACATCCACGGGCCCTCCTCACCTCGGCGAGTGACTGCTACGTGACGGTAGGTGATCCGTCGACCACTCTCAATACGGTGGCGGGGTAGGCGGGCGATGCCGCGCTGTTCGGGGCCGCACGCGTGCGGTATGCCGATGCGGTGCTGCTCAACCAGCTCGAGTACCTCACCGCTCTCGCCCGCGAGCGTCACTTCGGCCGGGCCGCGGCGGCGTGCCACGTCTCCCAGCCGGCTCTGTCGTCGGCGATCCGCAAGCTGGAGCAGGACCTGCGCGTGCAGGTGGTGCGCCGGGGTAGGCGGTTCGGCGGGTTCACCCCGGAGGGGGAGGTCGTGCTGGCCTGGGCGCAGCGCATCCTGCAGGACCGCGACAGCCTGCGCCACGAGCTCGACCGGATGGCGGGCGGGCTCGCGGGCAACCTGCAGATCGGCGCGATCCCGTCGGCGCTCATGGTCTCGTCGCTGCTCACCGGGCCGTTCAGCGCACGGCACCCGGGCGTGCGGATCGGGCTCGAGTCGCTGTCGTCGCGGGCGATCGTGCGGCGGCTCGCGGAGTTCGACCTGGACGTCGGCATGACCTACGTGGACGGCGAGCCGCTCGGCCCGGTGCGGACGGTGCCGCTCTACGTCGAGCGCTACCTGCTGCTCGCTCCCGAGGGGATGGCCGCCGCGACGCGCGACGAGATCGGGTGGGCGGAGCTGGCCGAGATCCCGCTGTGCCTGCTGTCGCCGGTCATGCAGAACCGCCGCATCCTGGACCGGAACGCAGCCGTCGCGGGCGTCGTGCTCGCCCCGTCGGTGGAGGCGGACGCGGTGTCGGTCCTCTACTCGCACGTGGCCACCGGCCGGTTCGCGACGGTCGTGGCGCACGCCTGGCTGCACCTGTTCGGCGTGCCGGAGGGGATGCGGGTGGTGCCGATGGCCGAGCCCGCACACAGCCATACGATCGGGTTGGTGCTGCCCGACCGGCAGCCGGGGTCGTTGCTCGCCAGAGCCTTCGTGGACGTGGTCGCCGGGGTGGACCTGCGGGGTGCGCTGGACGTCCTCCTGGCCCGCCACGTGTGATAGACGGCACCTATCAGGCGATGCAAGATGCCCGTTTGACCAGGTCGGACGGGGTGGGCACAGTGGACGAATGACCGAGCGCGACGACGCGCCGCCACGTCCCGATCGCGTCCGTGCGATCGCCGAGGCGCGCCACCGGGAGCGCGGGCCGCTCATGCCCGTGCTGCATGCGGTGCAGGACGAACTGGGGTACATCGACGAGGCCGACGTGGCGGTGATCGCGGACGTGCTCAACCTGGCGGTGGCCGAGGTGCACGGCGTCGTCACCTTCTACAAGGACTTCCGCCGTGCTCCCGCGGGCCGCACGGTGGTGCGGATCTGCCGGGCCGAGGCGTGCCAGGCCGTGGGGGCTGAGGCGCTCGCCGCGCACGCGAAGGCCGGTCTGGGCCTGGAGTTCGGGCAGACGGCACCCGACGGTTCGGTCACCCTGGACGAGGTGTTCTGCCTGGGCAACTGCGCGCTCGGCCCGTCGGTGCAGGTGGACGGCACGCTGCACGGGCGGGTCGGGGACGCGCGGTTCGATGCGTTGATCGGCGGCGTGCGATGAGGGTGTACGTGCCGTGCGACTCCGCTGCGCGGTCGGTCGGCGCCGACGAGGTGGCCGAGCGGATCGCCGCGGTCGGCGGGGACGTCGAGGTGGTCCGCACCGGTTCCCGTGGGCTCCTGTGGCTGGAGCCGCTCGTCGAGGTGGAGACGGCCGCGGGCCGCGTCGGGTACGGGCCCGTCGCCGTCGAGGACGTGGACGGCCTGGTGGCGGCCGGGATGCTCACCGGCGAGGCGATCGACACGGTGGGGCTCGGCCTCGTCGAGGAGCTGCCCTGGCTGCGCCGCCAGCAGCGGTTGACGTTCGCGCGGGTCGGCGTCGTCGATCCGCGGTCGGCCGACGACTACCAGGCGCACGGCGGGATGGCGGGCCTGCGGGCCGCGCTGGCGCTCGACCCGGCCGAGGTGGTCGAGGCCGTGATCGGGTCGGGCCTGCGCGGCCGGGGCGGTGCGGGGTTCCCGGCCGGCATCAAGTGGCGGACGGTCGCGGGCGCGGAGGCGGACGTGAAGTTCGTCTGCTGCAACGCCGACGAGGGCGACTCCGGCACGTTCGCCGACCGCATGCTGATGGAGGGCGACCCGTTCACGCTGCTGGAGGGCATGGCGATCGCCGCCCACGCGGTCGGCGCGGTCGAGGGCTTCGTCTACCTCCGCTCCGAGTACCCGGACGCGATCGCCACGCTCACCGCCGCGATCGAGACCGCGCGGGAGCGTGGCTGGCTGGGCAAGCGGATCCTCGACTCGGACCTGTGCTTCGACGTGGAGGTGCGGGTCGGCGCCGGCGCCTACATCTGCGGCGAGGAGACCTCCATGCTGGAGAGCCTGGAGGGCAAGCGGGGGCAGGTGCGGCCCAAGCCGCCGATCCCCGCGCTGGAAGGCCTGTTCGGCCGCCCCACCGTGGTGAACAACGTGCTCACGCTCGCCGCGGTGCCGTGGATCCTGGAGCACGGCGGCCAGGCCTACGCCGACCTCGGCACCGGCCGCAGCCGCGGCACGAGCGTCTTCCAGCTCGCCGGGAACATCGCCCGCGGCGGGATCGTCGAGACCGCGTTCGGGATCACGCTCGGCGAGCTGGTCGAGGACTTCGGCGGGGGCACCCGGTCCGGGCGCCCGGTGCGCGCGGTGCAGGTCGGCGGCCCGCTGGGGGCCTACCTGCCCGTCGGGCAGTTCGACCTGCCCATGGACTACGAGGCGTTCGCCCGGGCCGGCGCGATGGTCGGGCACGGCGGCGTCGTCGTGTTCGACGACACCGTCGACATGGCCGCCATGGCGAGGTTCGCGATGGAGTTCTGCGCCGAGGAGTCCTGCGGCAAGTGCACCCCGTGCCGCGTCGGTGCGGTGCGCGGCGTCGAGACGATCGACCGGATCCGCGCCGGCGTGGAGCGCGGCCGCAACCTCGTGCTGCTCGACGACCTGTGCGACCTGATGACCGACGGCTCGCTGTGTGCGATGGGCGGGCTCACCCCGATGCCGGTGCGCAGTGCGCTGCGGCACTTCCCCGAGGACTTCGGCGCTGATCGCAGCGAGGAGGCGAAGGCATGAGCCTGCTGAAGGAACCCGATTTCGGCACCCCTGCCCGCGAGGGCGCGATCGTGGAGGTGACGATCGACGGCACCGCGGTGGCCGTCCCGGCAGGGACGTCCGTGCTGCGCGCGGCCAAGCACGCCGGGATCGACATCCCCAAGCTGTGCGCCACGGACTCGCTGGAGGCGTTCGGCTCGTGCCGGCTGTGCATCGTCGAGATCGACGGCGCCAAGGGCGTGCCCGCCTCGTGTACCACGCCCGTCGCGGACGGGATGGTGGTGCGCACGCAGACCGAGAAGGTCGCGAAGCTGCGCCGCGGGGTCATGGAGCTCTACATCTCCGATCACCCGCTGGACTGCCTCACCTGTTCGGCCAACGGCGACTGCGAGCTGCAGGACATGGCGGGCGTGACGGGGCTGCGGGAGGTCCGCTACGGCTCGGGGGTGGACGCGGGGGCGAACCACATGGACGCGCCGACGGACACGTCCAACCCGTACTTCACGTTCGAGGCGTCCAAGTGCATCGTCTGCTCGCGCTGCGTGCGGGCCTGCGACGAGGTGCAGGGCACCATCGCGCTGACGATCGAGGGCCGCGGGTTCGGCTCGAAGGTCGCCGCGGGCGCCGGGGTGTCGTTCTTCGAGTCCGACTGCGTGTCCTGCGGGGCGTGCGTGCAGGCGTGCCCGACGGCGACGCTGCAGGAGAACACCGTCATCGAGCTGGGGATGCCCACCCGCAGCGTCGTCACCACCTGTGCGTACTGCGGGGTGGGCTGCTCGTTCAAGGCCGAGCTGCGCGGGGACGAGCTGGTGCGGATGGTCCCCTACAAGGACGGTGGGGCGAACGAGGGCCACAGCTGCGTCAAGGGGCGGTTCGCGTTCGGCTACGCCAGCCACCCGGACCGCGTGCTGGAACCGATGGTGCGCGACTCCATCGCCGACGACTGGCGCACCGTCTCCTGGGAGGAGGCGATCTCGTTCACCGCGCGGCGGCTGCGCGAGATCCAGGCCGAGCACGGCGCGGGCGCGATCGGCGCGATCACCTCGTCGCGGTGCACGAACGAGGAGGTCTACGTCGTCCAGAAGATGGTGCGGGCGGCGTTCGGCAACAACAACGTCGACACCTGCGCCCGGGTCTGCCACTCGCCGACCGGCTACGGGCTCAAGCAGACCTTCGGCACCTCCGCGGGCACGCAGGACTTCAAGTCCGTGGACCAGGCCGACGTGATCATGGTGATCGGGGCGAACCCGACCGACGGGCACCCCGTGTTCGCCTCCCGGATGAAGCGGCGGCTGCGGCAGGGCGCCAAGCTGATCGTCGTCGATCCGCGCCGGATCGACCTCGTCCGCACCCCGCACATCGAGGCGACACACCACCTCCAGCTCGCGCCCGGCACGAACGTCGCGGTGGTCAACGCGCTGGCGCACGTCGCCGTCACCGAGGGGCTCGCGGACCTGGAGTTCATGGCGGAGCGCTGCGAGGGCGTGCAGGAGTGGACGGCGTTCATCTCCCGGCCTGAGCACTCCCCGGAGGCCGTCGCGGACATCACCGGGGTGCCGGCGGAGGAGCTGCGGGCCGCCGCCCGGCTCTACGCCGGGTCCCGCAACGCCGCCATCTACTACGGCCTGGGCGTCACCGAGCACAGCCAGGGCTCCACGATGGTCATGGGTATGGCCAACCTCGCGATGGCCACCGGCAACATCGGCCGCGACGGCGTCGGCGTGAACCCGCTGCGCGGGCAGAACAACGTCCAGGGCTCCTGCGACATGGGCTCGTTCCCGCACGAGCTGCCCGGCTACCGCCACGTCTCCGACGACGGCGTGCGCGCCATCTACGACGAGCTGTGGGGCGTCGAGGTGCTCGACGAGCCGGGGCTGCGGATCCCGAACATGTTCGACTCCGCGATCGACGGCACCTTCCGGGCGCTGTTCGTGCAGGGCGAGGACATCGCGCAGTCCGACCCCAACACCCACCACGTCCAGGCCGCGCTCGCCGCGCTGGACCTGCTCGTCGTGCAGGACCTGTTCGTCAACGAGACGGCGAAGTTCGCCCACGTACTGCTGCCCGGTACGTCGTTCCTGGAGAAGGACGGTACGTTCACCAACGCCGAGCGGCGCATCAACCGCGTCCGCCCGGTGATGGCGCCGCGCACGGGCAAGCAGGAGTGGGAGATCGTCTGCGAGATCGCCCAGGCCATGGGCTACCCGATGCACTACGACTCGGCCGCAGAGATCATGGACGAGATCGCGCTCACCACGCCCACGTTCGCGGGGGTGTCGTTCGCGCACCTGGACCGCGTCGGCTCGGTGCAGTGGCCCTGCAACGACGCCGCACCCGAGGGCACGCCGATCATGCACGTGGGCGGGTTCGTCCGGGGCAAGGGCAAGCTGGTCCAGACCGTCTACGTGCCCACGAAGGAGCGCTCCACGCGGAAGTTCCCGCTCATCCTCACCACGGGACGGATCCTGTCGCAGTACAACGTGGGCGCGCAGACCCGCCGCACCGCGAACGTCGCCTGGCATCCTGAGGACGTGTTGGAGCTGCACCCGCACGACGCCGAGGTGCGCGGGATCGTGGACGGCGACATCGTCACCCTCGCCAGCCGGGTCGGCGTGACCTCGCTGCACGCGGTGATCTCGGACCGGATGCCCGTCGGGGTCTGCTACACGACGTTCCACCACCCGGTCACGGGTGCGAACGTGGTCACCACCGAGCACTCGGACTGGGCCACGAACTGCCCGGAGTACAAGGTGACGGCCGTGCAGGTGGCACTCGCCACCGAGGCGTCGACGCCACGGCAGCGGGCGGGTGAGCGGCCGGTGCCGGTCGCGGGCCAGTGAGCGACGATGGAGTCATGACCGCTGACGTGGAGGTGCCGCCGTACGTGCGGCTGGTCAACGACATCGCCCTGCAGTTCGGGCACCTGCCACCCGACGCGGGTGCCGCGGCGGTCGCCGCACACCTGCAGACGTTCTGGGATCCGCGGATGCGGACCGCGCTTGTCAGGCACGCCGCCGAGGGCGGCGCCGGGCTGGACCCGCTCGCGGCACGCGCGGCCGGATTGCTGTGACGCCCGGGGGGATCGCCTGGGACGAGGCGCGGCTCGTCGCGCACCGGTCGGCCCGCCGGGGCGCGGTCCGCAGCGTGCCGCTGCCGCAGGCCCTCGGCGCGGTGCTCGCCGCGCCGCTGGTGTCGCAGGTGTCGCTCCCACCCGCCGCGTGCTCGGCGATGGACGGCTTCGCCGTGTCCGGGCCGGGCCCGTGGGCGCTGCTGGCGGCGGGGCCGCTGCGGCCGGGCGAGGCCGTGCCCGTCGTCACCGGCGCGCCCGTCCCGGCGGGGACGACGACCGTGCTCCCCGTCGAGGACGCGACCGTCGACGGCGTCGCGGTGGACGGCGCCCCGGACGCGGCGGTCGCCGGTGCCACTCTTCACGGGCGGGTCGAGCCCGGCCGCCACATCCGGCCCGCGGGGGAGGAGTGCACCGCGGGGGACGTCGTGCTGCCCGCGGGAGGCCGTGCCACGCCTGCCGTTCTCGGGCTCGCCGCAGCGCTCGGCTACGACGCGATCCTCGTCCACCGCCCGCCCGCCGTCGCGGCCCTCGTCACCGGCGACGAGCTCGCCGAGACGGGCCTGCCCGCACCCGGGCGCACCCGGGACGCGATCGGGCCGATGCTGCCCGGTCTCGTCGCCGCCGCCGGGGGCCGCCTCATCGGCGCCGCCCGGGTCCCGGACCGGTCCGACGCGTTCCGCGACGCCCTCGCCACGAACCCCGCCGACCTCGTCCTGCTCTCCGGCGCGTCCGGCAAGGGGCCCGCGGACCACCTCCGGTCCGTCCTGCACGACCTCGGCGCCGAGCTGCTCGTGGACGGCGTCGCGTGCCGCCCCGGGCACCCCCAGACCCTCGCCCGCCTGCCCGGCGGCCGACTTCTCGTCGGCCTGCCGGGAAATCCGTTCGCCGCGCTCACCGCCTTCCTCACCCTCGCCGTGCCCGCCGTCGCCGGCTTCTGCGGGGCCCCGCTCCCGGAGCTGCAGAAGGCCCCCGCGCGCGGCTTCGCCCCCCACGACCACAGCCACCGCGTCGTCCCGGCCCGGCTCGTGGACGGCGTCGCGGAACCGCTCGACCACCGCGGGCCCGCCATGCTCCGCGGGGTCGCGGCCGCGGACTGCCTGGCGGTCGTCGATCCCGGCACCGCGGGCGCGGTCCGGCTGATGGGCCCCGGAGGCACCCCGTGGGCAGGCTGACCGCGCGCCGCCCGGTCGTCCGTATCGGTCCGGGCGTGCGCGCGTCGCGTCCGGACGCGCTGGCCGTCGAGGAGCCCCTGGAGCTGCGCGTCGGCGGGCGCGCGCTCGCCGTCACGATGCGCACGCCGGGCCACGACGTCGAGCTCGCGCACGGGTTCCTGCTCACCGAGGGCGTCATCGGCAGCCCGGCGGACGTCCGCGACGCCCGCTACTGCGACTCCCGTGACGACAGCGGGATGCACACCTACAACGTCCTCGACGTCGGCCTCGCCCCCGGGATCGAACCCCCGGTCGTCGGCGTCGAGCGGAACTTCTACACGACGTCGTCGTGCGGTGTCTGCGGCAAGGCCTCGCTGGACGCGGTGCGGCTCAAGACCCGCTTCCCGCCCGCGGACGATCCGGTGCGCGTGCCGGCCGAGGTGCTCGCGGCCCTGCCGGACGCACTGCGCGCGCAGCAGCGGGTGTTCGACCGCACCGGCGGTCTGCACGCCGCCGGGCTCTTCACCGCCTCCGGGGAACCGGTCGTGGTGCGGGAGGACGTCGGGCGGCACAACGCCGTCGACAAGGTGCTCGGCCGGGTGCTGCTCGACGGCGGGATCCCGGCCCGCGGGAGCGTCCTGATGGTGTCGGGGCGCGCGTCGTTCGAGCTGGTGCAGAAGGCCGTGATGGCCGGGGTGCCGCTGCTCGGCGCGGTGTCCGCCCCCTCGTCGCTGGCCGTCGAGCTGGCCGACGACGCCGGTATGACGCTCGTCGGCTTCATCCGTGGGGACTCGATGAACGTCTACACCCGCCCGGAGCGCGTCGCCTGACGTTGCGTGCGCCACGCCGCGGTTTCCGGCCCGGCCGCACCGGGTACCTTTCTGACAGCCGACGGCGCCCACCCGGCGACCGTCATCCGTGCCCGACGTCGAGCGAGAGGACATCTGATGGCGACCATGAGTTTCACCGTCCCCGGCATGACCACCGAGGACGCCACCGACGTCGTGACCGTGCTCCAGAACCGCCTGCACGCCCTCAACGACCTGCAGCTCACGCTGAAGCACGTCCACTGGAACGTCGTGGGCCCGCACTTCATCGCGGTACACACGATGCTCGACCCCCAGGTCGACAGCGTGCGCACCATGGTCGACGACACCGCGGAGCGGATCGCGACCCTCGGCGGCGCCCCGGACGGGACGCCGGGAGCGATCGTCCGCGAGCGCACCTGGGACGACTACTCGGTCCACCGCGCCGACGCGATCGCCCACCTTGGCGCCCTGGACCTGGTCTACGCGGGCGTCATCGCCGACCACCGGGCGGCGATCGAGCGCACCGAGAAGACCGACCCGATCACCCAGGACATGCTGATCGCGCAGGCGGGCGAGCTCGAGCAGTTCCAGTGGTTCGTGCGCGCCCACCTCGAGAGCGGGGACGGCAGGCTGCGCACCGCGGGTGCGCACACCGAGGCGGAGGCGGCGAAGGCGGGCGCCGGGTCGTAACCCCCACCCGGCCCCGCCCAGCCCCACCCCGGCCGCACCCGGCCCCCACCCCGGCCGCACCCGGCCCCCACCCTGCGCGAACGGCCCATATGGGAAGACCTATTTCCCGTATGGGCCGTTCGCTCGCCCAACCGGGGTGGCGGGGGCAGTAGCGGGGTGGGGCGGCAACGGTGGTGGGGTGGCAGCGGCGGACGGGGCGGGTCAGCGCGGTACGGGCTCCCGCGTGGCAGCCGGCGCGCCGAGCCGTAGCTCCGGCAGGCCCGGGGTCTGCTCCGGGCGGTGCGTGACCAGCAGCGCCGTCCGGCCCTCGGTGGTGGCCAGCAGCTCGGCGGCCAGCGCGTCGCCGGTGGCGGAGTCGAGATGCGCGGTGGGCTCGTCCAGCAGCAGGACGGGCCGGTCCGCGAGCAGCGCGCGGGCGACCCCGAGCCGCTGGCGCTCGCCCCCCGAGACTGCGCCGCCGTGCATCCCGATCGGGGTGTCGAGCCCCTCGGGCAGGCTCGCGTGCCACTCGCCGAGCCGCGCGCGGTGCAGGACGTCGACCAGCTCGGCGTCGGACGCGTCGGGCCGGGCCAGCCGGAGGTTCTCCCGCAAGGTCGAGTCGAACAGGTGCGTCCAGGGCCCGCACCAGGCGATGCCGGCGCGCAGCTCGTCCCCGGTGAGGTCGCGGGCGTCGTGGCCGTCGGCCAGCACCACCCCGGCCGAAGGGTCCAGGCTGCGCATCAGCGCCGCCACCACGGTCGACTTGCCCGAACCGGACGGCCCGGTGAGCGCGAGCCGGGTGCCGCGGTGCAGGTCGAGGTCGACGTCGCGGACGGCGTCGGCGGCCGCCCCCGGCCAGCGGACGGCGAGATCCTCGGTCGCGAGCTCGGTCGGCGGGGCGATCCCGGCCGGCGCCGCGGGTTCGGTGACGGCGGGTTCGCGGCGTTCGAGCGCGCGCAGGCGGCGCGCGGCGGGCAGGGCCGTGAGCAGCCGCACCGCGGCGTCCGGGAGGGTCGCGACGACGTCCGCCAGCGCGAGCGGGGTCAGCGCGAGCACCACGAGCGCCGGGCCGCTGATCGTCCCCGCGCGCAGCGCGGCGATCCCGGCAGCGGTCGCGCCGAGCACGGCGAGGCCCACGCCGGCGACGGCGATCCCCGCTCCCAGGCCACGGGCGGTGGCGGCGCGGCGCAGCAGCGCCCCGAGCCGGGCGTCGGCGAAGCCCAGCTCCTCGCGGTGGCGCGTCGCGGCGCCGAACACGACGAGGTCCGCGGCACCGTCGAGCAGCGCCACCGTGCGGCCGACGACGTCACCGCGCGCGGCGGCCGTCTCCCGCTCGGTGCGGTGTGCCGCCCAGGCCGTGACGGCGGGCGCCACGACGGCGGCGATCAGTGTCCCGGCCGCGACGGCCAGCCCGGCCGCCGGAAGGACGAGGGTCAGCGCGGCAGCCGTGCCCAGCCCGACGAGGCCCGCGGCCGCGGCGGGAAGGAGGCTGCGCAGCAGCAGGTCCTGCTGGGTGTCGACGTCGCCGACCAGCCGGGCGAGCAGGTCCCCGCGGCGCATCCGAGCGGTGTCGGCGGGCCCGAGGCGGACGAGCGCGGTCCAGATCCGCTCGCGCAGCACCGCACCGGCGCGCAGGGCGGCGTCGTGCGCGACGAGCCGCTCCGCATAGCGCAGCACGCCGCGGGAGAGCCCGAACGTGCGCACCGCGACGATCGCGACCATCAGCGTGAGCACGGGCGGGTGCAGCGCGGCGGTCGCGATCAGCCAGGCCGAGGTACCCGCGAGCGCGACCCCGCTGCCCAGGGCGGCCGCGCCGAGGAGCGCCGCGAGGAGCAGCCGCCCCCGCTGCGCCCGCGCGGTGCCGAGCGACCAGCGCAGGGCCGCCCAGGCGGTGTCCGACCCGGCGGGGGCAGCCTCCGCCGTTCCCCCGCCTCGCAGGGTCTGGATGCCCCTCGCAGGGCCTGCAGCCTCTGCGAGGTCCGCCGTTTCCCCACCTCGCAGGGCATGGAGACGCTTCGCAGGGGCTGCGGCGCCTGCGAAGCGTGTGTGATCCCTGCGAGGCAGCGGGATGGCAGCGGGATGGGCCGGATCGGCGGGATCGGCGGTCGTGCGCGCGGCGGCTGCGGGGGGCGCCCCGGGGTCGAGCGGGGCGGAATCGGCGACCGCGGCCGATGCCCCGGGTCCGGGGCCCGCTGCTGCCCCGGGTCCGGCGTCGGCGGTGGCTGTCCCGGGTCCGGCGTCAGTGGCGGTTGCCCCGGGTCCGGCGTCCGCTGCTGCCCCGGGTCCGGCCGCCGCGGCTGCTGCCGTGCGTCCGGCGTCGGCGGCGGGCGTTGCGGGCACCGGCCCCGGCAGCGTCACGACCCGGTCGCACGCGGCGAGCGGCGTCGCCCGGTGGCTCACCACGAGCACCGTTCGTCCCGCCGCGATCTGCGGCAGTGCACAGGCGATAGCCGCCTCGGTGGCGGCGTCGACGCCCTCGGTGGGCTCGTCGAGCAGCAGGAGCGGCCGGTCGGCGAGGACGGCGCGGGCCAGCGCGACGCGGCGGCGCTGCCCCGTCGAGAGCCCGGCCCCGTCCTCGCCGACGCGCGTGTCGAGGTCGACGTCGAGCGCGGCTGCCGCGCCGGCCGCCGCCACCTCCTCGTCCGAGGCCGACGGCAGGGCGAGCCGGATGTTGGCGGCCACCGTCCCGGCGACGAGGACGGGTCGCTGCGGCACCCAGGCGACCCGGCGCAGCCAGGCGGCGCGGTCGATCACGGCGAGATCGACGCCGCCGACGGTGATGCGGCCCTCGTCGGGGGCGCGCAGGTCCAGGAGCAGGTCCACCAGCGTCGACTTGCCTGCCCCGCTCGGGCCGCGCAGGCCCACGACCTCGCCGGGCTGCAGGGTCATGCTGAACCCGTCGAGGATCGGGCCCGACCGGCCCCGCACGCCGACCGCCTCGACCCGCACCGGCACGCGCGACGGGTCCGGGGCGGGGGTGCGCCGGTAGCCGCGGGTCTGGCGGTCGGGCAGCTCCAGCACGGCGAAGCACTCCGCGGCCGCGGCGAGGCCCTCGGCGGAGTCGTGGAAGCGGGCGCCGACGGCGCGCAGCGGCAGGTAGACCTCGGGGGCGAGGATCAGCACGAGCAGCGCGGTGGCGAGGTCCATCCGGCCCTCGACGAGCCGCAGCCCGACGGAGACGGCGACGAGCGCGACGGACAGCGTCGCGAGCAGCTCCAGGGCGAGCGCGGAGAGGAACGCGACGCGCAGCGTGCGCATGGTGGTCCGGCGGTAGGCGTCGGCGAGCTCGCGCATTCGCCCGCTCTGGCGGCGGGCCCGGCCGAACGCGACGAGGACGTCCAGGCCTGCGACGAGGTCGAGGAAGTGGTGCCCCAGCGTGGCGAGCGCGCGCCACTGCCGCGACGTCGCGCGCTCGGTGTGCAGCCCGATGAGGATCATGAAGATCGGGATCAGCGGCACGGTGAGCCCGATGATCAGCGCGGACCAGCCGTCGGCGAGCAGGATCCAGCCGCCGATCGTGAGGGGCACGACGGCGGCGACGAGCAGGGTGGGCAGGTAGCGGCCGAAGTAGCCGTCGAGCCCGTCGAGCCCGCGGGTGGCGAGGTTCGCGAGCTCCCCGCCGGGTGGCAGGTCGGGGTGGCGGGGCCCGAGGCGCAGCACGTGGGTGACCAGCGCCGCGCGCAGCTGGCGCACGACGTCCGCGGCCGCCCGGTGGGCGGCGACCTCGCCCGCCCAGGAGAGCCCGGCCCTGGCGAGCACGACGACGGCGAGGCCGGCGAGCAGCCAGCCGAGGCCGGTCACCGCGGCCGTGCCGTCGACGAGGCCGCCCGCGCCGCCGACCGTGCCGTCGACCGTGCCGCCCGGCGGATCGGGCACGCCCCCGCCGCCCCCGCCGTCCGCGACCCAGCCGTGGAAGACCGTGTCCAGCAACCGCGCGAGCAGCTCGGCCTGCACGATCAGCAGCACCGCCGCGGCGACCGCAACGCCCGCGGCCAGCGCGACGTAGCGTCGCGCGGCCGCGGCGTGGCGCAGCAGCCTCGGGTCGAGGGGCTTCATCGCAGCGGCAGCCCGGCGGCCGCGGGGATGTCGGTCGGCCGGATGCGGCGGCGGAACACCCAGAACGTCCAGCTCTGGTAGATCAGCACGATCGGGGTGAACACGACCGCCACCCACGTCATGATCATGAGCGTGTACGGCGTGGACGCCGCGTTGACGACGGTCAGGCTGTTCGCCGGGTCCGTGGTCGACGGCAGGACGTCGGGGTAGAGCGAGCCGAAGAGCGTGACCGACACGGCGAGGATCGCGACGGCCGTCCCGATGAACGCCCAACCCTCACGCCCGCCCGCGTTCGCGACCAGCGCCGCGACGAGGCCCGCCGCGGCCAGCACGACGAAGATCCAGGTCCACGGGGCGCCGTAGGCGAGCTGGGTCCAGATCAGGAACACCGCCCCCACGACGACGGCGGCCAGCCCGATCCGCGAGGCCAGCCTGTTGGCGCGGTCGCGGACGTCGCCCTCGGTCTTCAGGGCGAGGAACACCGCGCCGTGCAGGGCGAAGACGAGCAGCGTCGCGAGGCCCCCGAGCAGCGCGTACGGGTTGAGCAGCGTGAAGAGGTTGCCGGTGAACTCGTGGTCGGCGTCGAGCGGCACGCCGGCGACGATGTTGGCCAGCGCCACCCCCCACAGCAGCGCCGGGACCGTCGAGCCGAAGACGATGGCGCGGTCCCACATGCGCCGCCATCCCGGGTCGTCGATCTTGCCGCGGTACTCGAACGCGACGCCCCGCACGATCAGCGCGACCAGGATGATCAGCAGCGCGAGGTAGAACCCGGAGAACAGGCTCGCGTACCACTCGGGGAACGCCGCGAACGTCGCACCGCCCGCGACGAGCAGCCACACCTCGTTGCCGTCCCAGACCGGGCCGATGGTGTTGATGGCGACCCGGCGGTCGTTGTCGGTGCGGCCGACGAACGGCAGCAGCATCCCGACGCCGAAGTCGAAGCCCTCCAGGACGAGGTAGCCGGTCCAGAGGACGGCGATGAGCACGAACCAGAGATCGGTGAGTTCCATGGTGGGTGCCTCTCAGTACGCGACGGCGAGCGGCGCGGGCTCGTCGGTGTCCTCGTCGGGCGGAGCGATCTCGGGTGGGCCCGCCTTCGCGTAGCGGACCATCAGCACGGCCTCGACGACCGCGAGCGCGCCGTAGAGCAGCGTGAGCACGATCAGCGAGGTGAGCACGTACCCGCTGCCGACCGAGGGTGAGACGCCGTCCGCGGTGCGCAGCGTCCCGAAGACGACCCAGGGCTGGCGGCCCATCTCGGTGAAGATCCAGCCGAAGCTGTTGGCCGCGAACGGGGTCACGAGGGCGAACAGGGCGGCCGCGTAGAACCACCGGGGGACGCCCCGGGAGCGGCGCCGGGTGTACCACAGCCCGAGCACGGACACGAGGCCCGCGAGCACGCCGAAGCCGATCATGAGGCGGAAGGTCCAGTACGTAACCGGGATGTTCGGGGTGTAGTCACCGGGCCCGAACCGCGCTTCCGACGCCGCCTGGACGTCGTTGATGCCCTCGACCTCGCCGTCGAAGGACCCGGTCGCCATGAACGAGAGCAGCCCCGGGATCCGGACCGAGAACAGTTCCTCCGAGCCGTCCAGGCTGCCGATCGTGAACAGGGAGAACGACGCGGGTGCGGACGTGGTGTAGAGGGCCTCGGCGGCGGCCATCTTCATCGGCTGCTGCTCGGTCATGATCCGGGCCTGGATGTCGCCGCTGACGACGACGCCGATGCTCGCGATGAGCACCGTCAGCAGGCCCAGGCGCATCGACGGCCGGAACACGTCGGTGTCGTTGCCCCGGGCGAGGTGCCAGGCGCTGATCGCGACCAGGAACATCCCGCCGGTGACGAAGGCCGCGGTCATCGTGTGCGCGAACGCGGCGACGGCGGTGTTGTTGGTGAGCACCGCGCCGAAGTCGACCAGCTCCGCGCGGCCCCGCGCGTCGTTGATGACGAAGCCGACCGGGTGCTGCATCCACGAGTTCGCGGCGAGGATGAAGTACGCCGAGAGCATCGTGCCGATCGCGGCCAGCCAGATGCAGGCGAGGTGCACGCGCTGGGGCAGCCGGCCCCAGCCGAAGATCCACAGCCCGAGGAACGTTGACTCCAGGAAGAACGCGAGCAGTCCCTCGACGGCCAGCGGCGCGCCGAAGATGTCGCCGACGAAGCGGCTGTAGTCGCTCCAGTTCATCCCGAACTGGAACTCCTGGACGATGCCGGTGACCACGCCGAGCGCGAAGTTGATCAGCAGCAGCTTGCCCCAGAACTTGGTCGCCCGCAGGTACCGTTCCTGACCGGTGCGCACCCATGCCGTCTGGATGCCCGCCACCAGCAGCGACAGCCCGATCGTCAGCGGGACGAACAGGAAGTGGTAGACCGTGGTGATCGCGAACTGCCACCTGGCCAGGTCGAGGTTCATCGTCGGGGCTCCACACCGCCGGCGCGCTCGTCCGGCTCCACGGCGGATGATCCCTCCGTCCACCACCCGATGGGAGGGCCGAGCGGCCCAGTCCTGCCCTGCGGATACCGGCGATGATCGGGTCCAACGTCCCGGGCCGGGTGGGCCGGCCACCCGTTGCGCCATCCGGGACCTGCGTGGACGGTGGAGGTAGGCGAACGCCGGCCGGGGAGGTCGGTCGAGGGAGGGCAACCGTGAACGCGCGCACCGTCGTCGTCGGCATCGACGGCTCCGATCAGGCCCTGGACGCGGCCCGCTGGGCGGCCGGGGAAGCCGTGCGGCGCCGCGCCGCGCTGCGGCTGGTCGTCGCCGTGGACTGGCCGCGCGGCGGCCACATGGGCGACATCGGCATCAACTATCAGGCGGTCTTCGTCGACACCGCCCGCGACCAGGTCGCGGCCGCTGGCGCTGTGGCCCGCGAGGCGGTCCCCGGCGTCGAGACCGAGGAGCAGGTCGTGATCGGCTTCCCGGTTCCGGTGCTGCGCTCGGAGTCGCGCCGCGCGGAGCTGGTCGTGCTCGCGAGCCGCGGCCTGGGCGGCGTGACGGGCCTGCTCATCGGCTCGACGGCGGTGGGCCTCGCGTCGCAGGCCGCGTGCCCGATCGTCGTCGTGCGCGGTCCGGAGGACGGCGAGGTGCCCGGCCTCGCGGCCGACGACGCCCGCCCGGTGGTCGTGGGGATCGACGGCTCGCCGCTGTCGGAGGCGGCCACCGCGTTCGCCTTCGACGCCGCTGCGGCCCGCCACACCGGTCTGGTGGCCGTGCACGCCTGGTCGGACGGCCTGGTCGACCCCACGCTGGCGCCGCTCATCGACTGGACGGAGCTGGAGTCCGAGGAGTCCGAGGTGCTCGCCGAGCGCCTCGCGGGGTGGTCGGCGCGCTACCCCGACGTCCCGGTCGAGCGGGTGGTGCGCCGGGACCGTCCCGCGCACGCGCTGCTGGAGCAGGCCGAGAAGGCGCAGCTCGTCGTGGTCGGGTCGCGGGGCCGCGGCTCGGTGGCGGGGCTCTTCCTCGGGTCGGTCGGGCACACGATGCTGCACCGTGCGCCGTGCCCGGTGGCGATCGTCCGGCGCTGAGTCCGGCGCCGCGGCCGGCCCCGACCGGCCGCGGGCCGGCGCCGATGATCACCACGGCAGGTGCGGAGCGCTCGTATCCGGACGCCCTGCACCTGCCGTGGTGATCTTTGCTGGTCGCGCAGCGCGGCGGGTCAGTTCTCCGCGGCGCACGGATGCGGCGCCAGCAGGTCCGTCGCGGGCCGTCGCGGGGTGGCGAGCACGGGGTGGCCGTAGCCGACCCGCAGCACCACCTGCGGCAGCAGGGTGCCGCCGACGAGCCGTCGCAGCTCCTCGCGGATCGAGGGGACCTCGACGATCTGGGACACGAACGAGGCCGCCAGCCCGTGCACGGTGGCGGTCAGCAGGACGCGCTGCATCGCCTGGCCCGCCTGGATCTCGGCGTGCGGGCCCGTGAGGTAGGCGCTCAGCACCGCCACGAGCGGCTCGCCACCGGGGTCCTTCGCGGGATCGAGACGGGCGCCCGTGCCGCCGGTGAAGTCGCGCAGCGTCCACACCCGGTGGGGCTCGGGCAGGGGCCCGCCCGCGGTGGCGGGCACGCCGTCGGCGCGGTCGGGCGAGACCGCCGTCCAGCGCTCCATCTCGTCGCGGAACCCGGGGTCGGTGAGCTGCGTGTGGTGGGCGCGTACGGCGAGGTCGCGCAACCGCGCCCGCTGCAGCGGGTCGAGCACCTCGTGCAGCCACACCCCTTCCTCCTGCGCGGCCCTGCGCATCGCGGAGCGTTCCGCGGCGCCGACGGGGGTGTCGGCGAACGGGCGGCGGTTGGTGTGGCGCAGCGGCACGGCCCGCAGCAGCGTCCGTTGCTCGGGGGTGGCGGGCCTGCTCCCGCCGTGGCGGACGGCGGCGATGAGGTCGGGGTCGTCCGGATCGGGCCGGATCGTGACCAGCGGGCGGATCCCGTGGCCGTGCAGGGCCAGGCGCAGCGTGTAGAGCGCCGCTCCGCAGGCGAGCCGCATCTCGCGGCTCTCGGGATCGGTGACGGGCAGGCTGCGGGACGGGTCGGCGTGCAGCTCGATCACGTCGGGGCGCACCCGGAACCACCAGGGCTGGGTGTTGTGCAGGGAGGGCGCGCGGCCCGCGGTGGTGAGCACGTCGGCGACCTGCGCGGGCTCGAGGCCGAGGCCTCCCGGGACGTCGCTCATGGCCCACTCCTTCGCTGCCGACATTGTGACCAGCGTGACGGTGGCGCCGAGGCCGTTGTACGGGGCGAAGGTCCCGATCCCAGCAGCAGGAGACCCGACGGGGTGGCGGCGTGCCTGCTGGCATGCCACGGTGGCTCCGTGGAGGGGCACGACGACCGCGAACTACCGCATGTCCTTTCCGGACTGCGGCTCGACGACCTGCTCGCCGAGGTGCAGGAACGCCTGACCGAGATCACCCACGTGCAGGACCGGATGCGCGGTCTGCTCGACGCGGTCCTCGCGGTGGCGTCGGATCTCGATCTGGACTCGACGCTGCACCGCATCGTGCAGGCCGCCGTGGACCTGGTCGACGCTCGGTACGGGGCGCTGGGCGTGCTGGACGTGGACGGCACGATCGCCCGGTTCCTGCACGTCGGCATCGACGAGCAGATGCGGGCCGGGATGGGGCACCTGCCCGAGGGCAAGGGGATCCTCGGCCAGCTCATCATCGATCCGCGGCCGCTGCGGCTGGCCGATCTGGGCGCTCACGAGGCGTCGGTCGGCTTCCCGCCGGGGCACCCGCCGATGAGGTCCTTCCTCGGCGTGCCGGTGCGGGTGCGCGACGCCGTGTTCGGCAATCTCTACCTGACCGAAAAGCGAGGTGCGGGGGAGTTCACAGCCGACGACGAGGTCGTGCTGCAGGCACTGGCCGCGGCCGCCGGCATCGCGGTCCAGAACGCCGATCTCTTCGAGCAGTCCCGGATGCGGCAGCGCTGGCTGGAGGCGACCGCCGAGGTGCGCGCCGAACTCCTCTCCGGCGCCACGGAGGACGACGCGCTGCACCTCATCGCGCAGCGCACGATGGAGCTGGCCACCTCGGACGCCGTGTCGATCATCCTCGGCTCTGAGCAGGAGGGGTTCACCGAGCGGGCCCGCACCGGCGAGGCCGGCGCGGACCTGGCCGAGCCGGAGCTGCTCCTCGAGGTCGTGGAGGGCCGTACCGCGGTGCTGCAGGGCGGGACGCTCGCGGTGCCGCTCGTCGCGCACGAGTCGGTGCTCGGGGTCGTCGTCGCCCACCGCGGCTCCGGCACGGCCGCGTTCCAGCCCACCGAGGTGCCCCTGCTCATCTCGTTCGCGGAGCAGGCGGCGCTGGCGCTCGCCCTGGGGGAGCGCAACCGCGCCCAGCGGGAGCTCGACGTCCTCGCGGACCGCGACCGCATCGCCAGGGACCTGCACGACCACGTCATCCAGCGGCTCTTCGCCACGGGCCTCACGCTGCAGGGCACGCTGCGACGCAGCGGGGATCCCGTCATCGCGGAGCGGCTGCAGCGCGCGGTCGAGGACCTCGACACCACCGTCCGGGAGATCCGGACCGCCATCTTCGACCTGCACGCCCCCACCGCGAACGACACCGGGCTGCGCCGCCGCCTGCTGGACACGGCCGCCGAGGCCGCCACGGGCAGTGGGCTCTCGCCGTCCGTGCGGATCACCGGAGCGGTGGACACGCTGGTGCCGCCGGAGATCGGGGCCCACGCCGTCGCGGTCGTGCGTGAGGCCGTCAGCAACGCGGTGCGGCACGCCCGCGCCCGGACCGTCACCCTCACCGTGGACGCGACGGAGGACCTCGTCGTGGACGTCGTCGACGACGGTGTGGGCATCGACCCTGCCGCCGCCCGCAGCGGCCTGCGCAACCTCGAGCAACGGGCCCGCGCCTGCGGCGGGCGCCTCGACGTCCGGCCCGAGGCCGTGGGCACCCGCCTGCACTGGCAGGTCCCCCTGTCCTGACCTTTCCGGGTCGTGAGACCCTGCCCGCCGCCCGGAGGGCGGAGCACCGTGGGGCCATGACCAGGACGCCGCCGGCTGGCACCGACACCGACCCCGAGGTCGGCACGTTGATGTCGCGGCAGCTCGTGGCGATCGTCCCGGAGGCGACGACGATCGTCGCGCTCCGACTGATGATCACCACCGGCGTGCGCCACCTTCCGGTCGTGGCCGACTCGCGGGTGCTCGGCGTGCTCACGGAGACCGATCTGCTGCACGCGCTCGGCGATCCGGGCGGGGACGGGCGCACCGTGGCCACCCTGGCCAGGGCCGCCGTGGTGGTGCGCTCCGCCGACCGGCGCGGGGAGGCGGCCCGGCGGATGTACGAGGCCGGCGCCGACGCCGTGGTCGTCGCCGACCCCGCCGACCCCGACGACCCCGAGGTCGGCGGTGGGCGGCTGGTCGGGATCGTCACCGCCACCGACGTGCTGCGTTCGCTCGCGGGAGGACACCGATGATCGTGGAACGGATCGAGCCCCGGACGGTGCAGGCGGCGATCGCGCTCGCGATGCGGGCCCCGTCGGTGCACAACACCCAACCCTGGAAGTGGCGCCTCGCGCCCCGCTCGGTGCACCTGTACGCGGACCGGGACCGCTGGCTGCGCGCCACCGATCCGGACGGTCGCGACCTCGTGATGAGCTGTGGTGCCGTCCTGCACCACCTGCGCGTGGCGCTGGCCGCCGCGGGGCTGCGGGCCACCGTCCACCGGCTGCCGAACCCGGCCGAGCCGGACCACCTCGCCGCGGTGGAGCTCACCCCGGGCACCGCGGCCGACGCCGACTACGGGCTGGTGGCGGCGCTCGAACGGCGCCAGACCGACCGTCGCCCGTTCGCGTCGTGGCCGGTGCCCGACGCGGTCGTGGCGGAGCTGGTCGGCGTGGCCGCGGAGCAGGGTGCGGTGCTGCGCCCGGTCACCGAGGGCGCGGGCCGGACCCGGTTGCTCCGCGCGATCGCCGAGGCCGAGCGGATCCAGCGCGAGAGCCCCGCCTACCGCACCGAGCTCGCCCTGTGGAGCGGGCGCCAGGCCGGGCCGGACGGCGTGCCAGCGGCCGCAGCGGACGGCGCCGCCGCCGGGGTGCGCCGGTTCGACGGCGCGACCGGCACCGGCGGTATCGACGGCGCCACGCTGCTCGTCCTCGGCACCGCGTCCGACGACGTCCTGTCCTGGCTGCGGGCGGGCGAGGCGACCAGCGCCGTGCTGCTGCACGTGACGACCGCGGGGCTCGCGTCGTCGCCGCTCAGCCAGCCGTTGGAGGTGGGCGGCACCCGTGCGGTGCTGCGTGACGACGTGCTCGGCGGAACCCTCTCGCCGCAGATGGTGCTGCGGGTGGGGTGGCCGTCGAGTGCGGCGAAAGGGTCGCAACGGACACCGCGGCGACCGGTGGAGGAGACGATCGCCCCCGGCGGAGGCTGAGCGGGCGGGCGATCACCGCGACCTGGCCGTCGGGGCAGTCGGTCAGATCGCGGGCCGCGGCTGCGGGTTGCGTGGATGGTGGTGGACACGCGCGAGGGCCCGCAGCCGCGGCACGTCCCGGCCGAACGACCAGGTGAGCAGCGCGAGCGCCACGGCGACGGCCGCCTCGGCCACGGCGGCCGGGAGCAGGCCGGCCGCGGCGACGGTGAGCACGATCCCCTGGACCGCCGCGATCGTCTTGGCCGCGTAGCTCGGCGGCAGCGTGCCGCGCAGCCATGGCCACACGTACCCGGCGAGGACGAACACGTAGCGCATCGCGCCGATCGCGAGCACCCACCAGCCTGCGACGAGCGCCACCTGCACGCTCAGCACCGCGATGAGGAACGCGTCGACCTCCATGTCGAACCGGGCGCCCAGGGGTGATGCCGTGCCGGTGCGGCGCGCCACCTGCCCGTCCACGGCGTCCAGTGCGAGCGCCACCGCCGCGAGCCCGACGATGGTCTTCACCGCGGGCTCGCCCGTCACGAGCCCGTCCGCGACCAGGGCCGTGACGCCGCCGACGAGCAGCGCCCGCACGAGCGTGACGTGGTCCGCGGGGCTCGGGGAGACCCGCCCGGCGCTGCGCAGCGCGCGCGCCAGGAGCACCGCGAGGCACGTCCCGTAGGCCAGCCCGACCAGGGCGCCGGTGGGGCCCAGCCCGAGGCCCGCACCCAGGGCCGTCACGATGAGCGCGTGCGGGAGTCCCGCCGTCGCCCGCCTCGGTGCGGTCTGCCGCCGTGGCGGCCGCGCCGCCCCACCGTCCGTGTGCCCCACGGTCGTACCCATGTACCTGAACACGAGTGGGCGCGCCGTACGGTTCGATCGGAGGTCCCCGTGATCCGCACCGCAGAGGCGTTCTGGCTCGCCGAGCCGGGCCGCGGCGAGATCCGCCCCGAGCGGATCCCCGAGCCCGGCCCGGGGGACGTCGTCGTCCGCACGCTCCACAGCGGCATCAGCCGGGGGACCGAGACGCTGGTGTTCCGCGGCGGCGTGCCCGCCAACCAGCACGCGCTGATGCGCGCGCCCTTCCAGGAGGGCGACTTCCCGGCACCGGTGAAGTACGGCTACCTCGCCGTCGGCACGGTCGAGGAGGGACCGCTGCGCGGGCGCACCGTGTTCTGCCTGCACCCGCACCAGACGCGGTTCACCGTGCCCGCCGCGGCCGTCACCGTCGTGCCGGAGGACGTCCCGGCGGCGCGCGCGATCCTGGCCGGGACGGTCGAGACGGCCGTCAACGCATTGTGGGACGCCGCGCCGCTGGTCGGGGACCGCATCGCGGTCGTGGGTGGCGGGATGGTCGGGTGCGCGGTCGCGGCGCTCCTCGCGGGCGTCCCCGGGGCCCTGGTCGAGCTGGTGGACGCCGATCCGTCCCGTGCGGCGGTGGCGGCGGCGCTGGGGGTGCGGTTCGCGCTGCCCGCGGAGGCGGCCGGGGACTGCGACCTGGTCGTGCACGCCAGCGCCACCGCCGCGGGCCTCACCCGGGCGCTGGAGCTGCTCGCCCCGGAGGGTGAGGTCGTGGAGCTGAGCTGGTACGGCGACCGCCCCGTCACGCTGCCGCTCGGAGAGGCGTTCCACTCCCGGCGGCTCACCCTGCGCTCCAGCCAGGTCGGTACGGTGGCGCCGCGGCGGGCGCGGCGTGGCCACTCCGGCCGGATGGACGTGGCGATGCGGTTGCTCGCCGACGCACGGTTCGACGCACTGGTCACGGGGACGTGCCGGTTCGCCGAGCTCCCGTCGGTGCTGCCCCGGATGATCTCGGGTGAACTGCCGGGGCTCTGCATCCGTGTGTCCTATGACGGCACGTGAGAAGGAGTCCGGGTGTTCAGCATCACCGTTCGCGATCACGTCATGGTGGCGCACAGCTTCCGTGGTGAGGTCTTCGGACCGGCCCAGGCCCTGCACGGTGCCACGTTCGTCGTGGACGCCACGTTCCGCCGCCCCGAGCTGGACGCGGACAACATCGTCGTCGACATCGGGCTCGCCACAGAGAAGCTCACGGCGACGCTCGCCGACCTGAACTACCGCAACCTCGACGACCTGCCCGAGTTCGCCGGGATCAACACCTCCACCGAGTTCCTCGCGAAGGTGATCGCGGACCGGCTCGCCGAAGGGGTGCACGCCGGGGCGCTCGGTGAGGCGGCCCGCGGCCTCACGGGGATCACCGTGACGCTGCACGAGTCCCACGTCGCGTGGGCGAGCTACGAGCGTGCCCTGTGACCGAGCCCGGCCCGGCGGGTCGCGGCGGGTCGCCGGGGGTCCACGCGGCCGGGCCACCGGTGCACGTCGTCCTGCCCGGTGACGTCGACGACCGCCGCCTGCCCAGCGGCGGAAACGTCTACGGGCTGCGGGTCTGTGCCGGCCTCCCGGCAGCCGGGCGGGCGGTGCACGCGCACCGCATCGGCGGCACCTGGCCGCGGCCCGCCGCCCCGGCCCGCCGCGCCCTGGCCCGCTGCCTCGAGGCGCTGCCCGCGGGTGCCGACGTGCTGCTGGACGGGCTGGTCGCCTGCGGCGTCCCCGAGGCCGTGGTGCCCGCGGCCGCGCGGCTGCGCCTCACCGTGCTCGTGCACCTGCCACTCGGCGACGAGTCCGGGCTGGACCCCGCGGTCGCCGCTGCGCTCTCGACCCGCGAGGGGCGCGTCCTGCGCGCCGCCCGTGCCGTCGTCGCCACCAGCCCGCACACGGCGCGCCGCGTGCGGGACCTGCACGGGGTGGCCGCTCACGTCGTCGCGCCCGGCGTGGACGCGGCAGCGCCCACGCAGCCGAGCGAGGCCGGGTCGCGACTGCTCTGCGTCGGCTCGATCACGCCGACCAAGGGCCAGGACGTGCTGGTCCGCGCGCTGGCGCGGATCGCGGACCGCGAGTGGACCTGCGCGCTCGTCGGACCCACCGAGCGCGACCCCGAGCACGTCGAGCGCGTGCGCGGGCTCGTGCAGTGCCACGATCTCGGCCGACGGGTGCGGCTGGACGGGCCGCGGACGGGCGTCGACCTCGACGCCAGCTACGCCGCGGCCGACCTGCTCGTCGTCCCGTCGCGACGCGAGACCTACGGGATGGTCGTGACCGAGGCGCTGGCCCGGGCGACGCCCGTCGTCGCGGCCGGGGTGGACGGGCTGCCGGAGACGGTGCGCGGCGACGGCACCGGCCGGGGCGACCTCCCCGGACTGCTCGTGGCGCCCGACCCCGACATGGCCGCCGCCCTCGCCGCGGCGCTGCGCCGCTGGCTGGAGGAGCCCGACCTGCGCGCGGACGCCCGCGCCGCGGCCCGGCGACGGCGGCCGCGGCTCGCGGGCTGGGATGTCACCGCCCGCCGGCTCACCGAGGTGCTGGCGTGACGGCCCTCACCCCACCCGTCCCGTCCGGCGGGGGCCCGCGGCACGCCGCGCCATCGCGGGCCGCCACCGCCCGGATCCCGGCCCCGGTGCGCGCGCTGGCCCGGCCGCTGCTGGTGATCGGCGCGCTCGCGCTGCTCGTGCACCACGTCGGCACCGGTGCCGTGCTCGACGGCCTGCAGGGGATCGGCCCCGCCACGGTGCTCGCGGCCCTGGCCCTCGGTGCGGTGACGGTGCTCGCCAACGCGGCCCGCTGGTGCGTGATCGCGCGGCGGTTGGGCATCGCGCTCCCGTTGCGCACCGCGGTCGCGGACAGCTACCAGGCCGTGTTCCTCAACGCGACGCTGCCGGCGGGTGTCCTCGGTGACGTCCACCGGGCGGTGCACCACGGGCGCCGCGACGGGGGCAGGGCCGTGCGCGCGGTCGTCCTGGACCGCCTCGCCGGCCACGTCGTGCTCGTGGCGCTCGGGGTGGCGGTGCTGCTCACCCATCCCGTCGCGGGCGGCGGCGTCGCAGGCTGGACGGTCGCCCCGCTCGTCGCAGCGGCCGTGCTCGCCGCGTACCCGCTGCGGCGCCCGCTGGGCAGGCGGCTGCCCGCGATGCTCGGCGGTACGGGCGCGGCGGTGCACCCGGGCGTGCTGGCGCTGTCGGCGACGGCGCTCGCGGGCTATCTCGCGACCTTCGTCCTCGCGGCCAGGGCCGCCGGTGCGACCGCGTCGCTGCCGACGCTGCTGCCGCTGCTCCTGCTCGCGCTCGCCGCGATGGCGCTGCCGCTCACCGTCGGCGGCTGGGGCCCGCGGGAGGCCGTGGCGGCGGTGGCGTTCGGTGCCGCCGGGCTCGGCGCCGCCCAGGGGGTGACCACGGCCGTCGTGTACGGCCTGCTCGGCTTCGTCGCCGTCGCGCCGGGCCTGGTCGTGCTCGCGCTCAGAGGTATGCGGCGAAGGAGCGCACCAGGCTCGCGAGCACCGCGCGTCCCTTCTCGGCCGAGGCGAGCGTCGGCCGTCCCACCACGCCGGAGGAGGTGTACGCCTGCAGCCCACGGCTCAGCAGGTGGCGCCGATCGTCGGCGGTCTCGTCCTGCACCGGTGCTCTGACGAGGTGGGGGTGCGTGTGCAGCAGGATCGACGTCTCCAGCTCCCCGGCGTGCATGTCGGAGAGGTAGGACGACTCCAGCCCCGCGTCGGCGCGCGCGGCGAGCCAGTCCTGTTCCTGCGGGAAGAGCGCCATCGGCGGGCCCGTGACGCTCGCCTCCTGCACCACGTTACCGAGCACGTAGTTGCCGCCGTGGCCGTTGACGAGTACCAGAGTGGGTACCCCGTGGTGCCGCACGGACGCCGCGACGTCGCGCACGACGGCGACCAGGGTGGTCGCCGAGATGCTCACCGTCCCCGCCCACGCGGCATGCTCGTGGGAGCACGAGATCGTCACCGGTGGCAGCAGCCACACCGGATGGGCGTTCGCGAGCTCGCGCGCGAGCGCGGCGGCGACGAGGGTGTCGGTCGCGAGCGGGAGGTGCGGGCCGTGCTGCTCGTAGCTCCCGATCGGGAGTACGGCGACGGAGGCGCCGCGCTCGCGCACGTCGAGCGTGGTGTCGTTGGGCAGGAGATCCATCGGTCGGACCTTCTCACGGATCGGACGGACAGGGGACGGACATGCAGGAGGCGGTGACCGCCGGTCTGACTGACGTGGCGGAGTCGGAGCTGGTGACGGCGAACGCGACGTTCCGGGCGGTCGCGTTCCGCGACGGGGGCCATGAGCATCTCGCCCTGGTGCACGGCGAGGCCGCCGGGCGGGCCGGGGTGCTCGTGCGGATGCACTCGGAGTGCCTCCAGGGTGACGTGTTCGGGGCGCTGCGCTGCGAGTGCGGGGCGCAGCTGCGCTCGGCGCTGGCCGCCATCGTCGCCGAGGGCACCGGGGTGCTGGTCTACCTGCGGGGGCACGAGGGCCGCGGGATCGGGCTGGTCGCGAAGACCCGCACGCACGTGCTGCAGGACACCCAGGGGCTGGACACGATCGACTCCGCCACCGCGCTCGGGCTCCCGGTCGACGTCCGGGACTTCGGCCCGGCCGCCCGCGTGCTCGCGCACCTGGGCATCGGGTCGGTGCGGCTGCTGTCGAACAACCCGGTGAAGGTGGACGCGCTGGAGTCGCACGGCATCGAGGTCGTGGGTCGGGTGCCGCTCCTGGAACCGGTCAACGTGCACAACGTCCGCTACCTGCGGGCGAAGCGGGACCGCTTCGGCCACGACCTGCCGCACCTGGACGTCCCGACGCAGCTGGACACTGCGCTGCCGTGACGGCCCCACCGCTGACGCGCCCGCCCGCGGTGGGCGCGCCCGCCCGGCGACGCCGCGGGGCCGTGCTGCTGACGGTGCTCGCGGCGCTCTTCGTCGGCGGGATCGTGCTGCTCCCCTCCTCGGTGGAGCAGCTCACACCCGCGGCGTTCCTGCGGCTGCCGCTGGAGCTGGTGCTCGCAGGGGCACTGCTGATGGTCCTGCCGCAGCGGTTGCGCCGGGTGGGGACGCTGGTCCTGGGCGTCGCGCTGGGCCTGCTCCTGGTGCTGAAGCTGCTCGACCTCGGCTTCTCCACCGCGCTGGCCCGCCCGTTCGACCCCGTCCTCGACTGGCAGCTGTTCGCCGACGCGTTCCGGTTCGTCGACGGCGCGGCCGGCCGGGCGGTGGCGGTCGTGGCGGCCGTCGCGGCTGCGGCGCTCGCGGTGGCGGCGCTCGCCGTGCCGGTGCGGGCGGTGCGGCGCCTGGACGGGGCCGCGGCGCGCCACCCGGGCCGGGCCCGGCGCGGGTTCGCCGGGCTGGCGGTGGCGTGGGTGGCCGCGATCCTCCTGGGGCTGCAGCTGGTCCCGGGCCTGCCGGTGGCCGACGACAGCACCACGGCGGCCGTGCGTGCCCGGGCCGCGCTCGTGCAGGAGCGGCTCGCGGACTCCGAGGCCTTCGCCGCCGAGCTCGCGACGGACCCGTTCCGCGACACTCCGCCGGAGGGGCTGCTCGCGGCGTTGCGCGGCAAGGACGTCGTGTTCGCGGTGGTGGAGAGCTACGGCCGAAGCGCCGTGTCGTCCCCGCGGCTCACGGTGGCGCCCGTCCTCGCCGAGGGCGACCGGCGGCTGGCCGCTGCGGGATACGACGTGCGCAGCGGGTGGCTGACCTCGTCCACCTCGGGCGGGGGGAGCTGGCTCGCGCACGCCTCGCTGCTCTCGGGCCTGTGGGTCGACAACCAGCAGCGCTTCGACACCCTCCTCGCCTCGGACCGCCTCACCCTGGGTGCCGCCTTCCGCGACGCGGGCTGGCGCACGGTCGGCGTCATGCCGAACACGACCGCGCCGTGGCCGCAGGGTCAGGCGCTCTACGGCTACGACCGGCTCGCCGCGGGCCCTGATCTCGGGTACGCGGGCCCGCCGTTCAGCTGGTCGGCGATGCCGGACCAGTTCACCCTCGCCGCGTTCCAGCGCACCGAGCGGGCGCGAGCCGACCGGGCGCCCGTGTTCGCCGAGCTGGCGCTCACGTCCAGCCACGCACCGTGGACGGCCGTGCCGCGGCCCGTGCCGTGGGAGACCGTCGGCGACGGGGCGGTGTTCGACGGGACGTCGGCCTCGGACGACTCCGACACGAGGGTGATCTTCTCGCTGGACCCCGAGCAGGTGCGCGACGGCTACCGCAGCTCCGTCGCGTACTCGCTGGAGACCCTCGTGTCCTGGGTCGAGACCTACGGCGACGACAACCTGGTCCTCGTAGTGCTCGGGGACCACGAGCCCACCCCGCTCGTCACCGGGGACGCCGCGAGCCGGGACGTCCCGATCTCGGTGATCACCCGGGACCGGGCCGTGCTGGACCGGGTCGGCCCCTGGGGATGGACGGCCGGGCTCGCCCCCGCCCCGGACGCTCCGGTGTGGCGCATGGACGCCTTCCGGGACCGGTTCCTCACCGCGTTCGGCGCGCCGTGAGGGCGGAGATGACGGCGGCGCTGGCCCGGGCCCGGGGCATCGCACGCTCGCTCGCGATGTACCGGGCCATCCCCGGACGGCGGCGGCGGATGGTCGGGTTCTACGCGCGGTTCCTCGGCCCCGGCGATCTCGCCTTCGACGTCGGCGCGCACGTCGGCAGCCGGGTCGGGGCGTGGCGGAAGCTCGGGGCGCGCGTCGTGGCGCTGGAACCGCAGCCGGACTGCCTGCGCGTGCTGCGGCTCCTGCACGGCCGCGACGGCGGCGTCGTCATCGACCCGCGGGCGGTGGGCGCCTCACCGGGTCGGGCCACCCTGGGCATGTCCAGCGCGAACCCCACGGTGTCGTCGATGTCGGCCGAGTGGATCGAGTCGGTCACCGCGGCGGATTCCCGGTTCTCCACCGTGCGGTGGGACCGGTCGATCGACGTCGAGGTCACGACGCTGGACGCGCTGATCGCCGAGCACGGCGAACCCGCCTTCTGCAAGATCGACGTCGAGGGTTTCGAGGCGGATGTGCTGGCGGGGCTCTCGCGGCCGCTGCGGGCGCTGTCGTTCGAGTACCTGCCCTTCGCCCACGACGCGGCCCTCGCCGCCCTGGATCAGGTGGAGCGGCTCGGGGAGTACCGGTTCACCTACTCGCCGGTGGAGACCATGCGGTTCGCCTCGGAGCGCTGGCTCACCCGCGACGAGCTGCTCGCCCTGCTGGAACGCCACCGCCCGCTCGGGCGCTCCGGGGACGTCTACGCGCGGCGCGCCTGATCCGGGTGGCCCGGGCCGGGTTGTGCCGGGTCGCCCGCTGCGCCCCGGCCGCGACCTGTCGCCCCTCAACCTGCGGCCGCGAAGGCGTGCGCGGCCGCCGCGATCCCGGCGACCACGTCCAGCTCGGCGGCGTCGCGCGGCCCGGGCACCAGCACCGTCCCGCGGGGCAGCCGCACGCCGGCCAGCGGGTGCGGCACCGCCCAGCCCTTCGCGATCCCGTCGTAGGCGAGCGGGTCGGGCAGCACCACGTGCAGGCTCGCGTCGGGAGCCGGGTGCTGGTGGGCGAACTCGCCGTCGTCCGGCACGAGGAACGCCTCGTCCGGTCCGGCCCCGCCCGCCCGCTCCAGCAGCAGCGAGCGGGTGCCGTCCGGGCCGATGCGCGCGGGCTTCGTCGTCACGCCGTCCAGTGCGGCGAGCCGTTCCCACAGGGCGTCGTGCAGCGCCGCCGGGCCGTGCTGGTCGAGCTGTTGCTGCGGGATCCGGGTCGTGCACTCCGGAGCCGGGCCGCTGCGCTGCGGCAGCGGCCCGCGCAGCGACGGCCAGCGGGGCTCGTCCCCGTCGGGGAGCGGGTTCTCGCCGTGCGCGCGCAGGAAGTCCAGCCGGTCCGCGAGCCACGTCCCCACCCCGCCGACGACCGACCCGGCGAGCTGCGCGCCGCCGGGCACCCGCTCCGCCCACAGGGGTGCGCCGCTCTCGCGGGCGAGCCACGTCCAGGTGCGGTCGAGCCGGTCCGCGGGGGTGCGCGGGTCCTCGGTGGCGTGGGCCAGGAAGACGGGCATGCCGGACAGGCGTCCGCGCTGCCGCGGCGGCGGATCGGGCAGCGCCCCGTACAGCAGCACGGCGCCGGAGAACCGTTCCGGTGCGGCCGCCATCAGCGCGCCCGCGAGCGTCACCCCGTCCCGGAAGGCGAGCAGCAGCACCGGCCGGTCCGGGTCGCCCGTGCCGGCGATCCAGGACAGGACCCAGGTGCACGTGGCGGCGAGGTCGTCCGGTTCGGGTGGGCCGTCACGCCACCAGCGGAAGCCCTTGCCGTGCTGGATCGGGCCGCGCAGCGCCGCGTACGCCACCGGCCCGTGCGGCAGCCACGGGGAGATCTCGATCAGCGAGTGCTCGCTCGTGCCGTTGCCGTGCAGCAGCACGACCAGCGGCGCCGACGGGTGCGTGGTGCCCCATTTCGCCACCATCGGCTCGTCGCCGGGCCCGCGCAGGTCGGGGTCGCGCAGGTCCATCGCCGCTCCCTTCACCCGGGAGGCACCCTAGGGCCCGCCGCGGGCCGGGCGGATCTCAGATCGAGACGGCGCTGGACGTCGGCGCGCGGCGGTCAGCAGGCCAGCAGCTCCGCCGCCGGGACGCGCGCCGCCTTCGCCGCGGGGCGGGTGAGGAAGCACTCGGCGTGGTACCACCCGTCGGCTTCCAGGTCCGTGGGATCGAGGCCGCGCCGCTCGACGTCGTGGACCGCCGCGTCGCGCTCGTCCCGGTCGGCGAACCGGCGCTGCCGGAAGGTGCCGGGCAGCTTCTCGGTGACGAGCCCGAACCGGGCCAGGGTGTCCGCGACGGTGGCGTAGTCGAAGACCCGCAGCACGAACACCGCGAGCCACAGCTCCTCGGGGCGCGGCAGCACCCGCAGGATGCGCTCGATCGTCTGCTCGCCGACGTAGCCGATCCCGCCGGTCGAGATCACCAGCCCGACGTCCTGCAGCCCTGCGGCGAGCGCCGCCGAGGCGTCGTCCTGCTCGAGGTCCTCGGCCCAGCCGGCGGCGAGCAGCCCGGTGCGGACGGCGTAGCCGACCGCGGGGTCCGACGCGTCCAGGCCCAGGACGCGCGGGGACGGTCCGCGGCGCCGGGCGGAGTAGAACGCCTCGTCGACGGTCTCGAGGGTGGCGGTCGGCAGGTCGTCGAGGCGTTCGTAGTGCTCGGCGAGCCGCTCCCAGGTGACGTCGTGGCGCAGCAGCGCGGCGTTGATGCCGTAGGAGCAGCACAGATCGAGCACGGCAGCCGGGCGTGCGGCCGCCACGACGGCCTCGACGACGGGCGCCGCGAGCTGGGGGATCTGGTAGTCCAGCGGCCGCAGGGTGGCGTAGTACGCCCGCGGATCCGGCTCGACGTAGATCTCGGAGAAGTCCGCCTTCCGGGTTCCGATCAGTGCACCGTCATCGATCATTCGGTTCCCTTCCGGCCCACGGCGTCGCGGATCCCTACCCGATCATCCCGGAATCTCGGCGCGCAGCAACTCGGAGAGCTCCGCGATCGCGTCCCGGAGGTGGCGTGCGAAGTCGTGCATGCGGTCCGCGACGGCCCTCGGCGTGCTCAGGTAGAGGTCGAACCGGGTGGGCATCAGCGCGTAGCCGATCCCGATGCACCGCGCGCTCGTGGAGCCGAACCCGAAGAACTGCACGTTCGGCGACGGGACGGCGCTGGTCGACAGGTAGTCGTCGCGCATGACCGTCCAGCCGGGGGAGTCGAAGAGCGCGATCGGGTCGGTGGCGCCCAGCTCCTCACCGCGGCGGCGCTGGACGAGCTGCAGTTCCCAGAGGTGCTGCTCGGGCGCATCGCCCGCCTGGCACTGCCTCGCCCGCGCGACGTGGGCGTCGGCGGCGGCCCGGAACGCGGTACGACGAGCGTCGTCCGTGGCCGCACTGTCCCACGTCTCGACGAACCGGACGATCTCCGGGGTGACCACCCGCATGGCCTCGGTGCGGCCGTGGCGGAAGCGGCGGGTGGCGATCGACTCGTACGTCGCACCGGTGAGCCCCTTCGAGCGCCGGTGCGCGAGCTGGAAGGCGAGCTGTGCGAACGCGTCGGGGGAGCACCGCAGCGCTTTCGCGTCCTCGGCGGTGAACCCGTCGATCGAGAGCGTCGTGGTGGCAGTCGCCGCGGCGTAGTCCGCGAACGCCTCGCCCGCCGCGGTGACGTCGCCGCGCAGCGCGCCGTCGAGGGTCCAGGCGAGCTCGACGACGCGCGGCTCGCCCTGGGCGCGGGCGCCCGCCTGCTCGGCGTGGCGGGCTGCGGTGGTGGCGAGCAGGAAGTCGATGAGTCCGACGACGGTGGTGCCGTCCAGCTTGCAGTGCTCGCCGTTGAAGCCTGCGGTGCCGTCGGCGAGGACGACGAAGGTGGTGGCCTTGTCGAACCACCGGTTGGCGCTGTCGCCGTGCAGGAGCTGGTCGCAGGCCTCCAGCGCGGAGGACGGCGAGACGTCCTCCAGCGTGACGCAGAACAGGGCCCGCTCGACGACGTCGAGCAGGTCCGCGTTGTCGCCGAGCTCGGCCAGGCGGGCGCGGCTCGCGGCCCACTCCGCGCGGGCCTTCGTCGTCAGGTGCCCGACGGACGTCCCGGGTTGCGCGGGCTCGGTCGTGTCGACGACCCGCTGCAGCGCAGCCTCGATCTCGGCGAGCGCGTGGGGGACACCCACCGGCCCGATCACGTCCAGGCGGAACATCCGGCCCCGGCGGAACACGATCACGTGCCGCTCGTGCGAGGGGCCGGGGTGCTCGGCGCTGTAGGGGGTGCGTGCGGAGTCGATCTCGACGCCGGGGATGCGCGTGGCGGAGAACAGGTATCTGTTCTGCTCCATCGACAGCGGGACGCCGCGCAGGGTCTCCGGCGGCAGCTCCTCGCGGTCGACGAGGCCCTTGAACGCCAGCGCCCCGGCGATCAGCCCGGCCGCGCGGGCCACCTGGCCCAGGCCTGCGGGCTGGAAGAGGAAGAAGAAGTTCGCGTTGAGCGCGATGCGGTCGCGGCGGCCCAGGTAGCGGTAGGGCCAGAACGCGTCGAGCCAGCTGTCCGCGGTCGCGTCGAACTCCTCCAGCGCGCGGTGCAGGACCCGCGCGGGGCCGTCCGGCTTGAGGAGCTCTGCGACTGCGGTCTCGGTGGCGGCCAGCTCGTCCGCGGTGAGCAGCGGGGCGCACCAGTCCAGGAAGCGGGCGCACGAGTCCTCGAGGGCGGGCAGGGGCACGCGGGGCAGTGCGTCCTCGTTGCCGAAGGTGCGGGTGGAGATCGCGGTCACGAAGGGCCTTCCGGTCAGCGTTGACTGTGAGGGGAGCCTAGATGAGCAGGCCGTCCACCCGCGCCGCCGCGGCCGCGTCGGCGGCCAGGTGCGCCCGGGTGACCCGCCCGAAGAGCTGGCGCGTCCGCGCGACCGTACCGATCACGTCCGGGCGCTCGCTGTAGGCGAAGATCGCCGTGTGCCGGGCGGTGGCGCCGGCCACCTCCGTGACCCGGTGCAGCGAGTAGCGGCCGGTGAACAGCTGCAGGTCGCCGGGGCGCAACGTCAGCCGGCGGACGAGCCGCCCGCCGTCCCCGTCGAGGACGGCACGGACGTCGTCCAGGTTCTCCGCGGCGGGCGAGCGGATGCCCGGGCAGTACTCGAAGACCCCGCCGCCGTCCGGGCTGCGGGTGAGGAGGCTGACCGTGAACTCGTTGGTGTCGAAGTGCCACGGGTGCCCCCGGCCCGGCACCACGACGTTCAGCGTGAGGCCCGACAGCGGATCGGCCAGCGGGTACACGGTGGCCAGGCCGAAGCAGTCCGCGACGAACCGCCGGAAGTCCGGGCTCGGGTAGAGCCGCTGGATCAGCGCGCCTTCGGGGATCCGGTCGCGGGCGACGAACGCGTTGCCGCGGGCCGTCGTCCGGTGCGCCGGATGGTCTGCTGGCAGCGTGGGATCCGGGGCGGTGTTGTAGACGTTGACCGTCTCGACGTCGTGGTAGGCGTGCGGCGCGACCTCGTCGCCCTCTGCGCGCAGCCGGTCGAGCAGTTCCGGGCGGACGAGATCGGCCAGCACGCTGCAGCCGTTCTCGTCCAGCTGGGCGCGGACGGCGTGCAGCAGGTCGTGGTAGGCGGGGTCGGTCGGGTCGGTGATCGGGTAGCGGTCGGTGTCGACGATCTCGTCGAGCGCGGACGGGCGGGGCTCCGCGGGGCTGCGCATGCACCCATCACAGCCGTCCGCCGCGGACGGGACCACCGTCTAACGGACAGGTCGGCGATCGGGATTCGCGCGCGGCCCGCGGGAGTCTCCCCGCGGGCCGCGCAGCACGGTCAGAACCAGACTTTTCGACCGGCGACCGGGCGGCCGATCTGGCCCAGGATGAGCAGCACGATGCCGACGACGATCAGGATGATTCCCAGTGTCGACAGGATGCTGATGCCCAGGAAGTAACCGATCAACCACAGGATGATGCCCAATACGATCATGCTGCCCCCTTCAGGTGACAAGGCGGCGGACGTTATCGAACGTCCGATTCCGCTCAGTACCCGTCTAGTTGCAGCGTCAAACGATCAGGCGACGACCTCCGGGCCGCCGTCGAGCGGCAGCAGCTCCGGCCGCTTCGGCAGGTAGCCCTCGCCCGTCTGGCGGCCGCGCAGCGTCCGGTGCACGTGCGGCATCACGAACTCCCGCATCCAGCGCACGTCCTCCTGCAGCTGCGCGCGCCGCGGCGCGGGCTCCGCGGCGGGCAGGGGCGCGCGCCAGTCCTCCGTCACCGGCTCGCCGAGCACCTCCAGCACCCGCAGCGCCACCCGCCGGTGCGCGTCCGGGGTGAGGTGCAGCCGGTCGCGGCCCCATGCGCGCGGATCGGCCAGCACGGACATCCCCCACAGGTCCACCACGACGCTGCCGTGGCGCTCGGCGCTGGCCCGCATCATCTCGTTGTAGCAGGCCACGCGCCCGCGCAGCCTGCGGATCAGCGGGTGCATCCGGCCCAGGTCGAAGCCGGTGAACACCACGACCGACGCCCCGGTGGCCGTCACCCGTGCCAGCGCGGCGTCGAAGCGGGCAGCGAGGTCGTCGACGTCGCAGGTCAGCTTGATGATGTCGTTCCCGCCGCCGCAGAACGAGACCAGCTCGGGGCGTAGCCGCTCCGCGACCGGGACCTGGTCGGCCACGATCTGGTCCAGCCGCTTGCCGCGCACGGCGAGGTTCGCATACCGGAACCCGGGCCGGCCAGCGCCGATCTGCTCCGCGACGCGGTCCGCCCAGCCACGGGGCGTGCCGTCGGGACGCCAGTCGTCGAGTCCCTCGGTGAAGCTGTCACCGATCGCCACGAAAGAGCCCCAGCCGGTCGTCCTCACCTCGTTCATCCGACGTCTACCCCCCGGTCATGTGTTGATCGGTTCAGGATCACCCAGGATCGGCCCGGCCCGCCACCGGCCGTCGGGGTTAATAGGGCACCCTTGGTTCGTGGCCCCGAGTGACCCCGCCTCCCGCGCCGGACCCGCCGTGGGCGGCCCGTCGCTGCGCGAGGTCCTCGGCGGCCGCGGTGGTGCCGTCGACGCCTCGATCCCGGTCGCCGTCTTCGTCGTCGCGTGGCTCGTCGCCGAGGCGACCGCGACCCGGCCGGCCGTCGCGTGGGCCGCCGGGGCGGCGCTGGTCGCCGGGACCGTCGTCGCCGCCGTCCGGTTCGCCCGCGGCGAGCGCCCGCGCGCCGTGCTGCTCGGCCTGCTCGGCGTCGCCGCGGCCGCCGGGGTGGCGCTCTGGACGGGGCGGGCGGTCGACTTCTTCCTGCTCCAGATGGTCGGCAACGCCGCGAGCGCGCTGGTCTGGGCGGTGTCGATCGTCGTGCGGTGGCCGCTGCTCGGCGTCGTCGTCGGCACGGTGCTCGGGCAGCGCACGCGATGGCGCCGCGATCCCGCCCTGCTGCGTGCCTACCAGCGGGCCAGCTGGGTGTGGGTCGGCCAGTACGTCGTCCGGCTCGCCGTGTTCACCCCCCTCTACCTGGCCGGGGCCGTCGTGGCCCTCGGGGTGGCCCGGGTCGTGCTCACCGCGCCGCTGGTCTTCGCGTGCATCGTCGTGTCGTGGTGGGTGCTGCGGGCGGCACTCCCGCCCGGCCATCCGGGCCTGCGCCATCCGCAAGGGTGAACGCCGCCACTCTCTGTGATCATCAGAAACGATCCACGGTGCCGGCTCGCTATACCAGGTGGAAGCGACACCACGAGCGGATCTGCCCAGGAGCCATGCCCGACAACCCGCGCGCCCAGCACCCTGCCACCCCGTCGCCGGCCGAGGAGGCGGCGTCCGCCGCCCCGCGGTCCGGATCGACGGACGGGCCGGTGCCGCAGCAGCGGTCGGCCGAGCCGGCTGGGTCCGAGCTGCCCACGGTGATCCACGCGCCCGTCACGCCCGTGCAGCCGGGGTTCGGGGCGATGGGTCCCCCGCCTGCGGGCACCCGCCCGGCGGGTCCCGGCGTCCCGCCGGCCGGCCCACCGCGACAGGCGCCCGGCCGGTTCGCCCCCGGACCCCGGCCCGGCACCGGCCCGATTCCCGGACGGCCCGCTACCGCCCCCTTCCCGAACCGGCCCGCCACCGGGGCGTTCCCGAACCGGCCCGCGCCCGCGTCGCCCCGGCCCCTGGCGGGCGGCGCCCGACCGGCCGCCGCGGCGTCGGGATCGGCCCCGGCGGCCACGGCCACCGACGCCGACACGGACACCACGGCGGCGCCCGCGAAGAGCTCGGACATCACCGTCAACAAGGTCATCGCCGGTGCCGGTGCCGCGGCCACCAGCGCCGTCGTCGGCTCCTACCTCGGTGCGGCGGGCACCGTCATGGCCGCGGCGCTCGGGTCCGTCGTCAGCATGGTCGGGGCGTCGGTGTACCAGAGCTACCTCGACCGCACCCGCGACACCGTCAAGGCGAAGATCCGCCTGCCCGGCAGCCAGACCGTCGAGGTCGACGAGCCGGTCGAGGTTCCCGCGGCCCGCACGGCCGCCGACGGTGCGCCGCCCACCGAACTGCTCGTCGCCCCCGCGGGCGACCGGGCCGGCGGACGGTCCGCCGCGGTGTCGCCGGTCGCGGTGCGCTCCGCCCGGCGGCCCTTGTTCACCGTCGCCGCGGGCGTCGTGCTGGCGTTCGTGATCGGGATGCTGGTCGTCACCGGCGTCGAGTGGGTGAAGGGATCGCCGCTCTCGCGCAGCGACTCCGGCAGCGGCACGTCCGTCGGGCGGGTGCTCGGCGGGGAGGGCGACGCGGCCGCCGAGCCCTCCACCACCGACGACGACGGCCAGTCGACGGACGACTCCCGCAGCGACGACTCCACCACCTCGGAGCCGTCCGGCCGGACGTCGACGCGCGAGCCGTTCGGCTCGGCCGAGCCGCCGTCCGCGACGTCCGGGCCGACGACGCGTCCGAACTCCTCGACGAGCCCGGCCCCGACGTCGACCACGCCGTCGACCACCGCTGTCGTGCCCCCGGTGGGCTCGGGTCAGGGGGCGACCGGGTAGCACCGGCGCCGGGGCGGCCCGGTGCCCGGCGCAGGATGGCCGGGGTCACGGCAGCCGCGCCCGGAGCATCTCCGCGGCCGCGCGGGGGTCCTCGGCCTCCGTGATCACCCGGACGACGACGATCCGCTCCGCCCCGGCGGCGAGGACCTCGTCGAGCCGGTCGTGGTCGATCCCCCCGATCGCGAACCACGGCCGGGCGGGGCGGCGGGCCGCGACGGTGCGTACGAGATCGAGTCCCGGCGCCGGACGGCCCGGCTTGGTGGGGGTGGGCCACACCGGGCCTGCGCAGAAGTAGTCGACGCCCGGCTCGTCGGCCGCGGCCGCGGTCTCCGCCGCGCTGTGCGCCGAGCGCCCGATCACCACCTCGTCGCCGAGGATCCGGCGCGCCCAGGCCACCGGCAGGTCGTCCTGCCCGAGGTGGAGCACGTCCGCCCCGGCCGCGAGCGCCACGTCCGCGCGGTCGTTGACGGCCAGGAGCGCTCCGTGCTTCGCGGCGGCCTCGGCCAGCACCTCCAGCGCGGCCAGCTCCTCGCGCGCCTCCAGGGCCCCGTCGTGGCCCTTCTCGCGCAGCTGGATGACGTCCACCCCGCCGGCGAGGGCGGCGTCGGCGAACTCGGCGAGATCGCCGCGGGTGCGGCGGGCACCGGTGCACAGGTAGAGGCGGGCGTCGTCCAGCCGCGCGCGCAGGGCGGCTCCGTCGAGTCCGGGCACGGTCCCATCCTGCCGTGGCGGGCGTAGGGTGGACCGAAGGTGACGCACGGGAGCCCGGTGACCGGGCTGAGAGGGGATCGCGGATCCCGACCGTCGAACCTGATCCGGGTCATGCCGGCGCAGGGAGCGAGTGGGTGTTCATGGACAGGGTGCTGGTCCTCGGGGCCGGGGTGATCGGGTTGAGCTGCGCGTGGCGCGCGGCCCGGTACGTGCAGGTGACGGTGCTGGACCCGGCGCCGGGTTCGGGCTCGTCGTGGGTGGCGGGCGGGATGCTCGCGCCGGTGACGGAGGCGTGGCCGGGGGAGGAGCCGCTGCTGGACCTCGGGCTCGCCTCACTGGAGCGCTGGCCGGGCTTCGCCGCCGAGCTCGACGCGATCGTCGACGACGGGGCGGGGCTGCGCACGGAGGGCACGGTCGTCGCCGCGACCGGCGCGGGGGACCGTGCCGAGCTGGAGGCCGTCGCCGGGCACCTCGAACGGCTCGGCCGGCCGGTGCAGCGGCTCACGGGCCGCGACCTGCGCCGCCTCGAACCGGCGCTGGGCCCGGATGTCCGCGGCGGGCTCTCGGTGCCGGGCGATCTCGCCGTGGACAACCGGATGCTCCTGGCCGCGCTGCGCACGGCCGTCGACGCCGCCGGGGTGACCGTCGACCGCCGCGCGGTCGCCGAGGTGCGCGGCGACGGCACCCGCGTCGTCGGCGTCCGGCTCGCCGACGGCACCGAGCTGGCCGCGGACGCCGTCGTCGTCGCTGCTGGCGCGCACTCCGCCGCGCTGCACCCCGCGCTGCACGGCCTGGTGCGGCCGGTGAAGGGGGAGATCCTGCGGCTGGCGCACCGGCCGGGGGCGCTGCAGCCGCCGTCGCGCACGGTGCGCGCGCTGGTGGACGGCCGCCCCCTCTACCTCGTGCCGCGCGACGGGTCCGGCCTGGTCGTGGGCGCCACGCAGTACGAGGCGGGCTTCGACACCGAGCCGACGGTCGGCGGCGTGCGGGACCTGCTGCGCGACGCCGAGCGCATCGTCCCGGGAATCGCGGAGTTCGCGCTGCACGAGGTGGCGGCGGGCCTGCGGCCCGGGAGCCCGGACAACCTGCCGTTGATCGGCCGCATCGGTCCCGAGGGGTTGCTCGCGGCCACCGGGCACGGCCGCAACGGCATCCTTCTCGCGCCCGTCACGGCCGACACGGTGACGGCGCTGCTGCGTGGCGGACCCGTCCCGGTGCAGGCACGGGCCGCCGACCCGGCCCGGTGGGAGGTGACCCGTGAACGTGTGGATCAACGGTGAACGCCGCGAGCTGCCCGACGGCGCCACGGTCGCGGACGCGCTGGACGCCCTCGGCGCGCCCCGCACCGGCGTCGCCGTCGCCGTGGACGGCACGGTCGTGCCGCGGGCGGCATGGCCGGGGCAGGCGTTGACGGAGGGCACGCGCGTCGAGGTCCTGACCGCGGTGCAGGGAGGATGAGCGGTGATGATCACTGACGAGCTCGCCGTCGGCGGCCGCAAGCTCGGCTCCCGCCTCATCATGGGCACGGGCGGCGCGGCGAACCTGGAGATCCTGGAGCGCGCGCTCGTCGCGTCCGGCACGGAGCTCACGACGGTGGCGATGCGCCGCATCGACGCCACCACCGGCACCGGGGTGCTCGACCTGCTGCGCAGCCTGGAGATCGAGATCCTGCCCAACACCGCCGGGTGCCGCACCGCGGCCGAGGCCGTCCTCACCGCGCGGCTGGCCCGCGAGGCGCTGGGGACCGAGCTGGTCAAGCTCGAGGTGATCGCCGACGAGCGCACCCTTCTCCCGGACCCCGTCGAGCTGCTGGACGCCGCCGAGCAGCTCGTCGACGACGGGTTCACCGTCCTGCCCTACACCAACGACGACCCGGTGCTCGCCCGCCGCCTGGAGCAGGTCGGGTGCGCGGCCGTCATGCCGCTCGGGTCGCCGATCGGCACCGGCCTCGGCATCCGCAACCCGCACAACATCGCCATGATCGTCGAGGCTGCGGGCGTGCCGGTGGTGCTGGACGCCGGCATCGGCACCGCGTCCGAGGCGGCGCAGGCGATGGAGCTGGGCTGCGACGCCGTCCTGCTCGCCACGGCCGTCACCCGGGCGGCCGATCCCGAGCGGATGGCGCACGCGATGCGGCTGGGCGTGGAGGCCGGGCGCGCGGCGCGCCTGGCGGGGCGGATCCCGCGCCGGTACTGGGCGCAGGCGTCCAGCCCGGAGATCGACGTCTGAGCGGCGGGCTCGCGATCACGCCGAGCCTCGGCTGCGGAACGCCGCCCGGCAGCGGTCAGGCGCCCGCGGGCAGCGGCTCGGTCCGCGCGACCGTGGTCCGCAGCGGCACCTCCGGGATCAGCAGCACCGCGGCGAGGGTCACCAGCGAGGCCACGGCGGCGACCAGGAACACCAGCCCGAACGAGTCGCCGTAGGCGGCCTGCACCGCGGCCGCGGCGGCCGGATCGAGCCCGCCCAGGTCGGGCCCCGACGGGCTGTCCGAGCCGAGCAGCGCACCGACGCGGTGGCCGAGCACGACGCCGAGCACCGTCACCCCGGCGGTGCCGCCGAGCGAGCGGACGAACGCGACGAGCGCGCTCGCGACGCCGACCTCGGTGAGGTCGACGGTGTTCTGGACGGCCAGCACGAGGTTCTGCATGGTCATGCCGGCGCCGATGCCGAGGATCGCGAGGTAGCCGCCGACGAGCCCGACGGGCGTGGCGTGGTCGATGGTCGCGAGCAGGGCGAGCCCCGTGGTGGTGAGCGCGGCACCCGTGACGAGGTAGCGCTTCCAGCGGCCGGAGCGGCTGATGAGCTGCCCGGAGACGGTGGACGCGAGCATCAGGCCCGTGACGAGCGGCAGGGTGAGCAGCCCCGCGGTGGTGGGCGCGTAGCCGCGGGCGATCTGGAAGTACTGCCCGAGGAAGACGGTGCCGCCGAAGAGCACCAGGCCGACAGCGACGCTGCCGAGGGCGGCGAGCACGACGGTGCGGTCGCGGAAGAGCCACAGCGGCAGCACGGGCTCGTCGGCGCGGGCCTCGACGACGAGCGCGGCGGCGAGGGCGGCGAGCCCGGCCCCGGCGAGCAGGAGCGACGGCGCGGAGAGCCAGGCGAACTGGTGACCCGCGAGTGACACCCAGACGAGCAGGGCGGAGATGCCTCCGGTGAGCAGCGCGGCCCCGGCGAGGTCGAGCGGTGCCTCCCGGCGCACGGTGGGCAGCCGCAGGGTGCGCTGCAGGACGACGAGCGAGACGAGCCCGATCGGGACGCCCACGAAGAAGCACCAGCGCCAGCCGAGGGCCGGCGTGTCGACGAGCAGGCCGCCGACCAGGGGCCCCGAGACCATCGCGGTGGCGAACACCGCGCCGAGGTAGCCGGAGTAGCGCCCGCGCTCGCGCGGCGGGATGAGGGCCGCGACGACGACCAGCGTGAGCGCCTGCAGGCCGCCTGCGCCGACACCCTGCACGGCCCGCCAGGCGATGAGCTCGCCCATGGAGCCGGCGAGCCCGGCGAGCACCGAGCCGATCACGAAGATCGAGATCGCGACCTGGACCAGCAGCTTCTTGCAGTAGAGATCCGAGAGCTTGCCCCACAGCGGGGTGGTGGCCGTCGTGGTGAGGAGCGTGGCGGTGACGACCCACGTGTAGGAGGTCTGGGTGCCGTGCAGGTCGGCCACGATCGTCGGCAGCGCGTTCGACACGATCGTGGACGACAGGATCGAGACGAACATGGCGAGCAGGAGCCCGGACAGGGCTTCGAGCACCTCGCGGCGGCCGCGCCGGGTCTCGGGCGGTACTTCGGCGGGGAGCGGGGGTGCGCCGGCGACGGCGGTCATGAGCGGGGCCTCTCGGACGTGCACAGTGGTTGTACTGTGCAACCATATGTCCGATGGTTGTATTGCACAACTAGATGAACGTCACCCCGGAAGGTCCCGTGCCAGCCGCGCGAGCCCGTCGGCCAGCGCCGCGACGTCCTCGTCCGGCCACTGCGCCAGCCGCTCCCGCCACGCCGCGCGCCGCTCGCGCGTCACCTCGGCGAGCCGCTGCGCGCCCGAGTCGGTCAGCTCCAGCCGGAACGCCCGTCGGTCCTCCGGGTCCGGCCGGCGCGTCAGCAGGCCGAGTCGGACCAGCTGCCCGAGCTGGCGGCTCATGGTCGACTTGTCCAGGCCCAGCTCCTCGGCGACGTCCACCAGCCGCAGCCCGCCAGCCTCGGCGATGAGCAGCAGCACCGCGTACGCACCAGCGTCCACCTCCGGATGCACCTGCGCCGCCAGCGTCCGGGCCACCTTCCGGGACCGGCGCACGAGCAGCGTCAGCTGGCGCACGAGCCGCTCGATCTCGGCGTCGCGGGGGTCACGTTCCATCCGTGCAGGGTGTCAGGGCGTGCCGGAGCGCATGTGGTCCAGCTCCGCGCGCAGCGCCCGGATCTCGGCGAGGATCTGCGCGTTCGCGATCTGCTCCTCGCTGTGGGCCTCCGCCTCCTCGGCCCGCAGGTCGGCGACGACCTCGCTCTCCATGGCGCTGACCACCACCGCGATGAACAGGTTGAGCACCATGAAGCTCGACACCAGGATGAACACCCCGAAGTACTCCGGCGACACCTGCCCGAAGAGCTTGGTGGCCATCACGGCGGCGACGTAGAGGATGAGCCCTAGCAGCGCGCTGATCGAGGCCATCCCGGGCAGTCTCCAGCCCGAGGGTGATCGCGTTGACCACGATGACCGTGGTGACCATGGGCTGGAAGGCGGGATGGTCGACGATCCGGCAAGCCCGGCGGCGCATCCTGGAGATCACGACAGGGCAGGCTAGCGGCGGCGGGCGGTGTGGGATGGTGTGCGCCGAACGGCTGCAGGGAGGGGTCTCGATGCTCGCGACGACGCGCAGGCTGCTCGCCGTGCTCCTGGTGGTGCTGGCCGCGGCGGGATGCGCGCAGAACCGCCCGGAACCGGGCCCGCCGGCCACGGGGGCCCCGGTCCCGCCGGGGGCCCAGGAGCGCGCCGTGCCGGTCTACTTCGTCGCCGAGACCGGTGCGGGCCCGCGGCTCTACCGCGAGTTCCACCGCGTCGTGACGACCGATCCCGCGAGCGACGCCGTCCGGGAGATGCTGCGCGGGCCCCTCGACCCGGACTACCGCACCACCTGGCCGTCGGGCACCGCGCTGCGCGCGCCGGTGACGGCGGCGGACGGTGTCATCACCGTCGATCTCACGCTCGGCAGCGGGCCCGCCCAGGTCGGCACCGCCGGCGCCGAGATGACGGTGCAGCAGCTCGTCTACACGGTCCAGGGGACGCTGCAGTCCACCGACCCCGTGCGGATCCTCGTCGACGGCGCGCCGGTGCCCGAGCTCTTCGGTGCCGTGGCCACCGCCGAGCCCGTGGCGCGGGGCGACCAGTACGCCGTCCGGTCGCTGCTCCAGATCGACAGCCCGGCCGAGGGGGCGACCGTCGGCCGCACGGTGACGGTGTCGGGCGAGGCGGCGGCGTTCGAGGCCAACGTGCCGTGGGAGGTGCTGCAGGACGGCCGGGTGGTGCAGCGCGGGTTCACCACCGCCGAAGTGGGCCAGCAGTTCGCGGCCTTCCGCTTCACGGTGACGCTGCCCCCGGGCACCTACGTCGTTCGGATCACCGAGGACGACCCGTCCGACGGCGAGGGGCGCCCGCCGTTCACCGACGACAAGACGATCACCGTCACCTGACCGGCGCCGGTCAGCGATCAGTCGAGCACGGTGGGCGTCCGCAGCCCCAGCCGCCGCAGCTCCAGGGCCGCCAGCGCGTGCACGACCTCGCGGTCGTCGCGCCGCCACGCCGACGCCGGGTCCGGCGACACCCCGAGCAGCCGCGCCACCCGTACCCCCGCCAGCGCGCGCAGTGCGAGCAGGTCGGTGTCCGTCCCGCGGACGGCGATCGCCGCCGTCGCGAGCCGCGCGTAGCGCACCCGCAGCACGACCCACACCACGACCACCGGCAGCGCGAACACCGCGACCAGCCCGACCGCGGTGGACGTCGCGACCACGGCCACCGTCTCCGTGCCCTGGGTGCCCGCAGCGGCCAGCGAGGAGCCGGCGGCCGTCCCGCGGCCGAGCGCCGAGGCCAGCTCGTCGCCCACGAACGGGATCCCGGCGGCGGTGCCCGCGGCGCTCGTGAACGCGTCGCGGACCCCCTCGCCCGCCCCGGTGAGCGCCCGGGCCGGGGCCTGCAGGGTCAGCAGGACGTCGCGGGCCGCGAGTGCTCCGGTGACGCACACGTACACCCACACCACGACGAGGACGTCGGCGAGCACCTGCAGGGTGACCCGCACCGGGGTCTCGGCGTAGAAGCGCACGCCGGAACGCTAGAGCAGCCCCAGCTTCGTCGCTGCGTACACCGCCTCCGCGCGCCGCGACACCATCAGCTTGCGCATGAGGTTGCCGACGTGGAACTTCACGGTGGTCTCGGAGATGAACAGCTCCCCGCCGATCGCGCGGTTCGACAGGCCCCGGGCGAGCAGCCGCAGCACGTCCAGCTCGCGGTCGGTGAGCCGCTCGCGGTCCTGCGTGCCACCGGAGAGCGAGCGCACCATCGCCGAGGCGCTGCGGGCGTCGAACGCGCTCTCCCCGCGCGAGACCGCGCGGATGGCCCGCACCAGCTCGGTGGTGTCGACGTCCTTCACGACGTAGCCGCGGGCGCCCGCCTGCACGGACTCCACGACGAGGCGGTCCTCGGCGAACGTGGTGAGGACCAGCACGCCGATCCCCGGGTGCGCCGCGCACAGCCGCCGGCAGACGTCCAGGCCGTCCGTCTGCGGGCCGGAGGTGAGCTTGAGATCGAGCAGCACGACGTGCGGGCGCGTGGCCGCGACCGCGGCGACGGCGTCGGCGGGGGTGCCCGCCTCACCCACCACACGCAGGTCGCTCTCCCGTTCCAGCACGGCCTTGAGGCCCTGCCGCATGATCGAGTGGTCGTCCACCAGGACGATGCGGGTGGGCGCTGGCCGTGGCCGGAACGCCGTCTCTAGCCGCGCGCTCATGCCGCCACCGACCCGGGGACGGGGATGTCGACCTGCACCTGCAGCCCGCCCAGCCGCGCCCGGCGGAAGGTCAGGCTGCCGCCGAGCTCCGCGGCCCTTGCCGCCATGTTCACCAGGCCCCGGTGCTCCCCGCAGGGGGCGGTGACGCTCGCCGCCCGCATGCTGCGGCGCACTTCGTCCGGTCGGCCGCAGCCGTCGTCGGAGATCGTGAGCCGCACCTGGTCCTGCTGGTACGCCAGCCGGACGACGGCGCGGGTGGCGTCCGCGTGCACCGCCGTGTTGAAGAGCGCCTCGCCCGCGATGCGGAACAGCGACTGCTCGTAGTCCGCGGGCAGCGCCACCGGCTTCCCGCCGATGCGCACCTCCACCCGCAGCTCGTCGGGCATGTGCACGCCGGAGAGCCTGCGCAGCATCGACGGGAGGTCCTTGTCCGCGCCGTGGCCGTCCTCGTTCAGGGCGTAGATCGCCGAGCGCAGCTGCTCCACGGCGCGGCGGGTGAGGTCCTTCGCGGTGGCGAGCTGCTCGCGCAGCCGGGCGTCGTGGACCTCGGAACGGACCAGCTCGATGTGCATGCCCGCCGACAGCGCGTACTGGGTGACGCTGTCGTGCAGCTCGCGGGCGATGCGGTGACGTTCCTCGTCCAGCACCTCGCGCTGGCGGGCCGCGCCCAGCTCGGCCTGGGTGGCGACGAGCTCCGCATTGCGCACCCGCAGGTCCTCGGCCTGGCGGCTCGCACGGGCGTAGAGCCGCGCCGAGTGCTCCACGAGCGCGCAGTTCTGCAGCGCGGCCGCCGTCTGGCCGGCGAGGATGCGCAGCACCGAGTGGTCGGTCTCGTCGATCTCCCGATCCGCCGGCGTCCAGGCGACGAAGCCGCCGACGGTGCGCCCGTCCAGCCGTACGGGGACGTGGACGTGGCGGCGGGCGACCTCGCGGTCGTGCGCGTCCTGGTCCTCGTGGGCCTGGTCGTCACCGTGGCGGACGTCGGCGATGTGGCCGAGCACCCGCTCCGGCAGCGACGAGCAGTCCGGCCACTCGACCCCGTCCGGGCCGAGGACGAGGTGGCGGGGCCGCGCGTCGGGCAGCTCGCCGTCCACGAGGGCGAAGACGACCCACTCGGCCGACAGGTGGTCGGCCGCCGCGTCCACGACCGCGCGGACCAGTGCCTCCGAGCCCTCCGTGGTGCGCACCAGGGCCGCGGAGATCCGGTCCAGGGCGTGGATCACCCGGCGCATCCTCTCTGCCGACTCGCGGTGCTCGGGGAAGTAGTGCGGTTTGCCGGAGCGCAGGCCGGTGAGGGCCTCGAGGTCGGCGCGGACCCGCGCGCGGACGGACGCGCGCCGGGGCGGACCGGTCGCCTCGGTGCTCACATCCCGGCTCACATCGCGGCCCGGAACAGCGCGTCGATCTCCTCCACGCTCGCCGAGCGCGGGTTCGTCGTGAGGCAGGCGTCGCCGAGGGTGAGCTGGGCGAGGTTCGGGACGTCGTCGAGCGCGACACCCAGCTCGGCGAGGCCCTTCGGCACGCCCAGCTCGTCGCTCAGCGCGCGGACCTCCTGCGCCACCATCTCGACGCACTCCACCGCGGGCACCCCGCCCACCTCCAGGCCCATCGCCTGCGCGATCGGCACGAACCGCTCGGCGTTCGTGGCCCCGTTGAACCGGATGACGTGCGGCAGCAGAACGGCGTTGCAGACGCCGTGGGGCAGGTCGAGCATGCCGCCGACCTGGTGGCTCATCGCGTGCGTGGCGCCCAGGATCGCGTTGGTGAACGCGAGCCCCGCGACGAGCGCCGCCTGCGCCATCGCCGAGCGGGCCGCCTGGTCCTCGGGGTGGATCATCGTGTGCGCGAGGTTGCCGTTGACCAGGGAGATCGCCTGCAGTGCGTGATGGTCGGTGAGCGGGCCGTGGGCCAGGGACACGAACGACTCGATGCCGTGGGTGAGCGCGTCCAGCCCGGTGGCGGCGTTGAGCCAGTCCGGCATCGTGACCAGCAGGCGCGGGTCGATCACCGAGACGTCCGGGACCAGCGCCCGGCCCATGATCGTGATCTTCGTGTGCCGTGCGGTGTCCGTGACGATGCAGAACTGCGAGACGTCCGCACCCGTGCCCGAGGTGGACGGCAGCATGATCAGCGGCGGGATCGGGTTCGCGATCCGGTCGATGCCCTCGTAGTCCAGGATCCGGCCACCGTTCGAGGACAGCAGCGCGATGCCCTTCGCCGCGTCGATCACCGAGCCGCCGCCGATGCCGAGCACGACGTCGCAGCCCGACTCGACGTAGTGGCGGTAGCCCGCCTCGATCTCGTGGTCCTTCGGGTTGGGCGTGACGTCCGCCCACACCTGCGGGCGCAGCCCGGCCTCGCGGAGGTGGCGCAGCAGCTCGCTCACCCAGCCGGCCTCCGTCAGCCCGGCGTCGGTGACCACCAGCGGGCGGCGCGCACCCAGCCGTCCGGCCGCGTGCGCGGCCTCCTGCAGCGAGTTCTGGCCGAACAAGATCTCGGGGGCGTGGAACTTCGACAGGCGCAGCTCGGTCGACCCGTCGTCACCCGCGCCCCGGTCCAGTACCACCGAGTTCCCCGCTCTGCGGGCCGAACCGACGAGGACCACATTGCCCTCCTGTACCGCGTCGCCCGACACCGCCCACGTCGACAGCGCCCGTGACGGACGCCACTGGGCGATACGGGTCAGGGTACAAGACGTCGCGGGTGCGGGACGGGCGCGAACGGGCCCACCAGCGGCGTTCGTCGCTCCCGGGGGCCTGCGACGGCGCAGCGGGCGGCACGGGCGTGAAGGCCCCGCGACGTCGCCCATCCTCGTTCCCCCTGTCCGTGACGCCGTGGACGCTAGCCCGTGGGAGGGCCCGCGCGGCACCGTCGGCGGGAGGGCGGTTCACCCTGCCCGAACGGACAGCTCCTGGATTCGTGACAGGCGTGTAACTCCCGCGGCACCGCGAACGACACCTCGTTCGGGTGCCCGGACACCGGGCCGGGCGAGTGGGAGGGCGGGCATGCTCGACGATCGGGAGCGGCGGTCGCTGCTGGAGATCGAGGATCGCCTGCGCGAGTCCGACGAGGAGTTCGTGCGCGCCTTCGACATCCTCACCCGGCTCGGCGGCCAGCGGCCCGCGGGCCGGGGCCGTCCCGCCCCTGCGCCGCGGCACCGTCCCGTGCTCCCGCCGCCCACGCTGCACCGCCCGCCGGCGGCGCCGTCGCTGCCGCCCGTCCTGCCGCCGACCCGTTCGGCCCCGCCGCCCGAGGGGTCCCCGCCGCCCGAGGGGTCTGAGGGGTCTGCGGGGTCTGCGGACCGGCTGCGACGTGACACCGGGGCGCTCATGCGGCTCGTGCAGGGCATGCTCGCCGCGGCCCTCCTGCTGCCCCTGATCTCCTTCGGGGTGGCGGTCTTCGACCACGACGCCGCCACGCTCGTGCTGTGCGCCGGGTTCGGCGCGCTCTCGGGCCTCGTCGGGTACGCCGCCGCGACCGCGGCGCGGGCCCGGCGCCGCTGAGGCCCCCACCCCGCTCCCGCCCCGCTCCGCATCCACACCCGCTTCCACCGCGGCCCCGAGTGCCCCGCCCCAACCGCGCGAACGGCCCGTATGGGAAGACCTACGTCCCGTTCGGGCCGTTCGCGCGGCCGTGCGCGGGGCCGTGCGCGCCGGACCCCGCGGTCAGAAGATCGGCACGTCGATCTCGCACCCGGCGAGCACGGCACCCGCGGTCCGCAGGGTGTCGGGCTTGACCACGAAGTGCTGGGTGACGGCGTGGACGTCGCGCAGGCGCCGCTGCAGCGGGCTGGTGGCGTAGAGCGAGCTGCCGCCGCCCGCGTGGTACGCGAAGTCGACGACGGCCGCCGCCCGCGCGGTCGCCCACACGGCGCTCGCGCGGATCCCGGCCCGCTGCGGCAGGGTGAGCTCGGCCCCGTCGAGCGCGGTCGCCCAGGCCGCCCGCGCGTGCTCGTGGAGCAGCGTGCGCGCCGCCTGAAGCTCGACGTCGGCGGTGGCGAGCTGGTACTGGAACAGCGGGTTCGCCGCGAGCGGTGCGGACGCGAGCAGCGGCACCTTCCCCGTCGCGAGGGCGAGGACGTCGCTCAACGCGCCCCGGGCGACGCCCAGCGCGGTGCTCGCGATGCACAGCGCCGGCAGGGCGGGCGGCGGGACGCGCACGATCGGCGCGTCCAGGCAGGGCTGCGCCGAGAAGACGTCGAGCGTGCGCTCCGCCGGGACGAACACCTCGTCGGCCACGACGTGGTGGCTTCCGGTGCCGCACAGCCCGGACACCGTCCACGTGTCCTCGATCGTCACCTCGGCCGGTGCGACGACGGCGATCCGCATCCGCGGCTCGCCGTCCACGTCCTCAAGGCAGTTGCCGAAGAGCCAGGCGCAGTGCTCGCCGCCGCTGACGAAGCCCCAGCGGCCGCTCACCACGTACCCGCCCTCGACGCGCCGCGCGGTGCCCGACGGGCTGATCGCGCCCCCGACGATGACGTCGGGCGTGCCGCAGAGGAGCGCGTCGAACGTCGGCCGCGGCAGGCCCGTCAGGTCGCACCAGGCGGCTGAGCCGATCATGACCGTCCAGCCCACCGACCCGTCCGCCGCGGCGAGTGCCTCGTACACCTCCATCGCCTCGTGCACGGCGACCCCGGATCCGCCGTGGCTCGGCGGGAGGAGCATCCGGAAGCAGCCCACCCGCTTCAGGTCGTCGAGCAGGTCGGCGGGCAGCCGCCGGGCCGTCTCGATCTCGGCGGCCCGACGGGCGATGGCCGGTGCGAGCTCGCCGACGGCGTCGAGGATCTCCCGGGACGTGGCCGGTGCGGCGGTGGCGGTCATCGCGCGCTCCTCCCGGGAGCGGTGTGCATAGCCGCGAGGAACGCCTCCGGGCGCTCCATCGACGGGTCGTCTCCGACGCCGTCGAGCACGTGCAGCGGCCAGCCGTACCGGGTGGCGGTCGCCTCGGCGACCGACAGCGGGACGTGCAGGTCCTGGCGCCCCCAGATCAGCGTGGTCGGTACGGTGATCCGGGCGAGGACGGACGGCGGGATCGCGGGCAGCCCGAACGCCGGCATGAGACCCGCCAGCGCCGCCTGCATCTGCGGCGTCGACGCGCACTCGAGTGCGTAGTCCGCCACCGGCTCCCAGCGCTCACCCCACTGGCGGCGCACCTCGTCGAGGTCGATGAAGCAGTGCGCGAACATCAGGTCGCGGGTGCGCGCGCTCGGGTGCTCGGCGAACGCCTGCGCCGCCGCCGCCATGCTGCTCGCGGGTGCGAAAGCGGCCAGCCCGAGCGCGCTGCTCAGCGCCAGGGCGGCGACCCGGTCCGGCGCCTCGGCGGCCAGGCGCATCGCCATCGCCGCGCCGAGGCCTCGGGCGACGAGGACCGCCGGCGCCGGGCCCGCCCGGTCGAGCAGCTCGTCGAGCCAGCGCAGCCCGTGCGCGGCGTCCATCGGCGCCGCCGTGCCGGACGCGCCGTGACCGGGCAGGTCCGCGGCGAGCACCCGGTGGGTGCGGACCAGGGACGGGAGCACCTGCAGCCAGGTCCCGGCGAACTCGCCGGTGCCGTGCAGCAGCACCAGCGGCGGCCCCGACCCGCCCTCCAGCACCGCCGTCGAGACCCCGGCCAGCATCGTCACGCCGTCGGTGACGGGCGCCCCGGCCAGCATCCGTTCCCGCGTGGCCCCGCCGATCGCCGCGTCACTGCCGTCCCGCATGTCCTGTCGCATGGCCGAGACGGTGCCGATCCGGGCCGCTGGTCCGCGTCGGTCCGAGCACCCAAACCCGCCGCGTCCCGACGTGGGTGGTTTCACCCAGGCCCGGGCGAGACGAGGTTGTGCGCGAAGGCGAAGGCCGCCGCCGCCGTGCGGGACGGCACGTCGAGTTTGGTCAGGATGTTGCTGACGTGCCGGTCGACGGTGCGTTCGCTCAGCACGAGCTGCTCGGCGATCGCCCGGTTGGACCGGCCGGACGCGACCAGGCGCAGTACCTCCAGCTCGCGCGCCGTCAGCCCGCCCGGGATCCGGCTCGCGGCGGCGTCGATCAGCGCGGTGACACGCGTGAGATCAGGAGCGGCACCGAGGCGTGCGAAGCAGTCCCGCGCCGCCACCAGCTCCCACGTCGCGCAGTCCTCGTCGCCGAGCCTGCGGCAGGCGAGTCCCAGCGACTCGCGCGTCCGCGCCACCTCGTACGGAACGTCGAGCTCCTGCCACAGCCGGCAGGCCTCGCGCAGCGCGACCAGCGCTGCCGTCGCGTCGCCGTCGGCCAGCTCGACGAGGCCGGTGGCGTGGCGGGCCATCGCGGTCAGCGCGCTGCGGCCGTGGTCGGCGGCGATGCCGGTCAGCTCGCCGGCGGCCGCTCGGGCCTGCGCGACGTCGCCGGCCGCCAGCATGATCTCGACGCCCGCCGGGAGCAGCGCCGCGCGGGCGAGCCGGCCGGTGGTCTCGGCGAGCACCCGGTGGGCCGCCATCACCGCGTCGCCCGTGCGGCCCTGGGCCAGCCGCAGGAGCGCGAGGCCCGGCTGTGGCTGCCAGCCCCGCGCGCTCGCGTCCCGGAACGCCTCCTCGGCGTCGGCGAGCTCTCCGCGCAGCCGGTGGATCTCGCCCTGGCGGTAGCGGGCCGCGCCCTCGGTCGGCTCGCCGGGGATCGACCGCTCACAGGCACGGCGCGCCTCGTCGATCGCGTCCGGCCACGCTCCGCGCAGCTGCAGGCTGCCCGCGCGGTGCACCAGGCAGATGCCGGTGAAGTTGACCAGCTGGGGCTGCGCCGCGCACCAGCGGCCGAGCGCGTCGGTCCACTCCCGGGTCCGCCGCACCTCGAAGACCTCCTCGCAGGCGCCGATCACGAGGCAGTAGATCAGCCCGGTCAGCAGCGCCGAGGCCAGCTCGCCCGCGAGGACCGCGACCATCGCCTCGTCCAGCAGCGCCAGGCCAGGCCCGGTGCGGCCCTGCTTGATCCGGACGTTGCCCTGGGCGTAACGCCCGAACGCCACGAGGTCGGCGTCGCGGAACCGCTCGCCGATCGCGGCGATGGCCGCGGCGTCGGCGAACGCGGCGTCGAGATCGTCGGCGTTGCCGAGGCTCGCGAGGATCAGCCGGTAGCCCCGCTCGGCGCAGTCCTCGCCGTGCCGGTCGAGCAGCCGGCCCGCCCTCCCGGACCACCCGCTCGCCCGTGCCACCTCGCCGATGCTGAGCAGGCCGAGCCCGATCCAGAACGCGCACCGCGCCGCGCCGACGGGGTCGTCCTCGTCGAGGTGGGTCGCGTACGCCCGCTCCAGGGCGCGGTGGGCGTCGTCGTCGCGGCCGAGCAGGTACGCCGACTCGGCGAGCAATTCCAGGTCGGCGGCGCGCAGTGGCCGGTCGCGGTCCGCGGCCGACAGCTCGGCGAACGCGTCCCGCCAGGCGCGCGACCGGAAGCTCGCCCGGCCCCGGAGCAGGGGGTCGACCTGGTCGGGCATGGTGGCGTGATCCTATGCCGGGCACCGCCCCGGCGCCGCCCTGATGACGACGTCGAGGGGCGACCGTCAGACGTGGATAGGGCCCTCGCGCTCGGCGAGGCGCACCCCGGCGCCGCCCCAGTGCTGGGCGATCATCTCCGCGGCGATGGAGACGGCGGTCTCCTCCGGGGTGCGGGCGCCGAGGTCCAGGCCGATGGGGGAGGACATCCGGGCGATCTCGGCGTCGGTGACGCCGACCTCCTTGAGCCGGGTGATGCGGTCGTCGTGGGTGCGCCGCGAGCCCATGGCGCCGATGTAGGCGACCTCGGGCAGGCGCAGCGCGACCTCGAGCAGCGGGACGTCGAACTTGGGGTCGTGGGTGAGGACGCACAGCACGGTGCGCCTGTCGATGCGCCCGCCCGCGGCCTCGGCCGCGAGATAGCGGTGCGGCCATTCGACGACGACCTCGTTGGCTCCGGGGAACCGGGAGGCGGTGGCGAACACGGGGCGGGCGTCGCAGACGGTGACGCGGTAGCCCAGGAACGAGCCCATCTTCGCGACGGCGGCCGCGAAGTCGATGGCCCCGAACACGATCATCCGCGGCGGTGGGGCGAAGGACTCGACGAACACGTCCAGGCCCTCGCCACGGCGCTGGCCGTCCACGCCGTAGTGCAGCATCGCGTTGCGGCCGACATCGAGCAGGCCGCGGGCGTCGTCGCGGATCGCCGCGTCGAGCCGGGCCGAGCCGGTGCCGCCGGTGGGGGCGGTGTCGTTGCCGTCGGGCCACACGACGAGGCGGCGGCCGAGCCGTTCGGCGGGTCCGGCGACGACCGTGGCGATGGCGACGGGTGCCTCGGTGCGGACGGCCTCGGCGACGGCGGCGAGCTCGGGGTAGGTGTCCTGGGAGACGTCCTCGACGAAGATGTCGATGATGCCGCCGCAGGTCAGGCCGACGGTGAAGGCGTCGTCGTCGGAGACCCCGTAGCGCTGGAAGCGGGGCCGGCCGTCGGCGAGGACCTCCTGGCCGAGCTCGTAGACCGCGCCCTCGACGCAGCCGCCGGAGACGCTGCCGACGGCCTCGCCACCGGGACCGACGAGCATGGAGGCGCCGGGTTGGCGCGGGGCGGAGCTGTAGGTGCCGACGACGGTCGCGAGCGCGGCCGGCTTCCCGTCCTCCCACCAGCCGACCAACCGGTCCAGCACGTCACGCATCGCGCACCACCTCGAGCAGCTTCTCCAGTGTCGCCAGGCTGTGCCCGGCCAGCAGATCGTCCAAGTACGGAAGGGCTGCGACTATTCCACCCTGTACCGGGGCGTAGCCGTCCTTGCCCGCGTGCGGGTTCACCCAGACGATGCGGTGAGCCAGCCGGGACAGCCGGTGCATCTGCTCGCCGAGCATGTCGGTGTCGCCGCGTTCCCAGCCGTCGGAGAACACCACGAGGACCGCCCGGCGCGCCGCCCCGCGCTGACCCCACCGGTCGACGAACGCCCGCAGCACCTCGCCCAGCCGGGTGCCGCCCGACCAGTCGGGGATCGCCTTCCCGGCCGCGGCGAGGGCGTGCTCCGGGTCGCGCAGTCGCAGCTCGCGGGTGATGCGGGTGAGCCGGGTGCCGAGCGTGAACACCTCCGTCGACGCCGGGGCGCGGCGGACCACCACGTGCGCGAAGCGCAGCAGGGCGTCGGAGTAGGGCTCCATCGAGCCGGACACGTCGATCAGCAGGACGACCTTGCGCGGGCGTCGCGAGCGGTCGCGGTGGCGCAGCTCGCGCAGCTCGCCGTGGTTGCGCAGCGCGGCACGCAGCGTGCGGCCCGGGTCGGGCCCGCCGCGGCGGGCCGGGCGCAGCCGCCGCGACGGCCGGGTGGGCGGGTCGGGGCGCAGCAGGGCCAGCAGGCGGCGCAGGTGCTCGCGCTCGGCGGGCGAGAGGTCGCCGACGTCGCGGTGGCGCAGGATCTCGGTTCCGCTGGCACGCGCGGCGAGCTCCTCGGGGTCCTCCCCGCCCTCCCCGGACGTGCCTGCCTGCTCGGTGAGGGCGGCGAGCTTCGGCGGTGGCGGGGGGCGCTCGTCGGTCCGCCGCGCCCGGGCGCCCTTCTCCGGGGTGAACCACTCGCTGAAGGCCGCGTCGTAGCGCGGGATGTCGTCGGGGTCGGAGCAGAGGGTGAGGCGTCCGGCCCAGTAGGTCTGCAGCTCGTTGGTGACGTCGAGCTCGTCGAGTGCGGTCAGGAACGCCGTGACCCGGTCGGTGGTGACGGCGAGGCCCGCTGCGCGCAGCACGGCGGTGAACCCGACCAGCGCCGGCAGCGGCCCCTCGACCGTCGCCTCGGGGGCGCTCATCGGGTCACGAGGCCATCAGGACGTCGAGCCGGTTGCGTACGCGGTCGGCGTCCTCGCGGTACTTGAGCATGGCGCCGAGGGTGCGGGCGGCGGTGTCGACGTCGAGGTGGCTGGCGCCGATGAGCATGAGGGCGCGGGCCCAGTCCAGGGATTCGGCGACGCCGGGGGGTTTGAGCAGGTCCATGGTGCGCAGTTTCTGGGCGGCGACGGCGACCTCTTTGGCCAGCCGTTGGGGCACGCCGGGGATGCGGGAGTGCAGGATCTCGATCTCGCGTTCGACGCCGGGGTGGTCCAGCCACAGGTACAGGCAGCGGCGTTTGAGGGCGTCGTGGACCTCGCGGGTGCGGTTGGAGGTGAGTACGACGATGGGTGGGGTGCTGGCGCGGACTTCGCCGAGTTCGGGGATGGACACGGCGTGTTCGGTGAGGACTTCGAGGAGGAAGGCTTCGAACTCGTCGTCGGCGCGGTCGATCTCGTCGACCAGCAGCACGCTGGGGCTGTGTTGCAGGGCACGCAGGATGGGGCGGGCGAGTAGGAAGCGGTCGTCGTAGAGGGAGGCCTCGACGGCGTGGACGTCCATGGGTGGGCCGCCGGCGGCGGCGGTGGCTTCCAGGGCGCGTAGGTGCAGGAGTTGGCGGGGGAAGTCCCAGTCGTAGAGGGCTTGGGTGGCGTCGATGCCGTCGTGGCATTGCAGGCGGATCAGTTCGGCGTCCAGGACCTGGGCGAGGGCTTGGGCGAGGGCGGTCTTGCCGGTGCCGGGTTCGCCCTCGCAGAACAGGGGGCGGTTCATCCGGATCGCGAGGAACGCCGCGGTGGCCAGCCCCTCGTCGGCGAGGTAGCCCGTGGCGCGCAACGCCGCGGCCAGCGCCGCGGGCGAGTCGGTGGCGGCTTCGGCGCCACTCTGGTAGCGGTCGTTCACCCGTCCAGTCTGACGAACGCGTGGGCGTACTGCCAGCGCGGCGACCAACGCGTGAGGGGTCCCGAAGGTTCACGGGAATGACGTACGTCACACCTCCGGAAGCAACCAGGCAACAATACTTCCGGAATGAATGCAAAGAACCTGCCGTGATCACGGCGTGATCGATTGCTTCGTGACCTGCGAACTTTTACCAGTGTTCGAACGTGTTCGACCATTGCGTGACCCCGCTCACCGCCGCTCGTATTGACGATTCGCCGGACCGGACTCGTACCGTCTCGTCCGATCGCCCCGTGCGATCGAAGAAAGACACCCGGAAGCGTCACACCCGCCCTGTCCCACGGTTCCGGTTCGTCGAGACGGAGGACGGGACAGGGACGAGTGCGCCGATCTCGGACGGATCACGAGCTGTTCGGGAATGGCGCGTCCTGGCCTCGACAGCCCCCATGTCGCAGGTCAGGAGCATCCGGCTCGTACGGTGTGGACAGGAGAAACGCGTCATGACATCTCGACCTTCCCCGCGCAAGGGCCGAGGTATCGCCCGCATTGCCGTGATCGGCGCCATCCTCGTGGCCGCTCCTCTCGGTGTCGCCGGAACCGCAAGCGCCGCCCCGTCCTCCACCTGGGACAAGCTCGCCAAGTGCGAGAGCGGTGGAAACTGGAAGATCAATACCGGGAACGGCTACTACGGTGGCCTGCAGTTCAACCCCCGCACGTGGCGTGCCCACGGCGGTAGCGGCATGCCCCACACCGCCAGCAAGTCCGAGCAGATCCGCATCGCCGAGAAGGTCCTGAAGACCCAGGGCTGGCGGGCGTGGCCGGCCTGCTCGAGGAAGCTCGGGCTGCGCGGCTGACCGTCGTCCCGGGCCGCACCTCATCGAACGAACGCCCCCTCGTACGCCATGTGTACGAGGGGGCCGTGTGGTGCGGGGCCTTCGGGCAGGCTGGGTCCGGCGGGAATCAGGTGGAGTTGACCCACTCGTCGGTGCCGTCGGCGAACACCTGGTGCTTCCACACCGGCAGCAGCCGCTTGACCTCCTCCACCAGCTCGGCACAGGTCGCGAACGCCTCCCGGCGATGGTCCGCGGCCACGGCGCAGGCGAGCGCCACGTCCCCGATGCCCAACTCGCCCACCCGGTGGCTCACCGCGATCGCCCGTACGCCCTCGGCGCGCCCCGCCACCTGGACGGCGATCTCGGCGACGACCTGCCCGGCGCTGGGATGGGCGCTGTAGGTCAGGCCCGCGACACCTCTGCCGCCGTCGTGGTCGCGCACCACGCCGGCGAACGTCACCACGGCACCCGCCGCCGCCCGCTCCACGAGCGCCGCGTGCTCGGCCGCGTCGAGGGGCTCCTCGCCCACGGCCGCCCGCAGGACCTCCGCAGGCATCAGTGATCACCTCCGCGCAACTGGTCGACGGCATGATCCAGCACGCCGTCGAGAACCGCCAGGCCGTCCCGAACTCCCCCTGTCGATCCGGGTAGGTTCACGACCAGCGTCCGGCCCGCGACGCCGGCCACACCGCGCGAGAGCACCGCCGTCGGCACCGCGGGCGCTCCCTTCGCACGGATCGCGTCGGCCAGCCCCGTCACCTCGTAGTCGAGGACGGTCCGGGTGACGTCCGGGGTGGCGTCGGTGGGGGAGATGCCCGTGCCGCCGGTCGTGATCACGACGTCCACCCGCTCCGCGACGGCGGTCCGCAGGGCCTCGCCGACCGGATCGCCGTCCGGCACCACCGCGGCGTCGGGGGTCTCGTAGCCGCGCTCGCGCAGCCAGGTGACGATCAGCGGGCCGCCGCGGTCGGGGTACACGCCCGCCGCCGCCCGGTTCGACGCCGTGACGACCCGGGCCGTCCGCGGTGCGCTCACCGGCCCCCCTCCGTCGAGAACGACATTGTGCTGATCAACAGGGCCCCGGAAGCTGCGCAACGTCGTTCTCGACGGGGGTCGGGGGCGGTCACCGCCGGTCCTCGGGGCGCGTCCACGTGCCGGTCTTACCGCCGTCCTTGCGCTCCACGCGGACGTCGGTGAGCACGGCGGCCGGATCGACGGCCTTCACCATGTCGTGCAGCGTGAGTCCCGCGACCGCGACGGCGGTGAGCGCCTCCATCTCCACGCCCGTGCGGTCCGTGGTCTTCACGGTGGCGCGGATGCCGATCTCGTCGCCGTCCGGCTCCAGGTCCAGCACCACGCCCGACAGCGCGATCGGGTGGCACAGCGGCACGAGATCCGGGGTGCGCTTGGCGCCCATGATCCCCGCGATGCGGGCCGTGGCGAGAGCGTCCCCCTTCGGCAGCCCGTCGCGGCGCAGGAGCTCGACGACCTCCGCCGTGGTGCGCAGCCGCCCCGTCGCCACGGCGGTGCGGGCCGTGGGCTGCTTTCCGGTGACGTCGACCATCCGGGCGGCCCCGGCGGCGTCGACGTGGGTGAGTTCCACGCCGCAGACCCTACGTCGACCCGCCGTCGCCGCGCGGACGGGAGCATCACCCGATGTCGAGCTGCACGTACTCGTACTCGTCGGAGTCGACCACGTCGTCGCGGTTCCGGTCGACGGTCACCGCGAGGTACACGTCCGTCGAGCCGAGCGAGCCCGCGCCGTCGAGTCGGGAGACGAAGAAGGAGTCCTGGTCGTCCGTCCGGTGGCGCACCCGGGTGTCGATCAGGTAGTTCTGTCCCTCCGGGTCGACGAACAGCGTCCCGCTGCCGAACTCGTGGTCGGCGAAGCCGGTCCCCGGTCGCAGGAACGGGACGTCCTCGTGGCGGACCCCGTCGTCGAGAACGAGGATCGACCGGTCGGTCCAGGCGCAGACCTGCAGGGCCACCCCCGACGGCAGCCGCGGGAACCGGATCTCGAACGGCTCGGACCGCAGCGCGACCCGGACGACGGGGGTGCCGAGGTCCTCGACGAACATCGGGGCCTGGGTGTCGCCCTGCCAGAACTCGAGGCCGAGGCGGGGCGTCCGCTGGACGTCACCGGCGGTGGCGGCGGGCCGGCCCGGCGAGTCCCGCGGCCCGGACGGGCCCTCGGCCGGTGGGGCCTGCGGCCACAGCCAGGCGACGACGGCGACCACGACTCCGAGGACGGCCGCGACGACGCCGATGTGCTCGCCGAACGTGCGGTGTCGACGACGGGGTGGGTCCGCCGGTGGGCCGTCCGGCTGCCGGTCCGCGTGCCCGTCGGTGTGCCCGTCGGATTGCCCGTCCACTTGCCCCCCGGCGCCGGACGATGGGCCGGACCGGAGCGGTCGGCGGCCGTGATCAGGTGCGCATCTTGGCCCCGAACGGCCGGGACGGTCAACGGGTGCCCGTCACGCTCCGCGGAACCGCGCCAGGCGCTCGGGGGTGTCGGCGTCGTCCGGCGTGGCGACGTCCCCGCACTCGACGAGGCGGGCGGGGTGGGTCGCCAGGTAGCGACGGGCGCCCTCGTCCCCGGCCGCCGCGGCGCGCACCCCCGTCCAGTGCGCCCGGCCGAACAGCACGGGATGGCCGGGCCGGCCGCCGTAGGCGGCGCGGGCGAGGGTGTGCGGGCCGTCCACGGCGGCGACGAGCCGGGCCACGGCCGTCGCGGTGACACCGGGCAGGTCCACGAGGTGCACGAGCGCGGCGTCCCCGGTGAGCGCGTCCAGGCCGGCGCGCAACGACGCGCCCATGCCCTCGGCCCATCCGTCCGCGACGACCGCCGTGACGTCCTCGGGCACCAGCGGGGCCACCTCGTCCGCCGCGGCGCCGAGCACGACGACCAGCGGCGAGCAGCCCCCGTCGCGCAGCACGCGCAGCGCGCGGCGCACCAGCGGCTCGCCGTCCAGCTCGACCAGCGCCTTGGGCCTCCCGAACCGCCTGCCCGCGCCCGCGGCGAGCAGCAGGCCTGTGACGGGGATCAGCGGTTGATCACCGTGTGCGGGTGCTCGTAGGGGACCTCGTCGACCGGGAACTCGATCTCGCCGAACGGCGACGACGCGCCCTGCAGGGGGCTCACGATCTCACTGACCGGGTGCTCGCCGTCCGGGAGGTCGGGCGGCCAGGTCGGGTCGATCCGCGCAGAGTTGACGGACTTGGCCACCGTGAGTACCTCCTCGAGCCAGGACGGAACACCGTGAGTATCCCGCACCGGACCCCGTACGCACCCGGCGGCTACCGTGGATGTTCTATGCACACCCCGCTGGTCGACTGGCTGCGCGCGCAGGACGACACCGCGCTCGCCACGCTGCTCGCCCGGCGGCCCGATCTCGCCGTCCCGCCGCCCGGCGACCTCACCGTGCTCGCCACCCGGGCCGCGGTTCGCGCCTCCGTCGTGCGGGCCTGCGACGACCTCGACACGGTGACGCTGGCCGTCCTGGAGGCCCTCGTCGTCGCGGACGCGGACACCGCGCCCGTCCCGCTCGCGGAGCTGGAGCGCCTGCTCGGCCCGGACGCGCCCGCCGCCGCCGTCACCGACGCGCTGCGGCGGCTGCGGGAGCGGGCGCTGGCCTGGGGCCCCGACGACGCGCTCATGGTCGTGCCCGCGGTGCGGGACGCCGTGCCGCGCTTCCCCGGTGGCCTCGGCCGCCCCGCCACCGGGCCCGCGGGCTCGAGCGCGCTGCCCGGCCTGCTCGCGGGCGTGGACGACGAGGAGCGCCGCGTCCTGCAGGCCCTCGCGGCCGGGCCCCCGATCGGGCGCAGCCGGGGCGACCCCGCCGGGCCCGTCGGGCGGCTGCTCGCACGGGGCCTGCTGCTGCGCGTGGACGCCGAGACCGTCGAGCTGCCCCGCCAGGTCGGCCTCGCACTGCGCGGCGAGCGCCCGCTCGGCCCGCTCGCCGTCACCCCGCCGGACCTCGCGCCGCGCGAGCGCGGCGCAGCCGTCGTGGACGGCACCGCGGCCGACGCGGCGCTGCGGCTCCTGCGCCAGGTCGAGGCGTTGATCGGGTTCTGGGGAGAGGCGCCGCCCCCCGTGCTGCGCTCCGGCGGGCTCGGGGTGCGCGAGCTGCGCCGCGCCGCCCGCGAGATGGGAGTGGACGAGCCGGCCGCCGCGCTCGTCGTCGAGCTGGCGGTCGCGGCGGACCTGGTGGGCGCGAGCGAGAACACCGCCTCGGAGTGGGTGCCCACCACCGCAGCGGACGGGTGGCTCGCGGGCGGGCCCGAGGTGCGCTGGTCGCTGCTCGCCCGCACCTGGCTGGACCTGCCGCGGCTGCCGGGGCTCGTCGGCCGCCGCGACGACGCGGGCCGGGCCGTCGCGGCGCTCTCGGACGGCGTGCGCAGGCCGCTGGCCGGGCGGGACCGCCGCCGGATCCTCGACGCCCTCGCCGAGCTTCCGCCCGGTACCGCCGCGGGCTCAGCCACCGTGCTCGCCGATCTCCTGGCCTGGCGCGCCCCGCGACGTGGGGGGCGGCTGCGCGACGAGCTCGTCGCCTGGACGCTGGCCGAGGCCACCACGCTCGGTGTCGTGGCGCTGGACGCATTCTCCGGCCCCGGGCGCGCCCTGCTCACCGCCCCCGACACGATCCCGGCCGTGATGCGCGCGGCTCTGCCCCCGCCCGTCGAGCACGTGGTGCTGCAGGCCGACCTCACCGCCGTCGCTCCCGGTCGCCTGGACCCGGAGTTCGCGCGCGAGCTCGACCTCATCGCCGACGTCGAGTCCGCGGGCGGCGCGACCGTCTACCGGTTCACCGAGAGCAGCGTGCGCCGCGCCCTCGACGCCGGGCGGGACGCCGCCGACCTGCACGCCCTGCTCGCCCGCCGCTCCGCGACGCCCGTCCCGCAGGCCCTCACCTACCTGGTCGACGACGTCGCCCGCCGCCACGGGCGGCTGCGCGGCGGCATCGCGGGCTCCTTCCTGCGTTCCGACGACGACGTCCTGCTCGCCGAGGTCCTCGCCCATCCCGAGGCGAGAGCGCTGGAGCTGCGCCGCCTCGCGCCCACCGTCGTCGTCTCCCCGCTCCCGCTGGGGGAGGTGCTCGCCGGGCTTCGCGCCGCGGGGTTCAGCCCCGCCGCCGAGGACGAGGCGGGCGCCGTCCTGGACCTCGGCGGGCGCGGGCGGCGCATCGAACCCCGCCGTCGCGCCACCGGCCGTCCCGGTCCGCCCGCGCCGGACACCGCCCAGCTCGGTGCCCTCGTGGCACGCCTGCGGTCCGGTGACGCGCTCGCCGAGGTCCGGCACACCGCGGGACCGCCGCTGCGCGGCAACGGCTCGGCCGTCGACGCCCTCCGGGAGGCCGCGCAGGCCCGCCGGGCCGTCTGGATCGGGTTCGTCGACGCGCGCGGCACGCTGGGGGAGATGCTGCTGCAGCCTCTGCAGATCGGGGGCGGGGTCGTCGAGGGCCGCGACGGCGTGGACGGGGCGGTGCACCGCGTGCCGTTGCACCGCATCACCTCGATCGCCCCCGTCGAGGACCCCGTTTGACCATCGCGCACCGCGGCTGTCACGGTGGAGGGCGTGACCGTCGGGATCCAGCAGCTCATGTGGGAGATCGAGCGGATCCATGACGCGTTCCACCAGGCGGTGCACGTCGACGGCGACGTCGACGCCGCGTTCGCGCTGGTCACCGAGGACGTCACCGTGACCCACCTGCCCGCGGGAACGGGCGCGGCCGGGCCGGACCTGCGCCGCCACCTCGCGCGGGACGTGCTCGGCCACCTGCCGGCGGACCTCGCGTTCAAGCGGGTCAGCCGCACCACCGACAAGTTGCGCGTCGTGGACGAGAACGTGGTCACCTTCACCCACGACCGCGAGCTGCCGTGGCTCCTGCCCGGGGTGGCGCCGACGCATCGCCGCGCCGAGGTGCTCGCGATCTCCGTGACGGCGTTCCGGCACGCGCGCGTGAACGCGCACCGCACGGAGAGCAGGCTGAGCGCGCGACGCACCCTGTGGGACCAGCAGGGTCTCGCGGCCCAGCTCGGCCTCTAGAGCCGGCGCAGGCCGGAGAGCACGCGCTCCATCAGCGCCAGGTCCGGGCCGGCGCCGGTGCTGCTCGCCGTCTGGTGCACCTTCACCAGCCCCATCCCGGCCATGTCGCCCAGCAGCACCCGGGCCACACCCAGCGGGATCGACAGCAGCGCCGCCACCTCCGCCACCGACCGCGTCTGCTCGCACAGCTGCGCCACCGACCGGTGCTCCACGGTCAGCGCCACCATCTGCTCGCGCCCGTGCGTGCTGGTCGACAGCAACGTCTCGATCGCCAGGTCGAGACCCGGCCTCGTGCGGCCTCGCGTCCACGCGTACGGCCGCACCGCCGACGCGCCCTCCGCGGCGGGCGGCTCGTCGTCGTCCTCCTCGACCGGCTGCGGCATCGGGAACTCGACCGGCGCGGGTGCGGACCGCCGCTCCGGTGCGGACGGCGGCTCCGGCACGGGCGCGGTCATCCAGGCGGGCTGCTCCTCCGGCGGCGGCTCCTCGTCGGCGCGCCACCAGCTCCGCCGTCGCTTCTTCCCCGCCCGGCGCGAGTCGAAGCTGAACGCGTTCACGACGTCGGCGAAGTTCGGTTCTTGACCGGTGTGGTCCTCACCGCGACCGGAGGCCATCCGGACTCACCTACCTCTTCGTATGCCGGAACGGGGAGTGTCAGGCGCCGAACGAACCCTGCAGCTCGGCCCGCAATTCTGGCGTGAGCAACTGCCCCACACGATCGACCAGCAGGGTCATCTCGTAGCCGATCAGACCGATGTCGCAGGTCGGGGCGGCGAGAACGGCGAGGCACGAACCGTCGCTGATCGACATCAGCAGCACGATCCCGCGGTCCATCTCGACGACCGTCTGCACCACACCGCCCGCGTCGAAGCAACGCGCCGCACCCTGTGTGAGGCTGATCAGCCCCGACGCGACGGCCGCCAGCTGATCCGCGCGATCGCGGGGCAGCCGGTCCGATCCGGTGAGCAGGAGGCCGTCGGCCGACACGACGATCGCGTGTGCGACCCCTGGCACACGCTCGGCGAAGTTGTTGACCAGCCACCCGAAGCTGTTCGGGTTCGCGGGGGCGGGATTCACCTGGGCTCCTCTGACGTGGTCGTACGAGCCGCCGCCGTGGTGGTACGGCAGACGGGGTTGGAACGGTCGAACGCGGGCTGGGCGGCGTACTCCACGGGGTCGCGGCCCAGCGACTGGGTGACGGCCGGGACCTCGCGCAGCAACGCGACCCCTCCGTCCCTCACCTGGAGAAGGTAGTTGTCGGCGATCACCTGACGGTTCGCGTCGAGCCGGACGGGCCCCTGCGGCGTCTCCATCGCGAGCGACGACAGCGCCGCCCTGAACTCGCGCTGATCACCGGTCACGTCGCCGTCGGCCGCCTCGGCCGCCTCGAGTGTCGCCTTCATCGCCACGTAGTAGAGGACGTCCGCGACCCCCGGCGGTGGCGACTTCGGGTAGTGGGCCCGCATGTTCTCCACGTAGTCGCGGTAGGGCCGGTCCGCCGGCAGCGGGGCCACCGGCCCTGCCGACACGGTGCCCTCCAGCCGGTCCCCGAGCTCCTCGATCGCCGCCGCGTCGAAGGTGAGGCTGCCCGCCAGGATGGGCAGGTCCGCGTCGGTCTGCGCGTCGAGCTCGCGGATGAAGCCCACCGCGGCCTCGCCGTCCAGCGCGAGGAACACCGCGTCGACGTCGGCCGGGACCTGGTCGACGTAGGCGGCGAAGTCCGTGGCGCCCCGCGGGATCCACAGCCGCTTCACCACCGACCGCTCCGGCCCGCAGTACTCCGTGAGGAACCCGCCGACCTGGTCGTACGGGTACGAGTCGATCTCCGCGACCGTCACGACCCGGTCGTAGCGCTGCGCCGCGTACGCGCCGAGGCCGGCCATCCACTGGGCACCGTCGCCGGAGAACCGGAACACGTTCGGTTCGGGGTCGCGCAACGTCAGGTTCTGCGCTGCGGACATGCCGCTGACCAGCGTGACGTCCGGGACGCCCGCGACGTAGTTCTTCACCGCGAGGCCCTCGTCGCCCGACGTCGGGCCGACGATCACGTCCACACCCCGCAGCTCCACCAGCCGCCGCGCCGCGCTCACCGCGACGTCGGGGGACGCCGGGTCCGAGCCCTCGACGAACAGCTGTACCGGCTTGCCCGCCACCCGGGCGCCCCGCACCGCGTCCAGCGGACCGTCCCCGACGAGCGTGCCGCCCGCCTCCAGCAGCGCCAGCTTCGCCCCGCGGTTCGCGGCCTCGCCGAGTGCCGCGTACGGCTCCGACAGCGAGGACAGCAGGCCGATGCGGACGACGTCGGGGTCGTCCGGGACCGACGGCTCCCCGGTCCCGCTGCAGCCCGCGAGCAGGACCGTCGCGGCGGCGCACGCGGCCGCGACGAGACGACGGGACCGCCTCACCGCACCCCCGACTGCATCCAGTGCCGCATCGCGTGCTCGACCAGCGCGATCAACGTCTGCTTCACCGACTCCCGGTTGCGCGCGTCACAACCGAACATGGGCACGCTCGGGTCGATCGACATCGCCTCCCGGACGTCCTCGACGCGGTGGGCCAGGATCCCGTCGAAGCAGTTCAGCCCGACGAGGTAGGGCAGCCCACGGTCCTCGAAGAAGTCGATCGCCGCGAACGAGTCCGCCAGTCGGCGGGTGTCGACGAGCACCACGGCACCGATCGCGCCGCGCACCAGATCGTCCCACATGAACCAGAAGCGGTCCTGACCCGGCGTTCCGAAGAGGTACAGGATCAGATCCTGGTCCAGCGAGACGCGTCCGAAGTCCATCGCGACCGTCGTCGTGCGCTTGTTCGGCACGGCGGAGAGGTCGTCGTGGCCCGCGCTCGCCTCCGTCATCACCGCCTCGGTCGTGAGCGGCATGATCTCCGACACGGACCCGACGAACGTGGTCTTGCCGACGCCGAAACCACCCGCGACGACGATCTTCGCCGATGTCGTGGCGGCCGTCGCGATCGGGCGCTGGGTCGAATCGACTGGATGCACTCCAGGCTCCGTTCAGGGTTCCTAGCGGGCGAACGAGCCCTGCAGCTCGGCGCGCAGCTCGGGGGTCAGGAGCTGGCCGACCCGGTCGACCAGCAGGGTCATCTCGTACCCGATGAGGCCGATGTCGCAGCTCGGGGCCGCCAGCACCGCGAGGCAGCTGCCGTCGCTGATCGACATCAGGGCCACGATGCCGTGGTCCATCTCGATGATGGTCTGCACGACGCCGCCCGCGTCGAAGCAGCGGGCCGCACCGTTGGTGAGACTCACCACTCCCGAGGCGATGGCGGCGAGCTGGTCCGCCCGATCCCGTGGAAGGCGGGCGGATGCCGTGAGCAGCAGCCCGTCCGCGGACACCACGACGGCGTGCGCCACCCCGGGTACCCGGTCGGCGAAGTCGGTGACCAGCCAGCCGAAGCTGCTGAGGTCCGGTCGGCTCACGAGCCCTCCTTGTCGCGGTGACCGTTGCTGCCCGGGGCGAACACCGGTGCCTTGCCCGCCTCGGCGGCCTGCACCGCCTCGGCCGCGGCCGCCATCCTGCGCAGCCGTGCCTCCCGGCCCTGCCGCACGCCGTCCTGGTAGCTCGCCAGGCGGTTCCGGATCGCCTCCGCGGTGCGAGCGGCGCCAGTCTGCTCGCCGTGCCCGGGCGAGCCCGTGCGGCCCACCGGGTCCGCGGGCTGCGGGGCCGGGCCCGCTGCACCCGGGACGAGACGTGCTCGCGGTCGGCGCTTCGGGAGCCCGGCGGAGGTCAGCTCCTCCCCGACGACCTCGGCCGCTGCGGCCGAGGCGCGCCATCCGTCGTCGGCGGGTGTCGCGAACGCGCCGGCAGCAGTGGGTGCGGATGCGGCGGGCGCGGGCGCGGTGGGCGCGGGTGCGGTGGGCGCGGGTGCGGTGGGCGCGGCGGGTGTGCCGAGCGGCGGCGCCTCCGCACTCACCTCCGGGAGGGGCTGCGCCGTCGGCCGCTGCGGGGTGCCGCGGACCGGCAGCGGATCGGGCCCGGGCTCCGGGGGGGCCTCGTAGGGCACCGGGCGATCCTCACGGAACCACGCCGAGGCGATCTCCTCGAAGATCGGTGTCGTCTCCGCGGGGTCGTTGGTGCGTGGGGGCGCGGTGCCGATCGAGGGCGGTGCATCCGTCGCGCGGCCGTCGTCGTGCGCGTCCGCCGGGGGCTGCGGGGCGTCCTGGCGCCGCTGGCCGGTGTCGGCACCCGCCGTGACGGGCGTGCCGGCTGCCGGGCGGGGCGCCGGCCCCGACCCGGGCGCCGGAGCACCGGCCCCGGGGCCGCCGGGCGCGCGGGTGCCGGGTGCGTGCGGGTCGGGACCGGGTGCGCGGGTGCCGGGTGCCTGCGGGTCCGGACCGGGCGCGCCCGGGGTCCACGGCGCGGTGGGCCTGGGACCCGGCCACGGACGGCTGCCGGGGCGGGCGGTCGGGCCGGGTTGCGACGGCGGGCCCGCGAGGGGCCGCGGGTCCCGGTGGGGACCCGCCAGGCCGTTCGGCGACGCGTTGCGATCCTTCGTCCCGGGTCGGCCCGGCCAGCCGGGCCGCGGGCGGCCGGCGGTGGGCGGGCGAAGTGGTGAGTCCTGAGGTCCGTCCTGCCCGGGCGGTGGGCTGCCCGCGGGGAGGCCCGGCGCCCGGCCGGGCTGCGTGACCGGTGCGGGCGGGGTGTCCGACCGCAGCGCATGAGCAGGACCGCCGTCGGAGCCGCCCTCCTGCGGCGGCGTGCCGGGACGGCCGGCACCCGGTGCGTCGAGCCCGGGCCGGGAACGCGAGGCGGCGTCGCCGGTGCGGGCGGTCGTGCCGGGTGGGACGTTGCCGGGCCGGGGATCCGGGCCGTCCGAGGCGCCCGCGAGGGCCGCGGCGGGCCCCGCTTGCGTCCGGTCGGCACCGGTCTGGCCCGCCGGCCCCGGACCGTCGCCGGTCCCGGAGCCGTCCGACACCGGGCGGCTGACGGCCGCCGCGACGGCGGCCGCGACCGAGCCGGCCCCGCTCGCAGGGACGGACGGGCGCGACGAGCCCTCGGCGGGACCCGGGGCCGCGGGGCCTGTCGTGCCCGGCGCGGCGGGCGCGTCCGGAGCCGCGGCGGGCTTCGACGTCTCGGCCGAGCCGGCCGGATCGCCGGGCCGCCCTGCGGCGCCCGGGCCGGGGTCGCCCGGCCGGGGCGCCCCGGTGGCGTCGGGGGCCGCCGGCCGGTCGGCGCCGGCCGACCGCTGTGGGACGGCGGGGTCGGCCGTCTCGCCGGGCCCACCCGGCCGGTCGGCGCCGGCGGCACCGGTCCCGGCCGTGCCGCCGCTGCCCGGCGACCCCGTCCCGCGGGCGCCCTCGGCGCCGGCGGAGGTCGCCGGGCCGGCCAGGGGCGTGCCCGGGTCCGCCGTTCCCGGCTGCGGGCCGGCCGGTCCGTCCGTCGCCGAGTCACCCGATCCCGCACGGGCCGGGGTACCGGGTTCGGCGGGTGTGCCGGGCCTGGTCGGGGAGCCTGCGGCGGCCCGCTGCGGGGTGGACGGGCCGGACGCCGTCCGAGCGGCGTCGTCGCCCTGCGCGCGATCCGATCCGGGCCGCAGCGGCGGGGCGGGGTTCTGCGCGAGGAACGCCTCCGTCGCCGGGGTCGGCGGCTCAGCCGGCGTGGGCCGGTCGCCGTCCGCGGCGCCCGCCGGGCGCGGCGACCCGGGCGCTCGTGGCGAGGACCGGTCGCCGGTCAGCGCCTCGCCTGGTCGGCGGACGGGCAGCGGCCCGGCCGGGCCGGGAGCCTGCAGGCCCGTGGGGAACGCACCGGGCCGGTTGCCGTCGCGGCCGCTCGGGTTCCCGTGCGGGCGGGCGACACCGGGCCGCTCCGCCTCGCCGGGCCCGGCCGGACCACCCCGCTCGCCGGCACCGGGCATCGCCGTGCGGCGATCCAGGTCCTCCGGGGGCCGGGCGAACGACCCCGGCTGCTCGACGTGGCCGTTCGGGCTCGGCCGCAGCGCGAACGCCCCCGAGCTCTCGGACGGGCCGGACGGGCCGGGCGGGTCGAAGAGCTCGCCGGGAGTGCGTGAGGCGCCGGAGGGTCGGGGCGTGTGCTGCGTGCCGGACCGCTCGACGCCCGGTGCCGCAGGCGGCACCTGGCCGAGCATCTGCCCGGGGTGGCGCAGCGGGAGGTCGGAGGCCGAGCCGGTGTCCGGACCAGGGGCAGCCGGCCCGCGCCGGTCGGGCGTGGAGCCGTTGCGGCCGTGGTCGGGGCCGAGGCCGTTCGCCGCGCCACCCAGACCGTTGACGGGGGCCGTCGGGACCCCGTTCGGGCCGGGGCGGCGGGCGGGGGGGCCGGGCAGGGGGCCACCGGGGCTCCCGGGTGGGGCGTCGCCGCCCGCGACGAGCGCGGACAGCGGGGCGGGGCGTTGCTCGCCCGGGCCGCGCAGCGACGGGACGAATGTGTCCGGGCCCGGCGTCGGGGGCGTGGACGGGGTGGGCGGCGTGCTCGAGGACGTGCCGCCGGCTTCGGCGCCGGGACCGGCCGTGACCAGGTAGCCGGGCACGGTGACGGAGGCCGTGGTGCCACCGGACCCGCCGCCGAGGCGGACCCCGAGACCGTGCCGGGCGGCCAGGCGGCCGACCACGAACAGGCCCATCCGCCGGGACACCGAGACGTCCACGGCGGTGGGGCGGGCGAGGCGCTCGTTGGCGGTGTCGACCTCCTCGCCGCTCATGCCGACGCCCCGGTCCAGGATCTCGATGAGGATCGCGCCGTCCGAGGTCCGCTGGCTGGACATGACGACCTGCGTGTCCGGCGGGGAGAAGTTCGTCGCGTTGTCGACCAGCTCCGCGAGCAGGTGGACGATGTCGCTCGCGGCCCGGCCGGCGATCGTGGCGTCCGGCGGCGACTGCACGACCACCCGCTGGTACTGCTCGACCTCGGAGACCGCTGCGCGCAGGACGTCCACGACCGGGACGGGCTGGGTGGCCCGCTTGGAGAGGTCGGTGCCGGAGAGGACCAGGAGGTTCTCGGAGTTGCGCCGCATCCGGGTGGCGAGGCTGTCCAGCTGGAACAGGTTGGCGAGCTGGTCGGGGTCCTGCTCGTTGCTCTCCAGCTGCTCGATGAGCTTGAGCTGGCGCTCGGCCAGCGCCTGGCTGCGGCGGGAGAGGTTGGCGAACATGTTGGAGACGTTGGCCTGCAGCGTGGCCTGCTCGGCGGCGAGGCGGACGGCCTGGCTGTGCACCGCGTCGAACGCGCGGGCCACCTGGCCGATCTCCTCGCGGGTCGTCACGGGGACGGGTTTGACGTCGACGTCCGGGATCGCGCCGTCGCGCATGCTCTGGACGGCGCTGGGGAGCTTGCGGTCGGCCACGTCGAGTGCGGAGGTGCGCAGCGTCCGCAGCGACGTGATGAGGGACTTGGCCACGACGTAGACGACCGCGGCGCCGAGGAGGATGGCGAGCAGCAGGATGACGCTGCTGATGCCGGCCAGGTTGCTGGCGGCCTCCTTCTGCGTGGCGGTGACCTCGCCCAGCTCGGACCGTGCACCGGAAGCGGCCGAGTCGATCTCGGACAGGACGGCCGCCGACGCCGCGTTCCATGCGTCCGGGGCGACCTCGAGCGGGAGGTTCGCGCGCCCGCGGTCCACGACGCTCTGCTTGAGCTGCTCGCGGGTGGCGGCCACGGAGCCGGCGAAGTCGGTGTAGCGCGTCTGCTGCTCGTCGCTCAGCACGGACCGGACGGTGGCGGTGGCCGTGGCGAGGCGTGCGTCCGCGGCTCCCAGGGCGTCCGCCTGGGCGTCGGAGAGGCTGCCGGCCGCGAGCGCCGCGGCGACGACGGCCTGCTGGGCGGCCACCTGCTCGCGGGCCTCGCCGAGCGCGCCGACGGCCTGGGCGAGCCCGCTGGTCTCGGGATCGGTGAGCTGGCGGGTCAGCGCGGTGTCGAACACGAGCAACGGCTCGACGACGACCTTGTACTGGGCCTGCAGGTCGGTGGCGTCGTTCGCGCCGGTGAGGACCTGGCGGCGCAGCTGGGTGAGCCGGAAGTAGGTGTTCTCGACCTGGCGCAGCGCGCCCACGGAGCCGGCGTTGAGGTCGGACTGGTCGCCGAGCAGCTCTGCGGCGTCGGTGCGGGCCTGGTCGGTCGCGCGCGTGGCGGCCTCGAACGGGGCGGGGTCCCTGCGGTCGCGGACCGCGACGAACTCGACGGCGGCCAGCCGCTCCTCCTGCAGCCTGCCGGCGAGCGCGGCGTAGCGCTCCTGGACGGCCGCGATCCGGTCGATCCGGTCGAAGTCCGCTGCGGCGGTGCTCTGGTCGAGGACGCGCAGCACCCCGAGGACGAGGGCGAACAGCGCGGGCACCGCGATCACCGCGACGAGCTTGACCGGCAGGGGCCAGCTTCGTGGCTGGATCCGTTCGGACCAGGAGGCCCTCGGTAGTGGGCTGTTCACGGGCGCGTCCCCTCGCTGTCGTGCTGTGACGGGGTGCCGGGCGCCGACGCCCCGTTCGGCGACGATCCGAGGAACTCTGACATGCCCGCGTCGCGGCACGTGAAGCCGTGAACGTCGGACCGACACCGCGCTGCGGCGAACGGTCGAGGCGTGCGGGGAACGGTGGCGGGGAGCCGCACGATGGGCATCGGGAGAGTCGTCGGATCTTGTGTCATTCGTGTGGTGGCCCGTGTGGCTCGACACGCGCCCATGTTGCGGGCAGGTGCCAAGTCGACCCGGTAGGGTCTCCCACGAGCAGTTGTGCGTCCTGAGCGTGCCTGTTTCGGGATGCAGCAGTGTAAACAGGTGTCGACAGGCGCCCTCGCAGCCCCCGTCGCCGAGGTCGCTCCTCACCCGCCGGCGCGCCGGTTGTCGGTGTCGTGCGGTAGGGAGAACACGTGCCCGAAGGACCCCTGATCGTCCAGTCCGACAAGACGCTGCTGCTCGAGGTCGACCACCCGGACTCGGCGGACGCGCGCATGGCCATCGCCCCGTTCGCCGAGCTGGAGCGGGCGCCCGAGCACGTCCACACCTACCGGGTCACGCCGCTGGCGCTGTGGAACGCCCGCGCGGCCGGGCACGACGCCGAGCAGGTCGTGGACGCGCTGGTGCGCTTCTCGCGCTACGCCGTGCCCCAGCCCCTCCTGGTGGACGTCGTGGACACCATGGGCCGCTACGGCCGCCTGCAGCTCACGAACTCGCCCGTCCACGGGCTGGTCCTCGCGACAACGGACCGCGCGGTGCTGGCGGAGGTGCTGCGCAACAGGAAGATCGCCCCGCTCCTCGGCGCGCGGATCGACGAGGACACCGTGGTCGTGCACCCGTCGGAGCGCGGGCACCTCAAGCAGGCGCTGCTCAAGGTGGGCTGGCCGGCGGAGGATCTCGCGGGCTACGTCGACGGTGAGGCGCACCCGATCGACCTGCGCGAGGACGGGTGGCACCTGCGCGACTACCAGCGTGCGGCCGTCGAGGGCTTCTGGGCCGGCGGTTCCGGGGTGGTCGTGCTGCCCTGCGGGGCGGGCAAGACGCTGGTCGGCGCGGCCGCGATGGCGCAGGCGCGGGCCACGACGCTGATCCTCGTCACGAACACCGTCGCGGGCCGGCAGTGGCGCCGCGAGCTCCTGGCGCGCACGTCGCTCACCGAGGACGAGATCGGCGAGTACTCCGGCGAGCGCAAGGAGGTCCGGCCCGTCACGATCGCGACGTACCAGGTGATGACCCGCAGATCGAAGGGCGAGTACCGCCACCTGGAGCTCTTCGACTCCCGGGACTGGGGCCTGGTCATCTACGACGAGGTGCACCTGCTGCCGGCACCGGTGTTCCGGATGACGGCCGACCTGCAGTCGCGCCGCCGCCTCGGCCTCACCGCCACGCTGGTGCGCGAGGACGGCCGCGAGGGCGACGTCTTCTCCCTCATCGGCCCGAAGCGCTACGACGCCCCGTGGCGCGACATCGAGGCGCAGGGGTGGATCGCGCCCGCGGAGTGCGTCGAGGTGCGGGTGACGCTCACCGACGACGAGCGGATGGGCTACGCCGTCGCGGATGCCGACGAGCGCTACCGGGTCGCCTCCACGGCACACACGAAGCTGAACGTCGTCAAGGCGGTGCTCGCCCGCCATCCGGGCGAGCCTGCGCTGGTGATCGGCGCCTACCTGGAGCAGCTGGAGGAACTCGGCGAGGCGCTGGACGCGCCGATCGTGCAGGGCTCGACGAAGAACCGCGAGCGCGAGGCGCTGTACGACCGGTTCCGCCGCGGCGAGATCCCGGTGCTGGTGGTGTCGAAGGTCGCCAACTTCTCGATCGACCTGCCCGAGGCGAGCGTCGCGGTGCAGGTCTCGGGGACGTTCGGGTCGCGCCAGGAGGAGGCGCAGCGGCTCGGCCGGCTCCTGCGACCCAAGGGGGACGGGCGGCAGGCACACTTCTACTCGATCGTCTCGCGGGACACCGTCGACGCGGACTACGCGCTGCACCGCCAGCGGTTCCTCGCCGAGCAGGGCTACGCCTACCGGATCGTGGACGCGGACGACCTGCTCGGGCCCGCACTGCCGGACGTCGGCTGACGGGCCTCCCACGCCGGGGTCCCGCGAGTGGTGGACCGGCTCCGACCTGCGCGGCGACACCGTTCGGGGCCGTTCCAGACCGTCGCGCCCCGTGCAGTCCGGTGCGGCCGTCGGGGCGAGCCGTCGGCACGCTCGGTGACGATCACGGGCGGGTGGTCGACGACGCGTCACCACTCGCCCGATCGGGATGCCTTCGATCGGGGCACGGTATTGCCCCGGGGCCAGTGAGGATGCACACAATGACGCAACCCCTGGCACCGAGGAGTGACGTGGCACTACTGCTCAGCTCGATCGCGGTCGGTCTGGTCGTCTGGACCGCCCTCGCCGTGGGTACCGCGGTGGTGCTGGGCCGTATGTGCGCACACCGGGACCGGCAGGTCTGCAGCCGGGACCTGCCCGCGCATCTGCACCCGGAGGTGCCGTACCGCACCGCGTATGTGCGATCGTCGGTGGATGCCGTCGAGCGATCGGGCAGCTGAACGAGCCCTCGAGCAGGCCCACCTGCTCGACGTTCTCCTCGCGGACCGGGAAGGACTCGTCGCCGTCCTGGACCGGGTCCTCGCGCTGCGCGGGGCGGCGCAGGTCGCGCGGGACGCGGCGGGCGCCGACATCGGCTTCGTCGCCGACCTGGAGAGCCCGCGCCACCTCGTCATCCGCTGGCTCTCCGGCAACCGTACGGACGCGCTGCGCGACCTCGTCGTCCCCGAGGGGCGCGGGATCGGCGGGCGGGTGCTGTCGCTGGGCCGCCCGGTCCGGGTGAGCGACTACGTCACCTCACCGGCGATCACACACGACTACGATGTGCACGTCTGCCGCGAGGCACTCTCGGCGATGGCCGCCGTCCCCGTCGCACGCGCGGACGGCACCGGCACCGCCGCCATCGCCTACGCAGCGCTGCGCGGGCCGGGTGAGTTCGGCGACGACGCCGTGCGCGCCATGGAGGGCGTCGCCCGCCAGGCGTCGCGCGCCCTGCAGGTGGCGGAGCGCGCCGATGCCGCGCGCTACGACGCCGTCGCCGCCGAGCGCCGCCGCATGCAGACCTCCCTGCACGACTCCGTCGGCGCGATGCTGTTCTCGATCGGTGCCCAGGTGCGCGACCTGCGGACGGCGCTGCCCGACAACCCGCTGCTGGCCACCCGGCTGGGGCGGCTGGAGTCGGACGTGTCGGCGGCGTCGCGCGCGCTGCGCGAGGCGCTGCTCGCGCTGTCCGAGACCAGCCCCGAGCGGGCCCTGCCGATCGAGCTGGCCGAGCACTGCCGCAGCTTCGCGGCCCGCACCGGAGTCCAGGCCCGGTTCGTGCAGCTCTGCGACGTGGCGCCGCTCGACGTGGAACGCACGGGCCTGCTGGTCGGCACCGTCCGCGAGGGCCTGCTCAACGTCGAGAAGCACGCGCAGGGCGTCCACACCGTGGTGGTCAGCCTCGGCGAGGTGGACGGCGGCGTGCAGGTCGCGGTCGCCGACGACGGCACCGCCCAGGACGGCCCCGCCCACGAGGACGGCAGTGGCTTCGGGATCCGGCTGCTGGCCGAGCGTGCCGCGCGCCTCGGGGGCCGGGTCAGCCTCGTCCACGACGAGGACGGCGGCTCCACCCTGCGGATGCTGGTCCCCGGCCCGGAGGTCGGCCCGTGACGCGGCCCGGCACATACCGTGGGGCGGCGGCACCCACCGTCTGCGGGTTGTGTGACCGTGCTGCGGTGTGTGCGACGGGAGTCCGCCCGTGACGGCCGCCCGCGTCATGGTCGTCGACGACCATCCCGTCGTCCGGGACGGGGTGGTGCTCCTCCTGCGCGGCGACCCGGGCCTCACCGTCGTCGGCTCCGCCGAGAGCGGTCGCAACGCCCTCGAACGCGCCCCCGTGCTCCGTCCGGACATCGTGCTGCTGGACCTGCGCCTGCCCGACATGCTCGCCCCCGAGGTCGTCGCCGGGCTGCGCGAGCGCTGCCCCGCGGCGCGCGTCGTCGTCTTCACCGCGCACGGCGACCACCACGGCGTGCAGGCCGCACTCGACGCGGGCGCGCACGGTGCCCTGCTCAAGGACGCCGCGGCCACCGACCTCGTCGCGGCCCTGCGCAGCGTGCTGCGCGGTGAACGGGTGGCCGATCCGCGGATGAGCACGGACCCGGCCGACCGCCAGGCGGCGCTGGACCGCAGTGGCCTCACCCGCCGCGAGTACGAGGTGCTCCGGCTCGCCGCGCAGGGCCGCACGAACCCCGAGATCGCGAGGAGCACGGGGCTCGCCCGCAACACCGTCAAGACCTACCTGCAGGCGGCCCTGCACAAGCTGGGCGCCCGCAACCGCGTCGAGGCCATCGGGAAGGCGAGCGAGGCGGGCCTGCTGTAGCCCGGGCGGCATCACCCCTCGTGCTCCTCATGGCGGACCGTGTGCCGCGCCTCCGCGTACCGGTGTGCCTCGTAGGCGATCATGGTGCACAGCACCGCGGCGAGCAGCGCCAGCGTGACGATGGCCGGCAGGAACCAGGCCACCGGCAGGAGCGCCACGAGCACCGCGATCGTCACCAGCCGTACCGGGCTCACCTGCCCCGCCACGTACCGGAGGAACCCGGCGTGCCCTGCCAGGTACAGCACTGTGCCGCCGAGGAGGGCGATCAGCGACACCCCGTACAGCGGGTCGCTCAGGTGGTGTCCGGAGTCGCCCGCGATGTAGTTCATCGCCTTCTTCAGCCCGAGCGCCAGCAGGATGATGCCGATCATCATCGGCAGGTGCAGGAACGTGTACCCGCCGCGGGCGATGCGGATCCGCTCCTCGCCCTCAGCCGCCGCGAACGCCCGCTCCGTCACCAGCGCCGTGACGTCGAAGTAGGCCCACCAGAGCGCTCCGACGACGGCCAGCCCGAGCGCGGAGGCGGCGATGATCGGCCAGGAGATCGGCAGGTTCACGACGCCGACCCCGATCGAGACGATGCTCTCCCCGAGCGCCACGATGATGATGAGCCCGTGCCGCTCGGCGAACTGCGTCGGCGAGTGGATCCGCCACTGGTTGCCGGACACCCGGGTGCCGGCGAGGTCGCCCAGCAGGGCCACGGCCCACAGCACCGTCTGCGTCGTGCCCTCCGTCTGGGCGGCCACGAGCAGCATGATCGTTCCCCAGGCCGTCGGAACCGCGAAGCGCACGAGCTGCGAGCGCAGCTGTGGGTCCTCGCGACTGGCCAGCCAGAACATGCCGATGTGGACGACCCTCGCAGCGAAGTAGCAGGCCGCGAACACCGCCGGCCCGTACAGGCCGCCCGGGATGTCCACGAACGCCTCGGGGATCGTCAGCGCCGCCACGAACATGACGGCCATCGCGAGGAACATCCCGACCCGGACCGCGCCCTCGTCCGCCTTCACGACATTGCACAGCCAGGCGAAGCCGACCCAGCTCCACCAGAGGATCACGACGATCAGCACCCCGCGCACGACGTTCTCGGTGGTCGGCGCGCCCACGCCCTTCGCCATCCACGCGGTGACCTGCGTCAGCGCGAACACGAAGACCAGGTCGAAGAACAGCTCCAGGGTCGTCACGGGGGCGGAGCGCTCGACCGCCTCCATCCTTCCCCGCCGCGGCGGCACCATGGGCCAGATCGTGCCCGACGGATCGTGCCGGCGTCGACAACTCGCGATCGTGAGCGCCGACGGATGCTGCGAGGCGCGCCACCACTCAGCCGGCGACGATCGCCCGGTTCAGCACGGCGATCAGCTCCGCGCGGGTGACGAGACCGGCGAGCCGCCCCTCGTCGTCGACGACGGGGAGGTGGCGCAGGCCGAGATCGGCCATCAGCGCGACCAGCCGCGCGACCGGTGTGTCCGTCCCGACCGTGGTGACCGGGCTGCTCATCACGGTCGCCACCGGGTCGAGGTTGACCAGGTCCAGGTTGAACAGGTCGTACACGGTCACGATGCCCACGACCCGGTGCTCGTCGTCGATCACCGGCAGGGCCTTGACCCGGTGCTGCTCCATGAGCAGCCGGGCGCGGTAGATCGACTCCGTGGGACGCAGCGTGCGCACGTCGCGGACCATCACGTCGCCGCAGCGCAGCCGGCCGAGGCGCCGGTCCAGCGCCTGGGTCTCGGCCTCGCGCACGAGCGTGGCGACGTCGCCCGGAAGCACGTCGAGGCCCTGGTCGAGGCGCGCCATGGCCTCGCGGATGTCGTCGATGCCGATGCCGACCCGCTGGGTCGGGGCCGACGATGGTGGCGGCGCCGGGACGTGCGGGTACGGGCGTCCGGTGAGGTTGTTCACCAGCGCCCCGACGACGAGCAGGCACACCGTGTTGACCCCGACCGGCCACAGCGCGAACAGGTAGCCGTGCGCCGTCACCGCCGGGGCGCCGACGGCGGCGAACAGCGCGCAGGCCCCGCCCGGCGGATGCACGCAGCGCAGCAGCATCATCACGACGATCGCGGCCGCGACGGCCACCGACGCCGCGAGGGTGACGCCCGGGAGGAGCCGCCCTGCGGTGACCCCGACGAGCGTCGATGCGATGTTGCCCGCCAGCACCGGCCACGGCTGCGCCAGCGGGCTCGCCGGTGCGGCGAACAGCAGGACGGCCGTCGCGCCCATCGGGGCCACGATGTAGGGCAGGAGCGGCGGCCCACCGGGGACGAGCCGGGCCGTGAGCGCGGCGACCGCGATGCCGAGGAGCGCGCCGAGCCCGCCGCGCAGGAGGTCCGCGCGGCGGTAGCCGATCGGCGCAGGCCGCATCGACTCCAGCGCCGACGTCATCCAGGCACGCACGGGCCACCCCCTCCGGCGGGCCTGGTCGTCGGGTCGCCCGCAGCCGGCCGACCCTACGATCCGACGAGCGCCGGACGCGAGCGCCTGCCGCTCCAGTTGGCGAGCCGCTCCGTGGGGCCGGCGTCGGGCGCGGGCTCGACGGCCGGGTCGAACGGGAACCCCTCGCGCGGGCCGGCCGGGAGGTAGCGGCGCGCGGCGGCGAGCGTGGCCTCGGCGAGATCGGGGTCGGCCTCCGGGTCCTGGCCGGTGGCGACGGCCAGGTCCCAGGCGTGCACGACGGTCTCGTTGACGTAGCCCCACAGGGCATCGCGGCCGGCGACGTGGCCCCACGGCACCTCGACGGGCGCGTCGAGACGGGCGTCGTCGGACCACACCGTCCACATCCGCTCGGTGGCCTCGCGGTGGGCGTCGACCCACCCGTCGTCGGCCACCCCGGTGACGAACGACGGCACCGAGAAGGGCGGCTCGCCCGCGCCGACGACGCGGGCGCGGTCGACGGTGGCGAGCAGGTGGCTCAGCAGGGTGCGGACGTCGAAGTCGGCGCACGGCGTCGGGTCGCCGAGCTGGTCGGGGCGGACGGCGGCCATGAGCGCCCGGACGTGGACGAGAGCGCGGTCGTAGAAGGGGCGGGGATCGCTGTAGTCGGTCATGGCGCCACTCTCGTGCGCAAAGATGACATGTCCTGTCGTGTTTTCCTGGCACTCTGACGACCGTGCGCGCCGATCGCCTGCTGTCGCTCGTGCTGCTGCTGCGCCATCGCGGCCGGATGTCGGCGGCCGCGCTGGCCCGTGAGCTGGAGTGCTCCACCCGCACCGTGCTGCGCGACGTCGAGGCGCTCTCGGCCGCGGGCGTCCCCGTCTACGCCGAGCGGGGTCGGGCGGGCGGGTTCGCGCTGCTGCCGGGCTGGTCGACCGATCTCACCGGGCTCACGCTCGACGAGGCCCGGGCGCTGCTGGTCGCGGGGGCGCGGCCGGGTGTGGGGCCGGAGCTGGCGGCCGCCATGCGCAAGGTGGTGGCGGCCCTGCCGCAGGCGCAGCGCGAGGTCGCGACCACGGCCGCGGAACGGGTGCTCGTCAGCCCCGAGCGGATGCTGGGCACCGCCGATCCCGAGGACGTCAGCGCCCGGGCGCGCCTGCTCGCCGTCCAGCGGGCGGTGTTCGCGCGGCGCCGGTTGCGGCTGCGCTACGCCGCCCGGGGCGAGGAGCCGCGCTGGCGGACGGTCGACCCGGTCGGGCTGGTGGAGGCGGCGGGCCGCTGGTACCTGCTCGCCACCCGCGACGGCGAGGAGCGCACGTACCGCCTCTCGCGGGTGCGGGAGGTCGCGGAGCTCGACGAGCCCGCGGCGGGCCGGCCGGTCGACCTGCGGCATGCGTGGGCGGAGCGGCGCGACCGGTTCCGGGCGAGCCTGCCGCGGGTGCGTGTGCGGCTGCGGATCCTGCCCGAGCGGCGCGCGGCGCTGGCCGCGGTGGCGCGAGACGTCGACGCGCACGGCACCGACGCCGGCTGGGACGTACTGAGCTGCGACTTCGGCGACCTCCGCCACGCCGCGGGGGTGCTGTGGCAGCTGAGCCCGGACGTCGAGGCGCTGGACCCGCCCGAGCTGCGGGCGATGCTGGCGGAGCGGGCCGCGGGCACGGTGGCCCGCCACACCGACATGATCACCGGTTCCGAGACATGACCTGCACCGGCGCACCTCATGTCCCGCAACCAATGATCATGCCCGGAGACGCCGCAGGGGCGGCACCCGGCGAACCGGGTACCGCCCCTGCGGAAGGACTCAGAAGTCCATGCCGCCCATGTCGGGCGCGCCACCCGCCGGGGCCGGGGTCTTCTCCGGCTTGTCGGCGATGACGGCCTCGGTGGTGAGGAACAGGGCCGCGATGGACGCCGCGTTCTGCAGCGCCGAGCGCGTGACCTTGGCCGGGTCGATGATGCCGGCCTTGATCAGGTCCGTGTACTCACCGGTGGAGGCGTCGAGGCCCTCGCCCGCGGGGAGCGAGCGGACCCGCTCCGCCACGACGCCGCCCTCGAGGCCGGCGTTGACGGCGATCTGCTTGAGCGGGGCCTCCAGCGCGACCTTGACGATGTTCGCGCCGGTGGCCTCGTCGCCGTCGAGGCCAAGGCCCTCGAAGACGCCCGCGCCGGCCTGGATGAGGGCGACGCCGCCGCCGGCGACGATGCCCTCCTCGACGGCCGCCTTGGCGTTGCGGACGGCGTCCTCGATGCGGTGCTTGCGCTCCTTGAGCTCGACCTCGGTGGCGGCACCGGCCTTGATGACCGCGACCCCGCCCGCGAGCTTGGCCAGCCGCTCCTGCAGCTTCTCGCGGTCGTAGTCGGAGTCGGTCTTCTCGATCTCGTTGCGGATCTGGTTGACCCGGCCCGCGATCTGGTCGGCATCGCCCGCGCCGTCGACGATCGTGGTCTCGTCCTTGGAGACGACGACCTTGCGTGCGCGGCCGAGCAGCGTCAGGTCGGCGTTCTCCAGCTTGAGGCCGACCTTCTCCGAGATGACCTCGCCGCCGGTGAGGATGGCCATGTCGGCCAGCATCGCCTCGCGGCGGTCACCGAAGCCCGGGGCCTTCACGGCGACGGACTTGAACGTGCCGCGGATCTTGTTGACGACCAGGGTGGCCAGGGCCTCGCCCTCGACGTCCTCGGCGATCACGGCGAGCGGCTTGCCGGTCTGCATGACCTTCTCCAGCAGCGGGAGCAGGTCCTTGACCGTCGCGATCTTCGAGGAGACGAGTAGGACGTACGGGTCCTCGAGCTCGGCCTCCATGCGCTCGGCGTCGGTCACGAAGTAGGGCGAGATGTAGCCCTTGTCGAAGCGCATGCCCTCGGTGAGCTCGAGTTCGAGCCCGAAGGTCTGCGACTCCTCGACGGTGATGACGCCTTCCTTGCCGACCTTGTCCATGGCCTCGGCGATCAGGTCGCCGATCGCCTTGTCGGCGGCGGAGATCGACGCGGTGGCGGCGATCTGCTCCTTGGTCTCGACCTCCTTGGCGCTCTTCAGCAGCGCCTCGGAGACGGCCTCGACGGCCTTCTCGATACCACGCTTGAGGGCCATCGGGTTCGCACCCGCGGCCACGTTGCGCAGGCCCTCGCGGACCAGCGCCTGCGCCAGGACCGTCGCGGTGGTGGTGCCGTCACCCGCGATGTCGTCGGTCTTCTTGGCGACCTCCTTGACGAGCTCGGCCCCGATCTTCTCCCACGGGTCCTCGAGCTCGATCTCCTTGGCGATGCTCACACCATCGTTGGTGATGGTGGGGGCACCCCACTTCTTCTCCAGCACGACGTTGCGGCCGCGCGGGCCCAGCGTCACGCGGACGGCGTCGGCGAGGACGTTCATGCCGCGCTCGAGCCCGCGGCGTGCCTCCTCGTCGAAAGCGATCATCTTCGCCATGGGGAAGTGTTCCTCCGTAGGGGGACGACTCGTCGGGCCCGCGCCCGCGACGGACGGCCGGCAACCCTGCGCCGGCCTCGCCGACCCGACACTGACGATCTGCTTGGCACTCGAACACGACGAGTGCCAGTCGGATGCCACTGCCGGTTCTAGCACTCGGGTCGGGCGAGTGCAAGTTCGCTCGCAGGGCTGCGCCCGGTGGGTCGTCCGCGGCGCCGTCCGGGCAGGATGGGGGGCCGTGACGAGCACCGCGAAGGCCGCCCGGACCGTCGACGAGCACCGCGCGGCGGTGGCCGCCCTCCTCCCCCCGATGCCGCTGGAGGACGTGCCGCTGGCCCGCGCGCGGGGCCGGGTGCTCGGCGCGGACGTCGTGGCCGCGGTGGCGCTGCCGTCGTTCGACAACTCCGCCATGGACGGCTACGCCGTGCGCGCCGCGGAGATCGCGGGAGCGGTCGCCGGGGCGCCCGTCGAGCTACCCGTCGCGGCGGACATCCCGGCGGGCCGTACGGACGTCCCGGTGCTGGAGCCGGGCACCGCCCACCGGATCATGACGGGCGCGCCGCTCCCGGAGGGCGCGGACGCCGTCGTGATGGTGGAGCTCACCGACGGCGGCACGCAGCGGGTGCGGATCGCCGAGGCCGTCCCCGCCGGCACCGCGGTGCGCCGGGCGGGGGAGGACGTCCGGGTGGGCGACACCGTCCTCGCTGCGGGCACGGTGCTCGGTGCGCCGCAGATCGGGGTGGCGGCCGCCGTCGGCCTCGCGACGCTGCCCGTGCGCCGCCGCCCGCTCGTCCTGGTGCTGTCGACGGGTTCGGAGCTCGTCGCGCCGGGCACGCCGCTCCAGCCGGGGCAGATCTACGAGTCGAACGGGCCGATGCTCGCCGCGGCGGTCGAGGAGGCGGGCGGTGCGGCGGAGCTGCTGCGGTTCGTCCCGGACGACGTCGAGGAGTTCACGCAGCGGCTGGCGGGCCGTCTCGTGCGCGGGGACGTCGACCTCGTCCTCACCTCGGGAGGGGTGAGCGCGGGCGCCTACGAGGTCGTGAAGGACGCGTTCACGGGCCGCGGCGTGCACTTCGTGCGCGTCGGGATGCAGCCGGGCGGTCCGCAGGGTGCGGGTCGGTTCCGGGTCGATGCCGCGGACGTGGGAGTCGTGACGCTGCCGGGCAACCCGGTGAGCTCGCAGGTGTCGTTCGAGGTGTTCGTCCGCCCGGCGCTGCGGGCCGCGCTCGGGCACCCGCACGTGCTGCGTCCCGTCGTCAGCGCCGCGCTCGCGGAGAAGCTCGTGTCGATCCCGGGCAAGCGGCAGTTCCGCAGGGGCCTGCTGGACGCGGTGACGGGCGAGGTACGCGAGATCGGCGGGCCGGCGTCGCACCTGCTGGGGTCGCTGGCCCGCGCGGAGTGCTTCGTGGTGCTCCCGGAGGAGGTCACCGAGGTCGCGGCCGGTACGCCGGTCGAGGTCTGGCTGCTGGACGGGTGAACGCACCCGAGGGTAATGTGGTACAGGTCACACACGGAACCTGCAACATCCGGAGGCGGCGGAGCGTCGTACCAGATGAAGGTTCGGCCGTTCGGTGCAGATTGGCGGCATCCTTGCCGGTGATCTGGACGAACGTAGGAGCGCTGAGGATACTGTCCGGCGTGGCTGGGTAACCAGGCACCGGATCAAAAAGGCCTACCGCCCGTCGCTGGGGAGCGGACGAGCGGTTCCACGGCCGGGGTCGTCGTCTCGGGGGATGACGGCCCCGGCCCTTTTTGTGTCCCGGATCTGCACCGGACGGCCCGATCAGCACCCTCGATGATCGGCGGGCCCGGCCGCGACGGGCCGGCGAGTGCGCGTAGCGTAGCGGCCCGTGCGCCACGAGACGCCTCCGGCCGACCTCTCCGGCGTGTCCCCTCCGGGGATCTCGCCGACCCACATGGCCAGGCTGATCCGCGCGGCGATCCCCCCGATGCACCCCGGCGGACGCCCGATCGTCGCTGCCGTCGGCGGGGTCGCCACCGCGTTGTGCCTGGTGACGGGCCGGGGTGCGCTGCTCGGTGCGCTCGCCACCGCCGCCACCGCCGCGTTCTTCCGCAACCCCCACCGGGTGCCCCCGCCCCTCGACGGCGTCGTCCTCGCGCCGGCGGACGGCACCGTCGCGACGATCGAGGACGTCGTCCCGCCGCCCGAGCTCGACCTCCCCCGCGAGAAGGCGCCGCGGGTCAGCGTCTTCCTCTCGGTGCTGGACGTGCACACCCAGCGCGTGCCGCTGGACGGCCGCGTCGTCGACGTCGAGTACCGGCCGGGTGCGTTCCTGTCGGCCGACCTGGACAAGGCCAGCGAGGACAACGAGCGCAACGCCGTCCTCTTCGAGGCCGAGGACGGCACGCGGATCGGGGTCGTCCAGATCGCGGGGCTCATCGCCCGGCGCATCGTGTGCGACGTCCGCCCCGGAGCCGAGGTCGCCGCGGGTGAGACCTTCGGGCTCATCCGGTTCGGCTCGCGCGTCGACACCTACCTGCCCGCCGGGGCGCGGGTCACGGTCGCGACGGGGCAGCGCGCCGTCGGCGGCGAGACCGTCCTGGCCGAGCTGCCCTGATCACCATGCCCGCCACCTACCCCTCGCAGGTGCGGCTGCTGCCCAACGCCGTCACCGTCCTCGCGTTGTGCGCGGGCCTGTCCGCGGTGCAGTTCGCGCTCGCCGGCAACTACCCGCTGTGCGTCGCGTCCGTCGGCGTCGCCGCGCTCTGCGACGCCCTCGACGGGCGGCTGGCCCGCCTTCTCGACGCCACCAGCCGCATCGGCGCGGAGCTGGACTCGCTGGCGGACCTGGTCTCCTTCGGGGTCTCGCCCGCGCTCATCCTCTACATCTGGCAGCGCGACGACGCCGGGCGCTTCGGCTGGATGGTCGCGCTCGTGTTCGCGGTGTGCATGGCGCTGCGGCTCGCCCGGTTCAACACGCTGATGGACGAGCCCGATCCGTACCCGTTCAGCAAGGAGTTCTTCGTCGGCGTCCCCGCGCCGGCGGCGGCGCTCGTGGCGGGCACCCCGCTCTACCTGTACCTGCACTTCGGCGAGGGCTGGTGGTCGGCCGCGCCGCTGGTCGGGGCGTGGGCGCTGGTCGTCGCCGTGCTGATGGTGAGCCGCCTGCCCACGCTCTCGCTGAAGTCGCTGCGCGTGCCACCGCGGCTCATCGCGCCGCTGCTCGGCCTGGTCGCCGTCGCGGCCGCGGTGCTGTTCACCGCGCCGTTCCTCGGGCTCGCCACCGTGTCGGTCGCGTACGTGCTGTTCCTGCCGTACACGCTCTACCGCTACCGGTGGCTCGCCCGGCATCCGGAGGCCTGGGACGTGCCGATCCGGGAGCGCCGCGCCGTCGCCCGCGCCGCCCGCTCGGCGCGCAGGCTCGGGTTGCGCCCGCCCCTGCGGCGCCGGGTCGCGGGCCGGGCCAGCGCGATGGCGCGGGCGGTGCGCCGCCGCGGCGAGACCAACGGGACGCCCCTCGCCGGCGACGAGGCCCGCCGCCGGACGCGGCTGCGGCGCCGGCGGTAGCGCAGCACCAGGGTCCCGCGCGGCCCCGGTTCTCCCGCGTCTCCCGCGCGAACGGCCCCTATGGGAAGACCTACTTCCCGTACGGGCCGTTCGCGCGGGAGCGGTTGCGCGTTCGGGCCGTTCGCACGGCGGCGGTTGCGCGTTCGGGCCGTTGGCCGGGTGCGCCGGGGCCGAGCCGCTAGCGTCTGCGCCGTGAGCACCCCGATGATCACGCTGGTCGCCCGGCTCGCCGCCTCCGCCGCGGACGCGCGCCGTGGCGTCGTGCGGCTGCACCCCGAGGTGCTCGACGCGCTCGGCCTGGAGGCCTGGGACGCCGTCGGCCTCACCGGCACCCGGGTGACGACGGCACTCGCCGCGCCCGCCCCGGCCGGGGCTCCGGCGGGCCAGGCCACCTTCGACGACGTGACACTGTCCAACGCCGGCCTCACGGACGGCGCGAGTGTCGCGGTGGCGCCGGCGCGGGTGCAGCCCGCACGGCAGGTGCTCCTCGCCGGGTCGCGGCTCGCCCGCGCCGCGTTGGCGCCGGAGACGGTGCGGCTCGCACTGCTGGGCAAGGTCATCATGGTCGGGGACGCGGTGTCGCTCCTGCCGCAGGATCTCGAACCCGCTGCGGGACTGGACGTCCCTGCGGCGCGGGCGCGGCTCTCCGGTGCCGTCGGCAGCGCGTGGACGAGCGAGCTGCTCACGGTGGCGGTCGCGGAGCCCGAGGGCGCGGTGGCGGTCGTGCCGTCGACGGTCGTCGGCTGGCAGGGCGGGCCGGTGACCGGGTCCGTCGCCCCCGACGCGCGAACGGCCCGTACGGGAGATAGGTCTTCCCACACGGGCCGTTCGCTCGGGGGAGCGAGCGGGAGTGGCGTGCCCGGGCTTCGCGGACGGGGCGGGCCGGGCAGTCCCGGGGGTGGGCAGGGAGGCCACGGCAGCGAACCGGCCGGGGACGCGCCGCCCGGCGCTGCCGCGGGCCGGGGTGGGCCAGCGGCCGAGCCGCGGCCGGGTGGCCCCGAGCCCGTCCTCGCGATCGACGAGCTGATCGGCAACGTTGAGCCCGCCCGCCGCCTCGTCGAATGGCTCGACCTCACCCTGCGCCGCCCCGAGCTGCTCGTCCGGCTCGGCGGCGAGGCCCGCCTCGGGGTGCTGCTCGTCGGCCCCGAGGGCGCGGGCAAGGCGACCCTCGTGCGCAGCGCCGCGGCGGCCGTCGAGGCCGGTGTCGTGGAGCTCGCCGCCCCCGCGGCTGCCGCGCTCGAACCCGGCGCAGCGTCCGCCCGCGTCCACGAGGCGACGGCCGCCGCCAGGAGCGCGGCGATGCGCGGGGAGCGAGCCGTCCTTCTCGTCACCGACGTCGAGGCGCTGCTGCCCTCGGCAGCCCCCACCCCGCTCGGCACGCTCGCCCTGGACGCGCTGCGCGCCGCCGTCGCCACGCCGGGTGTCGCGCTGGTCGCGACATCGGCGGCACCGGAGTCGGTCGACGCGCGGCTGCGGGCGCCCGATCTCGCGGACCGTGAGCTGAGCATCGGGCTGCCCGACGCCCGCACCCGCGCGGAGCTGCTGCGCCGCCTGCTCGCCTCCGTCCCGCTCGCCGAGGGCGTGGATCTCGCCGCGGTGGCCGACCGCACGCCGGGCTTCGTCGTCGCCGATCTCGCCGCCGTCCGCCGCGAGGCCGCCGTGCGCGCCGCGCTGCGCCACGCCGCCGGGACGGACGGGGCCCGCATCTCCCAGCAGGATCTTCTCGACGCCGTCGCGTCCGTCCGGCCGATCTCGATGTCCACGGAAGCGACGCTCAACACCGGTGGCATCACGCTGGACCAGGTCGGCGACATGGCAGAGGTGAAGCAGGCCCTCACCGAGGCCGTGCTGTGGCCGCTTCAGTACCCGGACTCGTTCGCCCGCCTCGGAGTCGCCGCGCCGCGTGGCGTGCTCGTGTACGGCCCGCCCGGGTGCGGCAAGACGTTCCTGCTGCGGGCGCTCGCCGGCACCGGGCGGCTCAACGTGCTCGCCGTGAAGGGCGCGGAGCTGCTCGACAAGTACGTGGGGGAGTCCGAGCGGGCCGTCCGGGAGCTGTTCCGCCGTGCCGCCGACGCCGCGCCAGCGCTGGTGTTCCTCGACGAGGTGGACGCCCTCGCGCCGCGGCGCGGCCAGTCCTCCGACGCCGGGGTGACGGACCGCGTGGTCGCCGCCCTGCTCACCGAGCTGGACGGGACGGAGCCCCTGCGCGACGTCGTGGTCGTCGGTGCGACGAACCGCCCGGAGCTGATCGACCCGGCCCTGCTGCGACCCGGACGCCTCGAGCGGCTCATCTACGTCCCGCCGCCGGACGCCGCCGCCCGCGCCGACATCCTGCGGGCCGCGGGCCGCAACACCCCGCTCGCCGCGGACGTCGACCTGGACGCGCTGGGTGCCGAGCTGGAGGGCTACTCCGCCGCGGACTGCGCCGCCGTGCTGCGGGAGGCGGCGCTCACCGCGATGCGCGCCGACCGGGACGCCGCCGAGGTGACCGCGGCCCATCTCGCCGCGGCGCGCGAGGTGGTGCCGCCGTCGCTGGACCCGCTGCAGCTCGCGACGCTGGAGGCGTACGCCTCGCGCCGCATGGACTGATCAGCCGCCGAACTCGCGGGTGACGATGACGACGAGGTTGTCGCCGCCGAACTGCAGCCCGCTGAACCCGGGCCGCGCCCGAATACCGAACTCGCGCGCCAGCGTCTCGGCGGCGGCCTCGCTGCCCGGCTGGTAGTAGACCGTGCTCGTCGGGATGACCCCCGAGCTGTAGTTGCCCACCGCCGTGACCTGCCAGCCCGCCGCCCGGAAGTCCGCGGCGGCCTGCTCGGCGAGCCCGCTGACCCGGCTGTTGTTGTAGACCCGCAGCGGCGCCTTGACCGGGGTGGCCGCGTTGTCCGGCGCGGTCTCGGGCGTGTACGGCGCGATCGGCTCCTCGGCCGGAGCCGTAGTCGGCGCGGGCGGCGCGGGCGGCGTGGTGGGTGGGGGCGGCGGAGGAGCGGCGGACGGGTCCACCGGCGGGGGTGTGACCGGCGCGGGCTCGACGGGGGCCGCGGAGCTGGCGGACGCGAGCGCCTGGTCGCCTGCGGAGTCGCCGCCCGTGGCCAGGGTGAACAGGCCCCCGAGCGCGGCGACGACGGCGACCCCGACCAGCGCCAGTCCGCCGATGCGCAGAGCCGACGATCCGCCGGACGGTGCGGGTGACGTCACGAGAACCCCCTGGAGAGAGACACACGCCGTAACCGAGCGCGGATCATCGTGCGCCTACCAGGGCTCGATTCCCAGGCGACGCGCCGCACGGGTACGGGCACGACCCGATCGCAGGCGCCGGAGCCGCTTGACGAGCAGCGGGTCCGCCTCCAGCGCGGCGGGCTTGTCGAGGATGGCGTTGAGGACCTGGTAGTACCGCGTGGCCGACAGGTCGAACAGCTCGCGGACGGCCTGCTCCTTGGCACCCGCGTACTTCCACCACTGGCGCTCGAAGGCCAGAATCTCCTGCTCCCGCAGGGTGAGCCCCTCGGTCGCGCCCGTGGAGTGTTCGTGGCGGGGCTGCGTGGCGGACGGCATCGACGGACCTCCTCGCGACCGGCTCCCCGGCCCCCCTGCGCGGCCGCGGAATTACACCGGTGTCATTCGAAGGCGATTGAACCACGGCGGCCCGACGAAACCCCGGCGCCGCAGCGGGAGAGGGTCCGGTCGGTGACGGACTAGAGTCCGGACGTGACCGTCCGCCCGATCCGCATCGTCGGCGATCCCGTGCTGCACGCTCCCACGAGACCCGTCACGGACTTCGACGACACGCTGCGCACCCTCGTGGAGGACATGCTCGAGACGATGGCCGCCGCCGAGGGGGTGGGCCTTGCCGCCAACCAGGTGGGGATCGACCTGCGCCTGTTCGTCATGGACTGCCCGGACGAGGAGACCGGGCAGCGGGTGCGCGCCGTCGTCGTCAACCCCGTGCTGGAGACCTCGCCGCGCCCCGAGACGATGCCCGATCCCGAGGAGGACGAGGAGGGCTGCCTCTCCGTGCCCGGCGAGGCGTTCCCCACCGGCCGTGCCGAGTGGGCTCGGGTCACGGGCGTGGACGCGGCCGGGGAGCCGGTGACGGTGCAGGGCCGCGGGTTCCTCGCGCGGTGCCTGCAGCACGAGGTCGACCACCTCGACGGCCTCGTGTACACCGACCGGCTGGTGGGCCGCAACCGGCGCGCGGCGCTGAAGGCGCTGCGGCGCAACGGCTGGGGGCGGCCCGGGCTCTCGTGGGATCCGTCGACGCAGGACGCGGTGGAGGTCTGACGCGTACGCTCGAAATCCTGAAAGTGTGTAATCGGGAGGTCGGGCCGTGGAGGAGCTGGACGCCTACTCGCGCGCGGTGAGTGCCGTCGCGGCCGAGCTGACCGGGCGGGTGGCCGCGGTGCGGTCCGGGCGGGGCAGTGGCTCGGCGGTCGTCGTCGAACCCGGGGTGCTGGTGACGAACGCGCACGTCGTCGGGGACTCCCGCCGCGGCCGCGTCGAGTTCGTGGACGGCGCGGGCGCGGACGTCGCGGTGGCGGGCGCGGACCCGCTGTCGGACCTCGCCGTGCTGCGCGCCCCCCGTGACGCGCTGCCGCAGCCCGCGCGGCTCGGGGACGCCGACTCCCTCGTCGTGGGCCAGCTCGTCGTCGCGGTCGGCAACCCGCTGGGGCTCGCCGGGTCGGTGACGGCCGGTGTGGTGAGCGCGCTCGGGCGCGCGCTGCCCACCCGCAGCGGGCGGGCGGCGCGCGTGGTCGAGGACGTCATCCAGACCGACGCCGCGCTGAACCCGGGCAACTCCGGTGGCGCCCTCGCCGACTCGAGCGGGCGGGTCGTCGGGATCAACACCGCGGTCGCCGGGGTGGGCCTCGGGCTCGCCGTTCCCGTCAACGCCACCACGCGGCGGATCATCAGGACGTTGCTCGCCGACGGTCGGGTGCGCCGGGCCTACCTGGGCGTCGTCGGGGCGCCCGCACCGGTGCCCGCCGCCGTCGCGGACCGCCACGGCCGGCGCAGCGGGCTCCGCCTGGCCGAGGTGATCGCCGGGAGCCCGGCCGCGCGGGCCGGGCTGCGGGCGGGCGACCTCGTGCTCGACGTGGGCCGCAGGCCGGTCGAGAACGCCCAGGGCATCCAGCGGCAGCTCTTCGACGAGGCCATCGGGGTGCCGCTGCCGGTCACCGTCCTGCGCAACGGCGCGATGGTGGACGTCGTGGCGGTGCCGACCGAGCTGGGTTAGCCCGCGGCGCGCGTGAACCGCTCGCCCCACTCCCGGGCGAGCTCGGCCAGCTCCGGCGGGTTGCGCACCTCGAAGTCCGCGCCGACGCCGCCGAGGGCGAACAGCGGCCAGTCCAGGGAGTCCACCGTCATCCGCATCACGCAGCGCTGCGAGCCGTCCTCGCCGTCCGCCGGCGTGATCTCCGCCCAGCGGCCGATGTGCCCGCGGACCCGGTCGGCCGGCGCGTGCACCAGCACGTCGACGGTGTACGCGGCGGGGATGTTGCGCATCCCGGCCCGGACGAAGGTGGCCGCGTCCTCGGCGGGCAGCTCGCGCGGCCGGAACCGGGCGCCGGTGCGGTGCGGCTCGGTGAGCCGGTCCAGGCGGAAGCTGCGCCAGTCGTGGCGGTGCAGGTCGTAGGCGACGAGGTACCAGCGCCTGCCCAACGCGACCAGCCGGTGCGGCTCGGCGAGGCGCTGCGTGCGCGCGCCGTCGGCCGCGGTGTAGCCGAACTCGAGGCGCTCGGCGTCCCGGCAGGCCTGGGCCACGACGGTGAGCGCGGCCGGGTCGACCGCCGGGCCGCCGCCGAACGACACCGGCTCGGTCACCGCGCGCAGCGTCTCCACCCGCCGGCGCAGCTTCGGCGGCATCACCTGCACGATCTTCGCCAGCGCCCGGACCGACGACTCGGCGATGCCCGCGACGCCGCCCTGCGCCGCAGCCTGCAGCCCGACGGCGAGCGCGACGGCCTCCTCGTCGTCGACGACCAGCGGGGGCAGCGCAGCGCCTGCCGCGAGCTGGTAGCCCCCGTCCACCCCGCGCTGGGCCTCGACGGGATAGCCGAGCTCGCGCAGGCGGTCGACGTCGCGCCGCAGCGTCCGCACGGAGACGCCGAGCCGGTCCGCCAGCTCCGAGCCGGGCCAGTAGCGGTGCGTCTGCAGCAGGGAGAGCAGCCGCAGCGTCCGGGAGCTGGTGTTGGCCATGGATCCGATTCTGCCGCCATTGCGGACAGGAACTGTCACCTGTGCCGGATACCGTGGACGACGTGATCGAGACGAGAGACCTCGTGAAGGACTTCCCGACCGGCAAGAGCACCGTGCACGCCGTGCGCGGGATCAGCCTGCACATCGAGCCGGGCGAGCTGGTCGCCGTCCTCGGGCCGAACGGCGCGGGCAAGACCACCACCATGCGCATGCTCACCACGCTCATCGCACCCACGTCCGGCAGCGCCACCGTCGCGGGCTGCGACGTCGTCGCCGATCCGGCCGGCGTGCGCAGGCGCATCGGTTACGTCGGGCAGGGCAACGGGGCGGGCCACAACCAGCGCGCCCGCGACGAGCTGGACACCCAGGGCCGGATCTACGGCCTGTCCCGGCACGAGGCGCGGCGGCGCCGCGGCGACCTGCTCGAGGCCTTCGACCTCGTCGAGCTGGCCGACCGGAAGGTCTCCGCGCTCTCCGGCGGGCAGCGCAGGCGCCTGGACGTCGCGATCGGGCTGGTACACGCGCCGTCGCTGCTGTTCCTGGACGAGCCGTCCACGGGCCTCGATCCGCAGAACCGCGCCAACCTGTGGGACCACATCGCCCGGATGCGCGCCGAGCACGGCATGACGATCGTGCTCACCACCCACTACATGGACGAGGCCGACACGATGGCCGAGCGCGTCGTGGTCGTCGACCGCGGGCAGGTGATCGCGGACGACACCGCGGACGCGCTCAAGGCCAAGCTCGCAGGCGACCGGATCGACGTCACGGCAGGCGATCCCGCCGCGCTCGCCCGGCTCGTGGCGAACCTGCCCGGCGCCCGCGACGTCACCGTGACGGGCGAGCGGGTGCAGGCGCGGGTCGCGGACGGCCCGTCGGCGCTGCCCGACCTGCTCCGGGCGGCGGGCGAGCTGCGGGTGACCACCGCACAGGTGCACCGGCCCACCCTCGACGACGTCTTCCTCACCCTGACCGGTCGCAGCCTGCGCGAGGCCGGCGGGACCGAATCCGAACCCGACCCGGCCGAGACGGCGGAGGTGCCCCGATGACCACGCTGACCGCGCTCGCGACCACCGGCCGCTCCGGACCCGCCGCATTCACCCGGGACACCGCCATCGTGCTGCAGCGGGAGCTGCGGCCCGTGCTGCGCGACCCGTTCTCCGTGATCTTCGGGTTGATCCAGCCGATCGTGTTCCTGGTGCTGTTCGGCCCGCTCCTGGTCGGCTCGCTCGGCTCGCAGGCCGACGCGCTCGGCGGGAGCGTCTGGCAGTGGTTCGTGCCGTCGATCCTCGTGATGACGGCGCTCTTCGGCACCTCGACGGTCGGCGCGAACCTGCTCTGGGAGTTCCAGACCGGTGCCCACGAGCGGATGCTCGTCACTCCGCTCTCGCGGCCGTCGCTGCTGGTGGGGCGCTCGCTCAAGGAGATGGTGCCGCTCGCGGCGCAGGCCGTGGTGATCGTCGCGGTGATGATGCCGTTCGACTTCGAGCTCCACCTCGCCGGCGCGGTGCTCGGCCTGCTGCTGCTCGCGGTGTTCGGCGTGGGGCTCGGGTCCTTCAGCTACGCGCTCGCGATCGCGGTGCGCAAGCAGGACTGGATGTTCTGGGCCGTGCAGCAGACGCTGCTGTTCCCGCTGATGATCCTCTCCGGCATGCTGTTGCCGCTGGAGACCGGGCCGGGCTGGATGCGGGCGGTCGCGGTGGCCAATCCGCTGGCGTACGTCGTGGACGCCGAGCGCGCGCTCTTCGCCGGCGAGATCGTGTCCGGCACGGTGGCGTGGGGCTGGGTCGCCGCGCTGGCGACGGCCGCGGCCGGCCTGGTCGTCGGGATCCGGGTGATGGTCCGCAGCGCCGAGTAGCCGCGGCCGGGCCGGGTAGCCGCGAGTTGCGCAACTCGCCGGGGCGAGTTGCGCAACTCGTCAGGACGAGATGCGCGTCTCGTCAGCCCGAGTTGCGCGTCTCGCCAGCCCCGTCGCGGAGCAGCCCGTGCTCGACGGCGAACAGCGCCGCAGCACCGCGCGTCGACACGCCGATCTTGGCGTAGACGTGCTGGACGTGGTGGTCGGCGGTCTTCGGCGAGACGGTCAGCCGCTGCGCCACCTGCCGGGTCGTCAGGCCCAGGGCGAGCAGGCGCAGCACCTCCACCTCGCGGGCGGTGAGCCCCGCGGGACGGCGGGGGCGGGCGCGCCGGTGGCCCGCTGCGGCGAGCACCCGCTCCACGGCCTCGGCGTCGAGCCGTCCCGCCGCGGCTGCGGCACGCAGCGCGGCCGCGGCGTCCGCGGGGGCGAGCGCAGCCCGGTGCGGACGGTCGGACACCAGCGCCTGGTAGACGTCGGCGGCGGCAAGCACCCGTTGCGCGTCGTCGAGCTGTGCCCCCGCGAGCCTGCGGTGGTAGCCCGATCCGTCGAGGCGTTCGTGCGCGGCGCACGCCGTCGCAGCCAGCGCGGCGGTGTGCGGCACGCGGCGCAGCAGCTGGTCGGTGACGAGCGGGTGGGTCTCGACGCGGTCGCGTTCGTCGCGGGTGAGGGGGCCCGGCTTGTCCCAGACGGTGTTCGGCACCGCCACGCGACCGAGGTCGTGCAGGAGCGCCGCCGCCTCGGCCGCCGGGCCGCACGCGCGCCCGGCCAGCTCGGCCACGGCCCGGGAGTGGCCGCCGAACCACGGCGACTTCAGGTCGGCGAAATCGGCGAGGACGAGCAGTGCCTCGCGGGTCGCCGCCGCGTCCAGCGGCACGCACGGCGGGGCGAGCGCGAGTGCGGCGGACCACGGATCAGCCGCCTCCACCTCGGCCCACCAGCCCGCGGCGTGCGCGAGCACGAGGTCGGCGAGCTGCGGGTCGTAGGAGCGCCCCCGCCTGCGGCGCACGACGGCGAGCGCCGCGTCGATCCCCTCGATCCGCGCGAACACCTCCAGCTCCTGTGCGAGCTGCGCGACCCGCATCGGGCGCGGGATCGCCGTGCCCCGCGCCCCCGCCGGCAGACCCGCGCCGTTCCAGCGTTCGAAGTTCGCCGCGAGCGCGGTGCGCACCGCGTCGTCGAGGCCGAGGCGGGCGGCCAGGGCGTCCGCGACCTCGCAGGCCATCCGGAAGTTCAGCTCCGCGGCCTTCCGCCCGCCCGCGAGGACGGCGAGCACCGCGCGCAGCCGCCCGAGCCCGGACGTGCCCGGCCCGGCGCGCTCGATCATCACGCGCAGGACCTCCGCCGGGTTCGCGGCGTCCATCCGCAGCGACCGGGCCCGCAGCTCGATCTCGTCGCCGAACACGACGGCGGTGTCGTAGGCGTGCCCGGTGCAGCCGAGAAAGCGCAGCGCGGACGTCCACCAGGTGGTGGCGAGGTCCTCGCCGGCCGCGCGCGCGAGGTGCTGGCCGAGCACGGTGGCCCGCAGCTGGGCCCCGGGCGGCTGGCCGAACGCGTGGTCCTGCGCCGCGGCCAGGAGCGCCGCGATCTCCGCGCGGGTGACGGCCACGGCGCGACGATATGGGGAGTTCTCCCGACGCGGCCAGCGGCCGGTCGGCGGGACCGTCGGTGCATGACGAACCGCATGACGAACCGCATGACGAACACCGACCGCCACCTCGCCTCCGTGCAGCGCCTCTACGCCGCCTACCGCGACCGCGACCTCGACGCCGTGCTCGCCGAGCTGGCCGACGACGTCGACTGGGCCGCCGAGGCCTCGGGGACGGCGGTGCCCTGGTACGGCCCCTTCCGCGGGAAGGCTGCGGTGCCGCAGTTCTTCGCGGCGATCGCGAAGAACGTCGATGTCACGGAGTTCGAGCTGGTCGGGACGGCCGCGAACGAGACCGACGTGTACACGACGATCCACTGGACCTACACCGTGCACGCGACCGGGCGGACCGCCTCGATGTACATGCAGCACTGGTGGCGGTTCGCCGACGGGAAGATCGTGTTCTTCCGGGGTTCCGAGGACAGCGGGCAGTCGATCGCGGCGTTCGCGTAGCGGGTTACCGTCGGGCCATGGAGCTGACCGTCGGCGTGACACCACCCCGCGTGATGACGATCGCCGGAACGGATTCCGGCGGCGGTGCCGGGGCGGCAGCCGATCTGCGGACGTTCGCGGCGTGCGGCGTCCACGGCTGCGTCGCGGTCACGGCGGTGACGGTGCAGAACACCGTCGGCGTGACGGGGGTGCACACGATCCCGCCGGACACGGTGGCCGCGCAGATCGTCTCCGTGGCCTCGGACATCGGGCTGGACGCCGTGAAGACCGGCATGCTCGCCACCACCGACATCATCGAGGCGATCGTGGCCGCCTGCGATCAGGTGGGCATCGGTGGGGACGGCGTCCCGCTGGTGGTCGACCCGGTCGCGGCGTCCATGCACGGCGACCCGTTGCTCGCCGACTCCGCCCTGGACGCCTACCGCGACCTGCTCTTCCCGCGGGCCCTGGTGGCCACGCCGAACCTGGACGAGGTGCGCCTGCTCGCCGGGGTGGACGTGCGCGACCGGGACGGCCAGTACGAGGCGGCGCGGGTGCTCCACGCGATGGGCCCTCGGTACGTGCTTGTCAAGGGCGGCCACCTGAAGGCCGACGCCGACGGGTGCCTGGACCTGCTCTACGACGGGAGCGAGTTCACCGAGCTCCCCGGCCCCCGGTTCGACACCGAGAACACCCACGGTGGCGGCGACTCGATGGCCGCGTCGCTCGCCGCGTTCCTCGCCCGCGGGGCGTCGGTGCCCGAGGCCGTCGGGTTCGCGAAGCGGTACATGGTGCAGGCCGTGCGCCGGTCCTACGCGCTCGGCGGCGGGCACGGGCCCGTCTCGTCGCTGTGGACGGTGCGGCCCTGGTGGGCGGAGGACTCCCCGATCGGGTGACAGGCCGATCCACGCTCGCCGGGTTACGGTCGAGGTGATCCAACGGGAGCTCACGGGAGTGGGCTGAGAGGGCGGCTACCCGCCGCCGACCGTCGAACCCGCCGGGTAATGCCGGCGCCGGGAGGGGCAGCACATGACCGTGCTCGACGACAGCCGCGCGCGTCCGGAGATCACCACCGGGCCGATCAGCGGCTCGCGCAAGGCCCACCTGGACGGTCCGGACGGCCTTCGCGTCCCGGTCCGCCGCATCGGGCTGAGCACCGGGGAGCACCTCGACGTCTACGACACCTCGGGGCCCTACACCGACGAGTCCGCCACCGTGGACGTCCGGGCCGGGCTGCCCGCGCTGCGCGCGCCGTGGATCGCGGCCCGTGCGGCCGTCGGCGGGGCCGTCACGCAGCTCGCCTGCGCCCGCGCCGGGATCGTGACGCCGGAGATGCGGTTCGTCGCGATCCGGGAGGGCTGCGACGTCGAGCTCGTGCGCTCGGAGGTGGCCCGCGGACGGGCGGTGATCCCGACCAACCGCCGCCATCCCGAGTCCGAGCCGATGATCATCGGGAAGCGCTTCCTGGTGAAGGTGAACGCCAACATCGGCAACTCGGCGGTGACCTCCTCGATCGAGGAGGAGGTCGACAAGATGGTGTGGGCCACGCGGTGGGGCGCCGACACCGTGATGGACCTGTCCACCGGCCGCGACATCCACGAGACGCGCGAGTGGATCCTGCGCAACTCGCCGGTGCCCGTCGGCACCGTGCCGATCTACCAGGCGCTGGAGAAGGTCGGCGGCGACCCCGTGAAGCTCTCCTGGGAGAGCTACCGCGACACCGTCGTCGAGCAGTGCGAGCAGGGCGTGGACTACATGACCGTGCACGCGGGAGTGCTGCTGCGCCACGTCCCGCTGACCGCGAAGCGGGTGACCGGCATCGTCTCCCGGGGCGGTTCGATCATGGCGGCGTGGTGCCTCGCGCACCACCGGGAGTCGTTCCTCTACACCCACTTCGAGGAGCTCTGCGACATCCTGCGCGGCTACGACGTCACCTTCTCGCTCGGCGACGGGTTGCGGCCGGGGTCGATCGCCGATGCCAACGACGACGCGCAGCTCGCCGAGCTGCGCACGCTCGGCGAGCTGACGCACGTCGCGCGCGCCCGCGACGTGCAGGTGATGATCGAGGGCCCCGGCCACGTCCCCATGCACAAGATCGCGGAGAACGTGCGCCTGGAGGAGGAGTGGTGCGGCGAGGCGCCGTTCTACACCCTCGGACCGCTCGCCACGGACATCGCGCCGGCCTACGACCACATCACCTCGGCGATCGGCGCGTCGGTCATTGCCCAGCACGGGACGGCGATGCTCTGCTACGTCACGCCCAAGGAGCACCTCGGCCTGCCGGACCGCGACGACGTCAAGGTCGGCGTCATCGCCTACCGGATCGCGGCCCACAGCGCGGACCTGGCCAAGGGGCACCCGCACGCGCAGGTCCGCGACGACGCCCTGTCCGCGGCGCGGTTCGAGTTCCGCTGGGAGGACCAGTTCCACCTCTCCCTCGACCCGGACACCGCGCGGGCCTACCACGACCAGACGCTGCCGGCAGCGCCCGCGAAGACGGCGCACTTCTGCTCGATGTGCGGCCCGAAGTTCTGCTCGATGCGGATCACCGCCGACGTCCGGGCCTACGCCGAGGAGCACGGGCTCACCTCGGTCGAGGCGATCGAGGCGGGGATGGCGGAGAGGTCGGCGCAGTTCGCGGCCGGGGGTGCGCGGGTGTACCTGCCGCTGGAGCCGCGGTGACCGCCCGCCGGGCGGGTTCCGACCCCGGCCGCCGGACGTCCGGCGGCCGCCGGGGCTAGGCTCGCGCCGCCCGACCCGGCCCACGACAGCAGGAGGCGCGGTGCTCGACAAGCAGCAGCAGGCAGACGTGGCGCGTGCCGCCGACGCCGTCGCGACCGCCCTGCGCGACGCCGTCCAGGTCACCGTCGACGAGCACACGCCCGACGCCGCCCGCCACGCCGTGTTCGCGATCGTCGAGACCGGCATGCGCACGCCCAGCCCGGACGGCGGCAACCCGGCCGCGATGATGGCCACGTACCTGCTGCTGCACCAGATCACGCTGGTGCGCGAGGCGCTCGCGGACCGGCCGGACCGGGTCGCCGAGATCCTCTCCTGGATCGAGGAGAACCTCGGGAAGCGGCCGCGGCTGCGGGCCCGTTACACGAGCGAGGCGCTCGTGAGCGAGGCGGGCGTGGAGGAGATCGCGGCGTACGCCGAGGGGCTCGGGCCGGACTTCATGCCGTCGCTGCTCTGGCTGCTCGCCGGGGCCGTGGCGGTCTACGCCGACGGTGACGCCGAGTGGATCTCGACGCTGCAGGAGGCCCGCAACGGCCGGGAGGGTGCCGAGATGCAGGGCGTCGAGGCGCCGTAGGAGCAGGCCGACGGTCAGCCCGCGAGCCCCGCATCGCGGGCCGCGACCGCCGCCTGCGCGCGCGAACGCAGCCCCAGCTTCGCGAGCACGCGCGACACGTGTGTCTTCGCCGTCGCCTCGGTGATCACCAGGTCCGCGGCGATCTCCGCATTGGACAGGCCCTGGCCGAGCAGCGCGAGGACGTCGGTCTCGCGGCTGGTGAGCTCGTCCAGGCCCGGGGGCCGCACCGGGCGGCGCCCGCCCGCGGCGAGGCGGTCGATCAGCCGCCGCGTGACCTCCGGTGCCAGCACCCCGTCCCCGCGTGCCACCGAGCGCACCGCGGCGAGCAGTGCAGGTGCCTCGACGGACTTGAGCAGGAACCCGGCCGCCCCGGCGGCGAGCGCCTCGTCGACGTAGTCGTCCAGGTCGAACGTGGTGAGCACGAGGATCTCGCTGAGGTCGCGGAGCCTGCGGGTGGCCTCGATGCCGTCGATGCCCGGCATCCGGACGTCCATCAGCACCACGTCCGGGTGGCTCGACCGGACGATCTCGACGGCGGCGAGCCCGTCCGCCGCCTCGCCGACCACCGTGATGTCCGGCGCGGAGTCGAGGATCATGACCAGCCCGGTGCGGACCGCGACGTGGTCGTCGGCGACGACGACACGCACGGCAGGCGGGGCCGCGCCCGAGGGCGACCTCGCAGGCTCCGTCACGTCCGCCTCCCCGGGACCGCCTCAGGGTCCGCTGCGGCGGCGCGGTACGCCTCGTCGGCGGGACACGGCGGGTCGGGGGCCGCGTCACCGCCCGCCGGGAGCACCGCCCGCACCCGCCAGCTGCCGTCCCGCGGGCCCGCGGCGAACGTCCCGCCGACGAACCGCGCCCTCTCCGCGAGGCCGGTGAGTCCGGTGCCGGTGCCTTCCCCGCCGCCGTGGCCCGGCACGAGGCCGCTCGTGACCTCGACCACCAGCGGCCCGCCCGCGTCGTCCAGCAGGATCCGCACGGCGGTGCCGGGCGCGTGCTTGAGGGCGTTCGTCAGCGACTCCTGCACGATCCGCAGCGCCGCCCGGTCCGTCGCCGTGGGCGGCGGGGGCCCGCCGCGCCGATCGGTGACCTCGACGCGCAGCCCGGCCTCGCGCGCGGAGACGACGACGGGGTCGAGCAGGTCCAGCCCGCCGGGAACGGTGCGGTCGGCGCCGGCGGAGTCGTCGCGGAGAAGCCCGATCATCGTGCGCATCTGCGCGAGCGAGGCCACGGAGTCCCGCCGCACGGAGGAGAGGACGCGGCGCAGCAGTGCCGGATCGGCGTCGGGCAGGTTCAGCGCCGCCGCCGACTGCACGGCGATCCCGGAGAGCTGCCCCGCGACCACGTCGTGCAGGTCGCGGGCCATCCGGGCGCGCTCGGCCGCGACGGCCGCCGCGCTCTCCAGGGTCGCCAGGCGTTCGGCCTGGTCCGCCCGCTGGCGCTGCAGCTCGGCGCGTTCGCGGTGCCAGCGCACCTCCATCGTCCAGGCGATGGGGATGCCGAGCGCGAGGCCGAGGTTCAGCGCCGTCCGCAGCGCCGCCCCCGGACCGCCGGCGACCAGCGCGACCACCGTCGCCACGACCACCACCGCACCCGCCGCCGCGACCACGGCGCGGCTCGTGCGTGGCGACGAGTGCAGCACCGCGCAGCCCAGCAGGTCGTACCCCGCGACGACGACGGGCAGCGCCACCCAGCCGACCAGCAACGGGCCCGCCACGAGCGCCACCCCGCCCACCGCGAGCGCGACGAGCGGACGGCGGCGCCGCTGCGTCTCGGCGACCGCGGCGAGCACCAGCGGGGCGACGGCGAGCGGCGACAGCGCGCGATCCGCGGCCCCGTCCATGCCCCTGACCGGGATCCGGGCCTCGGGCAGCAGGAGCACCAGCGCGCCGCCCACGAGCAGGACGGCAGCCGCGATGAGCAGATCCCGTCGCGCCGGCACGTCCCCATGACAGCACGCCGGGCGGGGGATCACGTCCCTCGAAGGATGTACGCGAAGATCGGTCCCGCGCCCGACGCCGCCCGCACCGCCCGCGGGCAGCGTGGACGACCATGACGACCTTCCTCGTCGAGAACCCGCTCGTCCTGCTCATCGGTGCCTGCGAGGTGGCCTTCTGGGTGCTGGTCGGCGCCGGTCTCGCCACCCGCTACCTGCTGCGGCTACCGCGGATGAGCGCATGGCTGCTCATCGCCGTCCCGGTGGTGGACGTGGTGCTGGTGACGGCCTCGCTCGTCGACGTCGGGCGGGGCACGCCGCCCGGGCTCACGCACGGCCTGGCCGCGGTGTACCTCGGGGTCACGGTCGCGTTCGGCCACTCGGTGATCCGCTGGGCGGACACCCGGTTCGCGTACCGCTTCGCAGGGGGCCCGCCCCCGCCGCGCCCGCCGCGTCACGGCGGCGCGCGCGTCGCCTACGAGTGGCGGGAGTGGGGCAAGGCCGCGCTGGCCTGGGCGATCACGGTCGCCGTGCTCGCCGCGACCGCTCTCGTCGCGGGCACCGGCGTGCCGTCGCCGGGGGAGTGGATTGGCGACCCGCTGTGGCAGTGGGCGTGGCGACTCGGAGTCGTGGTGGTGGTCTGGTTCGTCGGCTGGCCGCTGTGGGTGACGCTCGCCCCACCGCGCGAGCGGGACCACGCCGATGCGTGAGCGGATCGCGTCGCTGGACGTCCTGCGCGGGGTCGCGATCCTCGGCACCTTCGCCACCAACGTCTGGCTCTTCGCCCACCCCGGCGGGCCGCTCGGGTTCATCGCCGACGGCGGCACGGCCGCGGGCGGGGTCGAGGCGGCGCTGCGCGCGGTGTCGAACGGGAAGTTCCTCGCGCTGCTCACCCTGCTGTTCGGCGTCGGGATGGAGCTGCAGTACCGGTCGGCGGAGCGGCGGGGCACGCCGTGGCCGGGACGCTACCTCGTCCGCTCCGCCGTGCTGTTCGTCGAAGGGCTGCTGCACTACCTGCTCGTGTTCGAGTTCGACGTGCTCATGGGCTACGCGATCACGTCGATGGTGGTGGCGTACCTGATCGGGCGCAGCGACCGGGTCGTGCGGTGGTGGGTCGGCGGCGTCGGCGCGGTGTACGTGGCGCTGCTCGCCCTCGGGACGGCGGCGCTGTTCGCGCTGCCGGACCCCGGCCCGTCTCCGGTCGGGCCGGAGGCGACAGCGAGCTGGACGGGCCAGGTCGCGACCCGGGTCGCCGCGTTCGGCCTGCTGCGCGCCGAGATCGTGCTGATCGTGCCGTCGGCGGTGGTGCTGTTCCTCGCCGGCTCGCGGCTGCTGCGGGCCGGGGCGTTCGCCGACACCGACGCGGGGTGGCGGCTACGGCAACGGCTGATGCTCGCCGGGTTCGGGGTCGGCGGCCCGCTCACCGTCCTCACCGCGCTCGGCGGGGCCGACTGGTTCCTCCTGGACCGCTACCTCGTCCCCCCGCTGGTCGCGCTGGGCCTGCTCGGCCTGGTCACCGAGGTCGTGCTGCGGGTCCGCGCCGGCGCGGGGCAGCGAGCCCTCGCAGCCGTCGGGCGGACGGCGCTGTCGTGCTACGTGCTGCAGAACGTCGTCGCGAGCGTGCTCTGCTACGGCTGGGGGCTCGGCCTCGCGGCCCGGTTCGGCGGCGATCCGCTGTTCGTGGTGCTGCTGTGGACCGTGGTGTGCGCGGTGTGTGCGGGTTTCGCCGTGCTGTGGCTGCGGCGCTTCGACCGGGGGCCGCTGGAGCTGGTGCTGCACCGCCTCACCGGGCGCGCCGCGGTCCCGGTGCCCGTGCGCTGACCCGGGCGGCGGGTTCGCCCGAGCTGACCCGCACGCCCCGCGGCAGGGCGCACCGCTGATCCCCGGAGGGCTGAAATCCGCAGGTCACTGCCGTACGGGTACCCCGTCTCCGTATTGTCGGTGACCGGCCCGTCACCTACCGTCGTCGGAAACGTGTCGGGGCGAGCGGGCGGGGTGCGATGGGAAGCCAGGTGATCGACGTCGTCCTCGCGCTCGTCTGCCTGGCCGTCGGCGTGCTCCACCTCGGCACCGCGTCCGGGCGGCTCGGGGAGGCCGTCGCGCACGGTGTGATGGGGCTCGGGATGGCCGCGATGTTCGTCCCGGCCGCCGATCCGCTGCCCCGCTGGGTCTGGCTCGGCGCCTTCGGCGCGCTGGCGGTGTGGGCCGCCGCCGCGGCGGCGCGGGAGCGCAGCCTCGCCGGGCACGGGGTGCACCACCTCGTCGGCGCCGCCGCGATGCTGTTCATGGTCCTCACCCCGGCCGCGGCCCCCGGCACGCCCGCAGGCGGCGGGCACCACCACGGGGCGGCGGCGGGAGCGGGCGGGGCCTCCCTGCTGCTTGCGGTGGTGGCGCTGACGTTCACGGCCTGGTTCGTGGCGGACGTCGCCCGCACGCTGTCGAGCCCCGCACCGGACGTGGCGCGCGAGCCCCGCACGGACGGCGGGCCCGTGGCGGTCGCGGTGTCCGCGTCGCTGGTGCGCCTGCTACGTCCCGCACGCATAGCGATGAGCGCCGCGATGGCGGTCATGCTCGTCGCGGCCTGATCCCGCCGGGACCGGGTGCCCGATCAGGCCGGATCGTCCGGACCCGACGGCGCGCACACCTCGAGCTCCATGCCGTCCGGGTCCCGGAAGAACAGCGACCATTCGCCGCCGAGCTTCTGGATCTCCCCGGTCTCTGCGCCGGCCGCCACCATCCGTTCGCGCAGCCCGGCGAGGGTGGCGTGGGAGTCCACCGCGATGCCGAAGTGGTCGATGGCTCCGCGGCCGCCCAGCGTGCGCCGGGCACCGATGATGGACTCGTCCGGCACCTCGAAGACGTTGAGCGCGCCGCCCGCACCGAGGTCGATGATCGCCATCCGCGGGTGGTCGCCCTCGGCAGCCATCTCGAAGGTCACCGTCGCCTCGAAGGCGTCGGAGTAGAACCGGATCAGCCGGTCCAGATCCGGGGTGAGGGTGGCGATGTGGTTGATCCCGCCGGTGATGGGCACGGAGCGATACTCGCACCGATCACGCGTCGACGACCAGCCAGCCACCGTGGAACTCCGCCACCGCGTACGGGCACCCGGTGGCGGCACCGAGCGCGTCCAGGGCTGCGAGGTCGAACGTGCGGACGTGGCCCCAGGTGGGGTTCGGCTCGTCCTCGAACGGCACCGCCACGACGGCGCGGCGGCGGGCGACCCGCAGCATCTCGGCCAGTACCACCGGGGCGAGCGCGGGCGGCAGGTGCTCCAGGAGGTGCACCGCGAACACGGTGTCGGCGGCACCGTCGGCCAGGGGGACGGCGCACGCGTCCCCGGCGAGCGCCGTCACCGTCCCCGGGGTGCCCGCCCTCTGTACGCCCGTCCTTCTGCCCGTCCCCCTCCCCGTCCCCCTGCCCGTCCCCCTGCCCGTCCCCCCGCCCGTCCCCCTGCCCGTCCCCCCGCGAGTTCCGCATCTCGTCGCCGCGAGTTCCGCATCCCACCGCCGCGAGTTGCGCATCTCATCAGGGCGTGTGGCGGCTTCGGCCAGGAGCCGGGGCGCGACCGAGCCGAGCAGCCGCGCCGTCCCCGGCACGAGGTCGACCGCCGTCACCCGGAACCCGGCCCGCGCCAGCCGCAGCGACAGGAAGCCGAAGCAGCACCCCAGCTCCACGACGTGCGGGCCCACCGCCAGCTCGACGGCCCGCGCGTGCACCGGTGCCATGCCTGCGTTCGTGCCCGCGCCCTCCCCGCGGCCGAGCGCGGCCAACGTGTTGCGGTAGAACGCCGTCCACGCGACGGCCGGGTCCGCATCAACGGCGAGCACCGCCTCGACGAACACCGCCTCGAACTCCGACGGCCCGATCAGCCCGGGCGCGACGAGGTCCTCGGCGATCCAGTCGGCGAGGTCGTTGCTGATCGTGTCCGCGCCGATCGCGTGCCGGACGCGGCCACCGTCGAGCCACAGGCGCGGCGGCGCGAGCGTCACCGGTCCGGCCCGACGGATCGCGCAAGACGGCCTGATGAGATGCGCAACTCGCGGCCGCGGGATGCGGAACTCGCGGGGGAGGGGGCGAGCGGCGGAGCGGCGGAGATCACCGGCCGACCTGGTCCGTCGCCATCTCGTGGGCCGCGGTCTCCAGCCCGGTCAGGTCGCGGACGACGCGGACGCGCGTGCAGTACTCGGCGTAGAGCGGCAGGTCGCATCCGCCGAGCCCCCACGAGTACCGCGGCTCGGGGGTGAGCCAGATCGTCTCGCGCGCCCGGCGGGTGATCTCGTCGAACGCCTCGAGGTTCGGGTCGTTGCTGTTGCCGCGCCCGTCCCCCAGCACGATGACGGTCGTGCGCCGGTTGACCGCCGACCCGAACTCCTCGTGGAACGTCCCGAACGCCTGCCCGTAGTCGGAGTTCGCGTCGACGTCGAGGACGTCGCCGCCGAACACCAGCCCGAGCGCCTGCTCGACCGGGTGGTCCTCGAACAGGTCGGTGATCTCGACCAGGTCGGCGACGAACGCGAACGTCCTGACCTGCCCGAACAGGTTCTGCAGGCCGTGCACGAGGTGCAGGGTGAAGCGGGCCGTCGCCCGCACCGAGAGCGAGACGTCGGTGAGCACCACGAGTCGCGGCTTGTCCTCCGCCCGCTGGACCGTGACGGGCGCGAACGGGATGCCGTCGAACCGCATGTTGCGCCGCATCGTCCGCCCGGAGTCGATCCGCCCGCGCGGGGCGACCCGCCGCTTGTGCGTGAGCCCGCCGTGCAGCGAGCGCGCGAGCCGGCGCAACGACTCCTCCAGCTCCATCCGCTCGTGCTCGCCCACCCGGTCGACCTCGGCGATCCGCCGCTCCTCGGCGCCCTCGACGATCCGGCTCTCCAGCGCCAGCAGCGCCTCCAGGTGCTTCTTGATCGCCTCGGGGAGCCCGGCGAGCACCCCGGTGAGCCGGCGGCGCAGCGCGGCGGCGTCCGACTCGTCGCCGTCCTGCCCGATCTCCTCCTCGACCTCGTTCAGCCAGCCCAGCAGCGCCTCCTGCTCGGCGACGGACAGATCGGCGTCCACCTTCGTGCCCTGCGCTTGGGAGATCTGCCCGGGCGCGCCGGCGTTGTGCAGCCGGTCCGTCTCGATCTGGACCCGGTTGCCCTCGCTGAGATTCGACTGATTGTCCTTCGAGAGGATGATCTCCTCGGTCATCGCCGCGAGGTCGAGCTTGTTCGCCTCCTGGTGCAGGTTGTACTGCTGCGCCAGGTCCTCGGGGTTGAAGAACTCCCGGATGTCGACGGGTTTGCCGTGGGTGTGCCCCTGCTGCGGGTTGTCGCCCGGCTCCTCCGACAGCGTGAAGTCCTGCAGCTCGCCCTCGTCGGACAGATCGGCGTGGCCGTGCCCGTGGCCGTGGCCCGTGTCCGGCCCGCCGACCCTCACCAGCGCGAAGAACTGGTCGAAGATCTCGTCGAAGATCTCCTCGTCGCGCCGGTCCTTGATCAGCGCGACGCGCAGGGCCGCCTTGAGGTGCGCCTTGTCGGCGAGCATCCCCGGCTGGCGCGCGCACGCCATCGCGTCCAGCGCCTCGGGGATCGAGATCCGCACCTGACGCAGGCGGAGCAGCCGGACGAACCGGTGCAGCGCGTTCTCCATGTCGACCGGCCCGATCTAGAGCGCGCGCTTGCGACCCAGGCCCGCGCCGAAGCTGCGCGAGCCCCGCTCGGCCGGGACCTTCGGCGCCTTCGCCGCCTTCTCGCCCAGCCCGACGCCCAGCGGGTTCGAGCCGTAGGTGTGGCCGAACCGGCCGGCCTGGTCCTTCGCGGCCCGGATCGCGCGGCCGTCGACCTCGCTCGGCTCGTCCTCGGTGTCGTCGACGGCGCGGTGCGCCGGCTCGTCGTGCGAGTGGCCGCCGTCGTGGCCGTGTCCATGCCCGTGGCCGTGGCCGTGCTCGGGGATCGTCGCGTTCGGGTCGACCAGCCGCGGCAGCGCACCGATCGCCTTGCGCACGTCCTTGTCGTACTTCACGACGACGGACGCGGTGTCCGACAGGATCGTCGCGTTCAGCTCCTCGACCCCGAGGACGGCGAGCGTGCGCGCCCAGTCGATCGTCTCCGAGATCGACGGCGACTTGCGCAGCTCCAGCTCCCGCAGCCCGCGCACGATGTCGACGAGCTGCGCGGCGAGCGCCTCGGGCAGGCCGGTGTTCTTCGAGCGGACGATCTCCAGCTCGCGGTCCGCCGAGGGGTAGTCGAGGAAAAGGTGCAGGCAGCGGCGCTTGAGCGCCGCGGAGAGATCGCGGGTGTTGTTCGAGGTCAGGATGACGTACGGCGGCTGCTTCGTCGTGAACGTGCCGACCTCGGGCACCGACACCTGGTACTCGGCCAGGGTCTCCAGCAGGACGGCCTCCAGCGCCTCGTCCGCGCGGTCGACCTCGTCGATGAGCAGGACGACCGGCTCCGGCGCGCGGATCGCCTCCAGCAGCGGGCGCGGCGCGAGGAACCGCTCGGAGAAGAACACCGACTCCTGGGCGCCGATGCGTTCGACGGCCTCGTGCAGGTCCGGGGCGTCCGCGACGACCTGGCCGATCTTCTCCCGCAGGATCTGGGTGTACAGCAGCTGCTTGCCGTAGTCCCACTCGTAGAGGGCCTTGGTCTCGTCCTGGCCCTCGTAGCACTGCAGCCGCAGCAGCCTCCGTCCGCTCACCGCGGCGAGCGCCTTCGCCAGCTCCGTCTTGCCGACGCCGGCGGGCCCCTCGATGAGCAGTGGCTTCTCGAGCCGCGTCACGAGGAACACCGTGGTGGCCAGGCGCGTGTCGGCGATGTAGCCCTGCTCGCCCAGCGCTGTGACGACCTCGTCGACCGAGTCGAACCTGACCACTTCGTCGACGGTCTCGAACTGCGACATCGTGCTCCGTTCCGAAACGCTCGCTACCGGGGCGAGGGGCGCCGGTCGGAAACCGGCGCCCCTCGACTGTACGTACTCGGGACTTAGGTGAGCAGGTCGTCCAGGTCGCCGGTCATGCAGTGTTCGACCACCGGGCGGACCGTCTCGAACGTGCACTCCTTCGCGTTGCCCGGGGTGCAGGCGTCGCCGAGGACGTGGTTGGTCAGGCGGTCGACGTCCGCGTCGTCACCCGTGATGACCTTCGCGTTCTCGTAGAACTTGGTCGGGCCCTGGCCCAGCCGGTTCTTCGAGTACGAGTCCTGCTTGACGTCGACGAACCGCTCCGGGATGCCCACGTCGCGCAGCAGCCGGATGGCCGCGGCGAGCGCGGCCTCGGCCGCCTGCACGTCGTTGAGCCCGTGGGTGTCGAGGCCCATGGCGCGGGCGATGTCGGCGAACCGCTTGTAGGCCACCGGCATGTTGAACGCCCACACGCGCGGCAGCGCGATCGCGTTGTTCAGGCCGTGGTGGGTGTCGTAGAACGCCGACACCGCGTGCGAGATCGAGTGGATGATCCCCAGACCACCGGAGTTGAACGCCTGGGCGGCGATGTACTGGGCGTACATCATGCCCTCGCGGCCGGGCAGGCTCTGCGGGTTCCACACGGCCTCGCGCAGGTTCTCCGCGGTCAGCTTGATGGCGTGCAGGGCGTTGCCCAGCGAGGTCTGGAAGTTGATCCGCGAGACGTACGGTTCCGAGGCGTGCGCCAGCACGTCGAAGCCGCACTGGGCGGTGTAGTCGATCGGGCAGGAGTAGTAGAGCACCGGGTCGTCGATCGCGAGGCTCGTGACGCACGCGTCGTCGAACGCGACGTACTTGTGCGGGTTGTTCGGGTCCGTCGTGGTGTCGGTGATGACGTAGGCCCAGGAGGTCTCCGAACCCGTGCCGGCCGTGGTGGACACGGCGATGTGCGGCGGGTTCTTCGGGTTCTCGGACTTGTTGAAGCCCTCGAACTCGTTGACGTTGCGGCCGTCGTGCGCGACCGAGACGCGGGCGCCCTTACAGGCGTCGTGCGACGAGCCGCCGCCGATGGAGACGAAGCTGTCGCAGTTGTTCTGCTGGTAGAGGGCCACAGCGTCCATGACGTTGTAGTCCTTGGGGTTCGACTCGACCTTGTCGTAGACCACGACGTCGAGGCCGTGGTACTTGAGCGAGCCGACGATCTTCTCGATGATGTTCGAGCCGCGCAGGCCCGAGGTCATCACCAGCGTCTTCTTGAAGCCCAGCTTGAGCGCCTCCGGTCCGATGATCTCGTGGGAGCCGGGCCCCAGAAGCCCCCGCGGGAACGGGTGGAACTCCTTGATGGGGAACAGCGGAAGCATCTCTTCGACCTGCATGGCAGCCCTTTCTGGTGCAGGCGGACGGGTTCGGGGCCGACGCTAGGGCCGCTGTGGCGCGGGGCCCAGCAATACCGTCGCGGGTGCCGGGCCGTCCCCCCTCCGGTCGGGCAGGTGGGGCGGGGGGAGGGGGGTGGGGCGGAAGGAACGTGGGTGGGGGCGGAAGGAAGGTGGTCGGGAATCGAGGCACGGACGGGCGATGACCGCTCCGAGTGCCCCCGCGACGTGCGCCGATCGCGGCTGCCCTGTCCGTACGGGCAGGGGCGTGCCTATCCTTTCGTATGGGTAACGGGGGGTTGCGGACGTGACCGGCGGGCAACCGCCGGGGTGGTTCGAGGGCGCGACGACGGCCGAGCCGTTGCAGCGGCACGAGTGCTCCCGCCTGCGGGCGGCCGCCGCGCACGCCCGGCGGGTCTACCCGGGCCCGGTGGGTGAGGTGCTCGCCCGCGAGCTCGTCGCGTACGCGGACTTCGGCTACCGGGGCAGCGACGACGCGCTGATCCCCCGGCTCGCCCGGCAGGTGCTCGCGATGCCGAGCCCGCCGGTCGTCAGCAGCGACGCGGCCTGACGCGGTCGGGCGCGGCGGCCGGGGCGGCTGGGCCGGCGCGGCGATGGCCTCTTCGCAGGGCTTCGGAGCGCCTCGCAGAGGCTGCAGCGTCTGCGGAGCGTGGTACGGGCCTGCGAAGGCAGGTCCGCGGGGGCCGGGGCGCGGGGCGGCTGGGCCGCTGGGAGCCGCGGCGGCCGGGCAGTTGTGGCCTCGGTGTGCGGCGCGGCGATGGCCTCTTCGGCGCGGCGATGGCGTCCTCGCAGGGCTCAGGAGCGCCTCGCAGAGGCTGCAGCGTCTGCGGAGCGTGGTACGGGCCTGCGAAGGCAGGTCCGCGGGGGCCAGGGGCGCGGGCCCGGCGGGCGCCGGACGGCCGCGGTGGTCGACGCCGCCGTGACCGCTCCGGAAGCGCGGACCGGACGCGGGCCCAGCGCCGGGCCGCCTCACGCGGGGCGGTGCGCCGCCCAGGAC
>NZ_JBFWVQ010000004.1:0-131695 GCF_050246655.1 Pseudonocardia sp.
ACCGGTCGATATGACGGCTGTCGCATCCACCACGGGCTACCGCCCGAACCACACCCTGCCGCTGCGGGTCGAGCTGGTGCGCCAGCTGCGCCGCCGCCGAACGCAGGTGACGTTCGGGCTGGTCGCGCTGCTGCCGGTGATCCTCTGGATCGCCTTCGAGCTGGCCGACGACGGCCCGCCCACCGGATCGCTCAACCTCGTCGACCTCGCGAAGGGCAGCGCCGCGAACTTCGCCGTCTTCGCGCTGTTCGCCTCGGCCGGGTTCCTGCTGGTCGTGGTCGTGGCGCTGTTCTTCGGCGACACGGTGGCCTCGGAGGCGTCCTGGTCGAGCCTGCGCTACCTGCTGGCGGCGCCGATCCCGCGAGCACGGCTGCTGCGGCAGAAGGCGATCGTCGCGGCGGCGCTGTCGCTGGCGGCGATCCTGCTGCTGCCGGTGGTGGCGCTGCTCGTCGGCTCGCTCGCCTACGGCACGGGCAACCTGGTGACACCCACCGGGGAGTCGCTGTCGTTCGCCACGGCCGCGGGTCGCGTGCTGCTCGGCGGTGTGTACATCTGGGTGCACCTGATCTGGGTGGCGGCGCTCGCGATGCTGCTGTCGGTGTCCACGGACGCCCCGCTCGGCGCGGTGGGCGGGGCGGTGATGGTGTCGATCGTGTCGCAGATCCTCGACCAGATCACCGCGCTGGAGGACCTGCGCAACGTCCTGCCCACGCACTACGCCAACGCGTGGGCGGCGCTCCTCGCCCAGCAGGTGGACTGGGGTGACATCACCCGGGGCGTGTTCTCCGCGGTGCTCTACGCGGCGGTGCTGGGGGCGGTCGCGGTCTGGCGCTTCGGCCGCAAGGACGTCACGAGCTGAGACGTCACGAGCTGAGGGCGAGCGGGGCGGTGGGCCGGCGGCGCCTCGATCGGTGGGACGCGGCGATCGTCGGGTACGCCCTGGTCGCGGCCCTGTTCCGGCCGCTGACGCTACCGGCGGCGGTCGCGGTGCTGGCGGCGGGCGCCGTGCTGCTGGTGGTGCGGGCGCGCCGACCTGTCGGCCCGCACCGGCCCGTGCCGCGGGCGGCGGTCGTCGCCTGGGCGGCGCTGCTGGCCGCAGGCGCCCTGTGGGAGGCCGTCGCCACGGCGTGGGGCAACGACGCCGACCACCCGACGCTCAGCCTGCTGCTCGACCCGGTCCTCGACACCTACCCCGGACGGCTCGCCGGCTACCTCGCATGGCTCACGACCGGCCGCTGGCTGGTGAACCGGTGACCGGGGCGCCGTGCCGCGGTAGGACGCGATGAGCCCGTACCAGGTGATCGCCACGGGCTTCGCCGCCCTGCTCGCGGCGATGCTCGTCCTCGACGCGGTGGGGCGCACCGGGTGGGCGTCCCTGCGCCCGGTGGGCGACGTCCTGCACGCCGCGCTCGCCCGGCGTGCGGTCCGCTGGCTCGTCATGGCCGCATGGCTGTGGCTGGGCTTCCACTTCCTCGCCCGCTGACCCCGGCCGGAGTGCAGGCTCGGCGAGGCGGCCGAGCATCGCGAAGCCAAACCTTGACATCCGATATCCGGGTTATAAGGTTTCCGCATGCGGATGGGCCAGGGCGTGGAGTGGACGCTGCACGTCCTGCTCGCGTTCGCCTGGCTCGACGACGACGAGCCGGTCACCGTGCAGCAGCTCGCGGCGAGCCACGAGCTACCCGTGGCCTACCTCAACAAGCAGCTCCAGGCGCTGGTGCGGGCCTCGATCCTCGAGTCGCTGCCGGGCGCCCGGGGCGGGTTCCGGCTGGCGCGCAGGCCGGAGGCGATCACGCTGATGGACGTCGTGGTCGCGATCGAGGGGACGCAGGCGGCGTTCCGCTGTACGGAGATCCGGCAGCGGGGCGCCGGGGCGGCGATGCCGGCGGCATCGTTCGCCGAGCCGTGCGCGGTCCACGCCTCGATGCAGCGCGCCGAGCTCGCATGGCGCCGCGAGCTGGCCGCACAGACCATTGCGGACCTGCGGGCCGACGCCGACCGGCACGCACCGGCCGCGGGCGCAGCCCTCCGCAGGGCACTCGGTCGCACCCCGCAGCGCACAACCACCTGAGTTCCGCCCGAGCCCGGGCACCGACACGGCGTTCTCCCATGGACGGCGCCGACGAGGAGGGTGAATCTGGATGGCAAAGGTCCTGATTATCGGAGGCGGGTTCGCGGGGATCTGGGCGGCCGCGGGTGCGGTCCGCGCCCGCCGCGCCGCCGGAGCGCCCGACGACACGGTCGCCGTGACCCTCGTCGACGCGGGTGACGACCTCGTGATCCGCCCCCGCCTCTACGAGGCAGGCCCCGAACGGATGCGGGTGCCCCTGGACCGGTTCCTGGGCCCGATCGGCGTTCGCCGGGTCGCGGCGACGGTCACGGACATCGACACCGCCGCGCGGCGGGTCACGGCGTTGACCCGCGACGGTGCCCCGACGCACCTGGACTACGACCGGCTCGTCCTCGCCGCGGGCAGCCGGTTGGTCACCCCCGGGATCGACGGCGCGCAGCACCTGTTCGACGTGGACACGCTCCCGGCGGCCGCCGCGCTGGACGCCCACCTCCGGCAGCTCCCCGGCACGCCAGCGGGCGAGGGCCGGTTCACGGTGGTCGTCGTGGGGGCGGGCTTCACCGGTCTGGAGGTCGCCACCGAGCTCACCGCCCGGCTGCGCACGGTCACCGACGAGCCGGTCCGGGTGGTGCTCGTGGAACGCCTGGCCGTGGTCGGCCCCGAGCTGGGACCCGGCCCGCGCCTGGAGATCTGCTCCGCGCTGGCCGGGACGGGCGTGGAGGTGCTGCTCGGCTCCGGGGTCGCGGCCGTCGATCCGGCGGGCGTCACGCTCGGCGACGGCACCCGGATCCCCGCCCGCACGGTGGTGTGGACCGGAGGCATGCGCGCCAGCGTCCTCACCGGGCGGATACCCGGGACGCGGGACGGGCTCGGCCGGCTGGAGGTCGACGAGCACCTGCGGGTGCGCGGCGCGGACGGCGTCTACGCGGCGGGCGACACCGCCGCGGCGGTCGCCGAGCCCGGCCACGTCGTCATGCAGAGCTGCCAGCACGCGGTGCCCCAGGGCAAGCACGTCGGTGCGAACGTCGCCGCCGACCTGCTCGGCCTGCCGCTCGTCCCCTTCGCCCCCGACCCCTACGTCACCTGCCTCGACCTGGGCCCCTGGGGCGCGGTGCTCACGACGGGCTGGGAACGCACCGTCGCCCTGACCCGCGACGAGGCCAAGCAGCTCAAGCGGAAGATCAACTCCGAGTGGATCTACCCGCCTCTCGACGACGCCGAGACGATCCTGCACCACGCCGACCACCGCACGACCTGGCCGACGGCCACGGTCGCCGGATCCGCGTGACCCCGGCCCGCACCCGGACCGCCGCGGACGGGCGGCACCCGCCGCCGTGACGTCGGCCGGACGGTCCTCCGCGGTGGTCCGGGCAGCGTATTCCGACCCTGCGCCGGAGCGAGGACCATCGTGGGCCGGGGGGCGCCGATGCGGGCACGGGAGCCGAGCAGTCGAGGCACTGTCGTGCGCGACGGGGTCCGGGTCGACTATGACGTGTACGTCGCTCTCGATCCTGCTACGCCAGCAGCGCCGCCGATAGTGCTGCTCACGTCCTGGGCGATCGTCCACATGCGGCAGTGGAAAGCTCAGGTGCCCTACCTCGCGCGGCACTTCACGGTCATCACGGTGGAGGGCCGCGGCAACGGGCGGGCCGGCAGGCCGCAGACCGCCGACGCCTACGCCGACCGCGAGTACGTCGCCGACGTGATCGCTGCGATGGACGCGACGGCCACCGAGCGCGCAGTGATCGTCGGGCTGTCGATGGGCGGGCGGCATGCGCTTCAGCTCGCCGCGTGGCACCCCGACCGCGTCGCGGGCGTCGTCGCCATCGGGACGGCGCTGCCCTGGCCGCTCCCGCCCGGCTTCGACGAGCCGCGGGCGAGCTACACCGGCTGGGAGAAGGCCAACCGGCACTACTGGGCGGCGGACTTCCGCGGCTGGGCCGAGTTCTTCATGTCGCAGGTCTTCACCGAGCCGCACTCGATCAAGCAGCGGGAGGACGGCGTCGGCTGGGCGCTGGAGACGGATCCACAGACGCTCGCGCTCACCACACCCGGGATCGCGGAGCCGTCGGCGGCGGACGCCGAGGCCATCTGCCGGGCCGTGCGCTGCCCGGTGCTGGTGGTGCACGGCGACGAGGACGGCATCGTCCCGTACCGGATCGGGGTGGACCTGGCCCGGTGGAGCGGCGGCGAGCTGGTCACGATCCGCCACGGGGGGCACGCGCCGACGCTGCGCGAGCCTGTGCTGACGAACCGGCTGATCCGCGGGTTCACCGAGTCCCTCGCGCCCGGCACGCGCCGCGCCGTCGAGTGGACCAGGGCCCGGCACCGGCAGCGTCGGGCGCTGTTCGTCTGCTCCCCCCTCGGGCTCGGCCACGTGCGGCGCGACCTCGCCGTCGCCGACGCGCTGCGCACCCGCCACCCGGACCTGGAGATCGACTGGCTCACCCAGCACCCCGTCACCCGCGTGCTGGCCGACCGCGGCGAGCGGGTCCACCCGGCGTCGCGGTGGCTGATCAGCGAGAGCGCCCACGTGGAGTCCGAGGCGGGTGAGCACGACCTCGCCGTGTTCGAGGCCGTCCGGCGGATGGACGAGATCCTGGTCAACAACTTCATGGTCTTCGCCGACCTCGTCGAGGCACAGCATTACGACCTGTGGGTGGTCGACGAGGGCTGGGATATCGACCACTTCCTGCACGACAACCCCGAGCTCAAACGCACCCCGTACGCCTGGCTGACCGACTTCGTCGGGTGGTTGCCGATGCCCCGGGGCGGGGCGTACGAGGCGATGCTCACCGGCGACTGGAACGCCGAACACCTCGAACGGCGCAGGCGGCTGCCCCGGCTGCGCGATCGGTCGATCTTCGTCGGGAACCCCGGCGACCTCGTCGACGACCCGCTCGGCCCGGGCCTGCCCACCGTGCGGGAATGGGGTCTCGAGCGCTACACCTTCGCCGGGTACGTCCACGGCTCGCCGACGCCGGCCGACCGGGAGGCGCTGCGGGCCGAGCTGGGCTACCGCCTCGACGAGGCGGTCTGCGTGGTGAGCGTGGGTGGCTCGGGCGTCGGCGGCCACCTGTTGCGCCGGGCGCTGGCCGCGTACCCGCTCGCCGAGAAGCGGATCCCGGGCCTGCGGATGGTCGTGGTCACCGGGCCGCGGATCGACCCGCGCACGCTGACCGCCCCGGACGGGGTGACGGTGCACGGCTACGTCCCGGAGCTGCACCGCCATCTCGTGGCGTGCGACGTCGCCCTCGTCCAGGGCGGGCTCACCACCACCATGGAGCTGACGGCCGCGCAGCGTCCGTTCCTGTACGTGCCTCTGGAACACCATTTCGAGCAGCAGATCCACGTGGCGCACCGGCTGCGCCGGTACGGGGCGGGCCGCCGGGTGGACTACGCCGACACCGATCCCGAGCAGCTCGCCGAGGCCCTCGCCGCGGAGATCGACCGGCCGGTCGCGTACCGGCCCGTCGAGTCCGACGGGGCGGACCGCGCGGCGGCGCTGCTCGCCGAGCTCTTGTAGGCATGACAGTCAGGACCGCCATGACCAGCAGCACCGCGACCCGGGGCGGCCCGCGTGTGCAGCTGTGCGGTGCGTTCGCCGTCAGCGGCGCGGACGGGCACCCGATCGCGGTCGGCAGCCCCAAGGCGCGGCTGCTGCTGACCCGGCTCGCCGCCGCCCGCGGCGCCACCGTCGGAGTCGAGGAGCTGGTCGAGCTGCTGTGGCCCGGGCAGCGACCGCGCCACCCCGAGGACAACGTCGCCACGCTGGTCAGTCGCCTGCGGGCGCTGCTCGGCGCGGACGTCGTGCTCGGCGGGCGGGCGGGTTACCGGATCGGGCCCGTCAGCGTCGACATCGACGAGGCCGGGACGCTCGCGGGCGAGGCGCGCCGCAGGCTCACCGCGGGCCAGGCGGGGCTCGCGCTGGCCGCGGCCCGCCGCGGGCTGGAGCTCCTGTCGGACGGGCGACCGGCGGCCGGCGAGGCGGCATGGCTGGACGTGCTCGGCATCGAGGTCGGCGAGCAGGTCAGGACGTTGCGCCACCTGGTCGCCGAGGCCGCCCCCGCCGCGGGTGAGCCCACGGTCGCGGTGGACGCGGCCCGCGCGGCCGCCGTCGCGGACCCGCTCGACGAGCGCGCCCACGAGCTGCTCATGCAGGCCTACGTCGCCGCCGGGGAGCCGCACCGGGCACTCGCGGTCTTCGAGGCGTTGCGCGGTGAGCTCGCAGCCGCGCTCGGCGTCGACCCGTGCGCCGCGGTACGAGACCTGCACGTGGCGATCCTGCAGGAGCGCGCGGTTCCCGAGTATCCGCCGAACCCCCAGGCGGCACGGGTCCACGAGGCCCCCGCGGGCCGGGAGGCGGAACTGTCCCGCCTCGCCGCGACCTGGTCCGCAGCCGCCGCAGGACACCCCGCGCTGCTGCACCTCGTCGGCGAGGCGGGGATCGGCAAGACCACGCTCGCCCAGGCCCTCGCGCGCATCGCCGCCGCCACGGGCGGTCTCGTGCTGCAGGCCCGCTGCTACGCCGCCGAGCGGTCGCTGTTCCTCCAGCCACTGCTCGACGCGATCGACCCGCTGCTCGACACGCTGACCGCCACGGAGATCCGGCGGCTGGCCGGGCCCGGCGGCCCCGCCCTCGCCGGGCTGCTGCCCGGGTACGCCGGGTTGCTCGGCGAGGCGCCACACGAGGAGATCGGCGCCGACCTGCAACGGCGCCGTGCCTACGACGCCCTGCGCGGCTTCCTGCACACCCTGGCCACGGACCGGCCGGTCCTGCTCCTGCTCGACGACCTGCACAACGCCAAGACGGCCACCCTCGAGATGCCGCACTACCTCGCCCGGCGGATGGGCGGCTCCCGGCTGCTGCTGCTCACCACGGTCCGCCAGGAGGAGGGCGCGACCGCGCTGGCCGATCTCGGGAGCGCCGGGTCCCGGCTCGACGTCGGACCGCTCGGACCCGAGGCGGTCACGCTGCTGGCCACCCGCGCCGGGATGCCCGGCCACGCCCGCGACCTCCTGCGCCGCACGCGCGGCCACACCCTCTTCGTCGTCGAGACGCTGCGTGCGCTGCGCTCCGGCGAGCAGGGCGTGCCGGCGTCCCTGCGGGACACCGTCGCCGCGCGGCTGCGCCACGCCGGGCCGGACGTCGAGCGCGTGCTGCGGGCCGGATCGGTGCTCGGCGCGTCCGTCGCGCCGGACCTGGTCGCGCAGATGACCGGCATGCCCGCCCCGGCCGTGGTGCAGCTCTGCGAGGCCGCGACCGCAGCGCGGCTCCTGGTCCCGGCGGGCGAACGGTACGAGTTCGCCAACGACCTCGTGCAGGAGGCGCTGTACGTCACGACGCCGCAGCCCACCCGGTTCGCCCACCACCGCAGCGCCGCGGACCTGCTGACCGACCGCCCGGAGAGCCTCGCCGGGCACGCCGAAGCCGTCGCGGACTGGCCCCGGGCGGCCGACGCCTGGCTCGCTGCGGGCCGCCGGGCGATCGAGCGCTCCGCCGTCGCGGACGCGCGGGTGCTGCTGGACCGGGCGTGGGCTGCGGCCCACCGCGTCGACGAGTCGGCGCTCACCGGCCGCGTGCACCTGGCCCGCGCGGACGTGCTCGCCGCGCAGGCGGACTACCCGGCGGCCGTCGCCGACCTGGGCTCCGCCGTGGCGGCGTTCCGGCTGGCGGGAGACCGCGATCACGAGATGGCGGCACTGCGCCGGTACGCGGGGGACCTGGGCGGGGCGCTTCGGCGCAGCGAGCTGGACGCGAACCTCGCCGTCGGAGCGCAGCTCGCCGAGGATCTCGACGACCCGTGCGCCCAGGCCGACCTGTACGCCGGGCAGGCGATCATCGCGGCGAACCGGCTGCGCTTCGTCGACGCCCTGGAGCTGGGCCACCGGGCCGCCGCGGCCGGCAGGCGGTCGGGCAGCGACACCGCGCTGGCCGCGGGTCTGGACGGGCTCAAGACCGCGTACGCGTACCTGGGCGACACCGCGACGCTGCGGGCCGTCCTCGCCGAGCTGGAGCCGCTGGTGCGCCGGCTCGGCAGCTCCTACGTGCTCAGCTGGCTGACGTTCGAGTCGGCGCTGCTCGCGATCGCCGACGCGGACTGGGAGCTCGCCGCCGACCGGATCGACGCGTCGGTGGAGATCAACCGGCGCAACGGGATGCGGGCGCAGGAGGCGTGGCTCGTCGCCCATCGCGGATGGGTGGAGCGGCTGCGGGGCAGGCTCGGCACCGCAGTGGACCACGGCAGGAGGGCCGTGACGATCGGGCGCGCCGCCCCGCACGGCTGGTGGGCCCCGACCGCGAACGCCCTGCTCGCGACGACGCTCCTGGAGCTCGACGAGACCGCGGAGGCGGTGCGGCTGCTCACCGAGGGCCGGGCGGTGGCCCAGGGCGGCGGTATGGAGGCCTACGTGCTGCGCTGCGCCGCGCCCCTCGCCGTGGCCACCGGCTCGCCCGACGACCTCGCCGTCGCCGACGCCCTGCTCGGCGGGATCCACACCCCGCCCGGCGGGGCCTGGCTGGCCGGCGGGGACGCCTACGTCAGCGTCGCGCGGGCCTGGCAGCGGCAAGGTGACGCGCGGCGGGCCCGCGCGGCGCTCGCCCCCCTGCTCGTGGCCGCGCGCCGGCACGGCTGGCGGCCCTGGCTCGATCTGCAGGACGCGAGCGCGACGCCGGGCGGCTGATCCGTGCTGCGCGCGGTCGACCCCGCGCCGCGCGCAATGCCCGCGCAACGGCCGGAGACACCCTCGTCCGGCGGCGCGCACGCGCCCGGACCAGCCTGGACGAGGAGACCGCGATGACGTACTACTCCGAGGAGACGCACGGCCCGCACGAGATCTTCGAGCTCGGGGACTACGAGCTGGAGAGCGGCGCGACGCTGCCCTCCGCCCGGCTCGCCTACAAGGTGCACGGGACGCTCAACGAGGACCGCAGCAACGCGATCCTCTTCCCGCACATGTGGTCGGGCACGCCGAAGGCGATGGAGATGTTCCTCGGCGAGGACCGCCCGCTCGACCCGAGCCGCTACTTCATCATCCTGCCCGGCCAGTTCGCCAACGGGTTCTCGTCCTCGCCGAGCAACACCCCGCCGCCGCTGGACGGCGGCAACTTCCCGAACGTCACGATCGGCGACGACGTCCGCGCGCAGCACCGGCTGGTGACCGAGCGCTACGGCATCGAGCGGCTCGAGCTCGTCCTCGGCTGGTCGATGGGAGCCGAGCAGACCTACGAGTGGGCCGTCCGCTACCCGGACATGGTCAAGCGGGCGCTGCCGTTCGCGGGCACCGCGAAGACGACGCCGCACGACTACCTCTGGGTGCGCGCGCACGAGAACGCCCTGAAGTCCGACCCGGCGTGGGACGGCGGGCACTACCGCGACCAGGCCGACGTGCGCGACGGCCTGCGCCGCCACGCCGAGCTGTGGTCGGTGATGGGGCTCTGCCCGAACTTCTACAAGGTCGAGGCCTGGCGCGGGCTCGGCTTCACCTCGCTCGACGACTTCGTCACGCGCTTCTGGGAGGCCTACTTCGCGCCGATGGACCCGAACAACCTGATCTGGATGGGCTGGAAGTGGCGCCACGGCGATGTCAGCCTGCACACCGGGGGCGACCTGGCCGCGGCGCTGGAACGCATCACGGCACGGACGCTCGTCGTGGCGTTCTCGGGCGACATGTTCTTCCCGCCCGAGGACCTCATGGCCGAACAGAGGCTGATCCGCAACAGCCAGTTCCGCATCGTCGACAGCCTCTGGGCGCACTTCGCGATGTTCTGCCTCGGCCAGACGGACCGCGAGCAGATCGACGCCTGCATCCGCGACCTGCTCAAGGAACCGGCCTGACGGGCGGCCGGGCCGGGCGCTCCCGCGTGCACAGCGTGCGCAAAACCCGCGCAACGCGTGCGCAACCACCTGCCACACGATCTGCGGTGCCCGCGGTGTCCCCCGCGGGCACCCGGACCGACGAGGAGCCCACCATGATCGACGTGATGAGCGAGCTGGACGCCGTCAAGACCAGGACCGGGGCCGCGCTGCGCGCGGCCGAGGCCGACCCGGACGCCTCGGTCGTGCTCGTCGCCGTCGTGCGCGAGTTCGACCAGAAGGCCGCCAAGGCCGGCCGGATCGCCGACGGCGACGGCGCGGCCCGCGACGCCGTGATCGAGCTGGAGCAGGCGGGCGACAGCGCCAAGGCCGCGGCGGAGGCCGACCCGGGACTCGGCGCGGAGGCGCTCCAGGCCGTACAGGACGCCCACCTCGCGATCTGCATCCTCAAGACCCAGGTCTGAGCGACCGCACCCGCCGCCGTGGATGCCGTACGCCGCTCCTCCCCGTCCGGAGGGTGCGCCGGCTGCGGCCAGACGGTAGGCAGGACTGGTCATCGTCGACGGAAGGACCCGCCATGCCCCGCTACGTCATCGAGCGCGACATCCCGCAGATCGGCAGCGCGGAGCGCGCCGCGCTGCGCGATGCGTCGGCCAAGTCCAACTCGGTGCTCGCCGACATGAAGGCCGAGCGCAAGAACATCCAGTGGGAGCACAGCTACGTCGCCGCGGACAAGACGTTCTGCATCTACGTCGCCGACAGCGAGGACCTCGTCCACGAGCACGCACAGCGCAGCGGCTTCCCGGCCACCGTCGTCACGGCGGTGACGGGAATGATCGACCCGGTGACGGCAGAGGGGTAGCCACCTGGTCGAGAGGGTCTGAGGTGCGCGCGCGCGATCCCGATCACGAGGGTGTCGTCGAGCGGGACGGGGTGCGGGTCGGCTACGAGGTCCACGGAACCACCGGGCCGTCGGTCGTCCTGCTCCCGTCCTGGGCGATCATCCACATGCGCCAGTGGAAGTTCCAGGTTCCCCACCTCGCCCGGCGCTTCCGCGTGGTCACCGTCGAGGGACGGGGCAACGGCCGGGCCGACCGGCCTGCGACGGACGCGGCCTACGACGACCGCGAGTACGTCGACGACGCGATCGCGGTCATGGACGCCACCGGCACCGACCGCGCCGTCGTGGCGGGCCTGTCCCTCGGCGGGCGGCACGCGCTGCAGCTCGCCGCGTGGTACCCGCGGCGCGTGGCCGGGGTCGTCGCGATCGGGACGGCGCTGCCGTGGTTTCGACCGCGGGGCTTCGACGAGCCGCAGGCGAGCTACGAGGGCTGGGCGAAGCTGAACCGGCACTACTGGAGCGCCGACTACCCCGGCTGGCTGGAGTTCTTCTTCTCCCAGGTGTTCAGCGAGCCGCACTCGACGAAGCACCACGAGGACGGGGTCGGCTGGGGGCTCGACACCGACGCCGCGACCCTGCTGCACACCGTCCCCGGGCTCTGCGCCCCGACGGCCGACGACGCCGAGGCGATCTGCCGGGCCGTCTCCTGCCCCGTGCTCCACGTGCACGGGGACGACGACCGGATCGTGCCCCACGCGACCTCCGTCCAGCTGGCCCGCTGGACGGGCGGCGACCTCGTGACGATCCGCGGCGGCGGTCATGCCCAGCCGATGCGCGAGCCGGTGCTGACCAACCGGCTGATCCGCGACTTCGTCGAGACCACGGCGTCCACTGTGTCCACTGTGTCCACAGCCCCGGCCCCGGGCCGCACGCGCGTCTGGACCCGGGCCCGCGGCCGCAGCAGGCGTGCGCTCTACGTCTGCTCCCCCATCGGGCTGGGCCACGTCCGCCGCGACCTCGCGATCGCGCGGGATCTGCGTGCCCACCACCCCGACCTGGAGATCGACTGGCTGACCGAACCCCCGGTCTCCGCGGTTCTGGAGGAGCACGGCGAACGGGTGCACCCGGCGGCACGGCACCTGGCCGGGGTGAGCGCGCACATCGACTCCGAGGCGGGCGAGCACGACCTGGCCGCCTTCCACGCCGTCCGGCGCATGGACGAGATCCTCGTGGCGAACTTCTCGGTGTTCGCCGACCTCGTGGAGGACGAGCCCTACGACCTGTGGATCGTCGACGAGGGCTGGGACGTCGACCACTTCCTCTTCGACAACCCCGAGCTCAAGCGCACGGCATACGCCTGGCTGACGGACTTCGTCGGCTGGCTGCCGATGCCCGAGGGCGGGCCCCGCGAGGCGTTCCTGACCGGCGACCGGAACACCGAACAGGTCATGCGGATGCGGCGCTATCCGCGGCTGCGCGACCGGTCGATCTTCGTCGGCAACCCCGGCGATCTTGTCGACGTCCCCCTCGGACCGGACCTGCCGACCGTGCGCGAGTGGGCCCTGGAGCGCTACGCGTTCGCCGGCTACGTCAGCGGGTCCACCCCGCCCGCCGATCGCGAGGCGCTGCGGGCCGAGCTGGGGTACCGGCCCGACGAGCGCGTCTGCCTGGTCACGGTCGGCGGGTCGGGCGTCGGAGGTCACCTCCTGCGCCGCGCCGTGGAGGCGTTCCCGCACCTCGAGAGGCGTGTGCCGGAGCTGCGGATGATCGCCGTCGCCGGACCGCGGATCGACCCCCGCTCGATCCCCGCCCCGGACGGCGTCGAGGTCCACGGCTACGTCCCCGACCTGCACCGCCACCTCGCGGCGTGCGACGTCGCGCTCGTGCAGGGCGGGCTCACGACGACGATGGAGCTCGTCGCGGCCCGCCGGCCGTTCATCTACGTCCCGCTCGGCCACCACTTCGAGCAGCAGGTGCACATCCCGCAACGCCTCGCCCGGTACCGCGCGGGACACCGCATGGACTACGCCGAGACCCGCGACCCGCAGGCGCTCGCCGCCGCGATCGCAGCACAGCTCGACCGGCCGGTGGACTACCGGCCGGTCGAGACCGACGGCGCCGCACGCGCCGCGGCGATGCTCGCCGAGCTGCTCTGATCCGCCGGGTCAGGACGGTCCCACGAGGGCGGCCGCCATCACGCCGACGCCGCCGACGAGCAGGGCGACGCCCACCGGGACGACCAGCCGCACCCCTCGACGGCCGGTCTTCTCGATCACCATCACGCCGGTGAGCAGGAGCATCCAGAGCAGGCCCGCGACACCGGTCACGAACATCACCAGCATCAGCGCCCAGCAACAGCCCAGGCAGGACAGCCCGTGGCGGGCCCCGACCGACCACCCGCCGCCGAACCCGCGGCGGTAGCCGTGCCACAGGAACGCCGCGGGGTTGCGGCACGCCGCCAGGCAGGCGTCCTTCAGCGGGCTGAACTGGTAGGCACCGGCGAGCACCAACGCGACGCCCAGCACCAGCCCGGGCCGGGTCGCGAGCGGCTCCCAGCGGCTCACGAGGGCGTGCACGCCCGCGGCGCCGAGCAGGGCGGCCGGCACGAACGCGGCCCAGACGGCGACGTAGCCCAGGTACAGGCCCGCCCGGGCGCGCCCCGGCTGCGGTGCCCGGGCGCTCACCACCGCGAACATCCGGACGAGTGGCGCGATGGTCGGGAGCATCATCGCCCCGATCATCACCAGCCACGCCGCCGCCGCACCGGCGAGGCCGGCCGCCGTGACGGGCACCGGACCGCCGTGACCACCCCCGTGATCACCGCCGAGCGCGAGGCCGAGGGTGATGGCCCAGCACACCGCCACGACGACGGCGAGCGGCGCGACCGGGTCGGTCACGCCCGGACGCGGCGGCGCCGCGGAGCTCCCGGTCACGGCTCACGCCGTGAAGCGGAAGGAGCCCTGCACCGAGTTCATCCCCGAGATGTCGATGTCCGGCCGGCCGAGCAGGCGCCCGTCGCGACGGTAGACGTCGGCGGTGCCCACGTACGCCGGCGAGCCGGGGATCGTGGAGAACACCGAGTCGGACAGCGTCGTCGGCCGTCCTGTGGCACCCATCAGCGGGGTGAGCTCGGCGTAGGCGACGGGACTGTCGGGCGGTCCGATGCGCAGCGTGCCCGCGCCCTCCTGCACCTCGGCGCTGACCGCCGTCCGCTCGACGGCCACCACCTCGCCGACCAGCGCGGCGAGGTCCGCGATCGCGCCGCCGAGCTTGCCGGTGAAGACGTTCAGCAGCGCCTCCTCCTGCTCCCCGCTGCACCGGTCGTCCACGTAGACGACCGCCTTCCAGTCGCCGGCAAGGACGTTGCCGGGGATGTGCACGACCAGGACGATCACCCGGTCCGACACGTCGACACCCTGCACCGTCCCGCGGTCGACACACCACGCGACGGTGCCCTGGCAGTTGCCCCCGTCCGGGTCCTGCCCGACCCAGCACGGGCAGACGGCGGCGCACGTGCACACCTCCAGCAGCCTGCCCTCGATGTCGTAGGTGGTCTCGACCGACGTGGTCATGGCGGCCCTCCTTCGCGATGTGCTCAGGTGTAGGCCGCGGCGGGCACCGGCGGTATCGGGAGAACCATGTAGGTGCTCAACCGGGGGCCGTCATGACCCGGGCCGCCACCTCGGCCCGGTTCTGGGCGCCGAGCTTGCGGATGATGTTGTGCACGTGCGTCTGCGCGGTCTTCTCGGCCATGCCGAGGGCGCGGGCGATCTGCCGGTTGGTGTGTCCGCGGGCCACGAGACCGGCCACCTCGCGTTCCCGGCGGGTCAGCCGGTCCGGCGGGGCCGCGAGCACGGCCCGGGCCAGCGCGACGGCGGCCTGCTGCGATGCTGCACGCCCGGCGCAGCGTTCCCGGTCGGCCACGTCCGACCCGAGATCGTGACGCACCCGCCGCACGACGGTCCCGTGCTCGTCGCGGTCCTCCTCGGGCAGCGGAGCGGCGATCCGCTCCCGCAGCGCCTCGGCCGCACCGAGCAGGCGGGCGGCGGTCCGTGCGCCCTGGCCGTGCGCGCAGCAGACGGCCGCCGTCGCCTCCAGGCACTGCGCGAGCCCGCGTGCGTCGTCGGCCGCCTCGTGCCCGCCGACGGCCTCGGTGAGCAGCGCCGCCGCGTCGGCGACGCGTCCACGCCGCAGCTCGACCGTGGCGAGCGCCCAGGCCGTGCAGCCGACGGCCCAGGCGTGCCCCGACTCGCGGAAGCACGGCAACGCCGCGCGCAGGTGCGCGAGAGCCTCGTCGGTCCGTCCCCGCTGGCGGGCGAGCATGCCGCGGTCGTACCGGGACCAGGCCACGCCGTTCGCGTTGCCCAGCCGCTCGTGCAGGAGCTCCGCGCGCCGGTAGTGGCGGATCGCAGCCGGGTGGTCGTGGCAGGTCCGGGCGGCATGGCCGAGGAACGCCTCCGCGGTCGCGGTGCGCCGGACATCGCCCGAACGCTCGCTGATCGCGATGCACGCGCCGAGCCGGGTCCGGGCGCGGTCGAGGTCGTCCGCCGCGACTGCGACCACGCCGGAGGCCAGGAGCACGGCCGCGAGCGGGTCGTCCGGCACCGTCACACCGCGGGCGGCCGCGGCCTCGACCGCGTCGACCGCCTGCTCGATCACCACCCGCCCTTCCCCGAGCCGGCCTCGGATGTAGGCGTCCCAGCCGAGCGTCGCCGCGAGCTGCATCATCGGGACGAGCTCGCCCGCCGTGCGGGTCCAGGCCAGCGCCGCCCGGAGGTTGCCCTCCTCGACGATCGCCTCGACGTCCGCCATGCTCTCGTGTGCGGTGTTCAGGCGCGCCTCGACCCGCGCGGCCCGCGCGGCGAAGTGGCGGGCGTGGCGCGCGCGGGTCTCGTCCGTCTCCCCGCTCGCGCCGAGCAGGTCCGCGGCGAACTCGCGCAGGCTCTCCAGCATCGCGAACTCCGCCACCTCCCCACGGCGCGTCCGGCGCTGCAGCAGGCTCTTGTCCACCAGCGACTGCACCACACCCTCGACGCCCTCAAGCGCGCACACCTGCCCGAGCGCGTCGAGGGTGGCGCCACCGGTGAAGACGGCGGCCCGCCGGAACAGCACCCGTTCGCGCGGGCCGAGCAGGTCGTGGCTCCAGCCGAGGGCGGCGCGCAGCGTGCGGTGGCGCTCCGGGAGGTCGCGGGCCGCGTCGGTGAGCACGGACAGCCGGCTGCGCAACCGGAACGTCAGCTCACCCGGGGTGAACAGCCGCAGCCGCGCGGCGGCGAGCTCCAGGGCGAGCGGCAGCCCGTCGAGCCGGATGCAGATCTCGGCGAGCGCGGCGGCGTTCGCCGAGGTCACGCGGAACCGCGGATCGAACGCGAGCACCTCGCCGACCAGCATCTGCACCGCCGGAGCCGCCGCGGTGCGCTCCGGGTCGTCCTTCGCGGCGGGCAGCGGGAGTGGCGGGACGGGCACCTCGTGTTCGCCCCGCAGGCGCAGCCGCTCGCGGCTCGTCACGAGCACCCGCAGCGCGGGGAACGCGGCGAGGAGGTCCGCGACGACCGGTGCCGCGTCGAGCACGTGTTCGAAGTTGTCGAGGACCGCGAGCACGGCGACGCCGCCGGATCCCGCGCCGGGACGGGCCCGGTCCGGCACTCCGAGCGCGCCCAGCACCGCGCCGCGCACGAGGGTCGGATCGCGGATCGTGGTGAGGTCGACGAACACCGCGGGATCGGGCGCCGCGGCCGCCGCCGCGATCGCGAGGCGGGTCTTCCCCACGCCGGGCGGCCCCGTGACGGTCACCAGCCGCCGCTCGCCCAGCACCCGCGCCAGCGCGGCGCAGTCCTCGGCGCGCCCGACGAGCGGGCCCGGCGGCACCGGCAGCCCTTTCCCGGGCGGCCTTCGACGGGCCGTCACGGCAGGTCCCCCCGGCTGGACGTCGCGGCCGACGCGAACACCCCGCCATTGCATCCGCCCGGCGGGCCCACCACATCCGCCGTCCGGCCGACACCGGCTCGATTCCGCACCCTCACCCGTCCGGGCGGCTCGACGGTCGGCTCGTGGCGGCCGGGGCGTGGCGACCGGGGCGTGGCGGCCGGGGCGTGGGGCCCGCCCGTCCGGCTGGTGGCACACACCCCGCCGCGCTCACACACACCGTCGGCGCTCGCACACACACCGTCGGCGCTCGCACACACCCCGCCGCGCCCGCACACACCCCGCCGCCACACCCGCACACACCCCATGGCGCTCGAACACACCCCGCGGCGCTCACACACACCCCGTCGGCGCTCGCACACACACCCCGCCGCGCCCGCACACACCCCGCCGCCACACCCGCACACACCCCATGGCGCTCGAACACACCCCGCGGCGCTCGCACACACCGTCGGCGCCCGCACACACCCCGCCGCGCCCGCACACACCCCGCCGCGCCCGCACACACCCCGCGGTGCTCGCACACACTGCCGGCGCTCTGTGCGAGCACCACCAGCACTGTGCGACCCACCGAACACACGTGCGAGCGACCGGGCCGGTGGCGGAACCGGCCCGGACCGGCGGCCCGGAACGGCGGCCCGGAACGGCGACAGGCCGCGGACGGCGCCCAGCCGGGGGCCTCCCCACGCCACCGGCACATCTCACCCTGCCGGCCATCGCGGCCCCATCGCCCGTGCCGCGATCGCCGTCTCCCCGGCACACCCACCCCGCGGCGCCCGCACACACCGCCGGCGCTCTGTGCGAGCACCACCAGCTCTGTGCGACCAACCGAACATATGTGCGAGCGCGGCGGGGACGCCGACGGCGCCGAGCACCGGGACCCGGGACGGGCGGGACGGGCGGGACGGGACGGGACGGGACGGGACGGGACGGGACGGGAACGAAACCCGAACGAAACCCAGGAAGTGAACCCGGGGACGAAACCCGGGAACGGAACGGCTACCTGACCCCAGAAACCCGGCCCGAGGCTGCCGTTACCGACCACGGTGGACCAATAAGTGGGTCACTTTAGGTCAGGATAGCCTATGGAGAATCACCCAAAGATGTGATCTCCTGTCGGGCGTTCGACCACGCCCGGTACTGACGGGCATGTCTCCGATGAAGGAGGCCATGTGCCGCTCGCTCCCCGCTACCGCCGGTCGGCGGGCCGCCGCCGCGTCCCCAACGGCGTCGTCCCCACCCGCCGCGTCCCCAACGGCGTCGTCCCCACCCGCCGCGTTTCCACCCGCGTCGTCCCCGCCCTCCTCGGCACCGCCCTCGCGGGCGCCGCTCTCGCCGGCTGCGCCACCAGCACGGCGACGGTGCCCCCGCAGGGCGTCGACGAGCAGCTGCGCTACGCCACGGAGCTCGACGGAGCGGCGACGACCTACCGCGCCTACGTCGCCGAGCAAGCCGACTTGCTCAGTACCCGGACGGCCCGGTTCGTGGACGCCGTCGAGGCCGGGGACGTCGGCACGGCCAAGTCGCTCTACGCTTCCGCGCGGGCCCCCTGGGAGCGCATCCAGGTGGCCGCCGAGGACATCGAGCTGGACTCTGCGATCGACGGCAGCGGCATCGGCCTGGACGCCGGCGAGAGCTTCACGGGCTTCCACCGGCTGGAGCAGGACCTCTGGGTGGACGGGCTCCAACCGGACAGCGACGACGTCGCGCGGGCCCTGCAGAAGGACGTGGACACGCTCGTCGCGGGCGTCGCGGACCTGGAGCTCGACGGGCACGCGCTCTGCGGCGGCGCCAAGGAGCTGCTGGACTTCGCGGTCGTCACCACCCTGGCCGGCGCGGAGAACCCGCACGCCGGCACGGACCTGTCGGACATGGCCGCGCGGGTCGAGGGCTCGCAGGCGGCGGTCGAGGCGATGCGCCCCCTGCTCACCCAGGTCGACCCGGCGCTGCTGGCGACGATCGACCGGCGGTTCTCCGAGCTGCGCACCGTCCTCGACACACACCGCAGCGGCACCGGCTACATCGGCTACGAACGGCTGACACCGGCGCAGCTGTCCGAGCTGGCCCACGCACTGGACGCCGTCGGCGAACCTGTCAGCAAGCTCGGCGGGACGGTGATGGTCTGATGACCGGGATGTCACGACGCACGGTGCTCGGCCTGGCCGGGGCGGGCGCGGCGATCGCGGGTGCGGGTGTCGCGGTGGGAGTGGGGATCGACCGGGCGGTGTCTGCGCCCGGGGGCCGCTCGGATGTCGTGCCGTTCCGCGACCCCCACCAGGCCGGGATCACCACCGAGGCTCAGGACCACCTCTACATCACCGCGTTCGACGTGAGCACGGCCGACCGCGCCGAGCTCGTCGCTCTGCTCCAGCGCTGGACGGCCGCGGCGGAGCGGATGACCCAGGGCGCCGAGGCGGCTCCCGACGGGGCGATCGGCGGGCATCCCGAGGCGCCGCCGGACGACACCGGTGAGGCGCTGGGCCTGCCACCGGCGCGGCTCACCCTCACGTTCGGCGTCGGGCCGAGCCTGTTCACCCGGTTCGGGCTCACCGCCGACCGGCCGGCGAAGCTCGCGGAGCTCCCGCTGTTCCGCGGCGACCGGATCGACCCGGCCATCAGCGGTGGCGACCTCGTCGTCCAGGCCTGCGCGAACGACCCGCAGGTGGCGGTGCACGCCGTCCGCAACCTGGTGCGCATGGGCTTCGGCACCGTGACCGTGAAGTGGTCGCAGCTCGGCTACGGCCGCACCTCGGCGACCGTCACGGGCCAGGAGACGCCCCGCAACCTCTTCGGCTTCAAGGACGGCACCCGCAACCTCCTCGCGGAGGACACGGATCTGCTGGAGCGCCACGTGTGGGTGCAGCCCGGCGACGGGCCGGACTGGCTCGCGGGCGGCAGCTACCTCGTCGCCCGCCGCATCCGCATGATGATCGAGCCCTGGGACCGCACGTCGCTGGCCGAGCAGGAGGAGATCATCGGCCGCTACAAGGGCAGCGGCGCGCCGATCGGCCAGGACGAGGAGAAGGTCGAGATCAACTTCGCCGCACTGCGGACGGACGGCGAGCCGAACATCCCGATGGAGGCGCACGTCCGGCTCGCCCACGCCGACAACCTCGGCGGCGTGCGGATCCTGCGCCGCGGCTACAACTTCGTGGACGGCGCGGACCAGCGCGGGCACCTCGACGCGGGCCTGTACTTCATCGCCTTCATGCGCGACCCGGTGGCGCAGTTCGTCCCCATGCAGCAGGAGCTGTCCACCAAGGACGTGCTCATGGAGTACATCGTCCACACCAGCTCGGCCGTGTTCGCCTGCCCGCCCGGACCGGCGGCGGGCGGGTACTGGGGCGACACGCTGTTCGCGTGACCGGGTCTCCCGCCGGCACCCGTCCGGCGGGAGACCCCGGCGGCGCTACAGCGCGGCGCGGATCGCGCGCACCACGTCGTTCGCCGCCTCCATGTGCAGCATGTGCCCGGCCTCGACCCGCTGCAGGTCGACGCCGTCCGGCACGGGCAGGATGCGGTCCGCGGAGCCCCAGACCACGGTCACCGCAACCCCGGAACCGGCGAGCAGGCCCGGCGTGTCGATGGCCTGCCGGTCGCCGTCCAGCAGGGTGGCGAGCAGGGCCGCCAGGGCCTTGTCCACCCCGTCGATGCGCTTGTAGCGCAGCAGGTCGTCCACGAGCTGGCGGGTGACCAGCGCGTCGTCGGCGAACAGGCGCCCGAGCAGGGGCTTGAGCTCGCGCCGGGACGTCGCCGCGGCGAAGCCGCGCAGGTACTCGGCGTCCGCGTCGGCGGTGTAGCCCACCGGGGCGAGCAGCGTCAACGACGCCACCCGCTGCGGCGCCGCACCTGCCGCCGCGGCGACGACGGCACCGCCGAGGGAGTGCCCGACCAGGTGCGCCCGGTCGATCTCGAGCGCGTCGAGGAAGCCGACCACCGTGTCGGCCAGCATCCGCAACGAGCCGTCGCCCACCTCCTTGTCCGACGCACCGTGCCCGGGCAGGTCGAGCGCGTGCACGGTGTGCACGTCGGCGAGCGGCTGCTGGACGAACAGCCAGGAGTTCTTGTCCCCGCCGAAGCCGTGCACGAGCACGACCGGGTCGCCCGACGGCGCCTCCGCGGCGAGCGTCAGGTACGAGATCGACCGCCCGCCGATCTCGACGACCTGCGGCGCAGGCTCGTCGGAGACCTCCAGCGCTCCGGACTCGACGGCCGCCCGCGCCTCCTCGACGACGGCGTCGATCTCCTCGTCGGGCACCTCGGCCGGAGCGAGGACGGCGAGGACGGCGCCGACCGGGAGATCGGCCCCGGGCTCGGCGACGATCCGGCGGAGCAGCCCGCCGACGGGCGACTCCAGCGTTCCGGCGATCTTGTCGGTCTCGATGTCGACGACGTCGTCGCCCTTGGCGATCTCGTCCCCGGGCGAGACGAACCACTCGACGATCTTCCCGGTGGTCATCGAGAGGCCCCACTTCGGCATCGTCACCCGCTGGATGCGCTCGTCGCTCATGAGCACCTCCGCAGGCTCGGGTCACCGGCCATCGGCTGCGTCACCCCCGGTACTCCACGGCCGTCTTCACCGCGTTGGCCACCCGCTGGGCGTCCGGGATGAACAGGTCCTCGAGCGCGCCGGTGAACGGCACGGGCGTGTGGGGCCCCGTCACCAGCTGGACCGGCGCGCGCAGCGAGGAGAACGCGTCCTGCGCGACGACCCCGGCGATGTCGGTGGCCAGCGAGCAGCGCGGCGTGGCCTCGTCGACCACGACCAGCCGCCCGGTGTTCTCGAGCGACTCGAGGATCGTGTCCCAGTCCATCGGGCTCACCGTCCGGGGATCGATGATCTCGGCCTGCACACCCGCCGTCGCGAGCTCGTCGGCGGCCGCCTGCGCCATCGCCACCATCCGCCCGATCGCCACGATCGTGACGTCCGACCCCTCGCGCACGATGTTCGCCTCGCCGAACGGGATGGCGTAGCTCTCCTGCGGCACCTCGGCCGCGGTGTCGTAGAGCATCTTGTGCTCGGCGAAGATCACCGGGTCGTCGTCGCGGATGGCCTGGATCAGCAGCCCCTTGGCGTCGTAGGCGTTCGACGGCGCCACGACCTTGAGTCCCGGGATGTGGGTGAATACCGACAGCAGCGACTGCGAGTGCTGCGCCGCCGCCCTCAGGCCCGCGCCCCACATCGTGCGGATCACGACCGGGGTGACGGCCTTTCCCCCGAACATGTACCGGAACTTCGCGGCCTGGTTGAAGATCTGGTCGAAGCAGACGCCCATGAAGTCGATGAACATCAGCTCGGCCACCGGCCGCATCCCGCCGGTGGCGGCGCCGATCGCCGCCCCGATGAACGCGGACTCCGAGATCGGGGTGTCGAGCACCCGGCCGGGGAAGCGGTGGTAGAGGCCCTTGGTGACCCCGAGCACCCCGCCCCAGGCGTCCATCTCCCCCGGCGAGCCCTCGCCGCCCGCGTTGTCCTCCCCCATCACGATGACGGACGGGTCGCGCTCCATCTCCTGGGCCAGTGCCTCGTTGATCGCCTCGCGGTAGGTGATGCTCCGATGTGCCTGTGTCATCGCTGCGCTCCCTTCAGTACGAGACGTAGACGTCGGTGAGCAGGTCGTCCGCGCCCGGCTTCGGCGCGGCCTTGGCCTCGGCGACCGACTCGTCGATCAGCCGCGCGACGTCGGCGTCCACCCGGTCGAGGTCGCCGTCGGAGACCTGGCCGCCCTCGGTGACCCGGGCGCGGAAGCGCTTGAGGCAGTCCAGCTTCTCGCGGGCCTCGGCGACCTCCCTGCCTCGGTAGAGCTGCTGGTCGCCCTCGAAGTGCCCGTAGTAGCGGGTGAACTTGACCTCGATCAGCGTCGGGCCGCCGCCCTCGCGGGCCCGGGCCACGGCCTCGCCCGCCGCCTCGTGCACGGCGAAGAAGTCGAAGCCGTCCACGATCACGCCGGGCATGCCGAACGCGGCCGCACGGTCGGCGATGTTGTCGCTGGCCACCGACCAGGACGACGACGTCGACTCCGCGTAGCCGTTGTTCTCCGCGACGAAGATCGCCGGCAGGTTCCAGATCGTCGCGAGGTTCATCGACTCGAAGGTCGTGCCCTGGTTGGAGGCGCCGTCCCCGAAGAACGCCACGGCCACGCCGCCGTCGCCCTTGTACTTCGACGCGAGGGCACGCCCGCAGATCAGCGGCGGCCCACCGCCGACGATGCCGTTGGCGCCGAGCATGCCCTTGGCCACGTCGGCGATGTGCATCGAGCCGCCCTTGCCGCGGCACGAGCCGGTGGCCTTGCCGAAGATCTCGGCCATCATCTCCTTGACGTCGACGCCCTTGGCGATGCAGTGGCCATGCCCCCGGTGGGTGGAGGCGACGGCGTCGCGGCCGTCGAGGTGCGCGCACACGCCCGCCGCCGAGGCCTCCTCCCCCGCGTACAGGTGCACGAACCCGGGGATGTCGCCACCCGCGAACTCGTCGTGCACCCGCTCCTCGAACGCGCGGATGGTGCGCATCACCCGGTAGGCGTCGAGCAGTTGCTCCGCCGACAGGTCGGTGCCGGTGGACAGCGTGCCGGTCATACCATCACGATCCCTCCGTCGATCACGACCGACTGCCCGGTCATGTAGTTCGAATCCGGTCCGGCGAGGTAGGAGACCAACCCCGCGACGTCCTCGGGTGTCTGCACCCGGCCCAGCGTGATGAGCTGGGAGTACTGCTTCATGGCCTCGCCCTTGGCGGTGCCGAGGTAGCCGCCGAGCTGGTCGTCGATGAGCTCCCACATCGCGGTGTCGACGATCCCGGGGCAGTAGGCGTTGACGGTGATCCCGTGTGGGGCGAGCTCCTTCGCCGCGGCCTGGGTGAGGGCGCGGACGCCGAACTTCGTCGCGCTGTAGTGGCCCAGCCGGTCGAACCCGGAGTGCCCGGCGATCGACGCCGCACTGATGATCTTGCCGCCCGTGCCCTGGGCGATCATCTGTTCGGCGGCCGCCTGCAGGCACCAGACGACGCCGAAGACGTTCACCTCGAACATGCGTTGCAGGTCCGCGGCCGTCAGCTCGCGCAGCGTCTTGACCTGGGCGATCCCGGCGTTGGCGACCATGACGTCGACGCTGCCGAACGCCGCGACGGCGCTCTCGACCATGCCGAACACGGCGTCCCGGTCGGTGACGTCGCCCGCCACCGTGGCGGCCCTGCCGCCCGCCTCGGCGATCTCGGCGGTGACGGCCTCCGCGGTGGCCTTGTCCACGTCGTTGACGGCCACGGCGTGCCCGTCGGAGGCCAGGCGCAGCGCGATGGCGCGGCCGATCCCCCGGCCCCCTCCCGTGACGACGGCGGTACTCACGCGACCTCCTCGCCGACGCTCGTCGCGCGCGTTCGCGGAGCTGCTGTGTGGGACGGTGAGCTCGCGAGCTCGTTCACGTCATGACCTCCTCGATGGGTCCTCGATGGGTTCTCGATGGGGCTCTGGCCCGCTGCTCCCGTTGTGGACCTCGACCGGGCCGGCGCGGCGAGTCGCCGCGGAGACCAGCAGCCGCCCGGCCGCGGCGGCCGCCAGGACGGCACGCACGTCGAGGACGCGGGGCCCGTCGTGCGCGAGGGTGACGGTGACGGGGGTCGCCGGGCCGAACTCGATCTCGCGCTCACCGTCGACCGCGACCGTGCCACGCTCGACCGCGACCCGCTGCGGCTGCCCGGCGAGCAGGCTGCGGATCTCCTGGATGCGCACCGGGGCGATGACCCCGGGCGCGATCGGCGCCAGCACCGTCGACGTGGCGGCCTCCGGCCCGGCCAGGCGGACGGCGACCCCGGAGGGCGCCGTGCGGGTCACCGGGTGCATCAGCCCCGCGATGCTGGACAGGCCGATGGCGTGCGGCTCGGCGAACGCGCAGTACAGCTCGCGGAACGTGGCCGGCTGCCACAGCGCCCGCGAGCCGACGTGCGTCACCGTCGAGACGCACACGTCGACCAGCGCCGTCTCGCGCGCCGGGCCGGCCTCGACGCGCAGCACCTTCGCCCGGTAGGTCGCCTCGTCGGCGGCGACCCGGCCGGTGGCGAGCAGGCCCGCCGCGGTGCCGGCGACGGTGGCCTCCCACATCTCGGGGAAGGCGTTGTTGGTGCCGGTCGACAGCGGCAGCAGCGCGACGTCGCCGGAGGCGTCCGACGCGGCGCGCACCGTCCCGTCCCCGCCGAGCAGCACGATCACCGTCGCACCGCGATCGCGCATGGACCGCACGAGCGAGCGGGTGTCCTCGGCCGTCCCGAGGATGGGGGTCAGCTCGACGAACTCGACGTCCGGGCTGCGCCCCTCGCCCGCCCGCCGCCGGTCGTGGGCCCGCAGGACCCCGCCCGCGACGCCCATCGCATCGGTCGACATGAGGATCCGGTCCACGCCGGTGGCGCCACAGGCTGCCACCAGCCGCAGCACCATGTTCGTCTTCTCCGTGTTCGGGAAGACCGACGCCTGGGCGACGAGCCTGCGGATGTCCCGGCCGGACATCGGGTTCGCGACGATCCCGACCGTCGCACCGGGCACGACCGGCAGCGTGCCTCCCGGCACGACCTGCCCGTTCGCCGCCTCTGGCTGCACGCCTGCCCTCCGTCGTCGACCCCGCACCGGATCGGGAGCACCTTCGCGTGACCCACCTCACCGCTCCTCGCCGGTGCGGGCAACCGTTGCAGCGAGGTTGCGAACGCGTGGGCACGCTGCGGCGTCCGCGGCTAGGACGGCAGCCGCTCCGCCACGGCACCGGGCACGCCGCGCAACCCGGGCGCCGTGGAGCTCTCCAGCAGGGCCGAGCCGGCGAGCCCGTGCACGATCACCTCGGTGTCCGGGTCGAGGCGGTACGGCCGCGCCAGGAGCAGGCCCCCGAAGGTGCGCCGCAGCCGCGACATCTCCGCCCGCACCGTGATGACGTGCGCCCGGTCGCCGTACAGGGCCGCGGACAGCGCCGCCGCGTCCATCCCCGGGACACCGGCCCGGGCGAGCAGCACCAGCACCTCGGCGTGGCGCGTCGAGAGCGGGTGCACCCAGCGGGTGGAACCGTCCACCACGGCCCGCGGTGGACGCGACGCCAGGTCGAGGGTGAGGCGGATCCGGTGCGGCTGCGTGCCCGCGCGCAGCAGCCACCCGCCCGGCACCGGCTCGGGCACGCACACCCCGATCCCGTGCACCGAGATCGGGCGGTCCGGGCGGGGTGCGGCGATCCGCTCCACGCTCGGCATCCCCGTCACCGCCGCGACCCATCCGTGATCGTCGACCACGAGCCCGGCACCGCGGACGCCGGCCAGCAGGGGTGCCGCCATCGTGCGCAGCGCCTCCAGCCGCGACTCGTGCTGGCGCCACAGGCTCGCCTCCGCGAGCTTCACGGCGGTGCCGACCAGCGCGACCGTCGTCGGGTGCACCGTCTCGGCCGGGCCGCTCACGTCCACCACCCCGAGCAGCTCGCCGGTGCGCGGGTCGTGCACCGGGCACGCCGTGCACGTCCACACGTGGTGGCTGCGGACGAAGTGCTCGGCCGCGAACATCTGCACCGGCGCGCCCTCGGCGAGCGCCGTGCCGATCGCGTTGCTGCCGACGACGCCCTCCGACCAGTTCGCGCCCTCGGCGAAGCGCAGGTGGTCGGCCCGCAGGCGCACCGAGGTCGCACCCTCCCGCCACAGCAGCACGCCGTCCGCGTCCGTGACGACCATGATGTGGCGGGCGTCCTCGGCCACCGACGTCAGCGCCGCCCGCAGCTCCGGCAGCACCCGCCCGAGCGGCGAGCGCGCCCGCCGCCGTTCCACCTCCGCCGGGCCGAGCGGGTCCGGAGGATCACCGAGGTCGGGGTCGACGCCCTGGGCGCGCACCCGTTGCCACGAGCGGGCCACCAGGCGACGCGGATGCGCGGGCGGGCGGTCGCCCGAGAGCAGGGCGTCGTGTACCCGGGCGAGCAGGTGCGCGTACCGGGCGACGTCCATACCCGGCCGGATCGCGCAGACGGCCTCGTCCACCCTCGCTCCTCCGCTCACCTCCGGCCAGCGTAGGCACGGGTGAGGGCGGGCACCACAGCCACGCGGACGAGGCTCGGCGCCGGATCAGCCGACGGAGCCGGCCGCCGCACCGTCCGGGCGGCCGGGAGCGGCCGGGGCGGGCGCGGCAGGCACGCCGGCGGCCACGGGGGCGGGCCGCCTGCGCCATGCGAAGTACAGCGCGACGAGCAGCAGCACCGTGAACCAGGTGAACGTCGATCCCCACACCTGCTGCAGCGGCGTCCAGGCCAGCTCGCGCCCGTCCGCCCGCGGCAGGCCCCACACATGGGGGGCGCCGACGAACACCCCCACCGACAGCAGTGTCACCAGGACCCAGCGCCGCGACCGGGTGCGCCACGCCGTGACGGCGAGCACCATCATCGCGGGCGCCACCCACACCCAGTGGTGCGACCACGACGTCGGCGATACCAGGAGCGCCACCGCGGCCGTGGCGACCATCGCGAGCGGGGCGGGCGCGCGCCGGATCGCCGGGGCGGCGAGCAGCAGCACGGCCAGCGACAGCACCAGCCACGCCGCCGTCCGTGCCACGCCGTCCACCCCGGCGCGCACGAGCACCGCCTGGAACGTCTGGTTCGTGTAGAACGGCGCCGCGCTGACCCCACCGGCCGGGTTGTCCAGCCAGAACCGCAGCGACGCCGTGGGTGCCAGCGCGAACGCGACCAGCGTGGCGATGCCGCCGCTCACCGCGGCGGTGACGGCGGCCTTGCGGTCCCCGCGGAGCAGGAAGAACAGCACGAACGCGGCCGGGGTGAGCTTGATGGCCGCGGCGATCCCGACCAGCACGCCGCGCGGCCAGCGCGGACGGGCGACCAGACAATCCGCCGCGACCAGCGCCATCAACAGAAGGTTGACCTGCCCGAAGTCGATCGTCGAGTGCACGGGCTCGAGCGCGAACGACAGCGGCAGGGCCAGCGCCGCCGCCCCCAGCGCGCCCCGGCGCCCGCCGGACGGCCACAGCGCCCGCGCCGTGACGTAGAGGGTGACCGCGAGCGCCACCGTCGACGCCGCCATCAGCGCGGGCCACGCCACCTCCCACGGCACCAGCGCGAACGGCATCAGCACGAACGCCGCGAACGGCGGGTAGATGAACGGCAGCACGGCGCCGACCGCGGTGGGCGGCAGCGTCACGTACGGGTCGCCGCCGTCCAGGAGCGCCCACACCCCGAACCGGTAGACCTCCAGGTCGATGTGCCGGCCACCGAACTTCTCCACGAGGACGACCATCGCGACGGCGAGCAACGCCGCTCCGATCGGGAGCGCGAGGCGTGGACTCCGGGCGATCCGGAGCAGACCCGCCCCGGCGATTCGCGACCCGGGGCGTGTCGCGACGTCCGTCACCCTGCCTCCCCTTCGATGTGGGACCTCCGACGTTGGCCCGTCGACGTGAGCCCTGCCGGACCCCACGGTAACCGGCCGCCTCTGAATCCATCCGGGCGGGCGCGGCACCCGGCCCGGATGTCGCGTCCGCCATGACGGAATGCCGCCGCGACCGAGCACGCTCACCTACACCTCGGGAGCGACACCGCGCACCCGGGACGATCCGCCCGCACTCGCGGTGTCCGCGGCCGCGGCGCCTCCTGCGACCTAGCGCCCGGCGGCGCCAGGGGAACGTCCTGCAGCCCCGGTGTCCCCGGCGGGCTCGGCGCCTCCCGCTGTCCCGGTTCCCCGAGTGGCCCCAGTGCCGGCGGCCGGTTCGGTCTCGTCGGTGACGGCTGCGCCGTTCCCGGCCCCTGTGTTGTCAGCCCCCGTGTCGTCGGCCCCCCTGTCGTCGGCCCCCCTGTCGTCGGCCCCAGCGTCGTCGGCCCCAGCGTCGTCGGCCTCCGTGTCGTCGGCGCCCTCCGCCGGCTCCAGACCGGACCGGTCCACGTGGCTCTTCTGGCTGTTGCAGGCCTGCCGTGCCGACGCCTCGTCCGGCGAGCTGCCGAGCCCCAGCCCGGCCAGCGGCGACCGGGTCGGCGCGGGCTCGGTGCAGGCCGCCTTCTCGGGCTCGCCGTCCGTCGACGACGCCGCGAGCGCGGGGACGCTCCACAGTCCTGCAGCGGCGATGCTCACCGTCGCCACGGCAAGAAGCCGGCGTGCGAACCTCCCGGTCACGAGATCTCCGATCGGTCGATGATGATCTGCCGATCGGTTCAACGGATAATCGGTCGTCGAGATACGACCGATATCTGCCGAATGCCCTATTCACCACGACCAGCCGGCTTCCGCCGCGGAGCTGCCGACCCCGGCCGGGTGTCAGCGGATGCCCGCCGCGTCCATCCCGCGCAGCTCCTTCTTGAGATCGGCGATCTCGTCACGCAGCCGCGCCGCCAGCTCGAACTGCAGATCCCGCGCCGCCGCGAGCATCTGGTCCGAGAGCTGCTGGACGAGATCGGCGAGCTCCGCACGGGGCATCGCCGAGGTGTCCCGGCCGGCCACGATGCCCGAGCTGGCCGACGCCCGCCCCGGCTCCCCCGCCGCCCGCTTGCCCCGGGACTGGTTGCGACCCGACCCGCCGACCGGCACCTCGTTCTCGTCCGCCTCGCGGTACACCTGGTCGAGGATGTCCGCGATCTTCTTGCGCAGCGGGGTGGGGTCGAGCCCGTGCTCGGTGTTGTAGGCGATCTGCTTGGCGCGGCGACGCTCCGTCTCGTCGATGGCGTGGCGCATGGACTCCGTGACCGAGTCCGCGTACATGTGCACCTCGCCGGACACGTTGCGGGCCGCGCGCCCGATCGTCTGGATCAGCGACTTGTCCGACCGCAGGAAGCCCTCCTTGTCGGCGTCCAGGATCGCGACCAGCGACACCTCCGGCAGGTCCAGCCCCTCGCGCAGCAGGTTGATGCCGACCAGCACGTCGAACTCGCCCAGCCGCAGCTGGCGCAGCAGCTCGACCCGGCGCAACGTGTCGACCTCCGAATGCAGGTAGCGCACCCGGATGCCCAGCTCCAACAGGTAGTCCGTGAGATCCTCGGCCATCTTCTTGGTGAGCGTGGTGACGAGGACCCGCTCGTCGCGCCCGGTACGCACCCGGATCTCGTGCACGAGGTCGTCGATCTGGCCCTTCGTGGACTTGACGACCACCTGGGGGTCGAGCAGGCCGGTGGGCCGGATGACCTGCTCGACGAACTCGCCGCCGGTGCGGGAGAGCTCGTAGTCGCCGGGTGTGGCCGACAGGTACACCGTCTGCCCGATCCGGTCGGTGAACTCCTCCCAGGTGAGCGGCCGGTTGTCGACCGCCGACGGCAGGCGGAACCCGTACTCGACGAGGTTGCGCTTGCGCGAGATGTCGCCCTCGTACATGCCGCCGATCTGGGGCACCGTGACGTGCGACTCGTCGATGACGAGCAGGAAGTCCTCGGGGAAGTAGTCCAGCAACGTGGCGGGCGCCGAGCCGGGGCCGCGGCCGTCGATGTGGCGCGAGTAGTTCTCGATTCCCGAGCAGGACCCGACCTGGCGGATCATCTCGACGTCGTACTGCGTCCGCATCCGCAGGCGCTGCGCCTCCAGGAGCTTGCCCTGCCGCTCCAGCTCGGCGAGGCGCTCGACCAGCTCGGCCTCGATGTCGCGCACCGCGCGCTCCATCCGCTCCGGGCCCGCGACGTAGTGCGTGGCCGGGAAGATCCGCACGTCCTCGACCTGACGCAGCACCTCTCCGGTGATCGGGTGCAGGTAGTAGAGCGCCTCGATCTCGTCGCCGAAGAACTCGATGCGGATCGCGAGCTCCTCGTAGGCGGGGATGATCTCCACCGTGTCGCCCCGGACCCGGAACGTGCCACGGTTGAACGCCATGTCGTTGCGCACGTACTGCACGTCCACCAGGGCCCGCAGGAGCTGGTCGCGCTCCACCTCCTGGCCGACCGTCAGCTGCACCGACCGGTCCAGGTAGCTCTGCGGCGTGCCCAGGCCGTAGATGCACGACACCGACGCCACCACCACGACGTCACGCCGCGAGAGCAGGTTGGACGTGGCCGAGTGCCGTAGCCGCTCGACGTCCTGGTTGATCGAGGAGTCCTTCTCGATGTAGGTGTCGGTCTGGGCGATGTACGCCTCGGGTTGGTAGTAGTCGTAGTACGACACGAAGTACTCGACGGCGTTGTTCGGCAGCATCTCGCGCAGCTCGTTCGCGAGCTGCGCCGCCAGGGTCTTGTTCGGCGCCATGACCAGTGTGGGCCGCTGCATCCGTTCGATGAGCCACGCCGTGGTGGCCGACTTCCCGGTGCCCGTGGCGCCGAGCAGCACCACGTCCTCCTCGCCCGCCGTCAACCGGTGTTCGAGCTCGTCGATCGCCGCGGGCTGGTCGCCCGCCGGCTCGAACTGGCTGACCACCTGGAACGGCTTCCCGGTGCGGGGGATCTCCCCGACCGGGCGGAACTCCGAGTGCGCGGTGGGCACGCCGTCGTGGGGGCCGACCGCGGCACTCCCGGGAACCTCAGTCGCGAACGCCACGGGAACCACTGTACGAGCGGGCACCGACAGAACCGGGCGCGCGGCTGGGACGATGCCGGACGTGCACCCGCCGAAGTTCTCCACCTTCGACGTCCCCGGCCACGTCAACATCGACAACAAGGGAATCGTGCGGGCGGTCGACGAGTACCGCGTCACCTCGTTCGGCCTGTACATGAGCCGCGCGATCGTGCAGCGGCCCACCGCCCACTGGATCGAGTCCTGGCTGCTTCCGGACCTGGGCCTGTGCGTGAGCGACTGGTGGTGGAACCCCGGTCACGAGCGCGACCAGGACTTCTACCTCGACGTGTGCACGATCGAGCGGGGTGGCGGGCGGTGGACGCTCACCGACCACTACCTCGACATCGTGGTCCGCAGCGGCCGGGACTCCACCGTGATCGACGTCGACGAGTTCGTGTCGGCCGTTGCCACCGGTGTGATGCCGCCCGCGACCGCGGAGGCCGCCCTGCACACCACGTACGCGGCGGTGGCCGGCCTGGCGGCCCACGGCCACGACCTGGACGCGTGGCTGGCAGGGCTGGGGATCAGCCTGTCCTGGCGCCCGCGGGAGTGAGCGCGGGCCCCGTCAGCGAAGGCCGCGGGCGCGCAGGTTCGCGAGCAGCTCCGCGATCTGCTCCTGGGTGAGGCCGGCCGGGAGGTTCTCCGGGTTGAGACCCCGAGGGAGCACGACCTCGTCGTCGTCAGGCGCCGAGGTGCGGGGAGACGAGGTGCGGGGAGACGTCGTCCGCGGTTCGGTCGTGCGCGGATTCGTCCGGGAAGTCCGTGGGCCGGTCACCCGAGGCCTCGACGACCGCGGCGACGTCGCGCTCGGCGGCGAGGGCTGGTCGATATCCTCGCTGGTCGGCAGCTTCGGGATGTTCGGCACGTTCGGCACGGTGAAGTCCGGCAGGTTCGGGACCGTCGTGTTCGGGACCGTCGGGCGCGTGGTGGTGCCGCCCTCGTCGTCACCGTCGTTGTTGCCGCCGCCGTTGTTGTTACCGCCGCCGCCGCCGCCGTTGTTGTTACCACCGCCGCCGCCATTGTTGTTGCCGCCGCCGTCACCGCGGCCCCCACCGTCGCCACGGCCACCACCGTCACCACGGCCACCGCCGTCACCACGACCGCCGCTACCGCTGCCGGAGTCGTCGGACTCCTGCGAGCCGGTCTCCTCGTCCGTGTCCGGCGCAGGACGCGGCTTGACGGACGTGGACTCCGGCTCGGACTTCGGCTCGACCTTCGGCGCCGCACGGACCACGGTCTTCGGCGCCGCCGGTGCGGGCGGAGGCACCGCGACGGGCGCGGGGAGCGGAAGCGCGAAGAGGGGGAACTGCGGCGCCGCAGCCGGCGGCGGGCCGGCCTGCGGGCCGTCCGCGACCAGCTCCGTCGCGTTCGCCTCGTCGCCGAGGGATGCAGCCTGCGCGAACGCGGTGACGGTGCCGAGCGCGCCGACGGTGAGCACGGCGGCCGCGGCCGCGGTGCTCGCCCGGTTGAGCGTTCCGGCACGCCTGATGACGGCGTCCACCGACGGAAGGGTCACGCTCTCCGACAGCGAATCGTCCAGCCACCGGAAGTCGTCGGTCATGCGGTCGAAGCCCGCGCTCATCGCCTGTCCTCGCTGTCGCCCTCGGTTCCCTGCTCCCTGGCCGTGATGCCCGGACCACCGCCGGGGCGCACCCCGGAGACGGTCGGACCGTCGCGCTCCACCGCAGGCGGGTTCGCCGCCGCGGTCACGAGGGTGCCGTCAGGCGCCACCGTGTCGTACTCGTCGAGCAGCACTCCGCCGTCGTGTGACGGCGCGCCGTTCCACACCCGATCATCGTCGTCGTCGGCGGCCGCGTTACGGGACTCGTCCGACGTGAGCTGGGCGCCACTCACGGAGATCCCCTCGGTGGCCTCTCGGGCGCCGGGATCCGGCCACGGATCGGAGTTCGGTGTCTCCCACGGGGGCGCCTCGGACATCGGCCAGGATCCGTCCGGTCCGCCGTTCCACGTGTCGGTCCGTTCCCAGCGGTCGTCGAGATGTGCACCCGCGCCGCCGATGCGGCCCGCGTCCCCGTCCGCAGGCGGCATCGTCATCTCATCCACGTACCCGCGGTCGTCGTGCAGCGGCACACCCGCCAGCTCGATGTCCCCGCTGAGGAGATCGCCGGTGCCGCCGAGCACGCTGCGCCTGCCGCGGTCCAGCCGGGAGCTGATCGTCGTCGGCGACACCTGCTCCACCGAGGCGATCTCGGTGGTGGACAGGCCCGCCATGTGGAACAGCACGACGGCCCGCCGCTCCGGGGCCGACAGCCTCCGCAATGCCGTGAGCAGCTCGGTCGTCCGCTCGTCCAGACCCTCGGCCACCGGCGGTGCGGGGCGGGTCAGGCCGAAGCGGGAGAGGAGGTGCCGCCAGCTGCGCATCGTGGTGCGGACCGCGACGCGGCGCACCCACCCCGTCGGATCCGCGGACCGGCCGATGATCGACCAGTTCCGCCACGCCCGGGAGTAGGCGTCCTGGACGACGCTGTGCGCCTGGTCGGGGCTCAGCGTGATCGCGTAGAGCTGTGCCACCAGGCGCTGGTAGTTCGCCTCGAGATGGGCGCCGAAGTCGACGCGCAGCTCGGACTGCGACATCTCCGCCGGGCCGTCCTGCACGACGTACGAGCCGGTGACCTCGTCGAACGCCGGCCGGGGCACGACTGCCGTCGGCGCGACCGACCCGTCCGCGTCCGGCGCGATCATGCGCGTGGCGTCAGCGTCGGCGGCATCGTCGTCGGCACCGTCGGCACCAAGGGCGGAGCCGCCCGTTTCGGAGGACGGGCCCTCCCCCGCTCCGGGCTCGTCGACGTCGCGCCGGACGGCGGTGGTGGGCTCGTCCGCGCCGGCGTCCGTCCCGGCGCTGCGGGCGATCTCCGGGACGTCCCTCACGTCGATGAGGCTCGTCTCCGCGGCGGTGTCGTCGATGTCGTCGATGCCGTCGGGGTCGTCCCGGTCCAGCTCGTCGACGGGATCATCAACGGGCCGACCGGGGTCGCTCGACGCCGAGGCGTCGGATCCCTTCCTGCCATGCACCGCGATCCTCACCGCCCCGCCTTCCCCGTCGGCATCTCCGGTCTCGGCCCCGCCGGGCAGCGCCGCATCGGGCACGGGCATGGCAGGCCCTGGCACCTCATCGCGCTTCACGTCGTCTCCGTTACCGCGTACGTCCCTCGGGGTGGATCTGTTCAGGTCAACGACGGCTCCCACCCGGTCGATGCGGTCCATGCGAGGACGCGCCGACGGACCTCGTGCACCCAACCGGCGACCTCGATCGGGGTGCCGCCGCGCTCGGCGATGCCACAGTACTCCGTTCGCGCGGACGGCTCCGACCGAAGCCAGTCCCGCAGCGCCAGCGCCTCCCGCCATTCGGGCGAATCCGGTAGGCAGAGGTCCAGGGTGGCCGGGCGGCCCGGATCGGCCCCCGCGTAGCGGTCAGGCGGCCCGGACGGCACCAGCCCCGCCGCGGCGAGCGGGCCGCGCAGCGGCTCGCACGCCGTGTCGTTCGTCACGACCGCGACCAGCTCCAGGACGTCCGGCGCGGCCAGGCCCGCGACGGCCGTCGCGCCGACGTGCGCGACGGCCCGGATCCGGTCACCACCCGCCGCGGCGACCCGGGCCGCCGCGCGGGCGCCCTGCGCGGCCCATCCGGGGTCCGCGGCCGTCCATCCCGGCGGGGCCGCAGCGGGCCGCCCGCGGCGGAGGTTCTCCTCGAACGGCACCAGGCGGTCGTCCCAGAGCGTGTCCACGGCCGCGAGGAGCACATCCGGGCTGCCGGAGTTGTCGAGCCAGACGTCGGCCACTGCGTGGCGCTGCCGGTCGGTGGCCTGGGCGGCGATCCGGGCGCGGGCGTCCGGCTCGGCCATCCCCCGGTCCCGCACGAGGCGGCGGACGCGCACCTCCGCGTCGGCGTGCACGACGACCACCAGCGGGAACCCGGCCGCCATCCCGCCCTCGACGAGCAACGGCACATCCTGGACCACGATGGCGTCCGCGGGTGCGGCGGCCACCAGCTCGGCGGATCGCGCGCGCACGCGGGGATGCACGATCGCGTTGAGCCGCGCACGGGCCCCTCCCCCGTCGCCGCCCCCGCCGCCGAAGACGACGGCTGCGAGGGCGGCCCGGTCCAGCTCGCCGTCCGCACCGAGCACCCCCGGCCCGAACTCGTCGACGATCGCGGCGAGCCCGTCCGTCCCGGCGGCGACCACCTCGCGGGCCAGGACGTCCGAGTCGACCAGCACCGCACCGCGGGCGACCAGCCGCCGCGCGACCGTCGACTTGCCCGATCCGATCCCGCCGGTCAGCCCGATCCGCAGCACGGCCGACACGGTAGCGGCGCGGCGATCAGCCCGCGGACACCCGCAGCTCGGCGGGCGGGGCGGGCACGAGGTTGGCGAGCACCCGGACGGCCAGGTCGGAGAGGGTGTCGGCCCCGCTGCGGCCGGGCGCGTGAGGCGCACCGGGCGGCAGGACCAGCGTGACCGCGACATCGGAGTGCACCACGCTGAGCAGCGACGTGGCCGGACCGTCGCGCACGACGGCCGCGGCGGTGCCGATCCGCAGCTGCTGCGTGGGGCCGCCCACGGCCGCGACGTTGACCGTCCACTGTCGCGAGGCGGCGGCGCCGTCGACGTAGCGACCTGCGTTGAGCTCCAGCAGCGTGACGCCCTGAACCCGGCCCGAGATGCCGGTGTAGCGGCACGCGACCCGCTCCACCCGGCCGACGGACGGCTCGGGGACGCCGACGGTGGTGCGGACGGCGACGGAGCCGAGCGGCAGGCCGAGGACGGCGACGAGATCCTCGGGCGCCATGATCCGCTGGCAGTCGTCCGGCATGCCGGGGTCGTTCAGGCCGGCAGCGGGGGCGCTGGCGGCAGCGGTGCCCGCCGGGAAGGTGGGGATGGGTATCTCGGGCGGAGGCGACCCGCCGCACCCGGCGACGGCCGAGCCGATCGCGAGCGCCACGGCCAGCACGGGGATCACCCGCACCGATCTCCGGACAGATCCCTGGACCCCGACCCCCCGCACGGGATCCACGGTAGGGCTGCGACGGTGGTGCCCTCACTCGATGTGCCGGGATCGTGACCTGGGGTCGATCGATTGGTGCAGTGACCCGATCGGGTGGCGCCGACATGGGGGACGGCCCCGGTGAGCAATCACCGGGGCCGTCCGCCGAGGTCGTGCTGTCAGGTACCGCTGTCAGGCACCGCCGGAGAGCTTCTCCCGCAGCGCGGCGAGCTGCTCGTCGCTGGCGAGCGAGCCGCCCGACTCCGACGAGGAGCCCTGCGAGGAGTAGTTGGCCGGCACGCCCTCGGCGCCGGCCTCCGCGTCGGCCTCGGCGGCCTTGCGGATCTGCGCCATGTGCTGCTCGAAGCGGGCGTGGGCCTCGGCGTACTCCTTCTCCCAGGCCTCGCGCTGGGCCTCGAAGCCCTCCTGCCAGTCCCCGGTCTCGGGGTCGAAGCCCTCGGGGTAGATGTAGTTGCCCTGGTCGTCGTACTCGGCGGCCATGCCGTAGCGGGTGGGGTCGAACTCGGAGTCGACCGTCATGCCCTCGTTGGCCTGCTTGAGCGACAGCGAGATCCGGCGGCGGTCCAAGTCGATGTCGATGACCTTGACCATGCAGTCGTCGCCGACCTGCACGACCTGCTCCGGGATCTCGACGTGGCGCTCGGCCAGCTCGGAGATGTGCACCAGGCCCTCGATGCCCTCCTCGACGCGCACGAACGCGCCGAACGGCACCAGCTTGGTGACCTTGCCCGGCACGATCTGGCCGATCGCGTGGGTGCGGGCGTAGAGCCGCCAGGGGTCCTCCTGGGTGGCCTTGAGCGAGAGCGACACCCGCTCCCGGTCCAGGTCGACGTCGAGGACCTCGACGGTGACCTCCTGGCCCACCTCGACGACCTCGCTCGGGTGGTCGATGTGCTTCCAGGACAGCTCGGAGACGTGCACCAGGCCGTCCACCCCGCCGAGGTCGACGAAGGCACCGAAGTTGACGACCGACGAGACGACACCCTTGCGGACCTGGCCACGGGCGAGCTGGTTGAGGAACTCGCTGCGCACCTCGGACTGCGTCTGCTCCAGCCAGGCGCGGCGCGACAGGACCACGTTGTTGCGGTTCTTGTCCAGCTCGATGATCTTGGCTTCGATCTTGCGGCCGACGTAGGGCTGCAGGTCGCGGACCCGGCGCATCTCGACGAGCGAGGCGGGGAGGAACCCGCGCAGGCCGATGTCGAGGATCAGGCCGCCCTTGACGACCTCGATGACGGTGCCCTCGACGGGCTCGTCGGCCTCCTTGAGGGCCTCGATCGTGCCCCAGGCGCGCTCGTACTGGGCGCGCTTCTTGGACAGGATCAGGCGACCTTCCTTGTCCTCCTTCTGGAGGACGAGCGCCTCGACGTACTCGCCGACCGACACGACCTCGGCCGGATCCACGTCGTGCTTGATCGAGAGTTCCCGGGAGGGGATGACCCCCTCGGTCTTGTAGCCGATGTCGAGCAGGACCTCATCCCGGTCCACCTTCACGATGGTGCCCTCGACGATGTCGCCATCGTTGAAGTACTTGATCGTCTGATCGATGGCGGCGAGGAAGTCGGCTTCCGACCCGATGTCGTTGACGGCGACCTGAGGGGTGTTCGGGGCGGTGGTGATGCCGGTGGTGTCGGTGGACATGTAGTGGGGTGCTCCGGTAGTGGATGTGGTCATGTCGGTGTACTGGTGTGGTGCGTGACGAGATGACGTCACCTGTGCGCTGCGATCCTTCTGGTTGACTTCATAGGTCGTGCGAGCCGTGGAGTGACGGAACGCGCGACGAACCGGCGACGTTGACCACGGTGCTGGGTCGATGCTACGCGGGTCGAGATCAGCCGGGCAATCGGGTCCCGTCGTCGACCTGGAACGATCCCCTTCGTGAACGTCGACGCCACCCCCGGTGTTCCCGGCGCGAGCGCCGAGTCCGTCCTCGGTACTGCAGGGATCGCGCGGCGGGCCGTCGGAGCGGCCGAGTCGGAGCGGGCCAGCAGGGCGTGGTGGGACGCCGACGCGGACGCCTACCTGGCCGAACACGGCCACGACATCGGCGACGTCGAGTTCCTCTGGTGCCCCGAGGGACTGCGCGAGGACGACGCCCGCCTGCTCGGCGACGTGCGCGGCAGGCGGGTGCTGGAGGTGGGCGCCGGCTCGGCGCCGTGCTCGCGCTGGCTGGCCGCCCAGGGTGCGTCCCCGGTCGCGCTGGACCTGTCCGGGGCGATGCTGCGCCACGCCGCCGCGCTGAACGCCCGCACCGGGATCGACGTCCCGCTCGTGCAGGCGGGCGCCGAGCACCTGCCGTTCGCCGACGCCTCGTTCGACCTCGCCTGCTCCGCGTTCGGTGCGGTGCCGTTCGTGGCGCAGCCGCAGCGGGTCATGGCCGAGGTCGCGCGCGTACTGCGTCCGGGCGGGCGGTGGGTGTTCGCGGTCAACCATCCGATGCGCTGGATGTTCTCCGACGACCCCGGCCCCGCCGGGCTCACCGTCACGCAGTCCTATTTCGACCGCACCCCCTACGTGGAGGTGGACGCCCGCGGCGCGGCGACCTACGTCGAGCACCACCGGACCCTCGGCGACCGCGTGCGCGACCTCGTCGCCGCCGGCCTGGTGCTCGAGGACCTGGTCGAGCCGGAGTGGCCGGAGGGCCGCGGGACGGTCTGGGGCCAGTGGTCCCCGCTGCGGGGCGCCCTCTTCCCGGGCACCGCGATCTTCGTGACCCGTCGGACCTGAGCCCGGCCTGCTGTCCGTAGGGTGCCCTGATGCCGATCGATCCTGCGGAGCTGCACGCCCTGCCCGCGCTGCCCGAGCACCTCCGTGGGGAGCAGCTCACCGACCGGATGGGGATCGAGCTCCTCACCGTCACCCACGAGGAAGTGGTCGGCCGGATGCCCGTCGCCGGGAACCGCCAGCCCTTCGGCCTCCTGCACGGCGGGGCGAACGCGGTGCTCGCCGAGACCCTCGGATCGGTGCTGTCCGCGCTGCACGCGCTGCCCGAGCGCTTCCCGGTCGGGCTGGAGCTGGCCTGCACCCACCACGGGTCCGCCACCGCGGGCCACGTCGTCGGCACGGCACGGCTGCTCCACATCGGTCGGAGCACCTCCACGAGCGAGATCGTGATCGTCGACGACCGCGGGAAACGGACCTGCACGGCCCGGCTCACCTGCCTGCACCGCGACACGCGGCCGATCCCGCGATGAACTCTTCGGGGGAGTGGGAATGGTTCGCAGATCCGTTCCGGAACCGGCCGTGACGGCGATGTGGGTCGACCGAACGGGTCGATGAATCATACGCCGAACCCGACCGGCAATACTTCCCCGTGCCCGGACTCGAGGACATTCTCCGGCAGCTGCTCCGGATGGAGGGCGTGCTCTGCGCAGGCGTCGCGGAACGCGACTCAGGACGCCTCCTCGCCGCTGCGGGCAACGGCTCCCTGCCGAACGTGATGGGTCCGTCGATCGCCGCGCTCGCGCGGCTGAGCGGACAGCTCGACGGCCCCGCCGGCCGGGACGCGGGCACCGCCGACATCATCGACGGCGACCTCGAAGACGTGATGATCACCTCGGAGCGGCTCTTCCACGTCCTCCGCCAGGTCGACGTCGCCGGCAGCGGCCCCGTCCTCGTCTACGTCCGGCTGCGCCGCGGGCACGGCAACCCCGCCACCTGCCGCCGCGAGCTCGCCTCGGCCGAGCTGCGCGACTCCGTCGCCGCGGCGTGCGGTCCGCCCCGACCTGCGGCGATACCAGGTGCGATGGCGGGCAACGGCACCGTGGCCCCGCGCCTGGACACCGGCTCCCACCCGGCGCTCCCGGCCGTCGAGCCGCCACGACGACCGGCACCGCCCCGCACATCCCGTCCGGCCGCTGCGGACGGGCCCGCAACGACCCGGCTGCCGGCGCCCCGGGCCACCCCGGCTTCCCGGGGCGTTCCATCCCCCGCCGCGCCGGAGCTCCCGCGGCGGGTGCGCGGCAGCCACCTCGTCGGCGTCCCCGACCCGGTCGACCGGTCCGGCCGGCCACCCGCGACGTCCGGGGTACTCCAGCAGGGTTGGGCGAAGGACGGCCGAACGCTGCGCAGGCTGCTCGCCGGTCTACGTCGTCTGGGCTGACCGGCACCCTGCTCTCCGGCCGCAGACCGAATCGGCCGAGAATGCCGGGCACCCGGCTGCGCTACGGTCCTCCACCTCGCGGCCGGAAAAGCCGGTCACGAAATGCCCGATGGCGATCGACACACCGATTCAGGAGGACCCCGCGTGAGCAATATCGAACGCTCGCTGGACATGGCGGCCAACATCAAGGGCGCCTTCGCCGTGGCGATCGTCGACTACGAGAGCGGCATGTCTCTCGGATCGCGCGGCGGGAGCAGCGAGTTCGACCTCGACGTCGCCGCTCCGGGCAACAGCGACGTCGTCCGCACGAAGCTCGAGGTGATCCAGAAGCTCGGCCTGCGCGAGAGCATCGAGGACATCCTGATCTCGCTCGACACCCAGTACCACCTCATCCGCCTCATCCGGGGCGTGCCGGACGAGAAGCTGTTCATCTATCTCGTGCTCAACCGGGCACAGGCGAACCTCGCCATGGCGCGGCGGGACCTGCGGGTCATCGAGCAGGAGTTCCACATGGCCCACCCGTCGGCGGGCAGCCCGCGGCCGATGGCGGACGCGCAGTACTTCCAGGCCAACCCGCGCTGACCCCAGGAAGCTCCCGAAGTTGTGAGCACGTCGCACGTGGCCCGGTGGATCCACCGGGCGATGGGCGGGTGGGGCGACGCCCCGCCGTCCCCCCTCGCCCGTCTCCTCGACGACTGGTCGGTCCTCGGCGCGGTGCTGGTCGACGTCGACAGCGGCATGACGCTGACGTCCTTCCAGGGGCGCGGCGGTGGCTTGGATCTGGAGCTGCTCGGCGCGTCCCACGCGGACCTCGTCCGGGGCGCGGTCGACGCGCTCGGGTCCCTGCACCCGGTAGGCCCGCCCACCGAGCTCGTCCTCAGCCACGACGGCGAGCTCCACCACCTGATGCGCACGGTGGCCGACCCGTACGGCGGGACGCTCGTCCTGGCCGTGGTCGTGGCGGGCCCGGCGCGCACGGTGGCCCGCATGCGGCAGCGGATGCGCCGCATCGACGCGCGGACACTCGTCCCCCGACCGGTGTCGGCCCGGCCGGCGCACAGCGCGGCGCCGCCCGCCCGGAGAACGCCCGCCACGCCGATGCTTCCGGCCGCACGCGCACCCGTCGACGCCCTCACGGCGGGCGGCGACCAGGTGCTGCCGGTCGAGCCCATCGCCGCGTACGGCGGCGCCGCACGGCACCCGGATCCACCCGTCCCGGCGACCGTGCTCTCGACGGCAGGCGCGGCCCCGTCCGGAGCCCCCCATCCCGCGCTGCGAACCCTGCCGCTGCCGCCGGTGCCCTCGGCGGGACCGGACGGCGCGGAGCCGGCGCGGGACGACGAGCCGACGTGGTTCACCCCCGGCGCCACACCGCCGCACGTCGCGGCGCCCGTCCCGCAGCCCCCGCCCTGGACGACCACCTCGGACGGCTACCCGCCGCCGGACCCGCCGGCCCCCACGGCGGGCACGTCGCCCGACACCACGTGACCGCGCCCGCGCGGCTCAGCCGCTGACCGACTCGCCGAGGTACGCCTCCTGCACGCGGCGGTCCGCGAGCAGCTCCTGGCCGGTGCCCGACAGCGTCGTGCGGCCCAGGTCCACCACGTAGCCGTGGTCGGACTGGGCGAGGGCGGCCAATGCGTTCTGCTCCACGAGCAGCACCGTGGTGCCCTCGGCGCGCAGCTCCGCGATCGTCGTGAAGATCCGCTGCGTCATGATCGGCGACAGCCCCAGCGACGGCTCGTCCAGCATCAGCAACCGGGGTCGCGACATCAGGGCCCGCCCGATGGCGAGCATCTGCTGCTCACCGCCGGAGAACAGGCCCGCCTTCAGGTGGCGGCGCTCACCGAGGACGGTGAACAGCTCGTAGACGCGGTCCATGTCCTTGCGGATCTCCGGCTCGTCCGAGCGCGTGTAGGCACCCAGCCGCAGGTTCTCCTCGACGGTCATGCGACCGAAGAGCCGCCGCCCCTCCGGGGAGTGGGCGATGCCGCGGGCCAGGATCTCGTGCGCCGGCAGCCGGTCGATCCGCTGGCCGTCGAAGTGGATCTCGCCCGCGACCGGGCGCAGCAGGCCGGAGATCGTGCGCAACGTCGTCGTCTTCCCGGCGCCGTTGCTGCCGATGAGGCACACGATCTGGCCGGATTCGACGGTGAACGACACCTTCGACACGGCATTGATCGCCCCGTACGCGACGGCGAGGTCGCGCACCTCGAGCAGCGGGCTCATGCGGAGCCTCCGTCCGTCGTGCCGCCGTGGTCGCCACCGGCGTGCAGCTGTGCCTCCACCTCGTCCGGTGGCGCGCCCAGGTAGGCCTCGACCACCCGCGGGTCGCCGCGCACCTCGTCCGGGCTGCCCTCGACGAGCAGCTCGCCCTGGACGAGGACCAGCACGCGGTCGCAGAGGCTGAAGATGAACTTGGTGTCGTGCTCGATGACGATGATCGAGACGCCGGTGTCGCGGATGTCGAACAGCAGCCGCCGCGTCGCATCGGTCTCCTGCGGGTTCATGCCCGCGGTCGGCTCGTCCAGCAGGAGCACCGTCGGCTCGGTGGCGAGCGCCCGCGCGATCTCCAGGCGCCGCTGGTCGCCGTAGGGCAGGTTGCGCGCGAGCTCGTCGGAGAACCTCAGCAACCCGACGAACGAGAGGAGCTCCTCCGCCCGCTGGGCTGCCTCGGCCTCGCTGCGGCGAAACCGCGGACCGTGCAGGAGCGACGACACCGGCCCCTGCTTCATCCGCAGCCCCCGGCCGACGAGGACGTTCTCCTGGGCGGTCATGCTCGGGAACAGCCGGATGTTCTGGAACGTGCGGGCGACGCCGCGCTGGGTGACGTGCGCCGGATCGTCCGGCAACCGCGTGCCGCGCAGCGACACCGTGCCCTCGGTGGGGCTGTAGAGCCCCGTCAGGCAGTTGAACAGGGTGGTCTTGCCCGCCCCGTTCGGCCCGATCAGGCCGATGATCTCGCCCTCGTTCAGGTTCAGCGACACCCCGCTGAGGGCGCGTAGACCGCCGAACACCATCGAGACGCCGTCGACCTCCAGCAGCGCGCTCACGACGTCCCCGCCTTCGGTTCGGCGGCCGCCCCGTCGACGCCTCCGGGTGGTGGTTGGTCCGGAGCCAGCTCGGCGCGCCGGTGGCGGTCCGCGACCAGGCCCTGCGGGCGGAACCGCATGATCAGCACGAGCGCGAGCCCGAACAGCAGCAGCCGGTACTCGGAGAACTCGCGCAGCTTCTCCGGCAGCACGAACAGCAGCGACGCGCCCAGCACGGCGCCGGGGATCGTGCCCATGCCGCCGAGGATGACGGCCGCGAGCAGCGTGACCGACTCCAGGAAGCGGAAGCTCTCGTAGGAGACGGTGGCGACCTTGTGGGCGAAGAACGCCCCGGCGACCCCGGCGAGCATCGCGCCGATCACGAATGCGAGGATCTTGACCTGCCCGGTGCGGATGCCCATCGCGCGCGCCGCGTCCTCGTCCTCCCGGATCGCGATCCAGGAGCGGCCGAGCCGGGAGTACTTCAGGTGGGCGAACACCAGCATGACGGCGGCCACCAGCAGCACGATCATGATGTAGTAGATGACCCCGGCGGGCAGTTCCACGGCACCCAGCGTGATCTGGTCGTTGAACGGGACGCCGAGCATCTGGAGTGGGGGGATACCGGGGATCGCGTTGGCGCCGCCGGTGAGCTCGCCGATGTTGTTCTGGGCGCTGCGGACGAAGATCTCGCCGAACGCCAGGGTGACGATGGCCAGGTAGTCCCCGCGCACCCGCAGCGTCGGCGAGCCGACGATCCCGCCGAAGATGCCGGCGACCACCGCGCAGATCACGATCACCACGAGGAACGGCAGGTGGATGTCGAACTGCGAGGCCGCCGCGCCGGACAGGTTGGCTGCGACGAACGCGCCGATGCCGAGGAACGCGACGTAGCCCAGGTCCAGCAGGCCGGCGAGGCCGACGACGATGTTCAGCCCGATCGCGGTGGCCGCGTAGATGCCGATGTTCGTCGCTACGGTCATCCAGTACTCGGTGCCCGCGCTGGTCAGCGGGAGCAGCAGCGCCGCGCCGAGCAGCACGATGACGCTGAAGACCCGGTGGCGTTCCGAGACGTCCGCGATCCAGGCGAGCAGTCCGGACGCCGAGAGCGCGGCGAAGGTGCCGCCGAGCGCAGCGAGCAGGGACAGGAACACCGCCCCCGAGTACGGGTTGACGACACCGCCCTGCCCGCCGCTGGTGAGCACCGCGGCCACGAGCAGCAGCATGATCGCGTAAGAGACCAGCAGGATCAGGTACTCGATCCAGACCGGCAGCCGCCACTTCGGCCGTGGCGTCGGCTCCAGGCCTGCTGCCGACCCGGCGTAGATCAGTGCGATCCCGCCGAGCAGCGCCACGATCGAGCCGAACGCCACCGCACCACCGCTGACGGTGATCGCGCCCAGCCCACCGCCCTCGACGGTGATGTAGAGGCCGTTCACGACGCTGACCGCGACGACGCCCCAGCCGAGCGCCTTCACGATCCGCCCGTACGCGGGCAGCTTGAGCAGCGCCACGGCGATCGCGGCCAGCGCCAGCAGCACCAGCTGGAGCCGGAAGCCGGTGACGCCGAACGGCTCGACGAAGAAGTTGAGCGTCGCCTGCTCCGGGTAGGGGCCTTCGTTCAGTACGAACGTCGCCCACGGCAGGTACGAGCCGACGATCGTCAGCACGCCGGCGGCGGGGATCAGCCAGACCGGTGGTGTCCGGCGGCGCGGCTCGCTGGGGTCGGCCGTCTGCTCGGCCGGACTCGTCGTGCGGGCGGTCATGCGCGCACCCTTTCCGTCTCGCCGAAGAAGCCCTGTGGCCGGAAGACCAGCACCACGATCAGGACCACGAAGATCCAGACGTAGTCGTAGGCGGTGCCGCCGGGCAGGTACTGGCCCCCGAGGGCTTTCACCAGCCCGATCGCCAGGCCTCCGACGACGGCACCCCGGATGCTGCCGATGCCGCCGAGCACGGCGGCGGTGAACGCGAAGATGCCGTTCTGGAAGCCCATGTCGATGTTGATGTTGTTGAGGTACCCGCCGTAGAGGACGCCGCCCACGCCGGCGAGCGCACCGCCGAGCAGGAACGTCAGGACGATAACGCGGTCCGGGTCGATACCCATCAGGCGCGCGATGTCGCGGTCCTGCGAGGTCGCCCGCATCGCCCGGCCCATCCGGGAGCGCTCGACGAAGCTGTTGAGCGCGTACGCGAGACCGAGCGACACCACCACGAGCAGGACGCCCGACCAGCGCAGGAACACGGTGCCGTCACCGATCGGGATGGAGGCGCCGCCCGGGATGAAGATCGACGGGAAGGGCAGGGCGGAGGTGGCGTTCGGGTAGAAGACCCGCACCGCCTCCTGGAGGAACACCGAGACGCCGAGGGCGGTGATCAGCGGCGCGAGCCGGGGAGCGCCCCGCAGGGGCCGGTAGGCCAGCCGCTCCACCAGCACCGCCACCCCGGCGGAGACCAGCGCGCCGCCGATCAGCAGCAGCGGCAGGACGTAGTACCACTCCAGTGCCAGCGCCGTGGGCAGCAGGTAGGTGAAGGTCGCGAGCCCCCCGTAGGCGCCGACCATGAAGATCTCTCCGTGCGCGAAGTTGATCAGCTGGATGATGCCGTAGACCATCGTGTACCCCAGCGCGATCAGCCCGATCAGCGAGCCGAGCACCACGCCGTTCACGATCTGTTGCAGGAACGTGGCCAGCACGTCGACGCCCTTCCACGCCGACGGGGGCGGGTTTTCCACCCGCCCCCGTCGTGTTGCCGTCCGCCGCCGGAAAGCGGCGGGGATGCGGATACTAGCCCTGGAAGCTGCCGGTGGAGCCTTCCACCGCAACCCAGTCGCCGTCCTTGACCGTGTAGACGGTGAGCACCTTGTTCGTCGTGTCGCCGAACTCGTCGAACTTGAGCGGGCCGCTGGCGCCGGCCAGATCGGTCTTGCCGACGTTCTCGATCAGCGTGGCGCGGCTCGCGTCGCTCCACGTCCCGGTCCCCACGGTCTTGGCGAGACCGTCGATGATCACGTTCGCGGAGTCGTAGGTGAACACGCCGTACGCGCTGAACGGCTCGGCGTAGCCGGCGGCGTTGTAGGCGTCGATGAACGCCTTCGCGCTGGCCAGCGACTCGGCGGGCGCGCCGACGCTGGTGGCGAGGTCGCCCGGACGGCCACCCAGCTCGATGAACTTGGCGTCGTAGATGCCGTCGCCACCCATCAGCGGCACCGGCAGGCCGTTGGCGGCCAGCTGCGCCGACAGCGGACCCGCCTGCGGGTACTCACCGCCGTAGTAGACGGCGTCCGGATTCAGCGGCTTGATCGTCGCGATCACGCCGGAGAAGTCCGTGTCCTTCTCGCCGACCTTCTCCTGCGCGACGATCGTGGCGCCGTCCTTCTGCGCCTGCTTGGCGAACTCGGCGGCGAGCTGCGCACCGTAGGTCTTGCCGTCGTCGATCACCGCGATGTTCTTCTTACCGGCCGTCTTGACCAGGTACTGCGCGGCGAACGGGCCCTGGATGAGGTCGGTGGTGGCCACACGGAAGTAGTTCGGGAACGGCCGCACGGGGTTGGCCGGGTCCGGGCCGATCGTCAGCGTCGGGTTCGTGTTCGCCGGCGAGACCATGACGATGCTCTTGCCCGCGAGGATCGGCTGCACCGTCTGTGCTGTCGACGAGTTCAGCGTTCCGACGACGCCCACGACGTTGGGGTCCGAGGCGAGCTTCGTGGCCGCCTGGTTCGCGACCTGCGGGGTCGCCTGGTCGTCCTCGGGCTGGAACGCGAGACGGTAGCCGGGCACGGTGCACTGCTCGTTGGCCTGCTTGACCGCCAGATCGGCCGAGTTGCGCATGCCGAGGCCCAGTGCCGAGAGGCCGCCGGACAGCGGGGCGATCATGCCGATGACGAGCGTGCCCTTGCTGGTGTCGCACGATCCACCTGCGGCACCACCGGATTCCGTACGGTTCGTGCCGCAGCCTGCGAGCACCAGCGCGCCCGCCAGGACCGCGGCGGTCGCGGCGACCGTCCGCCTGCGAGTCATCCTCAAGGTTCCTTCCCTGCTGTCGCCCCGGCCGACGCTCGGCGTTCACCCGACGTTCGTGAGGGAGATGGCGTCGGCCAGCCCTCCTGCTGAGAGCGTCGCGACGCTAAGGCACCGCCGCGTCGGTGCGCAGCGGGCAGGCCGCCAGCTTTACCAGACCGCAACCCGAACGAGCGATGCGTGAAGGTGCGGGCACGCTGAGCACACGGCGCGACCACGGCAAGATCACAATGCGGACTCGAACGGATTGCGGTGCCGGTCAGGCAGGGGCGGCGAGGCCCTCGACGATGGCCTGGGCGACGGCCTTCATGGTCGTGCGGCGGTCCATCGCCGTGCGCTGGATCCAGCGGAACGCATCCGGCTCGGACATGTTCTGCCGCGACATGAGCAGGCCCTTCGCCCGGTCCACGAGCTTGCGGGTCTCCAGCCGCTCGTTGAGGTTCGCGACCTCGTCCTCCAGCGCGCGGCGCTCGGCGAAGCGCGACACCGCCAGCTCGATCGCCGGCACGAGCTCGTGGCGTGCGAAGGGCTTCACCAGGTAGGCCATCGCGCCCGCGTCGCGCGCACGCTCGATGAGATCGCGCTGGCTGAACGCGGTGAGCATCACGACGGGCGCGATCCGCTCCTCGACGATGGACGCCGCGGCGTCGATCCCGTCCACCTTCGGCATCTTCACGTCCATGATCACGAGGTCCGGCTTGAGCTCGCGGGCGAGGACGACGGCCTGCTCGCCGTCGCCCGCCTCCCCCGCGACGGCGTAGCCCTCTTCGCGCAGCATCTCGGTGAGGTCGAGACGGATCAGCGCCTCGTCCTCCACCACCAGCACGCGCAGGCCCCCGGCCGCGGTGTCCGCGGCGGCGGTCTCGTCCGAAACCTGCTGGGTCACGGGGCGTCTCCTCGTTCGTCCGGGTCGGGCGGAGGTGTTCAGGCTACCGGGCTAGGCTGGGTGCTCCGGTGTGATCCCGTGGTGTGCGACCTCGCACAACGGGTTGCCCCGCCGCGCCCTCGTAGTCCAACGGCAGAGACGATGGATTCAAAATCCATGCAGTGTGGGTTCGAATCCCACCGAGGGCACGACAACGTCCGTGGTGGTGGCCATGATCCGGGCCGGTGCCGGTCGACGAAGCCTGCCAGCCCGGGGGCGCGGTCTCACGGTCCGCGGCGTCCTCCCTGTCGGGGGGAGCTGTCAGCGGTGCGCGTCACCCCAGGGCACTGTGCCCAGGATCTCCGCTTCCGGTGCAGATGTACCGATCCGAACGGACAGGGCCACGCCTGCTCGCCCGGTGCCCTGTGCCGGCGATGACCACATCACCGTGCATCGCCGTGGCATCCGCCCGCGACGTCGGCGCCGTCGTCTCGGGTCCGCGTCGTTCCGCGGGTCGCGGCTGCACCGAGGGCGAGCCACTCCATGCTCCCCTAGCACGCCCCGGAGAATGAGGCGCACCCTCCGGATCGCGCTCCTCGCAGAGCGCCCAGCCGCACCTCGCAGACCCCAGCCGCACCTCGCAGACCCCAGCCACGCCTCACAGGCGCCGCAGCCCCTGCGAACCGTGCCCACCCCTTGTGAAGCCCCCGACGCAGACCACCGGCGCGCCCCCGGAACCAGGCCCGGCCGCCCTCGCAGACCCCGGCCACCGTTCGCAGACCCCAACCGCACCTCGCCAGACCCCAAGGGCCACCTCGCAGAGCGCCCCGCAGCACCTCGCAGACCCCAAGGTACGCCTCACAGGCGCCGCAGCCCCTGCGAACCGTGCCCACCCCCTGCGAAGCGTCCGCCGAGGGCCCGTGACGAACGGTCATCTGCCGCACGGACGCCGCGATGGCCGCGACAGCAGCGACCAGCAGCGTCCGACGGTGAACCGACGGTGATCAGCAGCGACCAGCGGTCAACCCTCGGCGGACCTCACCGCCCCACCACGTGCCACGAACCCCGCCCCGCAACCACCGGACCACGCGGACGCGCCGAGCAGATCAGGCGCCGAGACGGTGACCGGCTCAGGTGGCCGGGGTCAGCTCTGCGGCACCGAAGGAGACGTTGAAGCGGTCGCACCAGATGCTCACGCTGTTCAGCTGGGAGATGTCGACGTCGTCGGGCAGCGGGTAGTTGGAGCTGCCGATGTTGCCCTTGAGGTCGCCGAGGTCGACGTAGCGGCCGTCGTCGAAGACGTTCCACCCGTCGAGGCCCTCGATGACGGGCGCGTCGGTGATCCACACCTTGAGCGCCGGGCCGTTGCTGGTCCGCAGGTCCTCCAGGCGCACGACGCGTGAGCCGTCGGGCAGGCGCAGCACCTCGACGGTGCCGGTGGTCTCGTGCTCGTGGGTGATGAGCTGCCCGGACGCGAGGACCACCGGCTCCGTCGCGGATGCTCCGGAGGCCGTGCTGGGCAGGCCCTCCTCCACGGTCTGGTCCACGAAGAGCTTCCAGGGCTGGAAGATCGGCAGCGCCACGGCGAGCAGCACCACGAGGGCCGCACCGAGCGCCACCCACGTGGAGCGCCGCCTCAGCAGCGGACGCCGGGTGCGGAGGCGGACGGTCGGCTGCTCTCTCATGTGTCCATGGTGACCTTTACCCGGGCTTGACAACACCGCCCTCCGGTGACGAATCACTAACGCGTGCGGATCGTGACGAGAAGGCCGCGGTGGTCCGTGTGAGGGACGTCGACCAGCGCGTAGCCGGTGACCTCGCCGGCACCCGGGGTGAGCAGCACGTGGTCGATCGGCACGCGCAGCGGCCTGGCCGTTCTCGCAGGCCACGTGCCCGCGAGGCCGCGTCCGGCGATCTCGCCCGCATCGCGGCAGCCGGCGGCGAGGATCGCGCGCATCGGGGATTGGTCGAGCGTGGAGTTGAAGTCGCCGACCAGCAGGAGCGGGCCGCCGCGGGCACACTCCGCAACCAGCGGCGCATGGTCGTCCCGCCAGGCCTGCTCGGCCCCGGGGACGGGGGCGGTCGGGTGGACGGCGGTGACGGTGACCGGGCCGACGACGGCGCTGACGGTGCCGTAGCGCAGGGGCGGGCCGGGCACGAAGCGCGGTGCGCGGTCGGCACGCACGAGCATCGAGGTCGGGAACGGGCCGCCCCCGTCCGCCGGCATGTCCGGGCCGCCGGTCTCGGACAGGTAGGCGACGCCGTCCGCGGCGGCGAGCCGGACGACCTCGGCGGCGAAGGGGGCGCTGCCCTCCGGCAGGGCGACGACGTCCGCCTCGTGGCCGACCGCGAGCCGCGCCACCGCGGCGGCATCGGCCTGGCTGAGGAAGACGTTGACCGACAGCACGGTGAGGTCGGCGGGACCTGCGGCGAGATCCGCGACGGCCCGGGGTGCGATCTGGGGCACCGCGCTGGCCGCGACGAGCGCGCAGGCCAGCCCGGCGATCCGGGCGGGTCGCCACGGGACGAGCACCGCGCAGACGCCCGCGGTGAAGGCCACGAACGCGATCTGCGGCCGGAACGCGCCGAGCTGCGCGAGCGGGGTGCGGACGTCCAGCCCGGCGGCAGGTGCCCACAGCACGGCGCCGAGCGCGAGCACCACCGGCGTCGCGACGGCGCCGAACAGCGCCGCGGGCCACCACCTCCGGACGGGGCTCACCGTTGCTGGCTGGGCAGCTCGCCGCGCTCCATCCGGCGGGCGACCTCGCGGCGGAACAGCAGCAGCCCGATCCACACGAGCCCGAACACCACGCCCAGCGCACCCAGCACGGGGACGAGGAGCCCGCAGGCGATCATGGCCACCTGCAGGGCGAGAGCCAGGGCGAGGCCCCACGAGCGCCGCTGCAGCCCCGACGCGACGATCATCGCAAGCGCGAGACCGACGATCGCGGTGAGGCCGCCCGCCGTGGCTCCCTCGCCGAACTTGCTGAGCACGAGCAGCGACAGCAACACGACGATCGACTCGAGGATCAGGGTCGCGGCGAAGACGCCGCGGATACCCTTCATGGGATCCGGCGGCAGCGCACTCACACGGCACCCCCCGTCGAGAACGACGTTCTGCTGATCGACACGGCCGTTTCGGCTGCGCAACGTCGTTCTCGACGGTACCTCGCGGTCACACGGGCTCCTTGCCGAACAGCGTGCGGGCCTCCCCCGCGGTGACGACCGACCCGGTGACGACGACCCCGACCCCGGACTCACCGCCCTCCTCGGCCAGCTCGCGGGCCTGCTCGACGGCATCGCCGAGCGACGGCTCGACCACGACCCGCTCGGCGCCGAAGATCTCGACGGCGAGCGCGGCCAGCTCGTCCGGGTCCATCGCCCGTGGCGAGGCGTTGCTGGTGATGACGACCTCGTGCAGCACCGGCTCCAGCTCCGTGAGGATGCCGCGGACGTCCTTGTCCCGCAGGACCGCGAGCACGCCGATCAGCCGCGTGAACCGGAACTCCCCGAGCAGCGCGGCGGCCAGCGCACGGGCGCCGTGCGGGTTGTGGGCGGCGTCGACGAGCACCACCGGCGCGCCCCCGCCGCCCGCGACGCGCTCCAGGCGGCCCGGCGATACGACCCCGGCGAACGCGGCGTGCACGGCCTGCGGGTCGAGCGGCTGGCGCGGCCCGGCGCCGACGAGTGCCTCGGCGGCGGCGAGGGCGAGCGCGGCGTTGTCGGCCTGGTGCTCGCCGTGCAGGGGCAGGAACACCTCGTCGTACGTGCCGGAGAGGCCGCGCACCGTGAGGCGCTGCCCGCCGACCGCGATCTCGCGGTGCACCACGGAGAACTCGCTGCCGGCGCGGGCCACCTGCGCGTCGACCTCCACGCAGCGTTCGAGCAGGATCTGCGCGACGGCGGGCTCCTGCGCCGCGAGCACGGCGACCGCGCCCGCCTTGATGATCCCCGCCTTCTCGGCGGCGATGCCACGCACGTCCGTGCCCAGGTACTCGGCGTGGTCCAGCCCGACCGGGCCGATCACCGCGACGGCACCGTCCGCGACGTTCGTGGCGTCCCAACGCCCGCCCAGCCCGACCTCGACGATCGCCGCCTCGACCGGCGCGTCGGCGAACGCGGCGAACGCCATGGCGGTCAGCACCTCGAACTTGCTGAGCGCCGGGCCGCCCTGCTCCCGGGAGCGCCCGTCCACGAGCTCCACGAACGGGACGACGTCGCGGTAGACCTCGACGTAGCGCTGCGGGGTGACCGGCCGGTTGTCGACGTTGATCCGCTCGGTGGCGCGCTGCAGGTGGGGGCTGGTGTAGCGGCCGGTGCGCAGCCCGATCTCGGTGAGCAGCGCGTCCAGCATGCGTGCGGTGGACGTCTTGCCGTTGGTGCCCGTGAGGTGCACGACGGGGTAGCCGCGCTGGGGCTCGCCGAGCAGTTCCACCAGCGCGGTGATGCGCTCCAGGGACGGCTGCATGACCGACTCCGGCCAGCGCCGGTCCAGCTCCGCCTCGACCGCGAGGAACTCCGCGAACGACACGACCGACGACCCGGCCGGGACGACGTCGGGCGACTCGCCGCCCCGGATGGCGTCCAGGACGTGCGCGACCACCGCATCCTCGGGATCGGGGAGCGCACCCTCGCCCTCGGGCCCGTCGCCGGCGTGACGGCTCACGATGCCGGCAGCATCGCCAGCCGGGCGGTGACCCGTTCGATGTCCGCCGCGGCGGAGGCCCGCCGTGCCCGGATGCCGTCCACCACCTCGGCGGGCGCCTTCTCGACGAACTTCGGGTTGCCGAGCTTGCGGTCGGCCTGCGCGAGCTCCTTCTCCGCGGCGGCCAGGTCGCGGCCCAGCCGGGCCCGCTCGGCGGCGACGTCGATCGCGCCCGAGGTGTCCAGCTCGACGTGCACCGTGCGCGCCGACGCGCCTGCCTGCGCGGAGACGCCGTCGGCTCTGCCCGGCAGCGCCACCTCGACCGTCGCGGTGGCCACGAAGTCCGGCCCCGGTTCCTCCAGCCGCACGAGGGTGTGCAGCGCGGCGCGGGTACCGCCGGGGCCCGCGCCCGTCCCGGCGGCGTCCAGCCCCGTGATCCGGGCGGCCACCCGGCGGCGGTCCGGCAGGCCCTGCTCGGTGCGGAAGCGGCGGATCTCGGTGATGAGCTTCTGCAGGTCGGCGACGCGCGCCTGCGCGTCGGCGTCCGGTGCCGCCCCGGCCTCCGACGGCCACGCCGCGACGACGACGGACTCCCGGCCCGTGAGTGCGGTCCACAGCGCCTCGGTGACGAACGGCATCACCGGATGCCACAGGCGCAGCAGGGCGTCCAGGACGTGGCCGAGCACCGCGCGGGTGCCGTCCGCCGTGGCGGCGTCGACCCCGTCGGCGAGCTGGGCCTTGGCGAGCTCCAGGTACCAGTCGCACAGCTCGTCCCACGTGAAGTGGTAGAGCGCCTCCGTCGCCTTCGCGAACTGGAAGTCCTCCAGCAGCGCGTCGACCTCCTCGCAGACCTCGCGCAGGCGTCCGAGGATCCAGGCGTCGGCGTCGGTCGGGGAACCGGGCAGCGGCAGGTGCGGGGACGCCCCGTTGGCGAGCGCGAAACGGGTGGCGTTCCACAGCTTCGTGGTGAAGTTGCGGGAGGCGGCGACCCACTCGGCGGACAGCGCCATGTCCGCGCCCGGGTTCGAGCCCCGCGCGATGGTGAAGCGCAGGGCGTCCGCGCCGAACTCGTCGATCAGCTCCAGCGGGTCGATCGTGTTGCCGCGCGACTTCGACATCTTCTTGCCGAACTGGTCGCGGATGAGCCCGTGCAGGTAGACGTCGGTGAACGGCGGTGCCCCGTCCATGGCGTAGAGGCCGAGCATCATCATCCGGGCGACCCAGAAGAAGAGGATGTCGTAGCCCGTGACCAGCACCGACGTCGGGTAGTAGCGCCGAAGGTCGGCGGTGTCGTCCGGCCAGCCGAGCGTGGAGAACGGCCACAGGCCCGAGGAGAACCAGGTGTCGAGGACGTCCGGGTCCTGCGTCCAGCCCTCGCCCGACGGCGGCCGCTCCCCCGGCCCGACGCAGACGACCTCGCCCTGCGGGCCGTACCAGACCGGGATGCGGTGGCCCCACCACAGCTGCCGGCTGATCGTCCAGTCGTGCATGTTGTCGACCCAGTCGAAGTAGCGCTTCTCCAGCTCCATCGGATGGACCGTGGTGCGCCCGTCGCGCACGGCGTCCCCCGCGGCCTGCGCGAGCGGGCCCACGCGGACGAACCACTGCAGGCTCAGCCGCGGCTCGATGACGGTGTCGCAGCGCGAGCAGTGCCCGACCGAGTGCAGGTAGGGCCGCTTCTCCGCGACGATGCGGCCCTGCGCGCGCAGCTCCTCGCGGACGGCCTCGCGCGCTGCGAAGCGGTCCATCCCGTCGAAGCGCGTGCCCGTGTTCACCACGTGCGCACCCTCGTCGAGGATCGACGGCATCGGCAGACCGTGGCGGCGGCCGATCTCGAAGTCGTTCGGGTCGTGCGCCGGCGTGACCTTGACGGCCCCGGTGCCGAAGGACGGGTCGACGTGCTCGTCGGCGACCACCGGGATCATCCGGTCCACGATCGGCAGCCGGAGGGTGCGGCCGACGAGATGCGCGTAGCGCTCGTCGTCCGGGTGCACGGCGACGGCGGTGTCGCCGAGCATCGTCTCGACGCGGGTGGTGGCGACCACGACGGCGTCGTCACCGTCGCCGTAGCGGATCGAGACCAGCTCACCCTCGTCCTCGGCGTGGTCGACCTCGATGTCGGACAGCGCCGTGTGGCACCGCGGACACCAGTTGATGATGCGCTCGGCGCGGTAGATCAGGTCGTCGTCGAAGAGCCGCTTGAAGATCGTCTGGACGGCGGCCGACAGCCCGTCGTCCAGCGTGAACCGCTCTCGCGACCAGTCCACGCCGTCACCGAGGCGGCGCATCTGGCCGAGGATCATGCCGCCGGACTCGGCCTTCCACTGCCAGACGCGGTCGACGAACACGTCGCGGCCGAGGTCGTGGCGCGAGCTGCCCTCCTCCTTGGCCAGCTGGCGCTCGACGACGTTCTGCGTGGCGATGCCCGCGTGGTCCATGCCGGGCAGCCACAGCGCGTCGTAGCCCTGCATCCGGCGGCGCCGGGTGAGGATGTCGATCAGCGTGTGGTCCATGGCGTGGCCGAGGTGCAGGCTGCCGGTGACGTTGGGCGGCGGGATGACGATGCAGAACGGCGGCTTCCCGCTCTCCGGGTCGGCCTCGAAATACCCTGCCCGGACCCAGCGCTCGTACATGCCGGCCTCTACCTCGCCCGGGTTCCACTGCGCAGGCAGGGAAGGCCGGGGGAGATCGGTGCGCGGCGGCAGGGTCTCAGTCACGTCGGGGTGTCCTCGGTCGTGCGGGGATGGTGGTGCGGGCACGGGTGCCACGGCATTCCATCCTACGAGCGGCGGCGTCCGGGCCGGTCGGCCGGGCATCAGGCGGGCAGGAGCGCCGCGTGCAGGCGGTCCCAACCCAGCGCGGTGCCGAGCCGCCGGCCGCCGGCCAGTGCGGGATCGACGACGCGGACGGCGCCGCCGGTCGGCTCGTAGATCCGCCACTCGCCTCCGCCGTGGTGGCCCACGGCCAGCACATAGTGGCGGGGCACCGTCGAACCGACGAGCAGCGGCACCGGCCGCCCGGCGGCGAGGGCGGCGTCGATCCGCGCCCGCACCGACGCCACGTCGGCGGCGTCGAGGTCGTCGACCAGCCGCACCCGGTAGCGGCCAGCCGCCGGGACGTTGCGGCGCAACCACGCCACCATCGCCCACGGCGTGGTGCCGAACGCCCGCGGCCAGAACCGGTTGGTCTGGCGGTGGACCTGGCGCTGGCGCTCGTCGTAGCGCTCACCGAAGCCGCGCACCCGCCCGCCGGACAGTTGCCCGAGCTCGAGGCGGTCCAGCTCGGCCGGATCGGCCCACGCCGCGAGCGCGACCAGCACGGCGCTGCCGCAGGTCGTGGTGTCGACCTGGTCGAGGCGGCATCCGGACCGGCGCTGCTCCCCCGGCTCGCCCGAGAGCAGCGGGCGCCCGGCGGCGACGGGTCGCGCGTACGCCACCGGGCGCACCGCGGGTGCCCGCCGACGCAGCGGCCTGCCCAGCAGGCGAGCCCAGCCGCAGACCGTCCTCACGCGGGCGGCTCGTCGAGCAACCTCGCCAGCCGCTTCGGCGCGACCATGCGGTACGACGTCGCCACCCACTCCGCGATCTCCGCCCACTCCTCGTCGGTCGGGGCAGCGGGGACCACGATGTTGACCCAGCCGTGCCTGCCCAGCCCGTACCCGGCCGGTGTGGCGCCGTCGCGGGTGGCGACCACCGCCTCGGCCTCGTCGTGGGCGAGCTTCACCGTCATCGAGGTGGCGTCGGCGGAGCTGAACACGAACGTCTTGTCCCGCACCCGGAACGTCGGGTGGTCGCCCCACTCGACGACGTCCACGCGCTGCGTCTCCGGAAGCCGCGCGACGAGGTCAACGAGCCGGTCCATCGCGGTCGCCACGGCCACATCGTGGGCGCCGGACGCCCGCGCGGCAAGCGGGTGCGGGCCATAGAGTGCGTCCGGTGACGAGTCTGAGCCCGGAGGTCCGCACGTTCCTCTCCGCCGGCACCCGCACCGGGATGCTCGGTTTCACCGCAGCGGACGGCCGCCCGCTCGTCGCACCGGTGTGGTTCGTGGTGGACGGGGACGCCCTGGTGTTCAACACGGGCGCCACGACGGCGAAGGGCCGCGCGATCACCCGCGATCCCCGGCTCGCCGTGTGCGTCGACGTGCCGGAACCGCCGTACGCGTTCGTGCAGGTGCAGGGGGTGGCCGAGGTGTCGGAGGATCCGGGCGAGCTGCTGCGGACCGCCACGGCGATCGCCGCCCGCTACATGGGTGCCGGGCGTGCCGACGAGTTCGGGCGGCGCAACGCGGTGCCCGGCGAGCTCGTGGTGCGCCTGCGCCCGACGAAGGTCATCGCCAACTTCGACGTGTCGGGCTGAGCCCGTCCTACCGCGGCGCTGGTCAGTCGGTGCGCGCGGACCAGGTGCGCGCCATCTCGGACACCCGGGCGGCGAGCTCCGGGACCGCCGCCGCGCCGCCCGCACCACCGGCGGCGAGCCCGACCAGGAACGCCGTCACCGGTGCCGCAGGGCGCGCCACCTCGTGCGCGACGTCCTTCGTCATGTCCAGGACGACCGCGGTGAGCGCCGCGGTGTCGGTCGACTCGGGCAGGCCCAGCTCCCGGCACACGGCCGCGGTCCACTCCGTCATCGTGCTCATGATCGTCGGGTGGATCCTCAGGCGGACCGGTCGCGACGCTCCCGACGCGACGGCACGCGCGGCACGATCGTCGGGTTGACGTTCTCGCGGACGTTCTGCTCCTTGATGACGACCTTGGCCACGTCGTCGCGGCTCGGGATGTCGTACATCACCGGCAGGAGCACCTCTTCCATGATCGCCCGCAGGCCGCGCGCCCCGGTGCCGCGCAGGATCGCCTGGTCCGCCACGGCCTCCAGCGCGTCGCCGGTGAACTCCAGCTCGACGCCGTCCATCTCGAACAGCTTCTTGTACTGCTTCACCAGCGCGTTGCGAGGCTCGGTGAGGATCTTCACCAGCGCGTCCTTGTCCAGCGCGGTGACGGAGGCGACCACCGGCAGGCGGCCGATGAACTCGGGGATGAGGCCGAACTTGATGAGGTCCTCGGGCATGGTGTCGGCGAAGCTCTCCGACGCCTCGACGTCGCGACGCGACCGGATCTCGGCCCCGAAGCCGAGCCCCCGGCGGCCCACCCGGTCGCCGATGATCTTCTCCAGGCCCGCGAACGCGCCCGCCACGATGAACAGCACGTTCGTGGTGTCGATCTGGATGAACTCCTGGTGCGGATGCTTGCGCCCGCCCTGCGGCGGCACCGACGCGGTGGTGCCCTCGAGGATCTTCAGCAGCGCCTGCTGGACGCCCTCACCGGAGACGTCACGGGTGATCGACGGGTTCTCCGACTTGCGGGCGATCTTGTCGACCTCGTCGATGTAGATGATGCCCGTCTCGGCCCGCTTGACGTCGTAGTCGGCGGCCTGGATGAGCTTCAGCAGGATGTTCTCGACGTCCTCGCCCACGTACCCGGCCTCGGTGAGGGCGGTGGCGTCCGCGATTGCGAACGGGACGTTGAGCAGCTTCGCAAGCGTCTGCGCCAGGTAGGTCTTACCGCAGCCCGTAGGACCGAGCATGAGGATGTTCGACTTCGCGAGCTCCACGCCGTCGCCGTCGCCGCGGCCCTTGTCGCCCGCCTGGATGCGCTTGTAGTGGTTGTAGACCGCAACCGAGAGCGTGCGCTTGGTCTCGGACTGGCCCACGACGTACTGGTCGAGGAAGTCGTGGATCTCGGCGGGCTTCGGCAGCTCGTCGAGCTTGACCTCACCGGCCTCCGCCAGCTCCTCCTCGATGATCTCGTTGCACAGATCGATGCACTCGTCGCAGATGTAGACGCCGGGGCCGGCGATCAGTTTCTTGACCTGCTTCTGGCTCTTGCCACAGAACGAGCACTTGAGCAGGTCACCGCCGTCACCGATGCGTGCCATGAGTGCAGACCCCTGATCCCATCTGACGCTGACCCGTCCGGAGGAACCGGGGGGCGCGTACCTCGTGACGGTACCCGTCGAACCTGTCCGCCGGGGAGCATCCGCAGGCCCCAGTTCGGAAGTGTCGGCGGGCGGTCGGTGCCGGGCCCCCGTCGGCCCGGCACCGTGACGTCGATGTTCACATCCTCGTCGTGCACATCGTCGTCGTTCAGATCGTCGTCGCGTCGAGCTAGGGCACCGCCGACAGCTTGCGGCTCTGGATGATCTCGTCGATGATGCCGTACTCCTTGGCCTCCTCGGCCGTGAGGATCCGGTCGCGCTCGATGTCGTCGTGCACCTGCTCCGGAGTGCGCCCCGCGTGCTTGGCGAGCGTCGTCTCCAGCAGCCTGCGCATGCGGGTGATCTCCGCGGCCTGGATCTCCAGGTCCGACACCTGGCCGTAGAAGCCCTCGGTGGCCGGCTGGTGGATCAGGATGCGGGCGTTCTGCACCGCGAGCCGCCTGCCCGGCGTGCCCGCCGCCAGCAGCACCGCGGCCGCGGACGCGGCCTGGCCCAGGCACACCGTCTGGATGTCGGGCCGGATGAACTGCATGGTGTCGTAGATCGCCATGAGCGACGTGAACGACCCGCCCGGCGAGTTGATGTACATGCTGATCTCGCGGTCCGGGTCCGCCGACTCCAGGCACAGCAGCTGCGCCATGACGTCGTTGGCGGACGCGTCGTCGATCTGCACGCCGAGGAAGATGATGCGCTCCTCGAACAGCTTGTTGTACGGGTTGGACTCCTTGACCCCGTAGCTGGTGCGCTCGACGAACGAGGGCAGGACGTACCGCGACTGCGGTGGCTGGTAACCGGTCATCGGCCGTGTCCGTTCTGGGAGGTCGCGTCCGGCAGCTGGCCGGCGCGGGAGATCACGTGGTCCACGAAGCCGTACTCGAGGGCCTCCTGCGCCGAGAACCACCGGTCCCGGTCGAAGTCCGCGGTGATCCGCTCCACGGTCTGCCCGGTGTGCGAGGCGATCAGCTCGGCCATCTCACGCTTGTGCCGGCGGAACAGCTCCGCCTGGATGGCGATGTCGGACTCCGTGCCGCCCACGCCCGCCGACGGCTGGTGCATGAGGATCTGGCAGTGCGGCAGCGCGTAGCGCTTGCCCCGGGCGCCTGCGGAGAGCAGGAACTGCCCCATGGACGCGGCCAGGCCCATCGCGTAGGTGGCCACGTCGCACTCGATGAACTCCATCGTGTCGAAGATGGCCATCCCCGCGGTGACCGAGCCACCCGGCGAGTTGATGTACAGCGAGATGTCCGCGGTCGGGTCCTCGGCCGACAGCAGGAGCATCTGCGCGGCGATCCGATTGGCGATGTCGTCGTCGACCTGCTGGCCGAGCACGATGATCCGCTGCTGGAGAAGCCGCTCGTACACCGAGTCGGACAGCGTCATCGACGCGGGCGCACCGCCCCGCCGCATGACCGCCCCGATCGAAGGGTTCACGTGTGGTTCCTGCCTTTGCTGGTCTGCTCGCGTGGGCTCGCGGCGTTCCTGCGGCCCCGTGACGTGTCGAAAGTGGTGGGTCGGCCCGTCCGAGCCCGTCCCGGTCGACCCTACGCGCGCGGCCGGGCCGCGTACGCGCTCGGCCCGTCGTGTTCGCTCTGGGCATGGCCCCGGACCGGCGGGCGGCCCTCGTCAGGTGGTGGCGGCGGCCTTCGACGTCCCGGCGTCCGCGGCCGGCTCCGCGTCCCCGGCGGTGTCGGCCGCCGTGTCGACGACGTCGCCCGCCTCGTCCGCGGTGTCCGTCTCGTCCGCTGCGTCCGTCTCGTCCGCTGCGTCCGTCTCGTCCGCGATGTCAGCGGTGTCCGTCTCGTCCGCGAGGTCAGCGACGTCCGCAGCCGGCCCCTCGTCCTCCCCGAGCAGGTCGGAGAGATCCACCGCGGTCCCGGCCGCGTCGGTGACCGTGGCCGCCCGCACCGCCGTGATCAGCGCCTTGCTGCGCCGCACGTCGGAGTAGATGGCGCCGAGCTGGCCCGCCTCCTGGATCCGGCGGACGAACTCCTCCGGCGGCATCTGGTACTGCTGCGCCTGGTAGACGATCCGCTCGGTGAGCTCCTGCTCGCTCACCGAGACCTCCTCGGCGTCGGCCAGCGCGTCCAGCACCAGCCGGGCCCGCACCGAGCGCTCGGCGTCCTCGCGGACCTCCGCGTCGAACTCCTCGCGCGTTTTGCCCTGCGCCTCGAGCACCTCGGCGAAGCGTCCCTCGTCGTGGTCGAGCGAGTGGATGGCGCTGTGCGTGGCCTGCTCCACCTCGTTCGCGACGACGCTCTCCGGCAGCGGCACCTCGGTGGCGTCGAGGATCGCCTCGAGCACCTTGTCCCGCGCCTGGGTGGCCTGCTCCATCCGCTTGACGTCGGCGAGCCTGCGGCGCAGGTCCTCGACGAGCTCGTCCAGGGTGTCGAACTCGCTGGCGAGCTGCGCGAACTCGTCGTCAGCCTCCGGCAGCGACCGCTCCTTCACCGCGGTGACCGCCACGGTGACCTCGGCGTCGCGGCCCTCGTGCTCGCCCGCGACGAGCTGCGTGGTGAAGGTCGTCGACTCCCCCGCCGACAGGCCGGTGATCGCCTCGTCGATGCCGTCGATCAGCCCGCCCTGGCCGACCTGGTAGGAGAACCCGGACGTCTGGGCCTCGTCCACGGCCTCGCCGTCGACGGTGGCCGACAGGTCGATCTGGACGAAGTCGCCCGACTGCGCGGACCGCTCGACGCCGGTGAGCGTGCCGAACCGGGCGCGCAGGTTGTCCAGCTGCTCGGTGACCTGCTCGTCCGTGACGTCGCCCGCGTCGACCGTGACGGTGAGCGAGTCCAGGTCCGGCAGCGTGATCTCCGGGCGCACGTCCACCTCGGCGGTGAACGCGAGCCGCTCACCGTCCGCGATCTCGGTGACCTCGATGTCCGGGCGGCCGATCGGGGTGACACTCTCGTCGGCGGTGACGGCCTCCGAGTACTTCGTGGGAATCGCGCCGTTCACGACCTCGTCCAGCACGACGTCGCGGCCCAGGCGGGCCTCCAGGATCCGGGCCGGCGCCTTGCCGGGCCGGAAGCCCGGGATCTTGACCTGCTTTGCGATCTTCTTGTAGGCGCGGTCGAAATCCGGCTTGAGCTCGTCGAAGGGCACCTCGACGTTGATCCGGACGCGCGTCGGGCTCAGGCGCTCGACGGTGCTCTTCACGGTGGGACTCCTCAGGAAGACTGGTTCGTGCTGGTTCGGTGCCGGGTGCGGCTCCGGGCCGCACTGGGCGGGCGAGGAGCTGCATCGGGCGAGCACGGCGCCGCCGCTGCCGCGGGGCGTGCGGCCCGCACGGACGGTGGGCGACCGGACTTCCCCGCGAGTCTAGGCGAGACCGCCGACGATCCGACGCCCGACGTCCGTGCATCGTCGCGGGCCCGGCGCGGCACGCCTCGGAGGCGCCCACCCTGCAACAGGCCTAGGGTTGCCCGGTGGCTACCGACGACACCAGGACACGGTCGAGCCGGACCCTCGACGAGCCCGCCGACGGCGCTGCCGCCGAGGTCGGCGCCGAGGGCCCCGTCGATCCCTGCCCCCCGGACCGGCAGACCGTCGAGCGCCTCCTCGGCGGCGCGCACCACGACCCGCACTCCGTGCTCGGAGCGCACAGCCACCCGGACGGCACCGTCGTGCGCGTCCTGCGCCCGCACGCCGACGAGGTGCACGTCGTGCGCGGCGCCGGCACCCCGCAGGAGGAGCGCCACCCGCTCGTCCGCGTCCACGATTCGGGCCTGTTCTCCGGTGTCGTCCCCGGGCCGCCGTCGGACTACCGGCTGGCCGTGCGCTACGGCGGGCGCGTCGACGTCGTCGACGACCCGTACCGCTGGCTGCCCACCCTCGGCGAGGTGGACCTGCACCTGATCTCGGAGGGCCGCCACGAGCGCCTCTGGGAGGCCCTCGGCGCCCACGTGCGCACCTACGACACCCCGGCTGGCCCGGTCACCGGCACGAGCTTCGCCGTGTGGGCGCCCACCGCGCAGGGCGTGCGCGTCACCGGGGACTTCGACGGCTGGAGCGGCTGGGCGCACCCCATGCGGGTGCTCGGCACCACCGGCGTCTGGGAGCTGTTCGTCCCGGCCATCGGCTCGGGCACCCGCTACAAGTTCCGGATCCTCGGCCGCGACGGCCGGTGGCGCGACAAGGCCGATCCCCTCGCCTTCGCCACCGAGCTCCCGCCCGCCACCGCGTCCGTGGTCTGGGAGTCCCACCACGAGTGGGGCGACGAGACGTGGATGCAGGCGCGGGCCGCCCGGGCCTGGCACGCCGAACCCATGAGCATCTACGAGGTCCACATCGGGTCCTGGCGCCAGGGGCTGGGCTACCGCGAGCTCGCCGATCAGCTCATCGACTACCTCGACGAGACGGCGTTCACCCACGTCGAGCTGCTCCCCGTCGCCGAGCATCCCTTCGGCGGCTCCTGGGGCTACCAGGTCACCTCGTACTTCGCGCCGACGTCGCGGTTCGGCACCCCGGACGACTTCCGCTACTTCGTGGACCGCCTCCACCAGGCCGGCTACGGCATCATCGTGGACTGGGTGCCCGCGCACTTCCCCCGCGACGAGTGGGCGCTCGCCCGCTTCGACGGCACGCCGCTCTACGAGCATGCCGATCCGCGCCGCGGCGAGCAGCCGGACTGGGGCACGCTCGTGTTCGACTTCGGCCGCACGGAGGTGCGCAACTTCCTGGTCGCGAACGCCCTCTACTGGATCGACGAGTACCACGTGGACGGCCTGCGGGTCGACGCGGTCGCCTCCATGCTCTACCTGGACTACTCCCGAGCGGACGGCCAATGGCTGCCGAACGTCCACGGCGGCCGCGAGAACCTCGACGCCGTGGCGTTCCTGCAGGAGATGAACGCCACCGTCTACAAGCGCCACCCCGGCGTCGTCACGATCGCGGAGGAGTCCACCGCGTGGCCCGGTGTCACCCGGCCCACCCATCTCGGCGGGCTCGGCTTCGGGTTCAAGTGGAACATGGGCTGGATGCACGACACGCTGGACTACGCCGGGCGCGACCCCGTGCACCGCTCCTTCCACCACAACCAGATGACGTTCTCGCTCATGTACGCCTTCAGCGAGAACTTCGTGCTGCCGCTGTCGCACGACGAGGTCGTGCACGGCAAGGGCTCCCTGTGGACGCGCATGCCCGGCGACGACTGGAACAAGGCCGCGAACCTGCGTGCCCTGCTCGCCTACATGTGGGCTCATCCGGGCAAGCAGTTGCTCTTCATGGGCGGCGAGCTCGGCCAGGTGCAGGAGTGGTCGGAGTCGCGGTCGCTGGACTGGTGGCTGCTCGAGAACCCGCTGCACGCCGGGATCAGGTCGCTCGTCGGCGACCTCAACCGCGCCTACCGCAGCCACTCCGCGCTGTGGAGCCGCGACGTCGGCCCCGAGGGCTTCTCCTGGATCGACGCGAACGACGCCGCCAACAACGTGCTCAGCTTCCTGCGCCACGGAGCGGACGCGGACGGGCGCGAGACCGTGCTCGCCTGCATCGCGAACTTCTCCGGACGCCCACACGAGCACTATCGCGTCGGGCTGCCGTTCCCCGGCCGGTGGCGCGAGGTCGTCAACACCGATGCCGGCATCTACGGCGGTTCGGGTGTCGGGAACCTCGGTGTGGTGGTCGCGGAGAACGCCTCCTGGCACGGGCGGTCCGCCTCGGCGACGCTGCGCCTGCCCCCGGCGGGGGTGCTCTGGCTGGTCCCCGAGGGCGGCTGAGCACCGCTGTGAACACCGCTGCGGGCGGTGGCGAGCAGCACGAGCCACCACCCGAGCAGGATCGCCGAGTACAGCGACAGCGGGACCGCCTCGTCGGGAGCCCACTCGGCACCCCACGACACCGGCACCAGCGACGCCGCCAGCAGGGCCGCCGCCACCAGGCGGCGCCCCTGCGCGGCCACGACGAGCGCACCGGGCATCAGCAGCAGCAGGTAGTTGTGCCACGCGATCGGCGAGAACAGCAGTGCCGCCGCGAGCACCGCCCACGGCGCCGTGCCGGCCGGGTCGATCTCGCGACGGTGTCGCGCGCACCAGAGCAGCGTCCCGGCCAGCAGCAGCAGGCCCATGGCGCTGCCCACCGCCGTCGGCACCCCGAACCGGGCCGCGAGCCCCGGCAGCGACGCGTTCGCCTCGACCCCCGGCACCGCCTCGGTGAGCGCGATCGCGAACCACTCCCACGTCGCGGCGGGCCCCGCCAGCAGCAGCCCGGCGAGTGTCGCGCCCGCGGCGGTGAGCAGGCCCGCCCGCAGCGGCACCCACCGCCGCTGCGCCAGCGCCAGGAGCAGGATCGGCGCGAGCGAGGGCTTGAGCGCGACCGTCAGCCCGTAGCAGCACGCGGCGAGCACCGGATGCCCCCGCCGCTCGGCGATCCAGCCCGCCACCAGCCCCACCAGCAGCAACCCGTAGATCTGGCCGAGGACGAGCGTGCCGTGCAGCGGTGACGAGGCCAGCACCGCCGCCACCGTGGCCGCCGACACCCACGGACCCAGACGCAGCTCCCGGGCGACCGCCACCATCGCGAACGCGACCATCACGAGCGTCAGCACGGCGAACAGCCGGTACGCGGTGAGCGCGTCCAGCGCGGCGAACGGCACCAGCAGCACCGTCAGCACAGGCGGGTTGAGGTTCGTGAGCTTCGCCGGGGTGTCGTAGAGATCGGCGCCCTGCACGAGTGCGACGGCGGACTGCCAGAACGTGTCGAAGTCGACGTGCAGCTCGTACATGTCCGTCGACGGCAGCAGCGTGACCAGTGCATCGGGGTGCCGGACGTGCAGCAGCAGTGTCGCCGCCAGTGCCGCGACCGCCACCGCCGCGGCCAGTGCCGGAACCACGGCGGGGACCATCGCGGCCGACAACCCGGCGACGCCGGGGCGCACCGGTGCGCCCCGCTCCGTTTCCGGCGTGCGGAGCGACCCCATCAGAACAGCGCGCGGGCCAGCGCGCGCCGGGCCGCCGTGACGCGCTGGTCGTCGGGCGGGAACAACTCGAACAGGCCTACGAGGTGCTCGCGCACCCGGTCGCGGTCGGCCCCCGCGGTGCGCGCCACGGCGGCGACAAGGCGGGCGAACGCCGCGTCCACCCGGTCCAGCGCGAGCTCGGTGTCCGCGGCGGCGAGCTGCGCGTCCACGTCGTCCGGGTCCGCGTCCGCACGGGCGGGGGCGTCCGGATCGGCCGATTCGGCCCGCTCCAGGAACCGCACCTGGGCGATCGCGGCCTGCGCCTGCTCGTTGGCCGGCTCCTGGGCGAGGATGGCCTGGTAGAACGCCTCCGCGCCGTCGTAGTCGCCCTGTTCCAGGGCCTCCTCGGCGGCGGCGAAGCGCGGGTCCTCCGGCTCCTCCTCCACCTCGGCGGGGGCACTGCCGCCCTCCTCGGCCTCGCGGATCGCCGGCATCCGGTCGCGCAGGGCATCCAGCAGCCGACTGATCCACTCGCGGACCTGAGGTTCGGGCATCGCGCCGTTGAAGGCGTCCACCGGCTGGCCGCCGACCACGGCGACCACCATCGGGATCGACTGCACGCCGAACGCCTGCGAGATCCGCGGGTTCGCGTCGACGTCGATCTTGGCGAGGACCCAGGCGCCGTTGCCCGCGGCGGCCAGCCGCTCCAGCACCGGCGAGAGCTGCTTGCACGGACCACACCACGTGGCCCACAGGTCGACGACGACCGGGACCTGCAGCGACCGCTCCAGGACCTCGGCCTGGAACGTCTGCTCGGTGACGTCGACGACGAAGCGGCCGTCGCCCGCCGCGCTCGCCGACCCGGGAGGAGCGCTCTGCGCGGGCGCGCCGGCCGGACCGGGCCTGCCGGCCGCCTCGGCGCGAGCCTTCAGCGCGGACAGGTCGACCGCGCCGGCCATGGCACGCGACAGCGCGGCCGTCTGGGCAGCCTGACGGGGATCGGGACGAGTCACGCGACCATCCTGGCACGTCCGACCACGCCGCCTCACAGGTGGCGAGGTCCCCGCAGAAGTCCTCGCAGCGGTCCTCACGGAAGTCCTCGCAGACTCGCGGTACGCCACGCAGATGCTGCAGACCGTGCAAGGCGTGTTCGAGCCCTGCGAAGGGTGGCTGCTCGGCAGACCGGACCGGCCCAACCCGGCCCGGCGCGACGACCCGACGCACCTGCCGGCCCCGGATGACCCGTCCACCCCCGGCGTGCCCCGGTCTCGTTCGGTCCTGCCCTGCTGCTCCTCTCGTGGCTCGCGCGAGCGGCCCGTCCACCGTACGGCGGATCATCGGCGTCGGACGGCCCCGACCGTCGGACACTGCGTCGCGACAGCATCACCGGACCGGCGGAGCATCGGCGGACCGCGGCAGTCGTTGATCGGTACGCCGGCGCGATCACGTGAGATCGCGCCTCCGAGCACGTTCCCCGCCCGCCGCCACGTCGCGGCTCCCCGAGCGAAGGACCCCGCATGAGCACGGACAACACGACCGACCGTCTCCTCGCCGACGCCCGCGAGAAGACCGCGCGGGACGCGAGCCCCACGCTGGGCAAGGTCGCGCTGATCCTCGGCGTGATCGCCCTCGTGGCCTGCCTCGTGCCGATCGCCGCCTGGGTCCTCGGCGTCGTGGCCGCGGTGCTCGGATTCGTCGCGATGAAGCGTCCGGCGTCGGCCAAGCAGGGGCGGATCGGCCTCATCCTCGGCGTCGCCGCGATCTTCGCCGGCATCTTCGTCTTCAACCTGCTCGCGAGCGGCATCATCCGCTTCTGACGTCGCGCGGACGTCGGAAGGCGCCGCTGTTTCGTGCCCGCCGGGCACGACGCGTCCGTGTGAGGGCGGGGCCGGGAGGTCCCGCCCTCACACCGTCTCGGAGCCGGTCGACTGCGAGGGCGGGCCTCAGCCCTCCCCCAGCGCCCGCTCGACCCGCTCCACCTTCGACCTGAGCTGACCGGTGTGGCCGGGGCGGATGTCGGCCTTCAGCACGAGGCTCACCCGTGGTGCGTGGGCCTGCACGGCCTCGACGGCACGCTTCACCACGTCCATCGCCTCGTCCCAGGTCTCGGCCTCGATCGTGGTGAACATGGCGGTGGTCTCGTTCGGCAGACCCGACTCCCGCACGACCCGCACGGCATCCGCCACGGCGGTGCCGACGCTGTCCGATCCGGTGCCCGAGGGCGCCACGCTGAATGCGACAAGCATGCTCGCCAGCCTGCCGCACCCCACCCGGGTGGCGTACCTCCGAGCCTGCCGGGGACGGAGTGGACGCGCTGCTAACGTCGCCGACCATGTCCGCCCGCAGGCCCCTGCCGTTCGACCCGATCATGCGGGCGGCACAGCTGTGGGACGAGCGTGTGGGCCCCTCGGGCACGATGGCTGCCGTCACCAGCGTGATGCGTGTGCAGCAGATCCTGCTGTCCGCCGTGGACAGCGCGTTGCGCCCGCACGGGCTCACGTTCGCACGGTATGAAGCACTGGTCCTGCTGAGCTTCGCCCGCACCGGGAAGCTGCCGATGCGGGTGATGGGTGAGCGGCTGCAACTGCACCCGACGAGCGTGACCAACATCGTCGACCGGCTGCAGGCCGACGGGCTCGTCCGCCGCACCCCGCATCCCACCGACCGCCGCACGACCCTCGTGGAGATGACCGCGGAGGGCGCCGACCGCCTGGAGGCCGCGACCGCGGCCGTCACCGGTATCCGGTTCGGCCTCGCCGGGCTCGACGACGAGGACCAGCGCCTGCTCACCGATCTGCTGAGCCGCGTGCGTCGGGCGGCGGGCGACTTCACCTGATCCCGGCGCTCCCAGGCGCGGCGGCGGGCCCGCTCCGGCCCGGGCGCCCCTGGCAGGACCGCGGGCGGGCACGCCGCTAGCCCGCAGCTCCGATCGGCGCCCCGCACACCGGCGCCACCCGCACACCGTCCACCGCGGCGCCACCCGCCCACCGCGGCGTCACCGACGCCGCCACGACCGCGGCCCGTGCGGACGTCCCGGCCACGCCCGCATCGTCCCGCGCGCACGCCGCCGCCCCGCCCTGCGCGCTCCGCGGCCTGCCCGCCGCGGCGCGTCGGCCGGCCCGTCCTCCCCGCTCGCGGCCCGACGCGCGGCCCTGCGGCGCCGCCTGCGGTCCACCGACCACGCCGTCGCGACCCCCGTGGCCGATCCCGCCAGCACGCACGCCGAGCACGTCGTCACATCCATGTCTCCCCCTCTGACCTGCTGTTGACTTCCCATTGCGTCAACGGCGTTGACAGTAGCCCCGGGGTCCGACATTCTCGGCGCCATGACCGCACCCGACCGACCCGGCCTGCGAGCGGCTCGCCGCGCACGCGGCTGGTCGCTCGCCGACGCTGCCCGGGAGCTGGAGCGCCTCGGCCGGCGCACCGGGTCGGCCGGAGCCACGGCGGCCAGCCTGAAGAGCCTGCTGTCGCGATGGGAGAACGGGCACGCCACCCCGGACGCCGGCAATCGCGGCCTGCTCGCCCGCCTCTACGAGCGCACCCCTGCCGAACTCGGGCTCACCGCCGAGACGCCGCAGCCCGGTGGCGCCGCGCGCCTGCGCGGGCGGCTGGCGGCGGCGTCGGCCGTGGGCGAGGCGCTGCTCCGCGCCTGGGGGGAACAGCTGGAGATCGCCCGACGGCTCGACGACGAGACGGGCGCGGCCGGCGCGGCCGGCGTCGTGCGCGCCCTCGTGGAGGAGTTGGACCGCACGCTCCTCCACGCGTCTGCCCCCGGCGTGCGGGCGCGGGTGGGCGTGCTGCTGGCGCGATCCGTGACGCTCGCCGGCTGGCAAGAGTTGGATCTCGGCGACGTGGAGTCGGCATGGCGGCGGTTCGCCCGAGCCCGGGAAGCCGCTTCGATCGCCACAGCCGCCGTCGCACCGATCGAGGCGGGTGGCGAGATGGTCGACGCGGCGATCCGTCCCCGCGGCGCGCACGCGGCCCGGGCGGTCGGTCGTTCGGCCTCCGCTGCAGCGGTCGAGGTCCGAACCACCGCCGACGAGGTGTGCGCCGAGGCGGTGGCGGGCCAGGCCGCGGTGCTGGTCGGCCTCGGCGAGCCGGACGCGGCGCTCGCCGTGCTCGACGCGGTCGAGAGAACCGATGCGATCGACCTGATCGGCGCGCTTGACACGGGCGCCGCGGGACCCACCCTCGACGCGGTAGGCGCGGGCGACCGCGACGGCCCGGCCACCGCAGGGTCACCACCCGCGCCGGAGACGGCGCCGGACGTGCCGCCGCCGGCCGGCCGCACCGCTCCGGCGTGTGTCACCGAGGGCGGCAGGGCGTGGCTCGCCGCCGCTCGCGGTGCCGCGCTGGCCGCAGGTGGCCGCAACGCCCCGGCCCGGCAGGTCTACGACGCGGCGCTGCGCGCGCTCGCGGCGCACGGGCTGCCACCGGAGAACCGCGCAGCCGTCGATCCGCCGGAGCATCGGGCCGACGCACCGGACCGGCCGGACGCCCGCTCACGCACTGGCGTGCGCCCCGCCGACCTGCGGCGCTGGCGGGCGCAGGCCCTCGCTGCGCTCGGCGAGCCGGACGTCGTCTCGACCCTGGAGGCCGCCCTGGCCGCCGGTATCGATTCCGCGCGGGAGCGCGCCACCACACACGCGGCGCTCGCCGTCGCCCTGGCGGGGCGGACGGCGGCCCCTGGTACTGCCACGCACCCGGCCGAGACGCACGCCCGCGCTGCCCGGGACCTGGCCGAGCGGATCGGGTCGGTCCGTGTGGTCGCGCTGCTCACGCACGGTGCCGATCGGTCGCCGGAGCCGGCCGCGACAGCCGCGACAGCCGGCGGGCACCGCCATGGCTGACGCAGCGACTGCGGGGAGCGGCCGCCCGGACCGGCCCCGTCCGACCACGGATCCGTGGCGACGCAGGTCAGCTCGGACCGACGGCGTCCATCAGCTCGTCCGCCGCCCGGTACGGGTCGAGCTCGCCGGCCACCACCCGCTTGGCCAGATCCGGCAACGTCGCCGAGCCGCGAAGCGCAGCGATCCGGCCACGCACCTGCTCAAGCGTGATCGCCTCGATCTCGGCCTCCGCGCGGGCGAGCCGCCGCCGATGGCGCTCGCCGCCCGCGTCGAGCCACCGGCGGTGCGCGTCGAGGGCGGCGACGAGATCGTCCACGCCCTCGCCCCGCGAGGCGACCGTGCGGACGACGGGGCGCGTCCAGCCGGAAGCGTTCTGTCCGAGCGACATCATGTATGTCAGGTCGCGCACCGTGCGGGCGGCGCCGGGCCGGTCGGCCTTGTTGACCACGAAGACGTCCGCGACCTCGAGGATCCCGGCCTTGGCCGCCTGGATGCCGTCACCCATGCCCGGGGCGAGCAGGACGACCGTGCTGTCGGCCAGGGACACGACGTCGATCTCGGACTGCCCGACGCCGACGGTCTCGACCAGTACGACGTCGCATCCGGCGGCGTCCAGCACCCGCAGCGCCTGCGGGGTGGCCCAGGCCAGCCCGCCGAGGTGGCCGCGCGTGGCCATGGAGCGGATGAACACGCCGGCGTCGGTGCTGTGCTCGCCCATGCGGACGCGGTCGCCGAGGAGGGCGCCCCCGGAGAAGGGCGAGGAGGGATCCACGGCGAGCACACCGACCCGACGCCCGGCGGCACGCAGGGCGCCGACCAGCGCGGACACGGACGTGGACTTCCCGACACCGGGAGCGCCGGTGACGCCGACGACGTGGGCGTACCCGGTGTGCGGCGCCAGCGCGGCGGCCACCTCGCGCAGCCGTGGCCCGGCGTTCTCCACCATCGACAGCAGCCGCCCGACGGCACGCTGCTCGCCGCGCCGGGCACGATCGACGAGGTCGGCGAGCTCGGGCCCCGGCTCGGTGGCACGCCGGGCGGCGGGGCCCGACCCGCCGCCGGCCACTGCCGACGCCGTCAGGAGGCGGCGGGAACGCGCAGGATCAGGGCGTCGCCCTGGCCACCACCACCGCAGAGCGCTGCAGCCCCGACTCCGCCGCCACGCCGCTGCAGCTCGAGGGCCAGGTGCAGGGCGATGCGGGCCCCGGACATGCCGATCGGGTGGCCGAGCGCGATCGCGCCGCCGTTGACGTTCACGTTGTCCTCGGAGATGCCGAGCTTGCGGGCCGACACGATGCCGACGGCGGCGAAGGCCTCGTTGATCTCGACGAGGTCGAGGTCGGCGGGGGTGATGCCCTCCTTGGCGCACGCCTTCTCGATGGCGTTGGCGGGCTGCTCGTGCAGGCTCGCGTCCGGCCCGGCGACGACGCCATGAGCGCCGATCTCGGCCAGCCAGCTCAGGCCCAGTTCCTCGGCCTTCGCCTTGCTCATCACCACGACGGCAGCGGCGCCGTCGGAGATCTGGGAGGCGGAGCCCGCGGTGATGGTGCCGTCGGAGGAGAAGGCCGGGCGGAGCCTGCCGAGGGACTCCGTCGTGGTGTCGCCGCGCACGCCCTCGTCGGTGCGGAACTCGATCGGGTCGCCCTTGCGCTGGGGGATCGTGACGGTGGCGATCTCGGCGTCGAACACGCCGTTCTTCGCCGCGGCGGCGGCTCGCTGGTGGGAGCGGGCCGAGAAGGAGTCCTGCTCCTCGCGGGTGAGCGAGTAGCGGCCGTTGTACTTCTCCGTGGACGCGCCCATCGCCACCTGGTCGAACGCACAGAACAGCCCGTCGAAGGCCATGTGGTCCTGCATCGTGACGTCGCCGTACTTGAAGCCCTCGCGGGACTTGGCGAGCAGGTGCGGGGCGTTGGTCATCGACTCCTGGCCACCGGCGACGACGATCTCGAACTCGCCGGCGCGGATGAGCTGGTCGGCCAGGGCGATCGCGTCGATGCCGGACAGGCACACCTTGTTGACGGTCAGCGCGGGGACGGTCATGGGGATGCCGCCGGCGGCGGCCGCCTGCCGAGCGGGGATCTGGCCCGCGCCCGCGGTCAGGACCTGCCCCATGATCACATAGTCCACCTTCTCGGGCGCCACACCGGCCCGCTCGAGCGCGGCCTTGATCGCGACGCCGCCCAGCTGGGCGCCGGACAGACCCTTGAGGGAGCCGAGCAGGCGGCCCATCGGGGTGCGGGCACCGGCGACGATGACGGATCCGGACACGTGACCTCCAGCGACTGTGGTGTGGGCTGCCCGACGGCCCGCGCCTGCGTCGGCGGGCCGCGGCGGCTCGACTCGACCGTGCCACGCGCCGGGCCGGCGCGAAAGCCGGATGGTCGTGGACCCTACCCCTCGGCGCAGGTCACGGCGGTCGTCCTGGTGACCGAATGCACAGGGCGCGCATCGGCCCGCCGGAAGTTACATTCCGGCCATGGACAACGTGGAACTCGTGTCGCACGCCCTGGTCACCGGCGTGGACCACGTCGGCATCGCCGTACCGGACCTCGACGCCGCGATCTCCTGGTACGAGGGCACGCTGGGCCTCACGACCACGCACGTGGAGACCAACGAGGAGCAGGGTGTCCGCGAGGCGATGCTCGCCACGGGCCCGGGCGACGGCACGATGATCCAGCTGCTCGCGCCGCTGCGTCCGGACTCCCCCATCGGCAGGTTCCTGGACCGCAGCGGTCCGGGCATCCAGCAGATGGCCTACCGCGTGTCCGACATCGACGCAGCCTGTGCGGCGCTGCGGGAGAAGGGCGTGCGGCTGCTCTACCAGGAGCCGAAACGGGGCACGGCCGGTTCGCGGATCAATTTCCTCCACCCGAAGGACGCCGGTGGCGTGCTGGTGGAGCTGGTGGAACCCGCCGCCGGGCCCACTACCGCACACTGATGGACGCGGTCGGGCAGGTGGACCGTTCAAGGTGAGGTAGACCACGTCATCCCGATGGACAGGCGGTCGTTGAGCCCAGAAGCGGGTACCATACTGCCCAGTAATTTGGGATACCAAGCACAGAGACTTGCACCCGACCCCCGGAGGCCAGCCGTGCAGGAGATCGTTGACGCCATTCTCGCCGAGCAGTACGACGCGATCGGAGGTCTCGCCGTACCCGGGACCTATCGCGGGGTGGTCGTCCGGGCCGACGAGGTCGACATGTTCCAGGGCATCCCGTCACGCGAGAAGGACCCGCGCAAGAGCCTGCACCTCGACGAGGTGTCCACCCCCGAGCTGGGCCCGGGAGAGGCGATCGTCGCCGTCATGGCGAGTGCGATCAACTACAACACCGTCTGGACGTCGATCTTCGAGCCGCTGCCGACGTTCGGGTTCCTCAAGCGCTACGGGCGCCTGTCCCCCATGGCCAAGCGCCACGACCTGCCGTACCACGTCGTCGGGTCGGACCTCGCTGGCGTCGTGCTGCGCACCGGCCCGGGCGTCAACGCGTGGAAGCCGGGCGACCGGGTCGTCGCGCACTGCCTGTCCGTCGAGCTGGAGAGCCCGGACGGCCACGGCGACACGATGATGGACCCGCAGCAGCGCATCTGGGGCTTCGAGACCAACTTCGGCGGGCTGGCCGAGCTCGCGCTGGTGAAGTCCAACCAGCTCATGCCGATGCCGGACCACCTCACGTGGGAGGAGGCCGCGAGCCCCGGCCTGGTGAACTCCACCGCGTACCGCCAGCTCGTCTCCCGCAACGGCGCCGACATGAAGCAGGGGGACACGGTCCTCGTCTGGGGCGCCTCGGGCGGGCTCGGCTCCTACGCCACGCAGTTCGCGCTCAACGGGGGCGCGACGCCGGTGTGCATCGTCTCCTCGCCGGAGAAGGCGGAGATCTGTCGCAGCATGGGTGCGGAGCTGATCATCGACCGCAGCGCCGAGGGCTACCGGTTCTGGTCCGACGAGCAGACGCAGGACCCGTCGGAATGGAAGCGCTTCGGCGCCAGGATCCGCGAGCTCACCGGCGGCGACGACCCGGACATCGTCTTCGAGCACCCCGGCCGGGAGACGTTCGGCGCGAGCGTCTACGTCGCGCGCAAGGGCGGCACGATCGTCACGTGCGCCTCGACGTCGGGCTACGAGCACGTCTTCGACAACCGCTACCTGTGGATGAACCTCAAGCGGATCGTCGGCTCGCACTTCGCGAACTACCGCGAGTCCTGGGAGGCGAACAAGCTCGTCGCGAAGGGCATGATCCACCCGACGGTGTCCAAGGTGTACCCTCTCGCCGAGACTGGGCAGGCCGCATTGGACGTCCACACCAACAGCCACCAGGGCAAGGTCGGCGTGCTGTGCCTCGCGCCGAAGGAGGGGCTCGGTGTCGTCGACCACGAGAAGCGGGCGAAGCACGCCGACGCGATCAACCGTTTCCGGGGCGCGTGATCCGTTCGACCGCCCTGACCGAGCGCGATCGGACGTGCGCTCGCAGGGGCGGCGGTACGGCCCGGTACGGTGAGCGGTCATGGCCGACGATCACGCTGGGCTGGAAATGGGTGATCTCACGTCACCCGCAACGGCGTACGGCAGTGTCGAGGGCGAGTTCCAGGTAGTCCGTCGCGGCTACGACCAGCGCCAGGTCGACAGTCACCTGGACCGCCTCGACGCCGAGATCCGCATCCTCCTCGCGGACCGCAACGCGGCCGTCGAGCAGGCCGCGCAGCTCGGGCGCGAGCTCGACGAGTCGCGTGCCCGGGCCGAGCGGTTGCGGGTGCAGGTGCGGGCGCTGGTCAGCCCGCCGACGTCGCTCCCCGGAATGAGCGAGCGCATGCGCTCGATGCTGCGCCTCGCCGAGGACGAGGTCTCCGAGATGCTGACCCAGGCCGACGCCGAGGCCATCCGGCGTCGTCACGACGCCGAGCTGGAGGCGGGCGAGATCCGGTCCGCCGCGCTGGCCGGTGCCGAACGGTCGGCGGCGGAGGACGCCAAGCGCCGGGCCGAGTGCGATGCCGAGATCGCGGCAGCGGCCGCGGACATGGCTGCGCACCGGAGGGCGTTCGAGGCCGAGCTGGAGCGCGAGCGGAGGGCCTGCTCGGCGCGGATCTCCCACGCCGAGGAGGACGCCCGCACCCGCATCGCCGACGAGCAGGCCGCCTGGGAGGCGCGCCGGGCCCTCATCGAGGAGGACTTCCTCCGGGCGATGGACCAGCGCCGCGCGGAGGCGCTCGCCGAGCTGGAGCGCAACCGCATCGAGATCTACCGGCGCAACACCGACATGATCGCCGCGGCGCAGGAGCAGAGCGCCCGCACGATCTCCGCAGCCGACGACCACGCCGCGCGCACCGTCGCCGAGGCCACGGCTCGGGTGACGGAGCTCGCGGACGCCCGCGAGCGGGTCGCCGCGCAGCTCGCTCAGGCGCGCGCCGCACTGGCGCATGTGCTCGGGGGGTTGTCGGCCACGCCCGAACGCGACGTGCCCTCGCCGGCGCCCGAGGTGACGGAGCAGGTCGCGGCACCCACGGAGGCGGGCGCATCGTCTGCCGGGGCGGAGGTGGCGTACGGGCCCGCCGCGGCAGCCGTGAAGGTGGAACCGGCGGGCGCCCCTGCCCCGCCCACTCCGAACGCGGCAGCAGCGGAGGCCACGGCACCACGGGAGGCCGAGCCTGCGACCAGCCCCGCTGGCGCTCCGGCCCGCCCGTCCCCGACCGCGGCACCGCGTGCGCCGGAACCCGCCGAAACGCTGCCGTCGGGCACAGCCGTCGTCGTCCCCCTGTCCCGGACGGACGGCCAGCCCTCCCCGAACGGCGCGCACTCGAACGGGGCGCACTCGAACGGCACGGCCCCGGACGACAGCCGCACCGACGGCCGGGGTGACGCCGCCGCGATCACGGCCCTCCCTGCCGAGGACGGCTTCGGCCCGACCGGAGAGGGGCCGAAGCCCGTCTCCGCGGCCGACGCAGGCCACCGCGACACGACCCCGGTCAGAGGCACGGCGAGCGCCCGCCGACGGACGCGTCGACCCTCACCACCCCGCAGCTGACGCCAGGCAGCGCGGATCGGCAGCACGGATCGGCGTCAGACGGCGACGTGCACGGCTCGACGGTCGCCTCCCCGAGGTCCCTCAGGTGATCGCGTCACCGGCGGCCGGGGCGACGGCGGGCGCGCGCGGCCCAGCACGGCGCGTGCCAGTGCCGGCGCTCGGCAACCGAGCCGTACTCCCCCGCCGGCCAGGTCACGAGGTGGGCGACCCCGGGCGGGATGAGCTGGTCGCAGCCCGGACAGCGGTAGGACTTCCCCGACGACGAGCCCGCGACGCTGCGCACCACCCACTCCCCGTCCGCCGCGGTCTCCGCGCGCACGTGGGCCGCCGACCGCAGGCGGGTGTGCGCGGGGCGCTGCGGACGGTTCGCACGGGGCACGCCACCATCCTGCCGGGCGGCGGGCCGCCCGGGCACGACGGGCGTCCTCGATCACGCCTCCCGTCGCCGGCCGGATCGGCCGGTGGGACCGCCGCGTGCAGCGCGGACGAGAGGCGCAACTCGCGCGGACGAGATGCGCAACTCGCCGCCGCGAAACCCACAACTCGCGGCAGCCAGAGGCGCAACTCGCCGCCGCGAAACCCGCAACTCGCGGCAGCCAGAGGCGCAACTCGCCGCCGCGAAACCCGCAACTCGCGGCGGCCAGAGGCGCAACTCGCGGGTCAGCGGCGGGCGTAGTCCCGGAACCCGTGGCCCGTCTTGCGCCCGAGCCGCCCCGCCGTGACGAGGTGCTCCAGGAGCGGCGCGGGCGCCATCCCGGCCATGCGGAACTCGCGGTACAGCGAGCGCTCGATCGCGAGCGACACGTCGAGCCCGACGACGTCGAGCAGCTCGAACGGCCCCATCGGCAGGGCGCAGCCGGTCTTCATGGCGGCGTCGATGTCGTCGGCCGTGGCGTAGTGCGCCTCGAGCATCTTCACCGCGTCGTTGAGGTAGGGGAACAGCAGCGCGTTGACGATGAACCCCGCCCGGTCGCGGCACGAGACGGCCACCTTGCCCAGCCGCTCGCACAGCACGAGGCAGGTGGCGGCCACGTCCGGCGCGGTGGTGATCGTCGAGACGACCTCGACGAGCTTCATGACCGGCGCCGGGTTGAAGAAGTGCAGGCCGATCACGTCCTGCGGCCGGGACGTGGCGGCGGCGCACTCGACGACGGGCAGCGACGACGTGGTGGTGGCGAGGATGGCCCCCGGCTTGCAGATCTCGTCCAGTGCGGCGAAGACGGCGCGCTTGAGGTCGAGCTCCTCGGCGATGGCCTCGACGACGAGGTCGACGTCGGCGAAGTCCTCCAGGCGGGTGGTGCCACTGACCCGCGCGACGGTGGCGTCCCGCTCCTCCTCGGTGAGCCGGCCGCGGACGACCTGCTTGTCCAGCGACTTGCGCAGCGCGGCGAGGGAGCCCTCGACCTTGGAGTCGCTGCGCCCTCGCACGACGACGTCCAGGCCTGCCTTCGCCAGGACCTCGACGATGCCGGTGGCCATGGTGCCGGTGCCGACGACCCCGGCGCGGGCGATGTCGCGGACGGTCACGTCCTGCGGCACGCCGCCGGACGGGGTGAGGGCGTCGGGCACGACCTTCGACGAGTGCGGCTCGGCGTAGGTGTAGAAGCCGCGCCCGCTCTTGCGGCCCAGCAGCCCCGCGGTGATCATCTGCTTGAAGACGGGCACGGGCACGTGCATCTGGTTGCGTGACTGCTTGTACATCGTGTCGAGGATCTCGTAGGCCGTGTCGAGGCCGATGAGGTCGAGCAGGGCGAGCGGGCCCATGGGGTAGCCGCAGCCGTAGCGCATGGCGGCGTCGAGGTCCTCGCGGCTGGCGTAGCGCGCCTCGTACATCCGCGCGGCATGGTTGAGGTAGCCGAAGAGCAGCGCGTTCGCGATGAACCCGGCGCGGTCGCCGATCACGACCGGCACCTTGTCGAGAGTGGTGACGAAGCTCTTGAGGTCGTCGATGACGTCCGGCTCGGTGACGACGGTGCGGACCAGCTCGACGAGCTTCTGCACCGGCGCCGGGTTGAAGAAGTGCATGCCGACGACGCGGCCGGGACGCCCCGTGCGCACCGACAGCTCCGTGACCGACAGGGACGAGGTGTTCGACGCGAGCACGACGTCGTCGCGGCAGACCTTGTCGAGCTCCTCGAAGATCTTCGCCTTCAGCTCGAGGCTCTCCGGGACGGCCTCGACGACGAGGTCGGCGTCGGCGAGATCGGCCAGGGAGGTGCTCGTGGCGATGCGGCCGAGGAGGGCGTCCGCGTCCTCCTGGGTGAGCTTGCCGCGGGTGACGGCCCGGCCGGTGGACGACTCCAGGTGGACGCGTCCGCGCGCGACCGCCTCCTCGTCGACCTCGACGGCGACGACCTGGAGGCCGTTGCGGGCGAAGACCTCCGCGATGCCCGCGCCCATCGTGCCCAGCCCGACCACACCGACCGTGCGGAACTCCCGTGTCACGCCTCTACCTCCACGCTGCGCTGCGACCCTGCGGCTGACTTCCGGGTGATCCTGCCATCGCACCGCGGCCTTCGGGCCGGTCGTGGCGGGGGACACACGTCCTTCGGGTCAGCGCCCGTGGCGCAGCCGCACGAGCCCGACCAGCGCTTTCATCAGCGCACCCTGGCGCCGGAAGCTCGTCACCGACGGGAGCGGGAACCGGCGCCGCGCCACCGCCTGGGGCCGGGTGAACTCGCGCAGCCCGTCCTCGCCGTGGATGCGCCCGAACCCGGAGTCCCCGACGCCGCCGAAGGGCAGGGCCGGGATGCCCGCGAAGGAGATGACGCCGTTGACGGCGACCATTCCGCAGCACAGCCGGGCGGCGATCTGCGGGCCGCGCCGCTTCGAGAACACCGCCGCCCCGAGCCCGTAGCCGCTGGCGTTCGCGCGGCGCACGGCCTCGTCCACGTCCGGGACCCGGTTGACCACCAGCAGCGGGCCGAAGGTCTCCTCGACGACCGCGACGCTGTCCTCGGGAACGTCCACGATCACGACGGGGTCGACGAACGGACCGTCCACGCTCCCCACGCCGCCGACGACGGCCCGGCCGCCGCGGGCCAGGGCGTCCTCGACGTGGCGGGCGACGATACCCGCCTGCGAGGGCGAGGCCATGGGTCCGATCTCGGCGCCCGCCCGCACCCTGGAGGCCCGTTCCACCACCTCGGCGGTGAACCGCTCCGCCACCGCCTCGACGACGTAGACCCGCTCGACGCCCACGCACGTCTGGCCCGCGTTGGCGAGCCCACCCCAGACGGCGGCGTCCGCGGCGGCGCGCAGGTCCGCGTCGGCGTCCACGATGAGCGCGTCCTTGCCGCCGCACTCGACGAGCACCGGGGTGAGATTCTCCGCACATGCGGCCATGACCCGTTTCGCGGTGGCCGTCGACCCGGTGAACGCGATCTTGCCGATACCGGGCGCCCGGCACAGCGCAGCGCCCGTCCCGGCGAGCCCGGTGACGACCTGCAGCAGCGGGCGGCCGTCGACGATCTCGGACAGGGTGTCCACGAGGGCGATCCCGACCCCCGGGGTCAGCTCGCTGGGCTTGAACACCACGGCGTTGCCCGCGGCCAGGGCGTAGGCGATGGATCCCATCGGGGTGAACACCGGGTAGTTCCAGGGCCCGATCACCCCGACGACCCCGAGCGGCGGGTAGGCGAGCGTGGCGGCCTGGTTCGCCATGAGCAGGCCCGGGGAGACCCGGCGGGGGCCGAGCACGCGCTCGGCGTTGCGGGCGGCCCAGTCCAGGTGGTCGATGGTGAGGACCAGCTCCAGGCGCGCGTCGTCCAGGGGCTTCCCGGTCTCCGCCACGATCGCCGCCGCGAGGTCCTCCAGGCGGTTGACCAGCGCCTTCCGCCACGCTTCGAGCCTGCGACGGCGCGCGGCGAAACCCAGCTCGTGCCACCATCGCGCGGCCTGGCCGGCCCGCTCGACGGCGGCCCGGACGGCGGCCTCGTCGTGGACGGGGTGCACCCCGACGACGTCGCCGGTGCGGGGATCCAGGGACTCGAACGTCGCCGGCGTCGGGTGGGCCCCGCTGCTGGTCACGGTGGTCGTCACGGGCGCCAGGGTAGGACTCAGGGTCGGGGTCGGGGGAAATACGGATGACCTTGCGCCCCGACGGGCGCAGGGTGGGGACCATGGAACGGACGACCGGCACCGAGAGGATCGGCGCCGCGAGAATCGGCGCCGCGAGAATCGGCGCCGCGAGAATCGGCGCCGCCAGAATCGGCACAGCCGAGGGCGACCGTCCCGCGCCGACACGAGTGTCCTCGCGGACGCCCGAGATCGACCCCACCGCACTCGACCGGGCCGCCCGTGGCGACCCGGACGCCGTGGCCATGGTGTTCGCCGCCATCCACCCGACGGTCCTCGCGTACTGCCGCGCGAGGCTCGGCCGCTCGGCGGGCCCGATGGAGTCGCCGGAGGACGTCGCCCAGACCGTCTGCCTCAACCTGCTGCGTGCGCTGCCCCGCCACGAGGGCGGCAGGCGGCCGTTCATGGCCTACGTCTACGTGAGCGCGGCCAACGCCGTGACCGACGCGCGCCGGCGGCTCGCCCGCCGCAGCACCGAGCAGCTCACCGAGGCCGACGAACCGGCGGATCGCGGGCCGGGCCCGGAGGAGCACGGCCTGCACACCGACGTCACCCGCCGCGCCCGCGAGCTCCTGGACACCCTGCCCGAACGGATGCGCGAGGTGCTGGTGCTCCGTGTGGCGCTGGGCCTCTCCGCCCGCAACGCCGCGGAACTGCTGGGGATGACCGAGCAGACGGTCCGGGTCACGCAGCACCGGGCGTTGCGCAAGCTGCGCACCGTGGCGGCCTGATCACGAGCCGTTCGACCGCGGCGCCCGCCGGCCGGAGCGGCCGCTGGGCTTGGCGGGCCGGGTGTCGAGGGGGAGCTCGCGCACCACGACGGGCGGGCCGCAGAAGACCGTGAGGTCGCACGCGGTCTGGATGGCCTCCTCCACGGTGTGGCCGAGGTGCAGGGCGGAGCGGGCGTACTCGAAGCCACTGCCGACGGCCCACCACTCGTGGTGCTCGACGTTGAGATCGGCGGTCGTCGAGATGAGCTTGCCGTCGTAGGCGAGCAACCAGCTGTTGCGCGGCTTGAAGTCCTTGATCATCTTGTCGATCCACTGGTGGAACTCGACGAAGAACTCCAGCACGTCGCGCCGCTGCGACGAGCGGGGCTTGTGGTTCTCCAGGTAGATCGACATGTAGTTGTTGTGGCTGCTCGCTCCTGCCCCGCCGATGATCAGGTCCGGCAGCACCATGAGCTTGCCGTCGTCCACGAGGTCCTTGGAATGCCAGCCGTGGGTCACCTGGCTGTCGCTGCCGATCACGATCTTGTCCGACTCGACCTTGCCCGCGATCACCGTCACGTTCGCCAGTGTGGACGACGCGCCGCCCCGACCGCAGGGGGTCACAGGGTGCGGCCACCGATCCTGCGGGCGCTCCGCCCGTGCGACACCGGGACGCCTCGTCCCTGGTGGCCGGGACGCCGGGCCGGTGACGCTGCCGGCGAACCCTTCCCCAGGCAGGAGCCAGCCCATGAGCACCCGCGCTGCGCGGCGCACGGCGATCCGCGCCACCTCGCTCTTCGACGGCTCGACCACCCGCCCCGACCCACTCGTGCTGATCGAGGACGGCCGGATCCTCGCCGTCGAGACGGGCCGGGTCGCGCCGCCGCCGGACGCCGAGCTCGTCGACCTGACGGGGACGACGCTGCTGCCCGGCCTCGTCGACACCCACGTCCACCTGGCGTTCGACGCGAGCCTCACCCCCGTCGCGCACCTGGCGGGCCGCGACGACGAGGCCGTCCTCGACGCCATGGCGGCGGCCGCCGCCGACCAGCTCGCCGCGGGCGTGACGACCGTCCGCGACCTCGGCGACCGGGACTACCTCGCGCTCGCCCTGCGGGAGCGGGCCACCGGACCGCTCCCGACGGTCGTCGCGGCCGGGCCGCCGATCACCTGCCCCGGCGGGCACTGCCACTATCTCGGTGGCGTCGCCCGCGGCGAGGCGGGCATCCGGGCGGCGGTGCGCGAGCACGCCGAGCGGGGCGTCGACGTGATCAAGGTGATGGCGAGCGGTGGCGAGCTGACCCCGGGCACGGTCGTGCACGAGCGGCAGTGGTCCCCGGCCGAGCTGCGGGCGGCCGTCGACGAGGCCCACCGCCGGGGCCTGCCCGTCACGGCCCACGCGCACGCGGTCGACGCCATCGCCGACGCGCTGGCCGCGGGCGTGGACGGGATCGAGCACTGCTCGTTCCGGACCGCCGACGGCGTCGACGTCCGCGAGGACCTGGTCGCGGCGATCGTCACCCGCCGCGTCGTCGTGGGCGCGACGGCCGGGATCGTGCCGGTCGAGGGCATCGCACCGCCGCCGGGCCTGGCCCGGGTGCTCCCGCAGATCTTCGCCGCGATGGAGCGGCTGCGCCGGGCGGGCGCGGTGCTGGTCGCGGGGACGGACGCGGGGATCGCGCCCGTCAAGCCGCACGGGGTGCTGCCGCACGGCCTGGTCGAGCTCACAGGGTGCGGCATGACGGCCGTCGAGGCGCTACGGGCGGGCACCGCGGTGGCGGCTGCCGTGTGCGGGCTCGGGGACCGCAAGGGCCGGATCGCCGCAGGCTACGACGCCGACCTGCTCGCCGTGGCGGGTGACCCGGCGGTGGACGTGTCCGCGCTGCTGCGGGTGCGCCAGGTGATCGTCGGCGGCCGCCCGGTCCGTACCGCTGCTGCCGATCCGGTGGTGGCGCGGTGAGGCGGGTCCGGGCCGCCCTCGCGGCCGTGCTGCGCTGGGTCGCCGAGGGACTGGCGGCCGACCACACCTGGTGCTGGGGATACACGTGCATCGTCCCGCCGCCGCAGGCGTGGCGCGGCGCCCCGGACCGCTCCGCCGACGACGCCGCTCAGAACAGCAGCAGGTCGTCGCGCTCCACGCCACGCAGCGCGTCGTAGTCCACGACGACGCAGCGGATCCCGCGGTCCTGCGCCAGCGTCCGGGCCTGCGGCTTGATCTGCTGGGCCGCGAACACCCCGGCGACCGGGGCGAGCAGCGGGTCGCGATTGCACAGCTCCAGGTAGCGCGTGAGCTGCTCCACCCCGTCGATCTCGCCGCGGCGCTTCACCTCGACGATGACGTGGCCGCCGTGGGCGTCGCGGCACAGCAGGTCCACCGGGCCGATCGCGGTCATGTACTCGCGGCGCACGAGGCTGAACCCCTCCCCCAGCGCCGTCGGATGCGCCGCGAGCAGCTCCTGCAGGTGCGCCTCGACCCCGTCCTTGACCAGGCCGGGATCGGTCCCGAGCTCGTGGGAGCTGTCGTGGATGACCTCGTCGATGGTGATGACGAGCGACTCGTCGGCCTTGTTGCGCACGGTCCAGACGCCGGGGGCCTCCTCCAGCCAGCACGGCGGGCTCATCCAGTTCAGCGGCTTGTACGCGCGGTCGTCCGCGTGGATGCTGACCGACCCGTCCGCCTTGACCAGGAGCAGCCGGGGGGCCATGGGCAGGTGGGCGGTGAGCCTGCCGACGTAGTCGACCTGGCAGCGGGCGATGACCAGACGCACCCGGCCGAGCATAGGGGCGGACCCCACTGCCGAGATCGCCGTATCCGGGACATGGGGTGCACCTGCGCACCTCACGTCACGGATACGGCGATCACCCTCATTCGTGGCGCGGCGCCACCACCACCGGCACCGGCGAGCTGCGCACGATCTTCGACGAGCGCGAGCCGAGGAAGACCCGGGCGATCGGGCCGACCGAGCTGGAGCCGACGGTGAGGATGTCGCCGTCGTCCCAGCCGACGTCTTCCATGGCGTCGTCCCAGTCGGTGCCGCGCCCGACGACACCCTCGGCCGGGGGCGCCTTCGGCAGCGCGGCGACCCGGTCGAGCACGTCGTGCTGCGCGCGTCCGACGTCGGAGATCCACGCCTCGACGAGGCTCGACTCGGCGCGCGACCCGATGCCCGCGGTGAGCGGCGTCCGCGGCCGCACCGCGAAGGATGCGACCCGCAGCGGGACGTGCAGCCGGACGGCCATCCCGGCGGCGGCGAGGACGAACCCGTCCGACCCCTCGGCGGCCCCGAAGGCGGCCGTGACGCGGGTGACGCGGGTGGCGGGGCGGCACCGGAAGCCGCGCGGGGCGAGCGCGACGGGGATGTGTGAGCTGTGCAGCAGCCGCTCGGTGACGCCGCCGAACGAGACGCGGCCGATCCCGCCGGCGCGGGCCGAGCCGAGGACGAGCAGGTCCGCGCCGGTGCGCTCGGCGACGTGCAGCAGGCCGGTCGGCGTGGAGCGGGCCCGCTCGACGTGGAACGTGGTGGCGACGTCGTCGGGGGCGATCGCGCGGGCCCGGGCGATCGCCTCGGCCGCCGCCTCGTCGAGGTGCTGCTGGTACTCCGCGTCGATGTGGCCGACGCCCGCGGGCCAGGGTGCGGGCACGACCGTGCAGACGAGCAGGTCCTCGTCGAGGGACCGGGCGAGCTGCGCGGCGAGCTGGACGGCGGCGTTGGCACCCCGGCGACGGGGCAGCCCGAGCAGGACGGTCACGACTGCACCTCGTTCAGCCGCGAGTGACGGATGCCGTAGGTGAAGTACCAGACCATCGCGACGGCCACCCAGATGAGGAAGGCGATGATCGTGACGGGCCGCAGGTCGATGATGATCCAGATGCAGCCGAGGACCGAGAGGATCGGCACCACGGGGTAGCCGGGGACGCGGAAGCCCCGCGGCAGGTCCGGTGCGATGCGCCGCAGCACGATCACCCCGACCGACACGACGAGGAACGCGACGAGCGTGCCGATGCTCGTCATCTCGGCGAGGAACTCGATGGGCAGCAGCCCCGCCAGCAGGCTGACGATCACGGCGACGACGATGGTGGAGAACACCGGGGTCAGCGTGCGCGGGTTCACCCGGTGGAAGGCGGGCGGGATCATGCCGTCGCGGCCCATGGCGAACAGGATGCGGGTCTGGCCGTAGATGACCACCAGCGTGACGCTGAAGATGGAGATCACCGCGCCCGCGGCGAGCACGGTGGCGGGCCAGGTGGAGCCGGTGATGTCCTCCAGGATCGCGGCGAGCCCGGCCTCCTGGCCCTCGAACGCCGAGGCGGGCTGCGCGGCGACCGCGACCAGCGCGACCGCGACGTAGAGCGAGGTGACCGTGACCAGCGCGATGAGGATCGCGAGCGGGAGCGTCCGGCGCGGGTTGTGCACCTCCTCGCCTGCGGTGGAGACGGCGTCCAGGCCGATGTAGGAGAAGAAGATGATGCCCGCGGCACCGGTGATGCTGGCCAGGCCGAACGGGGCGAAGTCGCGGAGGTTGTCGGAGTTCCATCCGGTGATACCGATGACGATGAACAGCACGAGCACGCCGATCTTGATCATCACCATCGTGGCGTTGACCGTCGCGGACTCGCTGGCGCCGCGGATGAGCAGCAGCGACACGAGTGCGACAAGCACCACCGCGGGCAGGTTGACGATCCCGCCGGACTCCGGCGACTGCGAGAGCACGTCGGGGATGCGCAGGCCCAACAGGTTGTCGAGCAGCTCGTTGAGGTACTCCGACCAGCCGACGGCCACGGCGGCGGCCGACACCCCGTACTCGAGCAGCAGGCAGGCCGCCACGCCGACGGCGACGACCTCGCCGAGGGTCGCGTAGGCGTAGGAGTACGACGAGCCCGAGACCGGCACCGCGCCCGCCAGCTCGGCGTAACAGAGCGCGGTGAGGCCGGCGACCGCTCCCGCGATGACGAACGACCACACGACCGCGGGCCCGGCCACCGGCACGGCCTGGCTCAGCACGAAGAAGATGCCGGTGCCGATGGTGGCTCCGATGCCGATCATGGAGAGCTGGAAGAGCCCGATCGAGCGCGACAGCTCACCGCCCTCGGTATCGGCGCCGGTCTCGGCGGTCATCGACGTCACCGGCTTGCGCCGGAACACCTGGCTCACGAGCGGTCTGGTCACAGCGCCCTCCTCGGGTCGCGTCGACATGGTGCGGGGCTGAATCGGATCAGGTTGCCTGCCGCGGCCGTCCCGCGCGAGCCGCCGAACGTCTCACACGCGCAGCTCCAACGTGCAGCACTTCGCGCCGCCACCCGCCTTCATGAGCTCGGACACGTCCACGCCGACGGGCACGAACCCGCGCTCCCGCAGCCGGGCCGCGAATCCCGTGGCCTGCGCGGCGAGCACGACGTGGCGGCCGTCGGACACCGCGTTGAGGCCGAGCACCGCGGCGTCCCGCGCCTTAGCGAGGATCGCGTCCGGGAACAGCTCGCGCAGCGTCTCGCGGCTCGCCGCCGAGAAGGCCTCGGGCAGGTACGCGACGGTCGTGTCGTCGAGCACGGCCAGTGCGGTGTCGAGGTGGTAGTAGTGCGGGTCGACGAGCTCCAGCGTCACCACGGGGCGTCCGAACAGCGCGCGGACCTCGTCGTGGGCCGCGACCGCGGTGCGGAAGCCGGTGCCGGCCAGCACGAGGTCGCCGACCACCAGCAGGTCGCCCTCACCCTCGTTGACGTGCTCGGCCTCGACGCCGCGCAGCCCGGCTGCGCGCAGCCAGCCCAGGTAGGCCGGGCCCTCGGCGGCGCGCTGGGGGTGGGCGAAGCGCGCCGAGTACGCCGTCCCGTCCACGACGAGGCCGCCGTTCGCAGCGAACACCATGTCCGGCAGTCCGGGCTCGGCGGGGATCACCTCGACGGCGTGGCCGAGGTCGAGGTAGGTGCGGCGCAGCGCGTCCCACTGGCGCATCGCGCGGGCCGCGTCCACGGGTCGTGCGGGGTCCATCCAGGGGTTGATGGCGTATTCGACGGCGAAGTGCTCCGGGGGGCACATCAGGTAGCGGCGGGGCCGGGAGGTGCGGCCGTGGTGGTCGGGGGCAGTGTGGGGGGCAAGGGTCACGGTCACGCCGACAACGGTAGAAGTGGGCCGTGACGGCGCCAATCAGCATGTATTGCGTGTCTGCATGCGAAACGTTGCGTGTTCATGGCAAAGATGACGGAAACGTTGCGCCGGCCTCGCCGCCGCTACCGTGGAGCCTCGTGGAAACGCTCTCGAGCCGGCAGGTGTACGCGAACAGCTGGATGACCGTGCGCGAGGACGCGGTGCGCTGGCCCGACGGCTCGGAGGGCGTCTACGGCGTGATCGACAAGCCCACCTACGCGCTGGTGATCCCGTTCGACGGCGAGCGGCTGCACCTCGTGGAGCAGTACCGCTACGCCGTCGGCAAGCGGCGCTGGGAGTTCCCCGCGGGCACGGCGCCCGAGCGCGCGGCGGTCGAGCCCGCCGAGCTCGCCGCCCGCGAGCTGCGGGAGGAGACCGGCCTGGTGGCGGGCCGGATGGAGTTCCTCGGCCACCTCGACGTCGCCCCGGGGATGTCGAGCCAGCTCGGCACGGTGTGGCTCGCCACGGAGCTCACGGCGGGATCGCCGCTGCGCGAGCACTCCGAGCAGGACATGCGCGCGGCATGGTTCACCGTCGTGGAGTTCGAGACGATGGTGCGCCGCGGGGAGATCACCGACGCCCAGAGCCTCGCGGCCTACCTCCACCTCCAGCTGCGCCGGATTATGTGACAGTATCGCTGGCGCGTAGAGCCGTGCTGATACGCAGAGCGAGGAGGCTCCGTGGACCTGCGCGAGACCGACGAACAGCAGCTGCTCCGCTCGTCCGTGGCGGCGATGGCCGCCATGTACGGCCGCGACTACATCCGCGAGAAGGTCCGCACGGGCGGGCACACCACCGAGCTGTGGGCCGAGGCGGGCAAGGCGGGCTACCTGGGTGTCGCCGTCCCGGCCGAGTACGGCGGGGGCGGTGCCGGGATGGTGGAGCTCGCGATCGTCGCCGAGGAGTTCGCCGCGGCGGGCTGCCCGCTGCTGCTGCTCGTGGTCTCCCCCGCGATCGCTGCCACCGTGATCGCGACGTCCGGCACCGCGGAGCAGAAGGAGCGCTGGCTACCCCGCTTCGCCGACGGCTCGGTGCGCATGTCGTTCGCCATCACCGAGCCGGACGCGGGTTCCAACTCCCACCGGATCACCACCACGGCCCGGCGCGACCCCGGCGGCGGCTGGCGGCTGGCCGGCCGCAAGTACTACATCTCCGGGGTCGACGAGACCGACGCGACGCTCGTCGTCGCACGGATGCAGGACTCGACCGGGACGCTGCGGCCCGCGATGTTCGTCGTCCCGACCGACTCCCCCGGCCTGACCTACCAGCCGATCGACATGGCGATCTCGTTGCCGGAGAAGCAGTTCACGGTGTTCTTCGACGACGTCGCACTGCCCGACGACGCGCTCGTCGGCGGCGAGGAGGCCGGGCTCGCGGCGCTGTTCGCCGGACTGAACCCCGAGCGGATCACGGTCGCCGCCCACTCCAACGGCCTCGCCCGCTTCGCGCTGGACCGCGGCGTCGCCTACGCGCGCGAGCGCACGGTGTGGGACGCACCCATCGGCAGCCACCAGGCCGTCGCGCACCCGCTGGCGAAGGCGCACATCGGGGTGGAGCTGGCGCGGCAGGCCACCACCCGCGCGGCGTGGCTCTACGACGTGGGCGACCACCGGGCCGCGGGCGAGGCCGCCAACATCGCCAAGTACGCCGCCGCCGAGGCCGCGATCGAGGCCGTCGACGCCGCCGTGCAGGCCCACGGGGGCAACGGCCTGGCCGAGGAGTACGGACTGGGCGGCCTCATCGGCGCGGTGCGGGTCGGCCGGATCGCGCCCGTCAGCCGGGAGATGATCCTGAACTTCGTCGCCCAGCACACCCTGGGCCTCCCGAAGAGCTACTGAGGCGGGTTACGGTCGAGGAATGGCCGACCGCACCGATCAGTACGAGTACCTCCTGGTCAAGCACGAGGGCGACACCGTCCGCATCACGATGAACCGCCCCGAGCGGCGCAACGCGCTCTCCGAGCCGCACCTGCGCGAGCTGCTGCGGGCGTTCACCGAGGCGGGCGAGAGCGCGGCCACCGGCATCGTGCTGGGCGCGGAGGGCAAGGCCTTCTCGGCCGGGCACGACTTCGCGGACGTCGCCGCTCGCGACCTCGCCGGCGTCCGCTCGCTCCTGCAGTTGTGCACGAAGGTCATGCAGACGGTGCAGGAGGTCCCGCAGGTCGTGATCGCCCGCGTGCAGGCGATCGCGACGGCCGCCGGCTGCCAGCTCGTGGCGTCCTGCGACCTCGCCGTCGCCGCGGAGTCGGCCTCGTTCGCTCTGCCCGGGGGCAAGGGCGGCTGGTTCTGCCACACCCCGGCGGTACCGGTGGCCCGCAACGTCGGGCGCAAGCGCCTCATGGAGCTCGCCCTCACCGGCGACCCGGTGGATGCGCGCACCGCCGCGGAGTGGGGGCTGGTCAACTACGCCGTCCCGGATGCCGAGCTGGACGCGCGGGTGGACGACCTGCTGGCCCGGGCCACCCGCGGGAGCCGCTTCGGCAAGGGCGTGGGCAAGCAGACCCTCTACGCCCAGCTGGACCGCCCGGAGGCGGACGCCTACGCGATCGCCGTCGAGGTGATGACGGCGATGTCGCAGAGCGCCGGGGCCCGCGAGGGCATGGCGTCGTTCCTGGAGAAGCGCCACCCGGTCTGGCCGGACTGAGCCGGACTGAGCGCCGTCAGCGGCGGGCGGGGACCGCCGCGTCGCGCCCGTCGCCGGACACGCCTGCCGGGCGCAGCAGCAGCCACGCGAGCGCGACGCAGCCCACGCCGAGCAGGACACCGTGGGCGATCCGCAGGCCCGGGGCGGCGTAGAACTGCGGCAGGAAGAGCACCGCGCCCGCGGCGAACGGGAGCGCGGCGGCACGGGCCCGGGGCAGGCCCACGACCACGAGCACGCCGGCTGCCGCGAGCAACAGCAGGCCGGCACCGAAGACGGCGACCTGGACGGGCCCCATCCGCAGCGCCTCGGCGAGCACCGCGAGCTGCGCAGGATCGGTGATCCGCGCGCCCAGCACGTGCAGCGCGAAGGTCTCGGCCCCGTAGTAGGTGGCGCAGAGGACCGCACCGACCCACCAGACGCCGACCGCCGCCCTGAGCGCGCCCGTGCGCTCCCGGCGGGCGAGCGCCGCGAGACCGATCCCGGCGAGCACGAAGCCGAACACGGCCGACAGGTGTGCGGCGAGCCAGGACGGCGCGGCGAACGCGGCGGCCGCCGTCTCCGGGACGAGGTCCCCGTACGGCCGCAGCGCGGGATAGGCGGCGAACAGGACGCCGGCGACCACGAGGGCCACGGCGCCGCCGCGGTCGTGGGTCGGCGCGTCGGGAGCGGGCATGGGATCGGTCCTTCCGGGAGAGCGGTGCTCACGTCGACTCCAGCCTGCGCGCGCTCACCGCTCTCTGTCAAGAGCACTGCTCTCTAAATAGTGCACCGGCCGCTGAGCGCCTGTCCGCACGGTGCGCAAGGATCGGCGCATGACGCGACGGATCGCCGGCCTGCCCGTCTGGGGACCGGCTGACGTGCTCGACGGGATGCGGGCCCTCGTGGGATGGACCGACGAGGCCGTCACCGTGGTGGGCGGCCTCCCCGAGCGGGTCTCGGCACTGCTCGACGAGATCGAGGGCCTGGTCGGACGGGTCGGGGCGCTGGCGGACCGGATCGACGGCGTCGTGGACCGCGTCGAGGGCGTCGTCACCCGGGCCGACGCCGTCGCCGAGCAAGCGGACGTGATCGTCGTCCGGGCTGGGAGCGCCGCCGACGGCGCGGCCGTGGTGATCGAGCAGGCCACCGCCGTCGCCGCGCGGGCGGGCGAGGTCGTGGCGCACGCGAGCGACACCAGCGGTTCCGCCCGCGACCTGCTCACCACCTACCTGCCGATCGCCGAACAGGCCGCCCCGCTGGCCCGGCAGTTCGTCTCGGAGTTCTCGCAGGACGAGCTGCACGCCCTCATCCGCCTGGTGGACCACATGCCGGCGTTCACCGAGCACCTGGAGGACGACATCATGCCGATCCTCGCCACCCTGGACCGGGTGGGCCCGGACGTCCACGAGCTGCTCGACGTGCTCAAGGACGTCCGGCAGGCGATCAACGGCATCCCGGGTTTCGCCTACTTCCGCCGCCGCGGCTCCGACGGCGACTGATGGGCCGCGCTCAGCCCCGCGCGCGGGCCGCCGCGGCCACCCCGCGGTAGGCGCGCGGATCGACCGGCGAGAGCCACTGCCGGAAGCGCACACCCCGCGAGAGGTTGAGGCCGACGTCGTCGAGCACCTCGTCCACATTGTGCAGCGAGAACGGGATGATCTTCGTGCCGTGGCAGTGGTGGCCGTCGGTCGCCGAGTCCATGAACGCGAGCTGGGCGTCCACGTGCGCGCGCATCGTCGCGCGGTCGGGCAGCTGCAGCCGCCCGGCCAGCCGTTCCGCCGTCCAGACCGCGGACATCTCGGCGTTCAGCGGGCTGAAGAACGAGGAGTTGTAGCCCGCGAAGGTCAGGTCGTCGACCAGGTCGTCGTCGCCGACGGGCATGATCTGGCGGTACAGCAGGTAGTTGCCGCGCTCGTCGGTCAGCCGTGCCGCCACCTCCTCGTCGAGGAACGGCACGCCCTGGCGGTACCCGGTGGCGCAGATCAGGAGATCGGCGCGGACCACGCCACCGTCGTCCAGCTCGACGTGCGGCGTCCCGTCCTTCTCCAGCAGCCGGGTGACGCTCCGGTCCCGGCGCACGACGAGCGCCCCGGCCCGCACCCGGTCGTAGAAGCCGTCCGTGGACAGGCCGATCGCGCCGCGCACGATGTCCTGGAACCGCCCCCGCGGGACGAGGTCGAGCTCGGCGAGCCCGAACTGGCGCGTCGAGACCGGCCCGAGGGAGTCGAGCATCCCGCTGCGCACCCGGTTCAGCGGGCCGTGGAGCACCTTCTCGAACCCGCGCAGCGTCCGGTAGCGGAACAGCGCCTCGCCGAGGCGGGTGAGCAGCAGGTGCTTGAAGTTGAGCACGCCGCCGACCTTGCGCGGCACCTTCCACACGAGCTGGCGTGCCACGATCGTCGTCGCGGCGGCGGTCTCGCTCACCGCGGCGGCGATGTCGCAGGCCGTCTTGCCGTAGCCCAGGACGACGACGTGGCGGTCCCGGGCGTCCTCGACGCCGTGGAAGTCGCTGCCGGCCAGCACCTGACCGCCGACCGCCGCGAACTCGTCCGCGCCCGGCAGCTCGGGGACCGCGGGCTCGCAGAACACCCCGTTCGCGACGACGAGATGGTCGACCCGTTGCTCCGACTCGGCCCCGGTGGCCAGGTCGCGCACCGTGAGCGTCCAGCCGTCCGCGTGGCGCGCCCGCACGACCTCGGTGCGCAGCCGCAGCACGGGCTCCAGCCGGGCGTCGTGCACGTAGGCGGCGAGGTAGGCCTGCACCTGCTCGCCGCTGGGCCATTCCGGATAGTCGCGAGGCATGGGGAAGTCCGAGAACGCGTACGTGTCGCGCGGGCTCTGCGTCGACAGGCCCGGGTAGCGGCGCGTCGCGCTCCACACGCCGCCGACGTCCGGTGCGCGCTCCCAGACGACGACGTCGTGGCCCGCCGCCCGCAGCACCTTCGCCGTGCACAGGCCGGCGACCCCGGCCCCGACGATCCCGATCCGCACGGCGACCCCCTCAGCGCTGCGCGGCGGGCAGCCGCAGCTCGAGCCCGAAGTCGGCCATGATCGCCTGGATCGCCGCGATGTCCGGCTTGCCCGGAGGCAGCTCGGCCAGGGCCTGGTAGTAGGCCTCCAGGCCCGCCGGGGACACCACGGAGATGACGCGGGCCTCCTCCTCGAACGGGTTGCGGAAGGTGTGCACGACGTCGCGCGGCAGCAGCAGGTAGTCGCCGTGGCCCAGGACGAACGTGTCGCCGCCGAGCATCACCTCGAGCCGCCCGGCCAGGCAGATGAACGACTCGTCCTCGCGCGTGTGCACGTGCGGCGGCGGTCCGTTCACCCCGCCGGGGACCGCGTACTCGAACAGCGAGTAGGCGTCGCGGGTGTTCTCGCCGGTCGCCTTCACCGTGATGCCGATCCCGATCGCCGGGATCCCCCGGCCGTCCCGGGACGGGAGCATGTAACCGCCGCCCAACGACATGTGCCTCTCCTCCGCCTCGGTGTGCCTGGGATCACAGGGTCCGGGGAGGTCGGCCGCGGACCAACGGCGCGTCCCGGCCAGTGGGACGGCGGCCGGGCGGCGGAGAAGCGGCGGCTACCGGCGCCTGCCCGCCGACGCGCGCGAGGCCGCTGCGGCCGCCATCTGGACGGCCGGGCCGGCGCGTTCGGGGCGCACGAGCGCCGTCGGCCCCGTCACCGACAGGGCCGCCACGACCTCGCCGAGCGGCCCGAAGATCGGGCCGGCGACACACGAGACGCCGACGTTGCCCTCCTCCCGCTCCTGCGCCCAGCCCCGGTCGGGGATCGCGGCGAGCTCGCGGCGCAGCGCGGCGGGCGAGGTCAGGGTGCGGGGGGTGCGCGGCGGGAGACCGGCCGCGATGACCTCGTCGACCACCTCGGGCGGGCTGTAGGCGAGCATCGCGCGGCCCAGTGCCGAGCAGTAGGTCGGGATCGTCCCGCCCACCTGGGAGAGCATCGGCATCGGCCGGTGCCCGGTGATCTTCTCGACGATGAGCACCTCGGGGCCGTGGAGCACCCCCAGCTGCACCGTGGTGCGCACGGCGGCGTAGAGGTCCTGCAGGAACGGCAGCACGGACTCGCGCAGCTCGTGGCGGATCGGCGCCAGGCCGGAGATCTCGAAGAGCCGGTGGCCGATGCGGTAGCGGTCGTCGGGCTTGTCCAGCCAGCCCAGGCGCAGCATCCGGTCCGCGATCCGGTGGGTGGTCGAGCGCGGCAGGCCGCAGCGGCGCACGAGCGCGGCCAGCGTCAGCTCGCGGTGGCTGGGGTCGAAGGCACCGAGGATCGCCGCGGCCCGGTCCAGGCCACCCGTCGCGTCCCGGTCGGATCGACTGTCGTCCCGCTCACTGGGACTCACGGTTCGGCGGCACCTCCTCGTGCGGTCACCCTGCAGGCGTGTCAGCGAGCATCCACGGCCGCGGGAACGCCAGCAAGACGGCGCTCGAGGGGGACACGGCGTCGCGGGGGCGGCCACGTGCACCGGACGGTGCTCACCGTCGACGGCGGACGAACGGAGACCCTCCGGTGACCTTCGACCTCGCGCGCTTCCTCGCCTCCCTCTCCGACACCGTGCCGCCCGGGCCGGCGCGACCGCTCGTGGTGCACGCCGAGGAGCTCGTCGCGCTGCCCGCGGACCAGGTGCACAACCCGACCTCGCTCGCCGTCGTGGGCGGGCTGCCCACCACGACGTTCGAGCTGTTCCGGCAGACGATCCCGCCCGGATCGAGCTCGGACATGCAGCGCCACCACCACGAGACCGTCCACTACGTGATCTCCGGCGAGGGCCGCTCGGAGATCGAGGACGAGACCGTCACGTGGCGGACCGGCGGCTTCGTCTACACGCCGCCGTGGACGTGGCACCGCCACCACAACACGTCCGCCACCGCGCCGGTGGAGTTCCTGACCATCGAGAACTCGCGCCTGCTCGGGGCGCTCGGACTCAACCGCCGGCAGAGCGCGGGCCTCGTCACCGTCGCGGAGGCCCGCGCCATGTTCCAGGGAGACCCGTCATGAGCAGCACCGGGACCGCTGCTCCCCCGGTGCCCGCGCACGTGAGCATCTGGGGCGAGCTCGACACCGTCGACCACGAGCTGCGCCACGTCGACGTCGACGGCGTGCGCACCCGCGTCCTGCGGGCCGGCTCCGGGCCCGATCTCGTGCTCCTGCACGGCACCGGCGGGCACCTGGAGGCCTACGCCCGCGACATCGGGCCGCTCGCGCGCCACTTCCGCGTCACGGCCTACGACATGGTCGGGCACGGCTGGAGCGACCTGCCCGACACCCCGTACACCACCGATGTGCTCGCCGACCACCTCGTCGGGCTCCTGGACGTCCTCGGCGTCGACCGGACGCACCTGTCCGGCGAGTCCCTCGGCGGCTGGGTGGCGGCCTGGAGCGCGGCGCACCATCCCGACCGGGTGGACCGGCTCGTGCTCAACACTCCCGGCAACATCGCGAACAAGCCCGAGGTCATGGCCCGGCTGCGGGCGAGCACCACCCGTGCCGTCGACGACCCGAGCGAGGCGAACGTCCGCCCGCGGGTGGAGTGGCTCTTCCACGACCCGTCGATGGTCACCGACGAGCTGGTGAACCTGCGCAGGCGCGTCTACGGCCGCGACGGCTTCCGCCGCGCCGTCCGCAACATCCTCGTGCTGCAGGACCCGGTGACGCGGGCCCGGTTCAGCTGGGACCCGGCGTGGGTGTCCCGGATCGCGGCGCCGACGCTGCTGCTGTGGACCGACCACGACCCCACCGGCGGGCTCGACGAGGCGGAGCTGCTGCTCTCGTGGCTGCCCGACGCCGGCCTGCACGTCGTGCGCGGGGCAGGCCACTGGCCCCAGTGGGAGAAGCCCACCGAGTTCGTGGCCGTCCACGAGGGCTTCCTCCTCGGGGCGTCCGGATGAGCACGATCGCGGGCTTCGTCGGCATGTCGCACTCGCCGTTCGCGACGCTGCTGCCGCCCAGCGGGCCGGACGGGCCGGGCGCGGCGTTCCTCGACAGCATCGGCCGGGTGCGCGCTGCGGTGGCGCGGCTCGCACCCGACGCCGTCGTCGTCATCGGCCCGGACCACTTCCACGCCAACTTCTACGACGTCATGCCGCCGTTCGTGCTCGGCGTCGAGGAGGCGATCGGGTTCGGTGACTTCGACACCACCGCGGGCCCGCTGCCGGTGGCGGCCGAACTGGCCTGGTCGGTGCACGACGGGCTCACCGGTGCCGGGTTCGACCTGTCGCTGTCCTATGCGCTCACCGTCGACCACGGGATCGTCCAGGCCTACGAGATGGTGACCGGCGGGTCCGTGCCGCTCGTGCCGCTGGTGGTGAACACCGCGGCCCCGCCGCTGCCGTCGCTGGACCGCTGCGTCGCACTCGGCACGTCCCTCGGCGCGGCGCTGGACGCCGCGGCCTTCCCCGGGCGGGTGCTCGTCGTCGCGAGCGGGGGGCTCTCGCACTGGCTGCCGACCAACGACCCGCGCGACCCGTCCGTGGTCGGGGAACGGCGCGCGGCGCTCATCCACGGCCGCCGGGACGCGCGGGCGTTCGCAAAGGCCCGTGAGCCGCGCGTGCGCGCCATGGGCGGCAACCCGGACGCCCGGGTCAACGCCGAGTGGGACCGCTGGTTCCTGCGCCGCCTCGCCGACGGCGACCTGGCCGCGATCACCGCGCTGGGCCACGACGGCCTGGAGATGTGCGCGGGCAGCGGTGGGCACGAGATCCGGACGTGGCTGGTCGGGCAGGCCGCCGTCCGGGCGCCGCTGCGGTGGTGCAGCTACGAGCCCGTGCCCGAGTGGATCACCGGGATGGGCAGCGGGGCGTCGTTCGCCGTCGCGTGACCCCGTCAGGGGTGGGCCTGCTCCACGAGCGTCACGATGGCGTCCATCATCTGCGTGAGCTGGTAGTCCTTCGGCGTGAACACCGCGGCCACCCCGCGCTCGCGCAGCGCCGCGGCGTCCTCGGGCGGGATGATCCCGCCCACGACGACGGGGACGTCGCCCGCGCCGGCCTCCCGCAGCCCGTCCACGACCGCCGGGACGACCTCCAGGTGCGAGCCCGACAGCACCGACAGGCCCACGACGTGCACGCCCTCCTGCACCGCGGCGGCGACGATCTGCGACGGCGTGAGCCGGATGCCCTGGTAGACCACCTCGAAGCCGACGTCGCGGGCCCGCACGGCCACCTGCTCGGCGCCGTTGGAGTGCCCGTCGAGACCGGGCTTGCCGACGAGGATGCGCAGCTTCTCCCCGATCCGCTCGCCCGCCGCCCGCACGTGCTCGCGCACGGCCGCGATCTCGGCGGCGGCCTCGCCGCCGGCGACGGCCGCCGACACCCCCGTCGGGGCCCGGAACTCGCCGAACACCTCGCGCAGCACCCCGGCCCATTCCCCCGTGGTGACCCCCGCCTTGGCGCAGGCGATCGAGGCCTCCATGAGGTTGGCGTCGGTCTTGGCGGCGTCACGCAGCTCGCCGAGCGCGGACTCGACGGCCGCGGCGTCGCGCTGCGCGCGCCACTCGCGGATCGCCTCGATCGCGGCGGCCTCGACCGCCGGGTCGACCGTCTCGATCGCGGCCGCACCCTCGGCCTGCAGCGGGCTGGGCTCGGTGGTGTCGAACCGGTTCACCCCGACGACGACGTCCTCGCCGGACTCGATCCGCCGCCGCCGCTCGGCCAGGGCGCTGACCAGCTGCCCCTTCATGTAGCCGGTCTCGACCGCCTCGACCGCGCCGCCCATCTCCTGCACCTTCGCGATCTCCGCGCGGGCACCCTCCATCAGCTCGCTGACCTTCGCCTCGACGACCCGCGAGCCGTCGAACAGGTCCTCGTACTCCAGCAGGTCGGTCTCGTAGGCGAGCACCTGCTGCATGCGCAGCGCCCACTGCTGGTCCCACGGCCGCGGCAGGCCGAGCGCCTCGTTCCAGGCGGGCAGCTGGATCGCGCGGGCCCTGGCGTCGCGCGACAGGGTCACCGCGAGCATCTCCAGCACGATCCGCTGGACGTTGTTCTCCGGCTGGGCCTCGGTGAGCCCCAGCGAGTTGACCTGCACGCCGTAGCGCAGCCGCCGCTGCTTGGGGTTCTGCACGCCGTAGCGGTCGCGGGTGATCTCGTCCCAGAGGCGGGCCAGCGCCCGCATCTTGCACATCTCCTCGACGAAGCGCAGGCCCGCGTTGACGAAGAACGAGATGCGCCCGACGACGTCGCCGAAGCGCTCCTCGGGCACCTGGCCGGACTCCTTCACGGTGTCCAGCACCGCGATCGCCGTCGAGAGCGCGTACGCCAGCTCCTGCGCGGGCGTGGCCCCGGCCTCCTGCAGGTGGTAGCTGCAGACGTTGATCGGGTTCCACTTCGGGATGTTCGGCACCGACCAGGCGATCATGTCCGAGATCAGCCGCATGCTGGGCCCGGGCGGGAACACGTACGTCCCGCGCGAGAGGTACTCCTTGACGATGTCGTTCTGCGTCGTCCCGGCCAGGGTGGCCCGCGGGGCGCCGTGCTCGTCGGCCACCGCGACGTAGAGCGCGAGCAGCCACATCGCGGGCGCGTTGATGGTCATCGAGGTGTTCGCCTCGGCCATGGGGATGCCGTCGAAGAGCGCGCGCATGTCGCCGATGTGGCTCACCGGCACCCCGACCTTGCCGACCTCACCGCGCGCCAGCTCGTCATCGGGGTCGTAGCCGGTCTGCGTCGGCAGGTCGAACGCCACGGACAGGCCCGTCTGGCCCTTGGCGATGTTGCGCCGGTACAGCTCGTTGGACCTCCTCGCCGACGAGTGCCCGGCGTAGGTCCGGATCACCCAGGGCCGGTCGCGTTCAGAGTCGGTCGGGTACGGCACCGGACATCTCCTTCGACGGCGGACGGTCGTCGAATATTACTCGCGGGTTCGGCCCGCACACGGGGCGTTGACCGGCGTCACACACCCGACGGTCAGGCCCACCGCCCCCGCCCACCCGCGAGTTGCGCATCCCACCGGCGCGAGCTGCGCATCCGGCGGCCGCGAGTTGCGCATCTCGTCAGGCCGTGGTGCGCGATCCGTCCGTTCGGCTCAGCGCTGCGGCTCCGCCGCCACCCGTCCGATGTCGGCCCCCAGCTCACGCAGGTTCTCCACGAACCGCGGATAGCCCCGGTCGATGTGGTCGACGTCCCACACCTCCGTGATCCCGTCCGCACAGAGCGCCGCGAGCACCAGCCCCGCACCCGCGCGGATGTCGCTCGCCCACACCGGCGCGCTGGACAGCCGCTCCACCCCGCGGACGACGGCGTGGTGGCCGTCGGTGCGGGCGTCCGCGCCGAGGCGCACCATCTCGTCGACGAACCGGAACCGCGCCTCGAACACGTTCTCGGTGATCATCGAGGTGCCGTCGGCGACGGCGGAGAGCGCGATCGCCATCGGCTGGAGGTCCGTCGCGAACCCCGGGTACGGCAGCGTGACGAAGTCGACCGACCGCGGGCGCTCCGCCATCCGCACCGTGAACTCCTCCGCCCCGGTGACCGTCTCGGCGCCCGCGCTGCGCAGCTTGTCCAGCACGAGGTCGAGATGGTGCGGGTCCACGCCGCGGACGGTGACCTCGCCGCGCGTCATCGCTGCGGCGAACGCCCAGGTGGCGCCCACGATCCGGTCGCCGATCACCCGGTGCTCGGTGGGCTGCAGCCCGGCGACGCCGTGGACGGTGAGCGTGGAGCTGCCGATGCCGTCGATCTTGGCACCCATCTGCTGCAGCATGGTGCAGAGGTCGACGATCTCGGGCTCGCGCGCCGCGTTGTCGATGACGGTGGTGCCGTCCGCGAGCACCGCGGCCATGAGGATGTTCTCGGTGGCCCCGACACTCGGGAAGTCCAACCAGATCTGGGCGCCGCGCAGCTCCTGCGCCCGCGCGACGACCCGGCCGTGCTCGATCTCGGTGGTGGCCCCGAGCTTGCGGAGCCCAGCCTGGTGCATGTCGAGCGGTCGCGACCCGATCGCGTCCCCGCCCGGCAGAGGCACCACCGCCCGCCGGCAGCGCGCGACCAGCGGCCCGAGCACGCACACCGACGCGCGCAGGCGCGACACCGAGCGGTAGTCGGCCTGTGCGCCCGGCTGCGCCGGGACGTCGATGCCGACCGTGTCGCCGTCGATCGCGACCTCGCAGCCGAGGCTGCGCAGCACGTCCGCCATGAGCGGGACGTCCAGGATCTCGGGGCAGTTCGTCAGCACCGTGGTGCCCTCGGCCAGCAGCGCCGCGGCCATCAACTTCAGCACGCTGTTCTTGGCCCCGACGACGTCCACCGTGCCGACCAGCTGGGCCCCGCCGGCCACCGCGAAGTGCTCCGCCACGCCCGACGACGCTAGCGGGCGGCCGGACCCGGGGCGCGACCGCCCGGGCCGCTTCCCGCGCCTGCCCTACCGACCAGCCCCGTCGGGACCGCGCCGACAGCGCCGACAGCGCCGACAGCCAGTCCGAGAAGAACGGCGACGCCGTGGCCGTCCCGCAGTGTGACGAGCGCCACCGCGACGGCGACCGTGGCCGCGGCGACCACGACACTGCGGACGTCGCGCAGCTGCCGCAGCGCGGTGGCCACGACGGCGGCCGCCAGGGCGAGCGTCGCAGCGCTGTTGCCCGCGCCAGGGCCCCAGGCCAGCGCCACGGCGTTGAAGGCGACGCCGCACGTCACGAACACCGCCCAGATCCACCCGGGCCCGCGGACCCGCCCGGCGACGAACCCGACGAACCCGAGCAGTGCGAGGTTGCTCGCGAGCCCCGGCCACCCGCCGTCCTGGACGACGATCGCGGTCGCGAGCCGCCACCACTGCCCGTCCCGGACCAGCGCGGGATCGCGGAACGCCGCCTCGTACACCGCCGGCACGAGCAGCCCCAGGACCGACGGCACCGCCACGACCAGGCACAGCGCGAGCGCCACCGCAGGCCGCCGCGTCCGCACCGGCAGGCGCTGCGCCGCCACGCCGGCGAGCCCGGCCACGACCCACAGCAGGACGGCAGCGACCGCGCTGCTCCCTGAGGTGTCCACGACCCCACGATCCGCCCGGCTCGCCCCGCCCGTCGAGCGGATACCGTCACGGCATGGCCGTGCATCTGACGAGGATCTACACCAGGACCGGCGACGACGGCACGACCGCACTCGGCGACTTCTCCCGCGTCGCGAAGACCGACGGCCGCCTCGCGGCCTACGCCGACACGGACGAGGCGAACGCCGCCATCGGCGTGGCCGTCACGGTCGGCGGGCTGGGCGGGGAGGTGCTGCGGCCGCTGCGGCAGGTGCAGAACGACCTGTTCGACGTCGGTGCGGACCTGTGCACGCCGATCACGCCCGACCCGAAGTACCCGCCCCTTCGGGTGACCGAGGCGTACGTCACACGCTTGGAGGGGTGGTGCGACGAGTTCAACGAGGGCCTGCCGAAGCTGGACTCGTTCATCCTGCCCGGCGGCACCCCGGGGGCGGCGTACCTGCACGTGGCGCGGACGGTGGCCCGCCGCGCGGAGCGGTCGGTGTGGGCGCTGCTGGAGGTCGACGCGGAGCGGACGAACCCGCTCACCGCGCGCTACCTCAACCGGCTCTCGGACCTGCTGTTCATCCTGGGCCGGGTCGCGAACCCCGGCGGGGACGTCCTGTGGCGGCCGGGCGGCCCGGAGGCCACCGGGTAGCCGATGCACGATCCCGCCCAGGATTGAACAGCGGGCGGCCCGATCCGGCCTACGTCGTCGTGCAGGCCTCCAGGCGCTTGCCGGCGTAGGCGACGGCGTCGCCGTCGGACATCGCACGGCCCCGGGCGGCTGCCGCGGCGAACCGATTGGGGCGGAGCCGCTCGGCGAGCTCCGCCAGGCCGTGATCGTCCAGGGGTGACCGCTTCGCCGCGCGAAGAAGGCAGTGGTGCAGGACCACGGCCGCTTCGTCGTCGCCGATCCGGACGAGCAGCCGCGCGATGTAGCGCAGGTTCAGCCACTGCTGCGTCCGGTCGCCGGTGCGTTCCCACTGCGTCAGGGCGTGCTGCAGCGCGGCCGCTGCGGCGTCGACCTCCCCGTGGACCGCGCGGGTCGCCGCCGCCTCCATCAGGGCGATGCCCTCGACCCACCGGTTGCTTGCCCGCACCGACGCCGCGACGCTCTGCTCGAACAACGCGAGGGCGCGGTCGGGGTCGGACTTCTTCAGCGCCAGGCCGAGGGCGTAGAGGGCCATCGCCACCGCGGTCGGGTTGCCTGCCGCCGTGGCGAGCGCGAGGGACTCCTCGGCAGCGGGGATGCCGGCCTCCGGGGTTCGCCGCACGCACTGGCAGACCGCCACGTAGTACTGCGCCCACGCCAGGCGGAGGGGCTCCTCCCGCGGGCGGGCCTGCGCGGCCTCGTGCCGGTAATGGTCGAGGGCCTCCTCGACCCGGCCGTCGTACAGCGCGACGTCGGCGAGCACGTCCCCGGGATAACAGGTCCGCGGTCCGGTGGCGGGCACCCGGCCACCGCTGCCTGCAGTGGCCGTGGCGGCGATCGTGGTGGCGCGCCGCGCGAGGCACTCCGCCCGCCGGTAGTCGGCGACCATCCAGGCGCCCCGTGCGGCGCCTGCGCAGACGCCGGCGAACAGCGGATGCACGTCGGCCTCCGCGAGTGCCATGGCGCGCTCCGCCCAGGTGGAGGACTCGTACCCGATCCGCCAGTAGGTGAAGTCCGGCAGATAGGCGACGAGCCGGAAGGCGAGGTCGACGTCACCCACGGTCGTGGCCCACTCGACGGCGGATCGGAGGTTGTCGAAGTCCGTGGCGAGCCGATCTGCCCAGGAGCCCTCCTCGGGGCCGCTGAGGCCGGGTCCGGCCCGCTCGGCCAGGCCGGCGTAGTACACGGCGTGCCTGCGCCGGAGCTCCTCCGCGGTCCCGCGGGCCTCGAGCCGCTCCCCGGCGTAGGCGCGGATCGTCTCCAGCAGCCGGAAGCGGGTCGCACCACCGACGGTCTCGACGACGACCATCGACCGGTCGACCAGGTCGGCCAGGAGGTCAGCGACCGCCTGCCCGTCGCGGTCCGGGCGGCAGACCTCGCGAGCCGCGGTGACGTCGAAACCCCCCGAGAACACCGAGAGCCCCGCGAGCAGCTCCTGCTCCGTCCCGTCGAGCAGGTCGTGGGACCAGTCGATCGCCGAGCGCAGGCTCTGATGGCGATCCGGTGCCGAGCGGTGTCGTGCGGTCAGCAGGCGGAAGCGCTCGTCGAGGTGGACGGCGAGCTCGGCCGCGGTCATCGTGCGCATCCGGGCCGCGGCGAGCTCGATCGCCAGCGGCAGGCGGTCCAGCCGGGTGCAGATCTCGTCCACGACGGGCACGGTGCCGCGGACCAACCGGAACGCCGGGCGGACGGCGACGGCGCGCTCGGCGAACAGCGCGCGGGCGTCGGCCGCCTCCAACGGCGTAACGGGCCAGACCTGCTCGCCCGCGATGCCCAACGCCTCGCGGCTCGTGGCGAGCACCGCCACCCCCTCGCTGGTGGACACGATGCGCTCGACCAGGGGACCCACGTCGTCGAGCAGGTGTTCACAGTTGTCGACGACGAGCAGCAGCCGCTTGCCCCGGCAGTACGCCACGACGGTCTCGGCGATGCCCAGCCCGTGCCGCTGCTGGATCCCGAGCGCGGCGGCGACCGCATGCGGTACGGGCTCGCCGCGGCGCAGCGGTGCCAGCTCCGCGAGCCACACGCCATGCCGGAAGCGGCTCGCGACCCGGGCCGCGACCCGTTCGGCCAGCCGTGACTTCCCGACGCCACCCGCACCGACCAGCGTGACGAGGCGCGCCCGGCGCAGAGCGTCCTCGAGCTGCCGGGTCGCCTGCTCGCGGCCGACGAAGGTGGTCAGGCGGTGTGGGAGGTTGCCCCGCCGATCGGCGGCCTGCGCGCGGCGCGCCAGGCCCGGGTCGTGGGCGAGCATCCGGCTGTGCAGGTCCGCCGCGACCTCCGACGGTTCGACGCCGAGCTCGTCGGCCAGCAGGGCACGCAGGCGCCGGTAGGCGGCGAGCGCCTCGGCCTGGCGCCCACCGCGGTAGAGGGCGGTCATCAGGGTGGTCCAGAGGCGTTCGCGCAGGGGATGGCGCTCGACCAGCTCCTCCAGCACCGGGACGAGCGCATCGTCGCGGCCGAGCTCGAGCCCGATCCCCATCTGCCGCTCGACCGCGTCCACGTACAGCTCCGCGAGCCGGCGCGCCTCGTGGGCGACGAACACGCTGTCCCCGACGCCGGTCAGGGGCGGGCCGCGCCACAGCTCCGTCGCCGCCGACAGCGCCTCCCAGGCGTCCTCGCCACCGGTCGCGGCCGCCTGGGTGACCAAAGTCCGGAACCGGTGGAGGTCGACCGACGAGGCCTGCAGGCCCAGCCGGTAGGCGGGCCCGGCCGTGACCACGGCATCAGCGCCGAGCGCCGCGCGGAGCCCGCAGATGTAGCCGTGCACGGTCTTGCGGGCGGTCGCGGGCGGACCGCCGCCCCAGAGGCTCTCGATGAGCCCGTCGACCGTGACCGCGTGCGGCGCGGCCATCGCCAGCCGGGCCAGCACCAGCTTGGGCTTGGGGCCGCCGACGTCGACCGCGCGACCGTCCACCGTGGCCCGGACCGGGCCGAGCAGGTCGATGCACGCCTCGCCGCCCACGGGCGTCCCCTCTTCGCGCGACCAGGCGTGAGCATGCCACGCCGGCGGGACCTCGACCAGGTTCCCACCGTCTCGGAACCGCGGTGTGGCACACCGGGGACGTGGTCGCACGGGATGTGGACATCGGAGCGTTCGACTCCTTCGAGGCCGCCGGGTGGGAGGATCGGGCCGCCGACTACGACCGTCACTGGTCGGCCTTCACCGAGGGGCTCGCCGACCCGATCCTCGACGCCGCCGGCGTCGGACCCGGGATACGGGTGCTGGACGTCGCCTGCGGGCCGGGCAGGCTCGCCGGGCGGGCCGCCGCGCGCGGGGCCGAGGCGACCGGTGTCGACATCGCCGAGGCGATGGTCGGGCGTGCCCGACGGCACCACCGCGGGGCACGCTTTCGGCGCGGCGACGCCCAGGCGCTGCCGTTCCCCGACGGTGCGTTCGACGCGGTCGTGTCGAGCCTGGGACTGCCGCACTTCGGCAGGCCCGAACGCGCGGTCGCCGAGTTCGGACGGGTGCTCGCCGACGGCGGGCGGCTGGCGCTGACGTGCTGGGACCTGCCTCAGCGGACACCTCTGGTCGGTGTGCTCGTCGCGGCGGTGCGCGCGGCCGGGGCGACCCCGCCACCGAGCCTGCCGCCCGGCCCGGACTTCTTCCGCTTCGGCGACCACGGCGAGTTCGCCGCCCTGCTGACCGGCGCCGGCTTCACCGACGTCGAGATCCGCACGCTCACCTTGACCTACCGGACCGACAGCCCGGACGAGCTGTGGGACGCCCTGATGCGCGGGACGGTCCGCACGGCGGCGATGATCCGCGGCCAGCCCGACGAGGTCACCGCCCGCGTTCGCGCCGCGTTCGACCACGGGCTCGACGCCCACCGGGCCGGGGCCTGCTACCAGGTCCCCGCCTCGTTCGTGCTCGGCACGGGGCGGGCGCCGGTCCTCGCGACCGAGGTCAAGCCACCTGCCGGGGTGGCGGAGGAGGCCTGAGACATGTCCACGTTCGTGCTCGTGCACCCCGCCTGGCTGGGCGGCTGGTGCTGGCGCAAGATCGTCCCGCTGCTGGCGGCCCACGGTCACGAGGTGCACACCCCGACGCTGACGGGGCTCGGCGAGCGCGCGCACCTCGCCCGTCCCGACGTCGACCTGCACACCCACGTCACCGACGTCGTCGAGATGCTGGAGTTCGGCGACCTCCGCGAGGTCGTTCTGGCCGGCAACAGCTCGGCTGGCATGGTGATCACCGGGGTGGCCGAGCGGGTCCCCGACCGGGTCGCCGAGCTCGTCTATGTCGACGCCTTCGTCCCCCAGGACGGCCAGTGCCTGTTCGACCTCGTGCCGCCGGACCGGCGCGCGCTCATGGAGGGGCTCGTCCAGACCGAGGGTGACGGCTGGCTGCTGCCCCGCTTCGCCCCACCGCCGTGGGCGGAGTTCGTCCCGCGCTCCTGGGAGGTGACCGACCCGGACGACCTGGCGTGGATGCTGCCCCGGCTGCGCCCGACCCCGGCCAAGCACTTCACGACCCCGCTGCCGCTCGGGAACCCGGCCGCCGCCCGGCTGCCGCGCTCCTACATCCGCTCGATCCGCTGGCCACACCCCGGATTCGACCGCTTCGCCGAGACTGCCGAGCGGGAGCCGGGGTGGCGGCTGCGCCGGCTCGACGCCAGCCACCTGGCCTACGTCACCAGCCCCACCGACCTCGCGAGCGTGCTGCTCGAGCTCGTGGCGCCGGCGAATGCGGAACCCGCGCTGGTGAAACCCGCAACTCGCGCCGGTGAAACCCGCAACTCGCGTCGGTGAAACGCGGAACTCGCGCCGGCGGGATGCGCAACTCGCGCTACGAGGCGTGCCGGTACGTGCTGCCGGGCGGGCTCGCCTCCAGCCAGGCGAGGAAGCCCGTGAGCACGCCGGGCGACATCGCGAGTTCGACGTCCTCCCCGGCGCTGCGGCAGCGCAGGACCACCCGGGCAGCGGGGATGACGTAGGACTCGGCGATCGAGGGCGGGCGCCTGGCCAGGATCTGCAGGTCCGTGCGGTCGATGACCACGCCCGGACCCGGCCGGAAGCTGGTGAGCCGCCGCCATGCCAGCTCGTCGCCGCGGTAGCGGCCCACCCCGAAGTGCCAGCCCCTGCCCTCAGTGGCGTCCCCCACAGCACGGCGGCGGCGCAGACACATGTCCACGCCGCCGCCACGCATGAGCCGGACCCGCCGTACGGCGAGATAGCCGAGCGCGACCGTGCCCAGGAGCAGGAGCAGCCCCACCACCTCGGCGACGGTCCCCACCGTCGGGCCTAGTCCGAGGCTCCGGCGGCCTTGAGCCGGACCTCCGCCCGTGCTGCCGCCGCCTCGCCCTCGGGATCGGAGCGGTCCGCGCGGCTCAGCGCCGCGCGAGCGCGTTCGACGTCGATCTCCTCGGAGACCTCCGCGAACTCGGCGAGGACCGTGACGGTGTCGGGGGTGATGGAGAGGAACCCGCCGTGCACCGCCGCCGTCACGGTCTTGCCGTCGGTGGCGTCGATCCGCAGCAGCCCGGAGTCCTCCAGCTGCGCCAGCGTGCGCTCGTGGCCCGGCAGCACGCCGATCTCACCGACGGTCGTGCGCGCGAACACGAACGTGGCCTCGCCGGACCAGATCCGCCGCTCGACGGCGACGACCTCGACGGTCATCTCTGCCACGGGTCAGGACTCCAGCTTCTTGCGGTTCTTGTCGAGGTCCTCCAGGCCGCCGCACAGGAAGAAGGCCTGCTCGGGGACGTCGTCGAAGTCACCCTTGGCGATCTTGTCGAACGCCTCGATCGTCTCCTTCAGCGGGACGGTGGAGCCCGGCTGGCCGGTGAACTGCTCCGCGACCAGCAGGTTCTGCGACAGGAAGCGCTCGATTCGCCGTGCCCGGCCGACGAGCTGCTTGTCCTCCTCGGACAGCTCGTCGATACCGAGGATCGCGATGATGTCCTGGAGGTCGGAGTAGCGCTGCAGGATGCGCTTGACCTCGTTCGCGACCCGGAAGTGCTCGTCGCCGATGTACTGCGGGTCCAGGATCCGGGAGGTGGACGTCAGCGGGTCCACCGCGGGGTAGATGCCCTTCTGCGAGATCGGGCGGGAGAGCTCCGTCGTCGCGTCCAGGTGGGCGAACGTCGTGGCGGGCGCGGGGTCGGTGTAGTCGTCCGCGGGCACGTAGATCGCCTGCATCGAGGTGATCGAGCGGCCGCGGGTGGAGGTGATCCGCTCCTGCAGCTCGCCCATCTCGTCGGCCAGCGTCGGCTGGTAGCCCACCGCGGACGGCATGCGGCCCAGCAGCGTGGAGACCTCGGAGCCGGCCTGGGTGAACCGGAAGATGTTGTCGATGAAGAGCAGCACGTCCTGGTTTTGCTCGTCGCGGAAGTACTCCGCCATCGTCAGCGCCGAGAGGCCCACCCGCATACGCGTGCCGGGCGGCTCGTCCATCTGCCCGAACACCAGCGCGGTGTCGTTGATGACGCCCGACTCGGTCATCTCCGTGAACAGGTCGTTGCCCTCACGGGTGCGCTCGCCCACTCCGGCGAACACCGAGGTGCCACCGAAGTTCTTGGCGACACGGGTGATCATCTCCTGGATGAGCACCGTCTTGCCCACGCCGGCGCCACCGAACAGGCCGATCTTGCCGCCCTGGACGTACGGGGTGAGCAGGTCGATGACCTTGATGCCGGTCTCCAGCATCTCGGTCTTGCCCTCGAGCTGGTCGAAGCTCGGCGCCTTGCGGTGGATGCCCCACAGCTCACCGGTGATCTCCAGGTCCGGCTTGTCCAGGCACTCGCCGAGGGCGTTGAACACGTGGCCCTTGACCTGGTCGCCCACCGGGACGGAGATCGGGCGGCCGAGGTCGGTGACCTCGGCGCTGCGGACCAGGCCGTCCGTGGGCTGCATCGAGATGGTGCGGACGACGTTGTCCCCCAGGTGCTGGGCCACCTCGAGCGTCAGCGTCTTCTCCAGGCCCGCGAACGTCACGTCCACGTGGCAGGCGTTGTAGAGCTCCGGAACCGCGTTGCGCGGGAACTCGACGTCGACGACCGGCCCGGTGACCCGGACGACCCGCCCGGTCGAGGCATCGGTCTGGGGAGCAGTGTCTTCTACGGCGGCGGTCATCAGTTCTCACTCCCTGCGCTGACGAGAGCGTCGGCGCCACCGACGATCTCACTGATCTCCTGGGTGATCTGCGCCTGACGGGCCTGGTTGGCTTCCAGGGTCAGGGTACGGATCAGTTCGTTCGCGTTGTCCGTGGCGGCCTTCATCGCCCGCTGCCGGTTGGCCGACTCGGACGCGGCCGACTCCAGCAGCGCGGCGTACAGCCGGGCGCTGACGTACTTAGGCAGCAGCGCGCCGAACAGCGTGTCGGCGTCCGGCTCGAACTCGTAGAGGGCCCGGATGCCGGTGTCCGGGCCGGAGCCCGCCGAGGACGACCGGGAGCCGTCCTCCTCCGCGTACTCGACCTCCATGGGTGCCATCCGCCGCGCCTGCGGGGTCTGGGTGACCATGTTCTTGAACTGCGTGTAGACGAGGTGCAGCTCGTCCACGCCGCGGACGCCGTCGGCGTCCTCGGTGTTCCTGCCGTCCTCGTCCGTGCCGACCATGAACGCGTCCACCAGCGTGCGCGCCGCCTCGGCGGCGTCCGCGTAGCTCGGCTGCTCGGAGAAGCCCGTCCAGGAGGCTTCGACGGGACGGCGCCGGAACCGGTAGTAGCTCACGCCCTTGCGGCCGATGACGTAGAGCAGCGGCTCCTTGCCCTGCTCCTTCAGCAGCGACTGGAGCTGCTCGGCCTCCTTGAGCACGTTGGCGTTGTAGCCACCGCACTGGCCGCGGTCGCTGGTGACGACCAGCACGGCGGCCCGCCGGGCCGACTCGCGCTCGACGAGCAGCGGGTGGTCCAGCGCGGAGTTGTTCGCCAGCTCCGTGAGGACCCGGGTCATCTCCTCGGCGTAGGGCTTGGCCTGCTCGACGCGGGCGCGGGCCTTCATGATCCGCGAGGTCGCGATCAGCTCCATCGCCCGGGTGATCTTCTTGATCGACTGCGTGGACCGGATCCGCCGACGCAGTACGCGAATCTGTGCCGCCATGACCTACCCGCTCAGCCCTTCTTCGGCGCGGGCTTGTTGACCTTGACGGTCTCCTGGTCGACCGACTCCTCGTCCAGGGGCTTCTCCGTGTTCGGCACCACGGACGAACCGTCGGAGGCGGTGAAGCCCTTCTTGAAGTCCGTGACGATGCCCTCGAGCCGCTCGACGTTCTCGTCGGTGAGCTTGCCGGTGTCGCGGATCTCGGCCAGCACGCCCTCGTGGTTGCGCCGGACGTGCTCGAGCACCTCGGACTCGAAGCGGCGCACGTCGCCGACCGGCACGGAGTCCAGCTTGCCGGTGGTGCCCAGCCAGATGGAGACGACCTCCTCCTCCACCGGCACGGGTGCGTACTGGGCCTGCTTGAGCAGCTCGACCAGCCGCTCACCGCGGCCCAGCGCAGCCGCCGACGCGGCGTCGAGGTCCGAACCGAACGCCGCGAACGCCTCCAGCTCGCGGTACTGCGACAGATCCAGCCGCAGCGAGCCCGAGACCGTCTTCATGGCCTTCACCTGCGCGGCACCACCCACCCGGGACACCGAGATGCCGACGTTGATCGCCGGCCGCACACCCTGGTTGAACAGGTCGGACTCCAGGAAGACCTGGCCGTCGGTGATGGAGATGACGTTGGTGGGAATGTAGGCCGACACGTCGTTGGCCTTGGTCTCGATGATCGGCAGGCCGGTCATCGAGCCCGCACCCAGCTCGTCCGAGAGCTTCGCGCAGCGCTCCAGCAGCCGGGAGTGCAGGTAGAAGACGTCGCCGGGGTAGGCCTCGCGGCCCGGCGGGCGGCGCAGCAGCAGCGAGATCGCGCGGTAGGCCTCGGCCTGCTTGGACAGGTCGTCGAAGACGATCAGGACGTGCTTGCCCTGGTACATCCAGTGCTGGCCCAGCGCCGAGCCGGTGTAGGGAGCGAGCCACTTGAAGCCCGCCGGGTCCGACGCCGGGGCGGCGACGATGGTCGTGTAGGCCAGCGCGCCCGCGTCCTCCAGCGCCTGGCGGACACCCGCGATCGTCGAGCCCTTCTGGCCGATCGCGACGTAGATGCAGCGGACCTGCAGCTTCGGGTCGCCCGACTCCCAGTTCTGCTTCTGGTTGATGATCGTGTCGATGCAGACCGCCGTCTTGCCCGTCTTGCGGTCGCCGATGACCAGCTGGCGCTGGCCGCGCCCGATCGGGGTCATCGCGTCGATGGCCTTGATGCCCGTCTGCAGCGGCTCGTGCACCGACTGCCGCTGGACGACGGAGGCCGCCTGCAGCTCGAGGACCCGCTGCTCCTCGGCCTCGATGTCGCCCAGGCCGTCGATCGGAGTACCCAGCGGGTCGATGACCCGGCCGAGGAAGCCGTCGCCGACCGGGACCGAGAGGATGTTGCCGGTGCGCTTGACCGGCTGCCCCTCCTCGATGCCGCCGTACGGGCCGAGGACGACGGCACCGATCAGGCGCTGGTCCAGGTTCAGCGCGACCCCCAGGACGCCGCCCGCGAACTCGAGCAGCTCGTTGGTCATCGCCGAGGGCAGCCCCTCGACGTGGGCGATGCCGTCACCGGTGTCGGAGACGGTGCCCACCTCCTCGCGGGAGGTCTCGGTCTCCAGCGACGAGACGTAGCTGGAGATCGCACTCCGGATCTCCTGCGGGGAGATCGTCAGCTCTGCCATGGCGGTCGTTTTCCTCTTGTCGTCGTCTAGGGGGTCGGCGGGCGCGTCAGCTCGGAAGCCGGCGGCGGGCAGCCGCGAGCCGGCCGGCGACGCTGCCGTCGATGAGCTCGCCACCCACGCGGACCACGAGGCCGCCGAGCAGGTCGGGGTCGAGCTCGATCTGCAGGGAGATCGCCCGGTCGTAGATCCGGCTCAGGGTGTCGGCGAGCCGTTGCTCCTGCTCGGCCGTGAGCCGGACGGGGGTGCGGACGTGCGCGACGTAGCGATGGCGGCGCTCGGCGGCGAGCTCGGCGAGGTCCGCCGCGACCTGGTCGAGGTTGCGGCCGCGGGAGGCGCGCACGCTGTGCTCGAGCAGCCCGAGGGTGACCGGCGAGGCCTTCGACGCCAGCAGCTCCCGCAGCAGGCCGACACGCTTCCCGGCGGGGACCGTCACGTCGCCGAGCAGCGTGTTGAGCCGCGGCTCGCGGTCCAGCACGCGGCCGAACCGGAACAGCTCGTCCTCGACGTCGTCGAGCGAGCCGTCCTTCTCCGCCACCGCGAGCAGTGCGCGGCGGGCCAGCTCCTCGAGGACGTCCACGAGGTCGACCGAGCGCGACCACCGCGCGGCGGCGAGCCCCGACACCGTGTCGAGCGCGTTGCGCCCGATCTTGCCCGCGAGCAGGCGTTCGATCAGCCCCGAACGGGCCGCCGACGGCACCGCCTGGTCCCCCAGGTGCCGACGCAGGGCGGGCTCACCCTGCAGCAGCCCCAGGACGCCGAACAGATCGTCCCCCAGACCGCGCAGGTCCTCGGCCGACGAGCGGTCGACGAGCTCGTCGAGCCGCTCGCCCGCCGCGGCCAGCGACTCGCGGCTGGCCGGTTGCAGGAGCAGCGCCATCAGATGTTCCCCCCGGTCCCGGCGGCGGTGGTCGCGGTGCGTGCGGTGGCGCCGGAGAGGCCGCCGAGCTCGTCGAGGAACCCGTCCACGGTGGCGCTGCGTGCGCTCTCCTCGGCGAGCTCGCTCCGGACTCGCCGCTCGGCCTCCTCGAGGGAGAGGGCGCCGATCTCGGCCCGCAGCCTGCGGATGGTGAGGTCGCGCTGGGCGGCGAGCTGCTCCTCGCCGCGCTGGCGGATGCGCTCGACGTCGCGCTGCGCCTGCTCCTTGAGCTCCTCGCGGAGCTTGTGGGCGTCGGCGCGGGCGTCGTCGCGGATCCGGGCGGCCTCGTCGCGGGCCTCGGAGACGGCCTCGTCGAAGCGGCGCTGCGCCTCGGCGAGCTTGCGCTCGGCCTCCACGGACGCGTCCACGTGCTCCTGAATCGCATCCTGCCTGGCTCCGGCCATGTTCTGGATCAGGGGCCAGACGAACCGGTACAGCACGAAGACCACGACGACGAACGCGATGAGCTCGCCGATCCATGCGGTGAGGTGCATCAGCTCGCCCCTCCGACGGAGCCGGTGGTGCCGGTCGAGGCCGCCTGCCGGCCGACGATGCGTGCCGCGAGGTCGTCGGCGAGGCCGCCGATCTCCCCGCGGAGCTCCGCGACGGCCTGCTCGCGCTGGGCCGCGAGCTGCCGCTCGCCGTCGGCGTGGATGCGGGCGACCTCCTGGTCGGCCTGCTCGCGCATCTCGTCGCGGATGCGCTGGGCGTCGGCCCTGGCCTCGTCCCGGATGCGCGCCGCCTCGCCGCGGGCCTCGGCCAGTGCCTCCTGGTAGCGCTGCTCGGCCTGGCGGAGCCTGCGGGCCGACTCCTCGCGGTCCTCCGCCTGTTTGCGGATCATGTCGTCCCGCTCCTTCATCGCCTTCGCCAGCGGCGGGACGATCCACCGCCGGAACACGAGGAAGACGATGGCGAAGATCAGGAGCTCGACGAAGAAGGTGCCGTTGGGCAGGAGGAAGTTGCTGTCGCCGCCCCCTGATTCCGCAGGCGCGGCGCTCAGCAGTACGGACGTCATCGGAGGCTTCCTCAGCCCGCGACCGGCGTGGCGCCGGTGACGAACACGAACAGCGCCATGAACGCGAGGTTGATGAAGTACATACCCTCACAGAGACCGATGATGAGGAACATCGTGGTGTTCAGGCGGCCTGCCGCCTCCGGCTGGCGGGCCACGCCGTTGATGACCGCGGCGCCGGCAAGACCGTCACCGATCGCGGCGCCCGCGGCGCCACCGGCCAGGGCGAGGCCACCGCCGACCATCGCGAGGCCGAGCAGGATCGCGTTCGGGCCCTCGGCAGCGGCCTGAGCCAGCAGCAGTGCACTCATGGTCTCTCCTCAGTTCTTTCGTCCTCGCGGGGGGCTTGGGCCTCCGCGAGCAGGTCCGTACGGGTTGGGGGTTCGATCAGGGGCGGTGCTGGGTGGCGCTAGTGGTGCGCGCCTTCGTCGCTGCCGACGGCCTCGCTGAAGTAGATGATCGTCAGCAGCGTGAAGATCAGGGCCTGGAGCAGGCCGATGAACAGCTCGAACAACTTCCAGGCCGCGGTCGGCGCCCACAGGATGTAGACGGGCATGAGCGCGATCAGGGAGATCATGAGGCCGCCGGCGAACACGTTGCCCCACAGCCGCAGGGCCAGCGAGACGGGCCGCGAGAAGTAGAGCGTCACGAACTCGATCGGCGCCAGGGCGGCGTACGGCTTGGCCATGTGGCCGAAGTAGGCCTTCGCGCCCTGGCTGCGGATGCCGGCCACGTTCACCCAGATGATCACGACGAGCATCATCGGGTAGACGAGGTTGACGTCCGCGGTGGGCGGGAAGACGCCGAGGGCGTGGCCGGGCAGCTGGGCCAGCCAGTTGCAGATCAGGATGAACGCGAAGAGCGTGACGCACAGCTCCACGACACCGCGGGGGGTGCGCAGGCCCATCCCCTCGCGGACCTGGCCCTGCACCCAGCCGGTGAGGCCCTCGAAGGCCAGCTGGAGCTTGGTGGGCCTGCCCTTCGTGGCGCCGCGGGCCATGTAGAGCCCGAGGCCGCAGACGATCGCCGCGGCGAACACCGTGGCGATGATCGTGTCGATGTTGAAAGTGAGCCCCGCGAACTCGACGGTGGGGTGCGCACCGGGGTTGATCTCGCCTTCTGCGAGGACGGCCGTGCTCATTTCTGTCGGATCTCCTTGACCAGCGGCACCATCGAACTCACGATCGCGAGGAACTGGAAGAGGGCGAGCCCGGCGAAGACGGCGAACCCGTCGGGCCGGATGAACCAGGCGCACGCCACCGCGAGGGCGGTGATCAGCGCGAGCCGGCTCAGCACGGAGCGCGCGAACTTCGCCTTGGACGGCCGGTCCGTCGCGAAGCGGATCACGGACTGCAGCACCAGGTAGGAGTTGAGGGCACCCAGCACGAGTCCGAAGACCCCGCAGAGCGCCGCCAGCCAGTAGCCCAGCACCGCCATGACGATCGCGACGATCCCACCGACGACAGCGGCGAGGATCAGCGAGCGCCGGAAGGTGGCCCGGGTCACGGGCGGCGTGTACGGCGTCCCGGTGATCACCGGCGGGGTCACCTCCTCGGGCCTCACGAGAACCTCTTGAACTGCTTGTAGAAGTACAGACAGGCGGCCACGACACCGAGCGCCAGACCGGCGAGAGCGAAACCGGGGAACGTTCCGAACGCGGTGTCCACGAGCCAGCCCAACCCGAAGCCGACCACTAGGCACATCGCCAGCGTCAGGCCGAGGGACAGAAGATCGCCCAGCTCGGGGCCACCACCGTTCACCAGGGCACGTCAGCCGACGCGGGGCGGTAGAGCACCCGGGTGCGAACGTTCAACGGCGGCTCCTCGTCGAGTCGTCACCGCCGCCGGGTCTCACCGTGTCGTCGGAGATTCTGCCCCGGCGGCAGGGCCATGATGCTGTGGATCGCGCTACCGACCGTCACCGGCCGATGCGGGGACGCTACCACGGTTCACGCGGTCCGTATCCGGCCCCCCACCTGCGGGAAGTGAGGTTGTGAAAACATTCACGAGGACGGGGGACTCTCAGCGGGCCGGACTCGATCAGAACCCGGGTGGACGGTGCGTGCGGCCCGCGGCACGGCCGTCGCGAGCACGGCGGCGACCAGCCCCACGCCGATCGAGGAGAGGACGACGAAGGCGTCGTCGATCAGCGCGAGCGCCACCGCACCGAACGCCAGCAGGGCCGCCCACAGGTAGATCAGCAGCACCGCGCGGCGGTGGCTGTGGCCGATCTCCAGCAGCCGGTGGTGCAGGTGCATCTTGTCCGGGGAGAAGGGGCTCATCCCCTTGCGGGTGCGCCGCACGACCGCCATGAGCAGGTCCAGCAGCGGCACCAGCACCACCGCGGCGAGCACGAGGAGCGGCGAGAACAGCGCGAGGACGTCGCCGCCGTCGGTCTGGTCGGTGAAGGTCAGCCGCCCCGACGCGCTGGTGGTCGCCGCAGCGAGCATCAGGCCGATGAGCATCGAGCCCGAGTCCCCCATGAAGATCCGCGACGGGTTGAAGTTGTGCGGGAGGAAGCCCAGGCAGGCACCCGCGAGCACCGCCGCGATCAGCGCGGGCGAGTACACGAGCGGGTCGTTGCCGTTCTCGCGCACCAGCCCGATCGCGAAGGCCCCCACCGCAGCGGCCGCGATCAGCCCGATCCCCGCCGCGAGGCCGTCCAGGCCGTCCACGAAGTTCATGGCGTTGATCAGCGCGACCGTCAGCAGCACCGTGAGCAGCACCCCCTGCTCCTGGCCGAGCAGCACGAACGAGCCCGTCGCCGTCGTCCCCCCGCCCCACGGGACCCAGATCGCGGAGAACTGCACCCCGCCGAGCACCAGCACGCCGGCCGCGGTGATCTGGCCGGCGAGCTTGGTGAGCGCGTCCAGCTCGTAGCGGTCGTCGAGCACACCCACCGCGGCCAGCACCGCGCCCGCGGCGAGCACCCAGACGACCTCCGGGGTGGCGCCCATGTAGGCGTCGAACGCCAGCCGCAGCGCCGGGAGCTGGTAGGCCGTCGCCACCCCCGCCGCGACGCCCACGAGCATGGCGAGCCCGCCCCAGCGCGGCGTGGGTGTGACGTGGACGTCCCGACCTCTCGGCCAGGCCACCGCCCCCAGCCGCAGCGCGAGCAGGCGCACCGGCCCGACGAGCAGGAAGGTGACGATCGCGGCCGTGGCGCCGGTGAGGAGGTACTCCCGGATCGGCAGAACCGCTGTGACCTGGACGGGCAGCTGCGCCGGAACGTGTACCAGCGCCTCCGCGGCCGCCGCGACGGGCATCAGCGCGGGTAGGCCGGCGCCTTCGCGACCAGGGCCGAGACCCCCTCGGCCACCGCGGCGAGCTCGGCGTCCCCTGCCGGGGTGCCCGGCACGGCCTTCACCGCGCGGGCCAGCAGGGACCCGATCTCGGCCATGTCCGACTCGACCATGCCCTGCGTCGTGACGCTCGGCGAGCCCACGCGGACACCGGACGGCTTCATCGGCGGCGCCGGGTCGTACGGAATGGCGTTCTTGTTGAGCGTGATCCGCGCCGCGCCGCAGCGCTCCTCGGCCTCGGCACCGGTCACCCCGATCGGCCGCAGGTCGATCAGCGCCAGGTGGGTGTCCGTGCCCCCGGAGACGGCGCGCATCCCCTCGGCCTCCAGGCTCTTGGACAGCGCCTGGGCGTTCGCGATCACCTGGATCGCGTAGGCCTGGTAGGCGGGCTGTGCGGCCTCCCGCAGCGCCACCGCCTTCGCCGCGACGCCGTGCATGAGCGGGCCGCCCTGGGAGAACGGGAAGACGGCCTTGTCCAGCGCCTTCGCGTGCTCCGCCCGGGAGAGGATCATGCCGCCGCGCGGACCGCGCAGCACCTTGTGCGTCGTGGCCGTGACGACGTCGGCGTACGGGACGGGGCTGGGGATCGCCCGGCCCGCGACCAGGCCGATGAAGTGGGCGGCGTCGACCCAGAAGATCGCGCCCACCTCGTCCGCGATCTCCCGGAAGGCCGCGAAGTCGATCAGGCGCGGGTAGGCGGTGGCGCCCGCGATGATGAGCTTCGGCCGGTGCTGGCGGGCGAGGTCGCGCACCTGGTCGTAGTCGATCAGCTCCGTGTCCTCGCGGACGGTGTAGCTGACCGCGTCGAACCACTTCCCCGAGAAGTTGACCTTGCTGCCGTGGGTGAGGTGCCCACCCTGCTTGAGGTCCATCGCAAGCACCGTGTCGCCGGGCCCCGCGAACGCGGCGTAGGCGGCGAGATTCGCGCTCGCGCCCGAGTGCGGCTGGAGGTTCGCGTGGTCGGCGCCGAAGAGCTCCTTGGCGCGGGCGTTGCCGATCTCCTCGGCCCGGTCCACGACCTCGCAGCCGCCGTAGTAGCGCCGGCCGGGGTAGCCCTCGGCGTACTTGTTCGACAGCGTCGAACCGAGCGCGGCCAGCACGGCAGGGCTCGTGAGGTTCTCGCTGGCGATGAGCTGCAGCCCGCCCCGCAGGCGCTCCAACTCGTCGAGCACCACTCCCGCGATCTCGGGATCCTGCTGCTGCAGCGCGTCGAAGTCCGGTCCCCAGAAGGTCTGCTCGCTCACTCCTGCCACGGTACCGGCCCGTTCCCCCATGTCAGGCCGCGGCCCGCTCCGTCCAGAACCCGACGTGGGCCACGATCCCGTCCGCGAACGGCGTGGGCGCGAGGCCGAACGTCTCCTGCGCCGCCGAGGAGTCCAGCACGAACGGCTTCTCGAACTGGTGGCGGACCTCCTGGAGCTCCCGTGCGAAAGGCACGGCGACGCCCATGGCCCGCAACCCCCACCGTGGCAGCACCGCCACCTCGGGCGCCGGCAGGCCCGCGACCTGCGCCATCGCCGCGGCGACCGCGCGCAGCGACACCGGCGGTGCCGTCGGGACGTGCCACGCCCGGCCCCAGGCACGCTCGTCGCCCGCGAGGGTGACGAGCGTGCGGGCGAGATCGGGCACGTAGGTCCAGGAATGCGGGGCGTCGACGTCGCCCTGCATCACCCACGGGCGCTTCCCGGCGAGCAGCCGCGGGGTGAAGTAGCGCCCGAGGTGGCTGGTGTCGTCGGGGCCGGGACCGTAGAAGTCCGACGCGCGGGCCTCGGTGACGCGGGCGCGCCCGGCCTCGTGCGCGGCGAGGGCGTCGCGCCACATGGCGTTGCGGACACGACCCTTGACGCCGGTCGCGGCGAGCGGCGTCTGCTCGGTCATGGGGGCGTCCACGGGCCCGTAGCCGTAGAGGTTCGCGGTGGTGACGAGCACCGCCCCGCTGCGCTCGGCCGCCACGAGCAGGGCGGAGGCGAGCGGCGGCCAGTCGGTGGCCCAGCGGTGGTAGGCGGGGTTCGCGCAGTTGTACAGCGCGTCGGCACCCCGGGCGAGGACGCTGAGGCGCTCGGGGTCGGCCGCGTCGGCGGCGATCCGCTCCACCTCGGCAGGGCCGCGGCCCGACCGGCTGACCATCCGGACGTCGTGCCCCTCGGCGCGCAGCAGCCGGGCGGTGGCGCTGCCGACGGCCCCGGATCCGACGACGACGTGCAGTCCCATGATGTCTCCCCTGAACTGTGAGCAGTGCTCTCGGATAAGTTCACTGTTCCGTGTTCGGCGCTCCATGTCAAGAGCAGTGCTCTTGATATGGCACACTGCTCGAATGACTGCCTCCGGAGCCCGGGCGCGCGTGCGCGCCGAGCTGACCCGCGAGATCGCCGACGCCGCGCGCCGCCACCTCGCCGCCGAGGGCGCGGCCGGCCTGTCCCTGCGGGCCGTCGCCCGCGAGCTGGGGATGGCGTCCTCGGCCGTCTACCGCTACTTCCCGAGCCGCGACGACCTGCTCACCCGCCTGATCATCGAGGCGTACGACGCGCTCGGCGAGGCCGCGGAACGCGCCGAAGCGGCCGTCGAGCGGGCCGACCTGCGCGGGCGACTGCGCGCCACCTGCCGTGCCGCCCGTGAGTGGGCGCTGCGGCACCCGCACGAGTACGCGCTGGTCTACGGCTCACCGGTGCCCGGCTACGCGGCGCCGGAGGCGACGATCGGGCCCGCGGGGCGGATCGGGCTGCTGCTCTGCCGGATCGTGGCGGACGCGGGGCCCGGGAACGACGAGGGGAGCGGGGCCGAGCCGGCGGGCGACCCGGGCCTGCTCGCCCCGGGGCTCGCCGCCCTCATGGGGCTGCCCGAGGGCACCGCGCTCGCCGAGCGGGCCATCCTCGTGTGGACCTCGCTGTTCGGGCTGATCGGGTTCGAGCTGTTCGGGCACACGAACAACGTCGTGGTCGCGCACGAGGAGTTCCTGGACCGGGCGGTGGACCGGTGGGCGGACGAGCTGGGCCTGCCCTGAGCTGCGGCATTCGGGCGGCGTTCGGGCGAGGTTCGGGCTCAGGCGAGCTGCACCTCGCGACCCAGCACCTCGGAGACCTCCGCGAGGGGCACCGCGCCCTCGCGCAGCACGCGGGGCTGCGACCCCGTCAGATCGACGACGGTGGAGGCCACCGGGTCGCCGGACGGGCCGCCGTCGAGGTAGACCGACACCGACTCGCCCAGCTGCGCCACGGCCTCCTGCACCGTCGACGCGGGGGGACTGCCCGAGATGTTCGCGCTCGACACCGCCATCGGGCCGACGTCGCGCAGCAGCTCGATCGCCACCGGGTGCAGCGGCATCCGCAGCATCACCGTGCCGCGGGTGCGGCCCAGGTCCCAGCCGAGCGAGGGCGCGTGCGGCAGCACGATCGAGAGCCCGCCGGGCCAGAACGCCTCGACGAGCAGCCGCGCGGTGCGCGGCACGCCGAGGACCAGACCGTCGATCGTCGACCAGGAGCCGATCAGCACGGGCACCGGCATGTCCGGGCCCCGGTTCTTCGCCGCGAGCAGCGCACGCACGCCGTCGGCGGAGAACGCGTCGCACCCCAGGCCGTACACGGTGTCGGTGGGCAGGACGACCAGCGCCCCGGCACGGGCCGCGCGGGCGGCCGCGGCGAGCCCTTCGGCGCGGGCGTCGGGATCGGAGCAGTCGTAGACGGGCGGGGCCACGGCCGAGGAGCCTACGGAGCCGCCGGGCAGCGCGGGCCGCGGGTGGGCCGCCCGGCGCCTCAGCGGCCGCGGACCGCGGTGGCGAACCGGGGGCGTCCTGCGAGGTCGCGATGGGCCGTGACCTGCGTGAACCCGTGGTCACGCAGCAGGGCGGGCACCGCGTCGCCGTGGGTGTCGTCGTGCTCGATCCCGACCGGCGCACCGGGCCGCAGCAGCCGCGCCGCCGTCGCCACCACCGCGCGGACGACGTCCAGCCCGTCCGGGCCGCCGAACACGGCCGCAGGCGGGTCGTGGTGCACCTCGGGCGGCACCTCCGTGGCGTCCGGGACGTACGGGGGGTTGCAGAGCAGCAGGTCGACCGTGCCCTCCCACCCGGCCAGCAGGCCCGGCGCGCGGACGTCCGCCTCGTGCAGGACCGCGCGGCCCGCGAGGTTGCGCCGGGCCCACGAGAGCGCCGCGGGATCGCGCTCGACGGCGTGCACCCCGGCGTCCGGGCGGGCCGTCGCGACCGCCAGCGCGATCGCGCCGCTGCCCGTGCACAGGTCCACGACCAGCGGGGACGCCACGTCGGCGACGGCGTCCAGGCCCCAGGCGACGAGCAGTTCGGTCTCCGGGCGGGGGACGAACACCCCCGGCCCGACGGTGACCTCGACAGGGCCGAGGACGGCCGTGCCCAGCAGGTGCTGCAGCGGCTCGCGGGCGGCCCGGCGGGCGACGAGCTCGCGGTAGGCCGCCGCGGACCCCCGGTCGAGGTCGGGGGCGAGCAGCAACCGGCCGCGGGCCACGCCGGTCACGTGCGCGGCCAGCACCTCGGCGTCGTGGCGGGGGCTCGCCACGCCTGCGGCGGCGAGCGCCGCGGCGGCCTGCCGGACGGCGTCGGATACCGGGGTGGTCATGGGGTCCGGTCGCCTGCCGGCCGCCGTCAGGACCCGACCGACTCGGCCCGCTCGGCGGCGACGAGCGCGCCGACGACCCCGTCCAGATCACCGTCCAGCACGGCCGAGAGGTTGTAGGCCTTGTAGCCGACGCGATGGTCGGAGATCCGGTTCTCCGGGAAGTTGTAGGTGCGGATCCGCTCGGAGCGGTCCACGGTCCGCACCTGCGAGCGCCGGTCCGCGGACGCCTTCGCGGCCGCCTCCTCCTCGGCGAGGGCCCGCAGCCGCGCCCGGAGGACCTCCATCGCCCGCGCCCGGTTCTGCAGCTGCGACCGCTCGTTCTGGCAGCTCACGACGATGCCCGTGGGAAGGTGCGTGATCCGCACGGCGGAGTCGGTGGTGTTGACGCTCTGCCCGCCCTTGCCGGAGGAGCGGAAGACGTCGATGCGCAGGTCGTTCTCGTCGATGTCGATGTCACCGTCGTCGGCGCCGATGTCGGGATAGACGAGCACGCCCGCCGCGGAGGTGTGGATGCGGCCCTGCGACTCGGTGACCGGGACCCGCTGCACCCGGTGCACACCGCCCTCGTACTTGAGCGCCGCCCACACCCCGGACGCGTCCGTGGGCCGGGACCGTACCGAGAGCGTGACGTCCTTGTACCCGCCGAGATCGGACTCGACGGCGTCGAGGATCTCGGCGCGCCAGCCGTGGCGCTCCGCGTAGCGCAGGTACATGCGCACCAGGTCGGCCGCGAAGAGCGCCGACTCCTCGCCGCCCTCCCCCGACTTGACCTCCAGCACGACGTCGTCCCCGTCGTGCGGGTCGCGCGGGACGAGCAGGTCCGCGAGCGCGGACTCCAGCGCGGGCAGGCTCTCGGCCAGCTCCTGCGCCTCCGCGGCGAACGCGGCGTCCTCGGCGGCGAGCTCCCGCGCCGCCTCCAGGTCGGCCCGGGCGGACTCCAGCTCCCGCGACGCGGCGACGATGGGGCCCAGCTCCGCGTAGCGGCGCCCCAGCTTGCGGGCCAGGGACGCATCGGTGTGCACCGACGGGTCGGCGAGCTGCTTCTCCAGGTCGGCGTACTCGGCCACGAGCCCGTCGACCTTCGCCCGTTCGCTCACTCGACCTCCCTTCACCTGCCCCGGACACGACGACGGCGCCCACCCGGGAACCGGGTGGACGCCGTGCAGGAAGCTACTTGGCCCGGGCGGCGCGCTTTCCGTAGCGCGCCTCGAAGCGGGCGACGCGGCCACCGGAGTCCAGGATCTTCTGCTTGCCGGTGTAGAAGGGGTGGCAGGCAGAGCAGACCTCGACGTGGATGGAGCCGCTCTTCTTGGTGCTGCGGGTGGTGAACTCGTTGCCGCAGCCGCAGTGGACCGTCGTGGTGACGTAGTCCGGGTGGATGCCTTCGCGCATGTCGGGTTCCTCTCAGATGGGCCGCCGGGTCCCGCGGGGTGGACGGGTGAACCGGAGCCGGAGTGACGTGTCATTCAACCACCGGAGCCCCGGCGGTGTTCCCGCCGGGGCTCAGGTGGGCACGGGTCAGTCGTCGCCGACGGGCATGCCCTTGGCGACCTGCATGAGGAACTCGATGTTCGTGCGTGTCTTCTTGAGCTGGGTGAGCAGCAGGTCGATGGCCTGCTGGTCGTCCAGGGCGGCGAGGACGCGGCGCAGCTTCACCATGACCGCGTACTCGTCCGGCGACATGATCAGCTCCTCCTTGCGGGTGCCGGAGTCGCCGACGTCGATCGCCGGGAAGACGCGCTTGTCGGCGATCCGGCGGTCGAGCCTGAGCTCGGCGTTGCCGGTGCCCTTGAACTCCTCGAAGATCACCGTGTCCATCGTCGACCCGGTCTCGACCAGGGCTGTGGCGAAGATGGTGAGCGAGCCGCCGTCCTCGATGTTGCGGGCGGCGCCGAGGAAGCGCTTCGGCGGGTAGAGCGCGGTGGAATCCACACCGCCGGAGAGGATCCGGCCGGACGCGGGTGCGGCCAGGTTGTAGGCCCGGCCGAGGCGGGTGATGTTGTCCAGCAGCACGACGACGTCGTGCCCCAGCTCCACCAGGCGCTTCGCCCGCTCGATCGACAGCTCCGCGACCGTGGTGTGGTCGGTCGGCGGCCGGTCGAACGTCGAGGCGATGACCTCGCCCTTCACCGACCGCTGCATGTCGGTGACCTCCTCGGGCCGCTCGTCGACGAGGACGACCATGAGGTGGCACTCGGGGTTGTTCGTGGTGATCGCGTTGGCGATGTTCTGCATGATCGTGGTCTTGCCCGCCTTGGGCGGGGACACGATCAGCGCGCGCTGGCCCTTGCCGACGGGCATGACCAGGTCGATCACGCGCGTGGTGAGCTTGTGGGGCTCGGTCTCCAGGCGCAGCCGCTCGTTCGGGTAGAGCGGGGTGAGCTTGGTGAACTCGGGGCGCTGCTTGGACAGCTCCGGGTCCTGCCCGTTGATGGTGTCCACGCGCACCAGCGGGTTGAACTTCTGCCGGGACTGCTCGCCCTCGCGGGGCTCGCGCACCGCGCCGGTGATCGCGTCGCCACGGCGCAGGCCGTACTTGCGCACCATCGAGAGCGACACGTAGACGTCCGTGGGACCGGACAGGTAGCCCGTGGTGCGGACGAACGCGTAGTTGTCGAGGATGTCGACGATCCCGGCGACAGGCAGGAGCACGTCGCCCTCGCGGACCTCGGTGTCCACGCCCTCGCGGCCCTGGCCGCTCGTGCGGTCGCGGTCGCGGCCCCGGCGGCGGTCCCGGAAGCGGCGGCCCCGCCGGCCGCGGCCCTCGCCGTCGTCGTCGGAGTCGTCCGGGCCGTCGTTGTTCCGGTCGTTCCGGTCATTCCGGTCGCTGGTCCGGTCGCTGGCCCGGTCGTTACGGCCGCCGCGGGTGTCCTCCCGGTTGTCGGGACGGTCCCCGCCCGGGCCGGTGCCGCCCCGCTCACCCCGGTCGTTGCGGTTGCGGTTGCGGCGGCCCTCGCGGGGCCCGCGATCGCCGTCGCCGTCCGGCTCCGGTGTGTCGGTGCCGGCGGGCGGTGCGCCCGCGGCCGGCGTGGCCTCGGTGGACGCAGCCGCCGCGGCAGCGGGCTGCTGCTCGCGCTCGGCGCGGTTGCGCCCGCGCATCTGGCGGCGGCGGCCGCCCCCCTCGGCGGCGTCGGCGGCCTCGGCGGGCCGGTCCGGCGTGGCGGGGGTGGCAGGGGTCTCGGCGGGCTGCGCGGGCGCTGCGGCCACGGGTGTCTCGGCGGGCGCGGCCGGTGCGACGTGGGCCTCTTCGGGGACGGCGCTCGCGCCGTTCGTGGTGGGCACGCCGTTGGCGGCGGGCGCTCCCGCCGCGCGGACGGCCCGGCGACGCTCGCGCACGGGGGCCGCTGCGGTGGGCTCGGCGGGGGTCTCAGCAGGGGATCCGGCGTCATCGCCGCTGGTGGCGGCCCGGGCGGGCGCCTTCGCGTCGCCCTTGGCGCGCGCACCCTTCGCCACCGGCCCCGACGTCGCGCCGGCCTCCGGGGCGCCGTTGCCGGGTGTCGGGGCGCCACCTTGCGCGGACTTGATGGCGGCGATCAGGTCGCCCTTGCGCATCCCCGCGATGCCGGGGATGTTCAGCTCGCCGGCCAGCTGGCGGAGCTCCGCCAGAACCATCCCCGTAAGTCCGCCCCGCTTCCGCGCAGGAGCGCCGGTGGCAGCGGTCGGGGTGGCCTCGGTGCTGACGAGGTCGGTCTCGCTCAACGAATGTTCCTTCCTGACCGATCGGGCCGTGGCCCTGATCAGCGGATTCACACGCTCGCCCGGACGGCGTGCCGGACGACATGTCGGTCTGCAGGCGGATGGAGGCGACCGCTCCCGACAGGCAGGGGCGGCGATCATCGCGACAGATCACGGGATACAGGCCGCTCGCTCCGAAACCGGATCACCAGAAGTCCGGGATACGCAGATTCGGCTCGATTGACCGCGCGGGTCGACGCGGGGATCGCCGTTGCGGTTGCCAGGGTAGCCGCCCCGATGTCGCCGCGGCAACAACCCCCATGCCCGGGGCGTCGTGTCGCGGTCACTCTCCGTTGATCAGCGGTCGATCAACGGCCGATCAGCGGGTCACCCGGTCTCGACGTGCGCGCCGTCCGCGTCGACGTGGAGCGGGCACGGCGTGAATCCCCGGAGATCCAGCCCGTCCGGCAACCTGCCGTCCCGGGTGAGCGCGAGCACGGTGGGCCCGGCCCCGGAGATCGCCGCCGGGACCCCGTGGTGACGCAGCGCGTCCACCAGGTCCGCCGACTCGGGGTAGGCCGGGCGGCGGTAGCTCTGGTGGAGCCGGTCCTCGGTGGCCGGCATCAGCAGCTCGGGCCGCGCGGTGAACGCGAGCACCGCGAGCGCGGTGCGGCTTCCCGTGAAGGCCGCGTCCGCCAGCGGCACGTGCGCGGGCAGCAATCCCCGCGTCATCGCCGTGGACGACTCGGCCTTCGCGATCAACGCCACCGGGGCGATCCCCGGGTGGGCGTCGAGCCGTACAGCGTTGAAGTGCCGCGCGGTATTCCCGCTCTCCTCCCACGCCACGACCAGGCCGCCGAGCAGGCTCGCCGCCGCGTTGTCGGCGTGGCCCTCCAGACCGGCGGTGAGCTGCAACAACGGGTCGCGCTCCGCCTCGATGTCGCGGCCGGCGAGGGCGGCGGCGGCGACGGCACCCGCGACGGCGGCGGCGGCCGAGCTGCCCAGCCCACGGGAGTGCGGGACGGCGTTGCGGCAGCGCAGGCGCAGCCCGGGCGGCCGCCCACCGAGCACGTTCCACGTCGCGAGCATCGCGCGCACGACGAGGTGGCTCTCGTCGCACGGGACCTGCCCCGCACCCTCGCCCGTGACCTCCACGACCAGTCCGTCGGCGGCCGCGGTGGCCTCGACCTCGTCGTGCAGCCCGAGCGCGAGGCCGAGGGTGTCGAAACCGGGGCCGAGGTTCGCCGACGATGCGGGTACCCGCACGCGCACGGATCGCATCAGGCCAGGTCCAGGGCGTTCGCGACCGCGGAAGGGTCGATCGGGACGACGACGGGGTCGGGCGCGGCGAGCAGCGCCGTGTCCGGGTCCTTGAGGCCGTGGCCGGTGACGGTGCACACCACGAGGGAGCCCGCGGGCAGCGTGCCGTCCGCGCGCGACTGCAGCAGCCCCGCGACGCTCGCGGCCGACGCCGGCTCGACGAACACGGCCTCGCGCGCCGAGAGCAGCCGGTACGCGGCGAGGATCTCCTCGTCGGTGACGGCCTTGAACTGCCCGTCCGACTGCTCGCGGGCGAGGATCGCCGCACCCCACGAGGCGGGCGCGCCTATCCGGATGGCCGTGGCGATCGTCTCGGGCTTGCGCACCGGCTCGCCGTGCACGAGCGGCGCCGCGCCGGCGGCCTGGTAGCCGAACATCCGCGGCAGCGCCGGGACCAGGCCGTCCGCGTGGTAGGCGCGGTAGCCCGCCCAGTAGGCGGTGATGTTGCCCGCGTTGCCGACCGGCAGGCAGTGCACGTCCGGCGCACGCCCCAGCTCGTCGCAGATCTCGTAGGCGGCGCTGGCCTGCCCGGCGATCCGGGCCGGGTTCACCGAGTTGACGAGCTGGATCTCGGGGTAGTCCGCGACCGTCTTGCGCGCCAGCTCCAGGCAGTCGTCGAAGTTGCCCTCGATCTGCAGGATCGACGCCCCGTGCGCGACCGCCTGGGCCAGCTTGCCGAGCGCGATCTTGCCTTGCGGGATGAGGACGGCGCACGTCATGCCCGCGCGGGTGGCGTAGGCGGCCGCCGACGCCGAGGTGTTGCCGGTGGACGCGCACAGGACGCTCTGCTTGCCCTTGGCGAGCGCGTCGGTCACCGCGACCGTCATGCCGCGGTCCTTGAACGAGCCGGTGGGATTCGCGCCGTCCACCTTGAGGTAGACCTCGCAGCCGGTGCGCTCGGACAGGTACGGCGCCGGGAGCAGCGGGGTGCCGCCCTCGTGCAGCGTGACGACCGTGGCGCCCGGGGCGATCGGCATCCGGTCGCGGAATGCCTCGATCACGCCCGGCCAGCGGGCTTTCGAGAGGTTCACGGCCGTCACTGCCCCACCTCCAACCGGAACTGGTCGGCCTCGGTCTCGCGGCGCAGCAGCACCCGCGCGTCCCCGTCCCGCACGGCCACCACGGCGGGCCGCGGGAGCCTGTTGTACGAACTGGCCATCGAGTAGCAGTACGCGCCGGTGGCGGCCACCGCCAGCAGGTCCCCCGGCGCGAGGTCGGCGGGCAGCCAGCAGTCCCGCACGACGATGTCCCCGGACTCGCAGTGCTTGCCGACCACCCGGCTGAGCACCGCCTCCCCGCAGCCGTCCCGCTGCGACGCGCGCGACACCAGCCGGCAGTCGTAGACCGCGTCGTAGAGGGCGGTGCGGATGTTGTCGCTCATCCCGCCGTCCACGCTCACGTACCGGCGCGACCCGCCGGACAGCGGCACGTCCTTGATCGTGCCCACCTCGTAGAGCGTGACGGTGCCCGGTCCGGCGATACCCCGCCCGGGCTCCACGGCGATCGCCGGCACCGCCAGCTCGGCGTCGTGGCACTCGCGCGCCACGATCCCGCGCAGCTCCTCGGCCAGCCGTGCGACGTCGACCGGTGTCTCCTCCGGCCGGTAGGCGATGCCGAAACCGCCGCCGAGGTCCAGCGTCGTCACCCCGGCGAGCGCGTCCGCACCGTGCTCGGCGTGCAGGAGCGCGAGGAACCGGACGACCCGGCGGGCCGCGACCTCGAAGCCGTCGGTGTCGAAGATCTGGCTGCCGATGTGGCTGTGCAGCCCGACGAGCGAGAGCCCCCGCGCCCGCAGGACGCGGCGCGCCGCCTCCGCGGCGTCGGAGTCCTTCATGTACCCACCGCCGCCCGCGATCGGGAAGCCGAACTTCTGGTCCTCGTGGGCGGTGGCGATGAACTCGTGGGTGTGCGCCTCCACGCCGACCGTGGCCCGCAGCAGCACGTCCACCACCGTGTCCCGCTGCGTCGCGAGCGCGTCCAGGCGGGCGATCTCGTGGAACGAGTCCAGCACGATCCGGCCCACCCCGGCGTCGAGCGCCGCCGCCAGCTCGGCCGTGCTCTTGTTGTTGCCGTGCAGCGCGATCCGCTCCGGCGGGAAGCCCGCCCGCAGCGCGACGGCGAGCTCGCCGCCGCTGCACACGTCCAGCGACAGGCCCTCGGCGGCCACCCAGCGGGCGATCTCGACGGAGAGGAACGCCTTCGCCGCGTAGTGCACGGACGGCGCCCCGAACGCCGCGGCGTACTCGGCGGCCCGCGAGCGGAAGTCCGCCTCGTCCACCACGAACAGCGGCGTGCCGAAGCGCTCCGCGAGCTCGCGGACGTCCATCCCGGCCAGCCGCAGCACCCCGTCCGTGCCGCGGGCGGCCCCGCGCGGCCACACCGCCGCGGCCAGCGCGTCCAGCTCCGCCGCACCGGCCGGGCGCGGCCCCGCCGTGTCCGGCGGGGTGAGGATCCCGGCGTGCAGCGGCCCGGCGGGATGGACGTTCACGTCAGCTCCTCGCTGCGCTCGTCGCCGCGGTGCACGGCAGTCGCTGCGCTGGACCGTGACTTCGCAGGCTCGGTCACATCCGCTCCGGCGCGGAGACGCCCAGCAGGCCCAGGCCGTTGGCGAGCACCTGGCGGGCGGCCACGCACAGCGCGAGCCGTGCGCGGTGCAGGTCCGTGGCCTGCTCGTCACCCATCGGCAGCACCCGGCAGGCGTCGTAGAACCGGTGGTAGGCCCCGGCGAGCGACTCCAGGTAGCGGGCGATCCGGTGCGGTTCGCGCAGCTCGGCGGCCGTGCGCACGACGTCGGGAAACTCACCGAGCGTGCGGATCAGGTCGCCCTCGCGGGGATGCTCCAGCAGCCCGTACGCGTCGCCGGGTTCCAGGCCGAGATCGGCGGCGTTGCGGGCGAGCGACGCCAGGCGCGCGTGGGCGTACTGCACGTAGAAGACCGGGTTGTCGTTGGTGCGCCGGGACACCACGTCGAGGTCGATGTCGAGCACCGAGTCCACCGACGAGCGGATGAGCGAGTAGCGGGCGGCGTCCACCCCGACCCACTCCACGAGGTCGTCCATGCTCACCGCGGTGCCCCTGCGCTTGCTCATCCGGACGAGCTGCCCGTCGGAGAACAGCCGCACCATCTGCCCGATCAGCACCTCGACGGTGTCCGGGTCGTCCCCGAACGCGGCGGCCGCGGCGCGCAGGCGGGCGATGTAGCCGTGGTGGTCCGCGCCCAGCATGTAGATGCACAGGTCGAACCCGCGGGCCCGCTTGTCCAGGTAGTAGGCGAGGTCGCCCGCGATGTACGCGGGCTGCCCGTCGCTCTTGATGACGGGGCGGTCCTTGTCGTCGCCCTCGTCGGTGGAGCGCAGCCACCACGCGCCGTCGTGGAAGTAGAGGTTGCCCGAGGCCTTGAGCCGCTCGACCGCCGCGTCGACGGCACCGGAGTCGTGCAGCGACTTCTCGTGGAACCACACGTCGAAGTCCGTGCCGAACGCGTGCAACGAGCGCTTGATCTCGTCGAACATCAGCCCCACGCCGACGCGGCGGAACACCTCGCGCCGCTCGGCGTCCGGCAGCTCGAGCGCCCCCGGCTCGGCCGCCACGACCTGCGCGGCGATCTCGCCGATGTACGCGCCGCCGTAGCCGTTCTCCGGCGTCGGCAGGCCCTGCGCGGCGGCGAGCAGCGAGTCGACGAACCGGTCGATCTGCCCGCCCGCGTCGTTGAAGTAGTACTCGCGGGTGACCTTCGCCCCGCGCGCGACGAGCACCCGGCCCAACGCGTCCCCGACGGCGGCCCAGCGGGTGTGGCCCAGGTGCAGGGGCCCGGTCGGGTTCGCCGAGACGAACTCCAGGTTCACGTTCCGGCCGGCGTACTCGTCGCCGGTGCCGTACGCCGCGCCCGCGGAGAGCACGTCGCCCACCAGCGCGCCCTGGGCCTCCGCGGCCAGCCGCAGGTTGATGAACCCCGGCCCCGCGACCTCCGCGCTCGCGATCCCGGGGGCGGCGGCCAGCGCCTCGGCGAGCCAGCCCGCGAGATCCCGCGGCGCCACCCCGGCCTTCTTCGCGGTGCGCAGCGCCACGTTCGTGGCGTAGTCCCCGTGCTCGGGGCTGCGCGGCCGCTCGACGCCCACGTCGTCGGGCAGCACGCCGGTGTCGAGACCGCGCTCGCGCAGCACGTCGGAGGCCGTGGCACGGACGAGGTCGGCGAGCAGGGCGGGAGTCACGGACCGAGTCTAGGGACTGGACCGACGGTGGCCCCCGACGGCCGTCCGGCCGACGCCCCTACACTCGGGCACCGCAACCCGGCGGACGACGTTGGACGGTTCATGGTCAGCGGCAACAAGAGCAAGGCCGTGCGCGGCGCGCGGTCGGTCGTCGTCTCGAAGAGGTCCACGCCGTGGGGCCTCATCACGGGTATCACCGTCGTCGTCCTCTTCGCGGGTGCGGTGTTCGGCTACGCCTACTACCAGGGACGCGCGAAGGACGAGCAGGCCGCCACGCTCGCCCCGTTCACGCCCACCGCGGAGAACCGCGACCCGTCGCTGGCCATCCCCGGCATCGTCACCCAGGAGTACACCGGCGGCCAGCACGTCGGGCCGGCGCAACAGGTGGCCTACACGCACAGCCCGCCGTTCGGCGGTGCGCACGACTACTCGTGGGCGACCTGCACCGGCACGGTCTACACCCAGCCCGTGCGCAACGAGAACATGGTGCACGCCCTGGAGCACGGCGCGGTCTGGATCGCCTACGACCCGGACCGGGTCACCGGTGACGCGCTCACCCAGCTGCGCGCCAAGGTGGACGGCAAGCCGTACCTGCTGATGTCGCCCTACCCCGGCCTGGACCAGCCGGTCTCCGTGCAGGCCTGGGGCCACCAGCTCAAGGTCGCCGACGCCGCGGACCCGAGGATCGACCAGTTCATCTTCGCGCTGCAGCGCAACCCGTACACCGTCCCGGAACCGCAGGGCACCTGCAACGAGCTCGGCCCGGGCAGCTTCACCCAGGCCGCCCCGCCCCCGTACACCGCGGCGCCCGCACCGGGCACTCCCGGCTCGATCGACGAGATCAGCGGCCAGGCCGCCCAGTAGGAGCATCATGAGCGTCCCGACCGGCACGGATCCCGAGACCGACGCCCCGGCCGGGCGGGAGGTCACAGCGGGCACGCCGGCCTGGCAACGGGCGCTCGTCGCCATCGGTGGCGCGCTCGCGATCTTCCTGCTCGGCGCCGCCACGGGCGTCTTGCTCGGGCTGCCCGGCGGCGGCCCGGCCACGCCCGAGGCGGACTCGGTCGACGTCGGGTTCAGCCAGGACATGTCGGTCCACCACGAGCAGGCCGTGCAGATGGCCTCCTGGGTGCGCGACCACACGACCGACCCCGTGGTCCGCACCCTCGCCTACGACATCGAGTCCACCCAGACCGCCGAGATCGGTCGCATGCAGGGCT